>NZ_JAERUC010000086.1 GCF_016745505.1 Streptomyces silvae | reverse complement strand
CCCCCTCCCACAACGCACCGCCTTCACCACCTTCGGCCTCACCCCCCACCCCACCCCCGCCGTCCCCGGCCAAGGCCACCCCCGCACCCCCCTCGGACGGACCCGCTGACCTGACCGCCCGCAGCCGAACCCGCCCACCCCGCTGCCACGATGGACCCATGAGCAACGGGACGAGCGAACTGCCGGACAACGTGCTGGACGACCCGGCACGCCTCCTGGACACCGACCGCACAGCGATCCGCGCACACATCGAGAACACGGCCCCCGGACCCCACCCGGGCCGCGACGTGTTCCAGCAGGCCGAAGCGATATTCGGCGGTACGGAGGTGAGCCGCGCCGAATTCGCGGCCTGGCTCCACTTCGCCGCCACCATGCTCGGACACGAGACCTACGCCCGGCAGCTCGCCGCCGCCGAACCCGGCATGCCCTGGCGGACGGTATGGGCCTGGTGGCGCCCGGTGGGCCACTACATCGCCCACCCCAACCTCACCCACCTCAAGCCCCCGGGACTGCAACCCCACAACGGCCGACAGCTCCTGAGAGTCAAAGCAGCCTGGGAGAACACCTGGCTCGACCTCGAAACCGGGGAACGGACACCGGCCCCACCACACGAGGACTGCCGGCCCCTCCCCACCCCACCCGACGGGACACCCCGCCTGGACGACCTGGAGCTCTACGCACCCGAGAGCTGGACCCACGCCACCCCACTCACGGCCCCCGACGGCCGAACGCGCCACCTCATCGCAGACACCTGCGGCCTCGCCCTCCTGGAAACCGACCCGGACGTACTCCGCGACTGGCCACGCGACTTCCTCGACCACGACTCCGCGGAGCACGGCACACCGGGCCGGATACCGACCCACCCCGCACCCACCGGCCCGCTCACCGCCCAGCGCATCGACGACGCCTTCGCCCCCGTCGACGTCATCCGCATCCCCGAACCCGAACTGCCCACCACCCTCGAACACCCCGCCGCCCGACGGCACCTCCGGGACATCGGACTACCAGCCCGGTGGGCCTGCGGCTGGACGACCTTCACCCCCTGCCCCGCCAAAGACATGACACCTCAGGACGCGGCAGCCACACCGGCAGCAGCACTGCCGGACGGCACCGACCCGGCCGACCTGCTGCCCCTCGGCACCACCCCGCACGGCACCCTCCACCTGCACCGCCGCGACGGCAGCGTCCATCTCGTCCACGCCGCCGAGCGCATCCGGCTCTCCCCGGACCTCGACCACTTCACCCGCCTCCTCGAAGGCGTACGCCGCTACATGGACGCCTGCTGGCACCCACGCCCGGACGAAGACCCGAAGAACGACTTCCTCACGGAGATGGACGCACTCGCACCCGGCACACTCAACTCCCAACGCCCCAGCGGAGCCCAGTGGGAGTACTTCATCGCCGGCATCACCGAACTCGACGAAGACGGCTTCTGACCACCACCGCACGCACACAGGCCGCCCTCCCCAAGACACAGGGAGGACGGCCACCACACACCACCAGCGTGAAACCCCGGTCAGAACACCGGCACACCATCCCGCGTCAGACGCCAGTCCACCGACGCGAACTCCGCCGGATCCACCGACCCCTTCGCCTGCACCCACCCGATGATCGTGTTCCGGATCTCGTCCGAATTCGCCCACAACTGCTTCGCACCCGGCACATGCGGGAAGTTACCCCCACCACTCGCCCGGTAATTGTTCACCGCGAACACGAACTGCGCCGCCGGATCCACCGGCGCCCCCTCGAACGACAACCCCACGATCCGCGAACCCACAGGCTTCGCAATATCGATGTCATACGTCACGCCCGACACCACGTCATAGTTGTAATCCGGAATATCCTCCGCATTCGTCAACTTCGACGTGTCCACCGGAGCCCCCGCCGCCGTCTGCACGTAGTACCGCGCCGAATACTCCAGATAGTCCTTCAGCTGCGCCCCCGTCAGCAGCCGCGCCTCCAGCGTGTTCTCGAACGGATACAGTCCCGCAGCATCCTTGATCGTCACCTCACCCGCAGGGATCGACGCCGTACGCGAGAAGCACGCCGCCTGCGACAGCACCGGCAGCTCCGCGTACTCACCACCCGCCAGCGCCTCCTTCACGGTCTCCGCCTGCACCAGGTTGATCAGATCGATGACCGGCTCGTCCTTCCACGGCGCCTCCGCCGTCGACATCGCCACCACCGACGTACCGATCACCTGATTCACGTACGCCACCACCTTCGTGTGCTCATCCCCGAGCAACGACGTGATCCGCGGGTCCTCCGCCACCGTGTTCGAGTTCAGCACCGAAGCACCGACCTTCTCGACCACCCAACGGCCCTTCTCCCACACCAGATCGAAATCGAACAGCGTCAACCGCTGCCCCCACTTCAACGGCTCCGAGAGAACGACCTTCTTCCCCGTCTTCTTGTTCGTCACGAAATACTCAGGAATCTCCGAGTGCGCGTGACCCACCAGAATCGCATCGATCCCCGGCACCTGCTCCGCCACCAGACCCGCCGCGTTCTCGATGTACGGCAACTGGTCCCCGTACGACGACGTACCCGACGAACCCGAATGCGCCGAAACGATCACCACATCCGCACCCATCGAACGAAGCTTCGGCACCCACTTCGCCGCCTGCTCCTCAAGACCCGGGAACACCATCTTCCCGCCCACATTCGCCTTGTCCCAGATCGCGATACCGGGATTCGTCAGCCCCAGCACCGCCACCCGCACATCACGACCGTGCGGCGTACGCACCCGCTTGATCACATACGGGGCGAACGCCGGCCGCAGCGTCTTCGCATCCAGCGCATTCGCACCCAGCAGCGGGAAATCACACTGCTCCTCGAACTTCCGCAACACCGGAATGCCGTAGTTGAACTCATGATTCCCGAGCGCCGCCGCGTCATAGCCGATCTTGTTCATCGCCTGCGCCATCGGATGCACCGGACCACGCTTCGCCGTGATCGGATCGATCTTCGCGTAGTAGTACGACAACTGCGTGCCCTGGATCGTGTCACCCGCGTCGATCAGCAACGTGTTCCGACGGCCCCGGTCCTCACGGATCTGGTCCACCAGCGTCGAGATCTTCGCCAGCCCGACGTCGTTGTGCGCCGAGTCGTCGAACTCCTTGTCCGTGAAGTAGTCCCAGTTGAAGACATTGCCGTGCAGGTCCGTCGTCCCCATCACCGTGAACGAGTACCGCTTCTGCGGACGCCCGTGACCGTGCCCCTTCGCCTCCGAGGCCGCCGCTTGCCCCGCGCCGACGACCCCTCCGCCCAGCGCCACACCCGCACCGGCGACAGCCGAACGGCCCAGAAACGTCCTACGGTTCAACGGCATCCTTGACTCCTCGTGTCTGCGAACAACGCGCGTAGATTCTGGCCCAGCCACCCCCACCCGCAACACCCCCAACAGGTTTCGATCTGGTGACCAGCAGCTCCGCCGCCACCCCGCCGACCCACCGGCCGACCGCCGGCCGAGCTGCCAGGGCGCCCGCGCGAACGCTCATCGGAGCGCCCCGCCGCACAATTCAACACTTGTCAATAACCTTTCACCGAAAGGCTGTTGGACAGTCATGCAGAGACAATTACCTACCCGCAGGTAAGGTCTAGGCTCGAACCATGCGCCGAGCAAAAATCGTTTGTACCCTGGGACCCGCAACCGACACATACGAGCAGATCAAGGCACTCGTCGAAGCGGGAATGGACATCGCCCGCCTCAACCTCAGCCACGGCAGCTACACCGAACACGAACAGCGCTACCGCCACGTACGCAAAGCATCCGAGGAAACCGGCCGCAGCGTAGGAATCCTCGCCGACCTTCAAGGCCCGAAGATCCGCCTCGGCCGCTTCGCCGAAGGCCCCGTACTCCTTGAACGCGGCGACGACTTCACCATCACCGTCGAACCCATGGAAGGCGACCGCACCACCTGCGGAACCACCTACGACGGCCTCGCCTCCGACGTCACCGCCGGCGAACGCATCCTCATCGACGACGGCCGCGTCACCCTCGAAGTCACCGAGGTGGACGGACCCCGCGTCCACACCACCGTCATCGAAGGCGGCATGGTCTCCGACCACAAGGGACTCAACCTCCCCGGCGTCGCCGTCTCCGTCCCCGCCCTCTCCGAGAAGGACATCGACGACCTCCGCTGGGCCCTCCGCACCGGCGCCGACGTCATCGCCCTCTCCTTCGTCCGCAGCGGACGCGACATCGACGACGTCCACCGCATCATGGACGAGGAGGACCGCCGCCTCCCCGTCATCGCCAAGGTCGAGAAACCCCAGGCCGTCGACAACATCGACGACATCGTCGCCGCCTTCGACGGCATCATGGTCGCCCGCGGCGACCTCGGCGTCGAAATGCCCCTGGAACAGGTCCCGATCGTCCAGAAGCGCGCCATCAAGCTCGCCAAGCGCAACGCCAAGCCGGTCATCGTCGCCACCCAGATGCTCGACTCGATGATCGACAACTCCCGCCCCACACGTGCCGAAGCCTCCGACGTCGCCAACGCCGTCATCGACGGCACCGACGCCGTGATGCTGTCCGGCGAGACCAGCGTCGGCAAGTACCCCGTCGAGACCGTCCGCACCATGGCCCGCATCGTCGAAGCGGCCGAGGAGGACATCCTCGCCAAGGGCCTCCCGCCCCTCACCGACCGCAACAAGCCCCGCACCCAGGGCGGCGCGGTCGCCCGCGCGGCAGCCGAGATGGGCGACTTCCTCGGCGCCAAGTTCCTGGTGGCCTTCACCCAGAGCGGCGACACCGTCAAGCGCCTCTCCCGCTACCGCTCCCCGATCCCGCTCCTCGCCTTCACCCCGGACACGGCCACCCGCGCCCAGCTGAACCTGACGTGGGGCGTCGAGACGTTCCTGGGGCCGCACGTGGAGTCGACGGACGCGATGGTGGCGCAGGTGGACGAGGAACTGCTGCGGATCGGTCGCTGCCAGAAGGGCGACATCGTGGTCATCACGGCTGGGTCCCCGCCGGGGGTCGCCGGCTCGACGAACCTGGTACGGGTGCACCACATCGGCGAGGACGACAGCCCGGAGTGACGGTCGTCAGTACTTCGGCCCGACGTGAGCGTCCATGAGGGCGACGGACGCCCGTCGGGCTACGGAGATGGCGGGCGCGCCGTCGAAGACGCGCGATCAACCTTGGAATCTAAGGAAAGTACCCCGAGTCGGACTCGAACCGACACTGTATGGGTTTTGAATCCATTGTCTCTAACCAATTGGACTACCGGGGCGCGATAAATCGAAGGTTTACTTCGACCCGCTGATGATCCAGCTTATCGTAGCTAGGTAGGCTCTTGGGAGCAGCACCCCTGTCTTGACCAAGGAGCCCCGTGACCACCCCCGAGTCGCCCCAGCCCGTAGACGCCGTCGACGACGACAAGTCGCACGTCCCGCCGCTGACGACCCGCGTCGTCATCGCCGAGGACGAGGCGCTCATCCGTCTCGACCTCAAAGAGATGCTGGAGGAAGAGGGCTACTCGGTCGTCGGCGAGGCCGGGGACGGGCAGCAGGCCGTCGAGCTGGCGCGGGAGCACCGTCCGGACCTCGTGATCCTCGATGTGAAGATGCCGGTCCTCGACGGGATCTCCGCCGCCGAGAAGATCACGGAGGAGTCCATCGCCCCCGTGCTGATGCTCACCGCCTTCTCGCAGCGCGACCTCGTCGAGCGGGCCCGGGACGCCGGGGCGATGGCGTACCTCGTGAAGCCGTTCAGCAAGAGCGACGTGGTTCCGGCCATCGAGATGGCCGTGTCCCGGTTCGCGGAGCTGAAGGCGCTGGAGAGCGAGATCGCGGACCTCTCGCAGCGGCTGGAGACCCGGAAGCTGGTGGACCGGGCGAAGAGCATCCTGCAGACGGATTACGGGCTCTCCGAGCCGGCGGCGTTCCGCTGGATCCAGAAGACGTCGATGGACCGGCGTATGTCGATGCAGCAGCTCGCCGAGGCGCTGATCGAGGATGCCGAGGAGAAGAAGAAGGCTGCCGAGTAGTCCCGTACGCGCGTACGGAGAAGGGCCCGCCCCCGGACACCCGGGGGCGGGCCCTTCTCGTGTGCGTGGGTGCTGCTCAGTCCTCGCCGAGGTAGGCCTTGCGGACCGACTCGTCGTGGAGGAGGTCGGCGCCGGTGCCGGAGAGGACGACCTTGCCGACCTCCATGACGTGGCCCTGGTCCGCGAGGGAGAGGGCTGCCTGGGCGTTCTGCTCGACGAGCAGGATCGTGGTGCCCGACGCCTTGAGCTCGACGATGGTCTCCATGATCTTCTGCATCATGATCGGGGAGAGGCCCATGGAGGGCTCGTCGAGCATGAGCAGCTTGGGCTGGGACATGAGCGCGCGTCCCATGGCGAGCATCTGCTGTTCGCCTCCGGAGAGGGTTCCGGCGGCCTGCTTCCGTCGTTCCCCGAGGATGGGGAAGAGGTCGTAGGCGCGCTGGACGTCCTTCTCGATGCCTGCCTTGTCGTTGCGGAGGTAGGCGCCGAGGAGGAGGTTCTCGGCGATCGTCAGCCGGGGGAAGATGTGGCGTCCCTCGGGGGAGTGGGCGATGCCCAGGGAGACGATCTTGTGTGCCGGGATGTTGGTGAGCGGCTTGCCTTCGAAGAGGATGCGGCCGCCGGCCGGCTTGAGGAGTCCGGAGAGGGTGCGCAGGGTGGTGGTCTTGCCCGCGCCGTTGGTGCCGATGAGGGTGACGACCTGGCCGGCCTCGACGGTGAAGGAGATGCCCTTGACGGCTTCGATCTTGCCGTAGGCGACGCGGAGGTCCTCGACCTCGAGCAGTGCGGTCATCGGGTGTCCTCCTCCTCGGTGGTGGTGGGGGTGGTGGTGTCGGCCTTGGCCGTGCCGGCCGCCGTGGCTTCGGCGGCTTCGACCTCGGCGGCTTCTTCGGCGCCGGGGGCGCCTTCGAAGGGGGTGCCGAGGTAGGCGGCGACGACACGTTCGTCGCCCTGGACGACGGGGGCGGTGCCCTCGACGAGTTTTTCGCCCTGGACGAGGACGGCGACGCGGTCGCAGAGGTTGAAGATGAACCGCATGTCGTGCTCGATGACGAGGATGGCGATGCCCTGGTCCCGGATGGCGAAGATGAGCTCTTCGGTGACGCGGGTTTCCTGGGGGTTCATGCCGGCGGTGGGCTCGTCCAGGAGGAGGAGACCGGGGTCGCTGGCGAGGGCGCGGGCGATCTCCAGCTTGCGCTGGTCTCCGTAGGGGAGGTTGCGCGCGAGGTGGTCGGCCTTGTCGGCGAGGCCGATGAACTCGAGGAGTTCCATGCAGCGTTCGCGGCTGGCGTTCTCCGCCTTCTTGTAGCCGGGGAGGCGCAGGAGGGCGGACCAGAGGCCTTCCTTGGTCCTGGTGTGGCGTCCGACGAGGACGTTCTCCAGGACGGTCATGTTGGCGAAGAGGCGGATGTTCTGGAAGGTGCGGGCGATGCCTGCCTGGGTGACGAGGTGGGGCTTGGGCGGCAGGACGGTGCCCTTGTAGCTGACCTTGCCCTCGGTGGGGACGTAGAGGCCGGTGAGGCAGTTGAAGAAGGTGGTCTTGCCTGCGCCGTTGGGGCCGATGAGGCCGACGATCTCGCCCGCGTTGACGGTGAGGTCGACGCCGCGTACGGCGGTGAGGCCGCCGAAGCGCATGGTGACGCCGCTGGCGTCGAGGACGGTGGTGCCGGTGGGTGCGTCTGTCTTGGTCATGGTGGTCACGCCCCCGCCTTCGTGGTGCCGGCGGCTGTGTCGGTGAGTGGTGTGTCCGGTGGTACGTCGAGTTGGCCGGTCTCGTGGAATTCGAGCTGCTTGCGGCGGTCGGCGACGAGCCCTTCGGGGCGGAAGCGCATCAGGAGGATGAGTGCGATTCCGAAGAGGAAGAGCTGGTAGTCCTGCATGAACTGCAGTTTGGCCGGGATGAGGTAGAGCAGTGCGGCGCCGACGAGGGGGCCGCTGAGGGTTCCCATGCCGCCGAGCACGACGGCGGCGAGGAGGAACACGGAGTTCGGGGGTACGGAACCGGCGAACTGGTACTGCTCGGGGGTGACCGTGTAGGAGACGTGCGCCTGCACGGTTCCGGCGAGGCCGGCGAGGGTGGCGCCGAGGGCGAAGGCGAGCAGTTTGAGCCGGAAGGCGTTGATGCCCATGGCGGTGGCTGCGGTTTCGTCCTCGCGGATGGCGACCCAGGCGCGGCCGATGCGGGATTCTCCGGAGCGTCGGAAGACGAGGACGACGACGGCGGTGAAGAGGAGCATCAGCAGGTAGTAGTTGGCTGACCTGCCGAGGGTGAAGCCGCCGACGTCGTGGCTGAGTCCGAAGTCGAAGCCGAGGAGCTTGAGGTCGGGGATGCTGGGGATGCCCTGGGAGCCGTTGGTGAGGTCGGGGCCGCTGACGCCGTTGAGGGCGTTGACGGTGAGGCGGAAGATCTCTCCGAATCCGAGGGTGACGATGGCGAGGTAGTCGCCGCGGAGGCGGAGTGTCGGGGCGCCGATGACGACGCCGAAGACGAGGGAGACCGCGGCTCCGGTGAGGACGGCGGCCCAGAAGGGGAACTGGACGCCGACGGGGGAGAGGGGGCTGCCGGAGACGAGTGCCGCGGCGTAGGCGCCGACGCCGAGGAAGGCGACGTAGCCGAGGTCGAGGAGGCCGGCGAGGCCGACGACGACGTTGAGGCCGAGTGCGACGGTCGCGAAGATGAGGATGTTGGCGCCGATGAGGGCGTATTCCTCGTTCTGCTGGGTGAAGGGGAAGCAGAAGGCTGCGACGAGTGCGGCGCACAGGGTGACGTTGCGGTGCTTGGAGGTCAGCGCGGTGACGCGGGCGATGAGTCCGGCCCGGGTGAGTGCGGTGAATCCGAAGGCGACGGCGATGACGTAGCCGATGAAGAGTTCGGCGTACTCGGTGTCGATGCCGTAGGTGAAGACCTCGAGGGCGACGCCGAAGGCGACGGCGATGATGAGGATTTCGGCCCAGGCGGGGAGTGCTTTGGCGCGGGCGGGTGCCGGGGCGCGGAGGCTGCCGAGGAATCGGCTGAACGCGCCGGTGGCGGTGTCGTCGACGGGCTGGTCGTTGGGGAGGCCGAGGGCGGCGACGGCGGCGACGAGTGCGCCGACGAGGCTGACCCAGGCTCCGGGTTCGAGTTCGACCACGCCGAGGAGGTTCTCGTTGTCGTCCTTGGTGAGGATGACGGCGATGACCGTGTAGGCGGTGGTGAGGAGGGTGCCGATGGCGAGGAGCCGGGTGGGGCTGTTGGTGCCGCCGGGGGTGAGCCAGCGCAGGCCCTTGATGCTGTATCCGGAGAGGACGAAGAGGAGGGTGAGTGCTGCGCTGATGAGGGTGAGGACCTGGAGTCCGCCGGGGTATCCGGTGACGGTGAGGTCGCCGGGGAAGGTGTCGGTGTAGGTCCAGGCGAGGAAGGTGCCGATGAGGGCGAGTGCGGCGCCGGCGGTGGTGGTGGCGCGGGCTGCCGTGGTGGGCAGGGGGAGCAGGGCGGTGTTGGTGGTCATGGGTATCACGCCCTGTCCGCGACGCGTTCGCCCAGCAGGCCTTGCGGGCGTATGAGGAGGACGAGGATGAGGAGCACGAAGGCCCATACGTCCTTCCAGGCGCCGCCTCCGAAGAGTTCCATGCCGGGTACGTCGCTCATGTAGCCGGTGGCGAGTGCTTCGGCGACACCGAGGACGACTCCGCCGAGCATGGCGCCGTAGATGTTGCCGATGCCGCCGAGGACGGCTGCGGTGAAGGCTTTGAGGCCCATGATGAAGCCCATGCGGAAGCCGATCTGGCCGTTCTTGAGCCCGTAGGCGACGGCGGCGACGGCGGCGAACGCGGCACCGATGGCGAAGGCCATGACGATGATGCGGTCGGTGTTGATGCCCATGAGCTTGGCGGTGTCGGGGTCCTGGGAGGTCGCCTGCATGCCGCGGCCGGCGCGTGTCTTGGAGACGAAGAGGCCGAGGGCGAGCATGCAGATGGGTGCGGCGATGAGGACGAAGAGGTCGCCGCGTTGGATGTGGGCGCCGAGGATGTCGATCGCTTCGCCCTTGAACTGGGGGAAGGAGCGGTCCTTGGTGGCGTCGGGGTACCACATCCATACGGCCTGCTGGAGTGCGAGGGAGAGGCCGATGGCGGTGATGAGGGGGGCGAGGCGTGGTGCCGTGCGCAGGGGCCGGTAGGCGAAGCGTTCGGCGGCGACGCTGATGGCGACGGAGCATATGACTCCGCCGGCGATCATGAGGGGTATCGCAGCGAGCAGAGAGACTCCGGACGGAAGCCCGAGGTAGACCGTGAGGGCTCCGAAGCCCCCGATCATGAAGATCTCGCCGTGTGCGAAGTTGATGAGCTGGATGATTCCGTAGACCATCGTGTAACCGATCGCGATGAGACCGTACATCGCGCCGAGGATGAGTCCATTGGCCAGCTGTTGCGGCAGTTCGTGCACCGCAGGGCCTCCGTGGAGTGGTTCGGATATGGCACCGCGCGGGAGTGCTCGTAGCGCTCCCGCGCGGTCTTGTGTGAGTGCGCTGTGGCCGTGGGGTCCGTGGTGGACCTACTTGACGGCCTCGCTGAGCTTGGAGGCCCACTTGCCGCTGGTGACCTGGTAGGCGGTCATCATGGTGTTGGTGGTGTCGCCGTACTCGTCGAAGGAGACGGGGCCGGTGACGCCGTCGAACTTGACCTTGCTCATGGCGTCGAGGACCTTGGCGCGGGCGTCGTCGGGGAGCTTGCCGTCGTTGTCGGCGACGACGGCCTTGACGGCCTCGATGATGGACCAGGTGGCGTCGTAGGTGCCGCCGCCGTAGGCCTCGTAGGCGTCCTTGTATCCGGCCGTCTTGTAGTCGGCGATGAACTTCTTGGCGGAGTCGAGTTCCTCGACGGGCTTGCCGACGGAGGTCGCGATGTCGCCTTCGGCCTTCTTGTTGAGGCTGATGAAGTCGGCGCTGTACATGCCGTCGCCGCCCATGAGGGGGATCTGGACGCTGTCCTTGAGCTGCTGGCTCAGGGGGGCGCCGGCGGGGTACTCGCCGCCGTAGTAGACGGCCTTGGCGCCGGAGCGCTTGACCTTGGTGACGACGGAGTTGAAGTCGCGGTCGTCGGGGTTGATGTGGTCGGTTCCGACGATCTTGCCGCCGAGCTCGGTGAAGGTCGTCTTGAAGGAGGCGGCGAGGCCCGCGCCGTAGGGCTTCTGGTCGTCGATGAGGTAGACGTCCTTGACCTTGGCGTTGTCGAAGAGGTACTTCGCGGCGAAGGCACCCTGGATCGCGTCCGTGGTGGCGGTGCGGAAGTACGTCTTGAAGGGGCGCTTCTTGTCGCCGGTCTTCCAGTTGTTGCCCTGGGTCAGCTCGGTGCCGGTGTTGGCGGGGGAGACCTGGGTGAGGGTGGCGTCGTTGAGCGGCTTCTGCATCGACTGGGAGACGCCGGAGTTCAGGGGGCCGACGACGCCGAGGAGGTCCTTGTTGCCGATGAACTTCTGGGCGTTCTGCTGGCCGACGGAGGGCTGGGCCTGGTCGTCGAGTGCCTGGAGTTCGAATTTGACGCCGGGGACGGTCTTGTCCTTGTTGGCGGTCTTGACGGCGAGGTCGGCGGAGTTCTTGATGCCGAGGCCGAGGGCGGAGAGGTCGCCGGTCAGGGGTGCGTCGACACCGATGACGACGGTCTGGGTGTCGCCGCCGCCGCTGCTCTTGGAGTCGTCGTCGCGCGATCCGCAGGCGGTGAGCGTGAGTGCGCCTGTGGTGAGCACTGTGGTGAGTATGAGCAAAGAACGGTGTCGCACGAAAGGTCCTTTCCCTGGCGCGGCCTCCTCTGCTGAGGTGCCGTGACGATCGCCGGGCCGTACTGGTCGATACAGGGCCGTGCAGCAGACGCGCCCGGCGGCGCGGTGACTGGCCGTGACTCTAAGGGCAGGTGAGGGGGTGCGGGATGGGTCCGGTGATGATGTGACTGTCTTGTTATGCCGTGGGGAAGGCTTGTTGGTCGCAGTGTGGAGGTGTACGGCTTTTGCCCGGGCGGTGGAGTGACCGCATGGTGAGAACCCGCAGCTCTGCTAAGGGGCTTGGGCTGATCTTGGTGCTGTCGCCCGAATCGGGGCGGAAGGGGCGCGGCGGAGTGCCGGCGGGGAGTGCGGGTGCGGGGTGCGCGACGTTTTTCGTGTATTGCACACATGTTACGCAGTGTTACATCCGTGAGATGTGTTTGAGGCGCCGCGAGGGCGTGAGGCCCTTGAAGTGGGTCATGGAACGGGTGCGGGGGTCAAAGGTGTTGACCGTGCGTGTCCGTCAACTTCCGGCCATGGGCCCGGATATGGCTCTGCCCGGTCCGGAATGCGGTGCGCTTTCCGGACCGGGCAGAGGCGTGTTGAGGCGTTGGTCAGCTGGCGGCGGGTGCCGGGGCGTCGCGCAGGAGGCAGGTGAGGCGGGCGGTGCAGACGCGCTTGTCGTGCTCGTCGGTGATGACGATCTCGTACGTGGCGGTGGAGCGGCCGCGGTGGACGGGGGTGGCGACGCCGGTGACGAGGCCGTTGCGGACGCCGCGGTGGTGGGTGCAGTTCAGGTCGACGCCGACGGCGAGCTTGGTGGCGCCGCCGTGGAGCATGGAGCCGATGGAGCCGAGGGTCTCGGCGAGGACGGCCGAGGCGCCGCCGTGGAGCAGTCCGTAGGGCTGGGTGTTGCCTTCGACGGGCATGGTGCCCACGACGCGGTCGGCGGAGGCCTCGACGATGGTGACGCCCATGCGCTCGCCGAGGTGGCCGGCGGAGAAGAGTGCGGGGAGGTCGACGCCGAGTGCCGCGTACTCGTCGATGATCTCCTGGGGGAACGTGGGTGCGGTGTGCTCGCCCATGGGGTCCGGCTCCGATCGTGTGCGTTCGTCCGTTGCTGTGTGCACTGTTCTTATCAGACGACTGAGCGTGCGCTTAGAGAGGTGCCGGGGTGCTCAGGCCGGCTCGAAGCGGACGACGACGGACTTGCTGGCCGGGGTGTTGCTGGTGTCCGCGGTGGCGTCGAGGGGGACGAGCACGTTGGTCTCCGGGTAGTACGCGGCGGCGCAGCCCCGGGCGGTGGGGTAGTGGACGACGCGGAAGCCGGGGGCGCGGCGCTCGACGCCGTCCTTCCACTCGCTGACGAGGTCGGTGTAGGAGCCGTCGGCGAGGCCGAGGGCGTGGGCGTCGTCGGGGTTGACCATGACGATGCGGCGGCCGCCCTTGATGCCGCGGTAGCGGTCGTCGAGGCCGTAGATCGTGGTGTTGTACTGGTCGTGGGAGCGCAGGGTCTGGAGCAGCAGCCGGCCCTCGGGGAGTTCGGGGTGCTCGACGGGTGCGGCGGTGAAGTTGGCCTTGCCGGTGGCGGTGGGGAAGCGGCGTTCGTCGCGGGGGGCGTGGGGGAGGGTGAAGCCGCCGGGGTGTGCGACGCGGGTGTTGAAGTCCTCGAAGCCGGGGATGACGCGGGCGATGCGGTCGCGGATGGTGCCGTAGTCCTTCTCGAAGTCCTCCCAGGGGGTGGTGGAGGAGGGGCCGAGGACGGCGCGGGCCAGGCGGGCGACGATCGCGGGCTCGGAGAGCAGGTGGGGGCTCGCGGGGGCGAGGTTGCCGCGTGAGGCGTGGACCATCCCCATGGAGTCCTCGACGGTGACGAACTGCTTCCCGCCCGCCTGTACGTCCTTGTCGGTGCGGCCGAGGGTGGGCAGGATCAGGGCGCGGGTGCCGGTGACGGCGTGCGAGCGGTTGAGCTTGGTGGAGACGTGGACGGTGAGCCGGGCGCTGCGCATGGCGGCCTCGGTGACGGCGGTGTCGGGGGTGGCGCCGACGAAGTTGCCGCCCATGGCGAAGAAGACCTTGGCGTCGCCGTCGCGGAGTGCCTGGATGGCGCGTACGACGTCGTAGCCGTGGTGCCGGGGTGAGGTGATGCCGAATTCCTGGTCGAGGGCGTCGAGGAAGGCGGGGGCGGGGCGTTCGAAGATGCCCATGGTGCGGTCGCCCTGGACGTTGGAGTGGCCGCGTACGGGGCAGACGCCGGCGCCGGGCCTGCCGATGTTGCCGCGCAGGAGGAGGAGGTTGACCACTTCGCGGATGGTGGGCACGGAGTGCTTGTGCTGGGTGAGGCCCATGGCCCAGCAGACGATGGTGCGCTCCGAGGCGAGGATCATGGCCAGCGCCTGCTCGATGGCGTCGCGGTCGAGGCCGGTGGCGGTGAGGGTGTCGTCCCAGTCGGCGTCGCGGGCGGCCTGGGCGAATGCCTCGTAGCCGTGGGTGTGTTCGTCGACGAAGGCGGTGTCGACGGCGCCGGCCTCGATGATCATTTTGTTCAGCAGGCGGAAGAGCGCCTGGTCGCCGCCGATGCGGATCTGGAGGAAGAGGTCGGTGAGGGCGGCGCCCTTGAGCATGCCGAGGGGGGTCTGGGGGTTCTTGAACCGCTCCAGGCCGGCCTCGGGCAGCGGGTTCACCGAGATGATCTTCGCTCCGGCGGACTTGGCCTGTTCGAGGGCCGAGAGCATCCGGGGGTGGTTGGTGCCGGGGTTCTGGCCGGCGACGATGATCAGGTCCGCCTGGTGGAGGTCCTCGAGGCTGACGCTGCCCTTGCCGATCCCGATGGTCTCGGTGAGGGCGGAGCCGGACGACTCGTGGCACATGTTGGAGCAGTCCGGCAGGTTGTTGGTGCCGAACTCGCGGGCGAAGAGCTGGAGGAGGAACGCCGCCTCGTTGCTGGTGCGGCCCGAGGTGTAGAACAGCGCCTCGTCGGGGGAGGAGAGCGCGGTCAGCTCCTCGGCGATGATCTCGAAGGCGCGCTCCCAGGTCACGGGCTCGTAGCGGTCGGCGCCCTCGGGCAGATACACGGGGTGCGTGATGCGTCCCTGCTGGCCGAGCCAGTAGCCGCTGCGGGTGCCCAGATCGGCGACGGGGTGGGCGGCGAAGAAGTCGGGGGTGACGCGGCGCAGGGTCGCCTCCTCGGCGACGGCCTTGGCACCGTTCTCGCAGAACTCGGCGGTGTGGCGCTTGTCGCCCTCGGGCCAGGCGCAGCCGGGGCAGTCGAAGCCGTTCTTCTGGTTGACCTTGAGCAGGGTCTGCGCGGTGCGCCGTACGCCCATCTGCTGCTGGGCGATGCGCAGGGTGTGGGCGACGGCGGGCAGCCCGGCTGCGGCGTGCTGGACCGGGTCGATCTGCGGCGCGTCCTGGACCGGGTCACCGGTCGGGGGCTTCGTGGCCATGGTGCTCCCCTTCGAGCCTTCGGTCGCCTCCGGGCGCGGTGCGGGCGCGGGTGCCGCGTCCGTGCGTGCCGTGGCGTCCTGTCACGTCTTGTTACGCCTTCACAGTCCTTCGATCCTGTCATGCACGCGTGCGGCGGTGTCCCGCGGGAAGCGGACTGGGCCTGAAGACCGGCTCGGGGCCGTGGCGGGGGCGGTCCGGGGCGGTGGCCGGTCCGGATTGTCAGTGGTCCGTGGCAGGATCGGGGGCGTGGCTGAGACGGCATCGAAGAAGACGGCAGACAACCGACCGCGCCTGCTCCTGATGGACGGGCACTCCCTGGCGTACCGGGCGTTCTTCGCCCTGCCCGCGGAGAATTTCACGACGGCGACGGGGCAGCCGACGAATGCCGTGTACGGCTTCATGTCGATGCTGGCGAACACGCTGCGCGACGAGGCGCCCACCCATTTCGCGGTCGCGTTCGACGTGTCCCGCAAGACATGGCGTGCGCAGGAGTTCCCCGAGTACAAGGCGAACCGCTCCAAGACCCCCGACGAGTTCAAGGGACAGGTCGAGCTGATCGGCGAGCTCCTGGACGCGATGCACGCGGACCGGTTCGCGGTGGACGGTTTCGAGGCCGATGACGTCATCGCGACGCTGGCCACGCAGGCCGAGGCGGCGGGCTTCGAGGTGCTGATCGTCACGGGTGACCGCGACTCGTTCCAGCTGATCACGGACAACGTGACGGTGCTCTACCCGACGAAGGGCGTCTCGGAGCTGACGCGCTTCACCCCGGAGAAGGTCCAGGAGAAGTACGGCCTCACCCCGGGGCAGTATCCGGACTTCGCGGCGCTGCGCGGTGACCCGTCGGACAACCTTCCGGGTATCCCCGGTGTGGGGGAGAAGACGGCGGCGAAGTGGATCAACCAGTTCGGGTCGTTCGCGGAGCTGGTCGAGCGGGCCGACGAGGTCAAGGGCAAGGCCGGCCAGAATTTCCGCGACCACCTGGACGCGGTGAAGATGAACCGCGTGCTGACCGAGATGGTCCGCGACGTGGAGCTGCCGAAGGTCCCGGCGGAGCTGGAGCGCGCTCCGTACGACCGCACGGCGGTCACCGGGGTGCTGGACATCCTGGAGATCCGTAACCCGAGCCTGCGCGAGCGGCTGCTCGCCGTCGACCCGGGGGCGGAGGATGCCGGCCCGCCGGAGCCCCTGGCCGGCATCGAGCTGGACGGCGTGGTGCTGGGCGCGGGTGAGGTCGCCCCGTGGCTGGAGGAGCACGGCGGGCAGCCGCTCGGTGTGATGACCGTCGACACCTGGTCGCTGGGTTCGGGCACGGTCACGGAGCTCGCGCTCGCCGCCGCCGACGGCGCCGCCGCCTGGCTGGACCCGGCCGAGCTCGACGAGGCCGACGACCGGGCCCTCGCCGAGTGGCTGGCGGACCCGGCGCGGCCCAAGGTCCTGCACAACGCCAAGAACGCCCTGCGGGTCTTCCCCGAGCAGGGCTGGCGGCTGGACGGCATCACCATGGACACCGCGCTCGCCGCCTATCTCGTCAAGCCCGGCCGCCGCTCCTTCGCCCTGGACGCGCTGGCCGTGGAGTACCTCGGGCGTGAGCTGGCCCCGGCCCCCACGTCCGACGGGCAGCTGGCCTTCGGCGCGGACGACCGCGCGGAGGCCGACGCGCTGATGGCGCAGGCCCGCGCGGTGCTGGACCTCGGGGACGCGTTCACGACGCGTCTGAAGGAGGTCGGCGCCACCGGGCTGCTGTACGACATGGAGCTGCCGACGTCGATCATGCTGGCCCGTCTGGAGCGGCACGGCATCGCCGCGGACCGGGCGCACCTGGAGTCCATGGAGCAGCAGTTCGCCGGTGCCGTGCAGCAGGCGGTGAAGGAGGCGCACGCCGCGGTGGGCCGCGAGTTCAACCTCGGCTCGCCCAAGCAGCTCCAGGAGGTGCTCTTCGGCGAGCTGGCCCTGCCGAAGACGAAGAAGACGAAGACGGGTTACACGACGGACGCGGACGCGCTGGCGTGGCTGGCCGCGCAGACCGAGCACGAGCTGCCGGTCATCATGCTGCGCCACCGCGAGCAGGCGAAGCTGCGGGTCACGGTCGAGGGCCTGATCAAGACGATCGGTGCGGACGGCCGTATCCACACCACGTTCAACCAGACGGTCGCGGCGACGGGACGGCTCTCCTCCACCGACCCCAACCTGCAGAACATCCCCGTGCGTACGGATGAGGGACGGGCGATCCGCCGGGGCTTCGTCGTCGGCGAGGGCTTCGAGACGCTGATGACGGCCGACTACAGCCAGATCGAGCTGCGGGTCATGGCCCACCTCTCCGAGGACGCCGGTCTGATCGAGGCGTTCACCTCGGGCGAGGACCTGCACACGACGGTCGCCTCGCAGGTGTTCGGCGTCGAGAAGTCGGCGGTCGACGCGGAGATGCGCCGCAAGATCAAGGCCATGTCGTACGGACTGGCCTACGGGCTCTCCGCGTTCGGTCTCTCCCAGCAGCTGAACATCGAGGCCGGTGAGGCCCGCGGGCTGATGGACACCTACTTCCTCCGGTTCGGCGGGGTGCGTGACTATCTGCACCGGGTCGTGGAGGAGGCCAGGGCCACCGGATACACCGAGACGATCCTCGGCCGCCGCCGCTATCTCCCCGACCTGAACAGCGACAACCGCCAGCGTCGCGAGGCCGCCGAGCGGATGGCGCTGAACGCCCCGATCCAGGGGACGGCAGCCGACATCGTGAAGGTCGCGATGCTGCACGTGGACCGGGCCCTGACGGAGGCGAAGCTGACCTCGCGGATGCTGCTCCAGGTCCACGACGAAATCGTGCTGGAGATCGCGAAGGGCGAGCGGGAGCAGGTCGAGGAGATCCTGCGCCGCGAGATGTCCACGGCGGTCGAGCTGCGTGCGCCGCTGGACGTCTCCGTCGGTGTCGGCAAGGACTGGGAGACCGCCGCGCACTAGGGCCTCGGGGCCTCGGAGGCCTCGGCGGGCCCTGAGGTTCAGCGGCTTCCGTGGCCTCAGGGGCTTCCGGGGCCAGAGGGGCTTTCCGACGGTCTCAAGGGGTTCCGGCGGTCTCCGCGCCTCAGCCGGCGTCCCGGCCGGCCGGGCTGTTCCGTGCGGTGTCCGCGCGGGGCGCGTCCGGCGGCCGGGGCGCGGAGGGCGGCCTGCGCAGGAGCCGCATCCACGCCCCGTACAGCAGCAGGCCGGCCGCCAGGCCCGCCCCGGCGCCGAAGCACGCGGTCGGGATGATGTCGAGGGGCGTGTCGAGGTGCCCGGACCAGGCGTACCAGCGGGCACACCGGTGGACGACGCCCACCAGGACGCAGAGCCCGAGGAGCGCCCCGGCCCATCTGCGTTCGGTCCGGCCCAGCACCGGCACGGATGCCGGGGCGGGAGCGGGCCCGATGCGCCGCAGGCCCGTGTACGTGAACCACGCCAGGACCACGAGGGCCGCGGCCGAGCTGCCGTACTGGACGATCTGGAACACCGGGTGGCCACCGACGCTCCGGTCGAGGCCGGGGACCAGCTCCGTGCCCCACCGGTCGTGATGCGTGAAGGCGTCCCACACGACATGGGTCGCCGAGCCGATGACGGCGGACACGACGAACCACACCGCCTCTGGAAGGACCGGGCGGCCGGGCTCCCGGCGCCGCCCCCGCACGAAGGCGTGCACACGCCCCTGCGCCGCCCCGGGCAGCAACGCGACGAGGGGCTCGCGCAGCATCAGCCACAGTGCCACCAGGGCCCCGGTGATGAGGACATCCACGGTGAACACTCCCCATACGCCGTGTGTCACCTCGCCGAACTCCATCGCCCCCGGCACGACCGTGTCCGCGTAGTAGGTGATGTCGGGTGCGAACGATCCGGCGACCAGCGCGGAGGCGACGAGAGGCCCACGGCCCGCGCCGGACCTGCGGATTCCCGGGAGCACGGCTGCGGCATGGCTGAGCGTGAACGGCATGGCGGCAAGTATGCGTGAACCCGTGTCACCGCCCCCACCGTCCCGGAGACTTGACGGCGGGGAAGCTGAGAAACCGGTAAGAACCGGTCAGGGACCAGTGTTCGGGCGGCGGGAGTTGTCGTAGGGTCGCCTGAGTTCTCGCGCGGGGAGCGCGGACAGCCGTCGACGGGGAGGGACCGACACGTATGGCAGCACAATTCGGCCGCAGACTGCGCAGGGGGGCCACCACCACCGCGGTGGCCGCGGCTGCCGTAGCAGCTCTCTCCGCCTCCCAGGCCCCCGCGGCACCCCACCCCGACAGCGCCTCGGACGACCGGACGGCGGCCGGGGCGACGGAGCCGGGCGACAGCGCGGCAACGGGCAACTCGCCCTACTACACGGACCTTCCACCGCTGGACACGCCCAACAAGCCCGGTACGTCCGTGAATCTTCCGGTGACCGGCAGCGCCGAAGCTGGCATACCCGCCTCGGTCCTGGCCGCGTACAAGAAGGCCGAGCAGGGCCTCGCGAGCACCGACGCCGCGTGCCGTCTGCCGTGGCAGCTCCTCGCCGCGATCGGCAAGGTCGAGTCCGGCCAGGCCCGCGGCGGCAAGGTCGACGCGAACGGCACCACCCTGTCCCCGATCCTCGGCCCGGCGCTCAACGGCCAGGGCTTCGCGCTGATCAAGGACACCGACGGCGGGGCGTACGACGGGGACGCCACCCACGACCGCGCGGTCGGCCCCATGCAGTTCATCCCCTCCACCTGGGCCACCTGGGGCACGGACGGCAACGGCGACGGGCGCAAGGACCCCAACAACATCTACGACGCGGCGCTGTCCGCCGGGCGCTACCTCTGCGCCGGCACCCGCGACCTGTCGCTCGCCACGGACCTCGACAAGGCCGTGCTGAGCTACAACCACTCGACGGAGTACCTCCGCACGGTCCGCTCCTGGTTCGAGTACTACAAGCGCGGCACCCATGAGGTCCCGGACGGCACGGGCGTCCTCCCGGCGACGGACACCGGCAGCGGCACGTCCTCGTCCCCGTCGCCCAGCCCCTCCGCGACCACGCCGCCGGCCACCACGTCGCCGTCCACCCCGCCCGCCACCACGCCTCCGCCGGCCACGACACCGCCGCCGACCGAGCCGACGAAGCCGCCGACCACCCCTCCGACGACGCCGCCGGCCACCCCCGATCCGGCCGAGACCTTCGGCAGCCTGGAGAACGCGGGCACCGGCACCCTCACCGCCACGGCCGGCGAGGCGTTCACGGAGCGCGTCAAGGTCCGGGCGAAGAACGAGCTCGGGGCACCGCTCGGCAAGACGTCGGTCACCTTCGCCGTCGTGGGCAGCACGGACACCCGCTTCGCCGGCGGGAAGACCACCGTCACGCTGACCACCGGGGCCGACGGCACCGTCACCGCCCCCGTCCTGACGGCGGGCGAGAAGACCGGCGCCTTCAAGGTGACCGCCGTCGCCGGCACCACCGAACCGCGCGCCCTCTCCTTCGCCGCGAGCGTCACCGCCCGCGTCGCGGACACCGTCGCCCGCACCGACGACAAGGCCCTGACGGCCGCCCCCGGCACCGAGTTCGCCGACCGGGTCGGGATCAGGACGACGTACAAGGGCACGGGGGTGGCGGACACCGCCGTCACCGCCACGATGATCACCGATGCGGAGACGCCCGCCGAGAACGACAAGGGCCCGTACTTCAAGGACGAGGACGGAAAGCCGGTCCGCACCCTGGACCTCACGACCGGCGCCGACGGACTCCTGGAGCTCCCGAAGATCTACGCCGACGACACGGCCGGCACCTACACGCTGCGGATCACCACCGCGAGCGGCGCCACGCTGACCGTCGAGCTGAAGGTCGAGGCACCCGCCGCCTGACCCGCACGGAACCGGCTGCCCGCACACCACGCCCACGTGGGCGCGAGCGGGCAGCCGGGCCGCCAGACGTCGCCTGGAGCCGGGGCTTCCAGGACACGCCCTAGTCCCGGCGCAGCCGCGCCGAGGTGAAGCGGGTCGCCTCCACCGTCGTGGGGTCCTCGGGCCACGGGTGCTTCGGGTAGCGGCCGCGCAGCTCCGCCCGTACGGCCTTGTAGCCCTCCTGCCAGAACGAGGCCAGGTCCGCCGTGACGGCAGCGGGCCGCCCGGCGGGGGAGAGCAGGTGGACCAGTACGGGCACCCCGGCCACCCGGGGCGTCTCGCTCAGCCCGAAGAGCTCCTGGAGCTTCACCGCGAGTACGGGCTGCTCGCCGCCGTACTCCACCCGGATCCTGGAGCCGCTCGGCACCTCGATGCGCTCCGGGGCGAGCTCGTCGAGCCGGGCGGCGTCGCCCGTCGCCCACGGCAGCAGCCGCCGCACCGCCTGGCCGGCATCGATCCGCGCCAGATCCGAGCGGCGGGCGGCCCGTGACAGCTCGGGCTCCAGCCACTCGTCGGCGCGGTCCAGCAGCGCGCCGTCCGACACATCGGGCCACGGCGCGCCCAGCACCCGGTGCAGGAACGCCAGCCGCAGCCGCAGCTGCTCACTGTCCCTGGTCCAGCGCAGCAGCCCCGGCCCCTCACGGCGCAGCCCCTCCAGCAGCGCCGCGCGCACCAGCTCCGGGGCCGGCCGGCGCAGCGCGCGTACCGACAGTTCGACGGCCCCGAGGCGCTCCACGGAACGGGCGACCACGTCGCCGTCCGACCAGCGGACCTCCTCGCCGGAGAACCGCAGGTGCCCGGCGGCCAGCCGCGCCGTGGCCTCGTCGACGACCGCCGCCAGCCGCACCCGGGCGGACGCGGCGTGCGCGGGCCGGTCGGCGACCGCGACGGCGAGCCACGGCGCGCTGCGCAGCCGGGAGCCGTCCGCCAGCTCGGCGCCGGTGCCCGACACCATGAGGAACGCCCCCTCGCCCCGGGCGCGCGCCACCCGCTCCGGGAACGCCAGGGCCGCGATCAGCCCCACGGCGGCGTCCTCCGGGCCGGCACCCGCTTTCCCGGCGGAGCCGAGGGACCGCGAGAGGCGCCGCACCTCCTGCTGCCAGCGTGCCGCGTAGCCGTCCGCGCCGCGCCGTGCCGTACGCAGCGCGTGGGCCAGGTCGTCGCCGTACTCCCGGGGCGGTTCCTCGCCGATCAGCGCCACCACCTCCGCGGCGCGGCGCCCGCCGACCTCCTCCGCACCGTCCAGGAGGGCGCGGGCCAGGCGGGGGTGCAGGCCCAGCCGGGACATCCGTACGCCCCGGTCCGTCGCGCGGCCCGAGGCATCGACCGCGCCGATGGCCGTCAGCACCTCCCGGGCCGCGCCCATCGCGCCTTCCGGCGGCGGGTCCAGGAGGGCGAGCCCGGAGGCGTCCGGTTCGCCCCAGCACGCCGCCTGCAGCGCGAACGCCGCGAGGTCGGCCACCTTGATCTCGGGCGAGGGGAACGCCGCGAGACGCCCGTCCTCGGCCTGCTCCCAGCAGCGGTACACCGCCCCGGGAGCCTCGCGCCCCGCACGGCCCGCGCGCTGGCGCCCCGCCGCCCGTGACGCCCGTACCGTCGTCAGGGCGCCCAGGCCCCGCGCGTGGTCGGTGCGCGGCTCCCTGGCGAGGCCGCAGTCCACGACCACCCGTACGCCCGGCACCGTGAGGGAGGACTCCGCCACGGACGTCGCCAGCACCACCCGGCGCCCGGCCGACGACCCGGCCAGCACCGCGTCCTGCACGGCCGCCGGGGCGCGCCCGTGCACCTGGAGGACCTCCGCGTCCACGCCGGAGAGCTGGCCGGCCACCCGGGCGATCTCGCCGACACCGGGCAGGAAGCACAGGACGTCACCCTCACGCTCGGCGAGCGCCCGGCGCACCACCGAGGCGACATGCGTCAGCAGGGCCGGGTCCACCCGCATCCCGTGCGGCGGCCTGACCGGACGGGCGGGCGGCGCCCACACCACCTCGACCGGGTGGGAGACGCCCTGCGCCTCGACCACCGGGGCATCGCCCAGCAGCCGCGCCCAGCCCGCGGCGTCCGTGGTCGCCGACGCCGCCACCAGCCGCAGATCAGGCCTGATCGTCGCCCGTACGTCGAGGAGGAACGCCGCGGCGGTGTCCGCGTCCAGATGACGCTCGTGGCACTCGTCGATGATCACCACGTCGGCCCCGGCCAGCTCCTGGTCGCGCTGCAGCCGCTGGAGCAGCACCCCGGTGGTCACGACCTCCACCACGGTGTCGGGCCCCGCCACGCGCTCCCCGCGTACCGTGAACCCGACCCGGCCGCCGGTCCGCTCGCCGAGCAGCCACGCCATCCGCCGCGCGGCCGCCCGGGCCGCGATCCTGCGGGGCTCGGCCACCAGCACCCGGCGCACCGGGCCGCCGCCGGTCAGCCCGGCGAGCACCAGGGGCACGAGGGTCGTCTTGCCGGTCCCGGGCGGCGCGCAGAGCACCGCGGCCCCCCGCTCGTCGAGCGCCCGCTCCAGGGCGGGCAGAGCGGTGCGTACGGGCAACTGGTCCAGGGCGTCGGTGCGGATCACGCCCCCAGTCTCGTACGGCCGGCGCCCGCGCCCCCCACCGGCCGGTGGTTCAGTCCCGCTCGCAGACGAAGATCGCCGTGCCGGGGATCAGGTTGCCGCGCAGCGGGGACCAGCCGCCCCACTCCTGGTCGTTCCAGGCGGGCCACTCCGGCTCCACGAGGTCGGCCAGCCGGAAACCGCCCGCCACGACGTCCCGCACCCGGTCGCCCAGCGTCCTGTGGTGCTCCACGTACACGGCGTCGCCGCCCTCGTCCTGCTCCACGTACGGCACGCGGTCGAAGTAGGAGGCGGACACGGAGAGGCCCTCGGGGCCCGGCTCGTCGGGGAACGCCCAGCGGATCGGGTGCGTGACCGAGAAGACCCAGCGGCCGCCGGGCCGCAGCACCCGGTGCACCTCGCGGAACACCTGGACGGGGTCGGCGACGAAGGGCACCGCGCCGTAGGCGGAACAGGCAAGGTCGAAGGCGCCGTCGCGGAAGGGGAGCCGTCCGGCGTCGGCCTCCACGAGGGGGACACCGCCGCCGATCCGCAGGGCGTGCTGGAGCTGGCGGTGGGAGAGGTCCAGGGCCACCGGGCGTGCGCCCCGGGCGGCGAGCCACCGCGAGCACTGCGCGGCGCCCGCCCCGATCTCCAGGACGTCCAGGCCCTTCAGGTCGGCCGCCGGGCCCAGCAGGGCGGCCTCGGCCTCGTCCAGCCCCTCCGGGCCCCAGACGAAACGGTCGTCCCCGAGGAACGCTCCGTGGTCGCTCTGGTACTCGTCGGCGTTCCGGTCCCACCAGCCGCGGCTCGCCCGGCTGCTCTCGGCCTCACCGGCTTCCCGCCGGGTCGCCTCAGGTTCGGACTCGTAGGTCTCTTGGCTCATCGTGCCCGTCGTTGTAGTTTGCCTTCACCCGCCTCGCGCGGGTGCCTCCTCGGGCCGTACGGGTGAGTACGTCCGTGTGCGCGCGACACACCGCTGGGGCCGATGTGGCCTCGGCGAACGTGAGTTGTGCCGGGATTGGGGTGTTGTGCCCCGGGTGTGCGCCTTCGCGCATTGACCCTGTCCGGCTGCCCCCGTATGCTACAAGTTGCGTCGCGAGCCTGCGCGCTTCAGACCTAGCAGGCCGCGCTCGCGTCTGTTGCATGTCCCCTCGGTTGTCGAGGCGCCTTCCCGTAGACGGATCGGCGCTTTCCAGGCTGTCCGGCTTCTGCAGAGGCGATACGGGCTTTCGGCGTAGCAGTACCTACGACTCACTGTCCGTACCGGAGCCCTTTCCCACATGACGAGCAGCACCGAGACCACCGCCACCACTCCGCAGGTTGCGGTCAACGACATCGGCGACGCGGACGCGTTCCTCGCGGCGATCGACGAGACGATCAAGTACTTCAACGACGGCGACATCGTTGACGGTGTCATCGTCAAGGTTGACCGGGACGAGGTTCTCCTCGACATCGGTTACAAGACCGAAGGCGTCATCCCGAGCCGCGAGCTCTCGATCAAGCACGACGTCGACCCGAACGAGGTCGTCAAGGTCGGCGACGAGATCGAGGCCCTGGTTCTCCAGAAGGAGGACAAGGAAGGCCGCCTGATCCTCTCGAAGAAGCGCGCTCAGTACGAGCGTGCCTGGGGCACCATCGAGAAGATCAAGGAAGAAGACGGCATCGTCACCGGTACCGTCATCGAGGTCGTCAAGGGTGGTCTCATCCTCGACATCGGCCTCCGTGGCTTCCTCCCGGCGTCGCTCGTCGAGATGCGTCGTGTCCGCGACCTCCAGCCCTACGTGGGCAAGGAGCTCGAGGCCAAGATCATCGAGCTGGACAAGAACCGCAACAACGTGGTCCTGTCCCGCCGCGCCTGGCTCGAGCAGACGCAGTCCGAGGTTCGCCAGACGTTCCTCACGACCCTGCAGAAGGGTCAGGTCCGCTCCGGCGTCGTCTCCTCGATCGTCAACTTCGGTGCCTTCGTGGACCTGGGTGGCGTCGACGGTCTCGTGCACGTCTCCGAGCTGTCCTGGAAGCACATCGACCACCCCTCCGAGGTTGTCGAGGTCGGCCAGGAAGTCACCGTCGAGGTCCTCGACGTCGACATGGACCGCGAGCGCGTCTCGCTGTCGCTCAAGGCGACGCAGGAAGACCCGTGGCAGCAGTTCGCCCGTACGCACCAGATCGGGCAGGTCGTTCCCGGTAAGGTCACCAAGCTCGTTCCGTTCGGTGCGTTCGTCCGCGTCGACGAGGGCATCGAGGGTCTGGTCCACATCTCCGAGCTGGCCGAGCGCCACGTGGAGATCCCGGAGCAGGTCGTCCAGGTCAACGACGAGATCTTCGTCAAGGTCATCGACATCGACCTCGAGCGCCGTCGCATCAGCCTCTCGCTGAAGCAGGCCAACGAGGCCTTCGGCGGCGACCCGGCCTCGGTCGAGTTCGACCCGACGCTGTACGGCATGGCCGCGTCGTACGACGACCAGGGCAACTACATCTACCCCGAGGGCTTCGACCCCGAGACTAACGACTGGCTCGAGGGCTTCGAGGCGCAGCGCGAGGTCTGGGAGACGCAGTACGCCGAGGCGCAGCAGCGCTTCGAGCAGCACCAGGCCCAGGTCATCAAGTCCCGCGAGGCCGACGAGGCTGCCGCTGCCGAGGGCGCTGCCGCCCCGGCCGGCGCTGCCCCGGCTGCCTCGGGTGGCAGCGGTGGCGGTTCGTACTCCTCGGAGTCCGCGGACAACTCCGGCGCCCTGGCGTCGGACGAGGCCCTGGCTGCCCTGCGCGAGAAGCTGGCCGGCGGCCAGAGCTGACGCTCTGACCCCAGCCGCTCATCGGCTGCAGTAGCTGTAGAGCTGTGAGTGAGGCCCGTCCCCTTCGGGGGGCGGGCCTCACGCATGTCCGGGGTGCGCCCCAGGTGTATCGATCACGAGCACTCCTGGCGAGGAATGACCGTGTGGACACCGCCGCGCCCTGCTAACGTCTGCGGCATGAAGCGCGCTGCTGTGACGACGACGCCGGAGAGTGTCCCGGCGCGCTGACAGACGATCTGATCCGAAGCCCCGGGGCAAGTGCCCCGGGGCTTCGTCGTAGGCCCGGTCACTTGCTCCGCAGCCAGCAAGGAGACCGCGATGACCACCGTGCACGACCACCGCAAGCTGGGCCGTGAACTGGGCCTGTTCGACACCGACCCGCTGATCGGCGCCGGCCTGCCGTACTGGCTGCCCGACGGCGCGGCCGTGCGGCACACCCTGGAGGAGTACATCCGTGCCGCCGAGCGGCGGGCGGGCTACCAGCACGTGTACTCACCGGTCCTCGGCAAGCGGGAGCTGTACGAGATCTCCGGACACTGGGCGCACTACAGCGACGACATGTTCCCCCCCCGATGGACCTCGGCGGAGAGCAGGTCGTCCTGCGGCCCAGCCTGTGTCCCCATCACGCGGTGATCTACCGCTCCCGCTCCCACAGCTACCGCGAACTGCCCCTGCGGATGGCCGAACTGGGCGGCATGTACCGCTCCGAACTCTCGGGCGTGCTCGGCGGACTGACCCGCGTACGGGCCATCCAGCTCAACGACGCACACATCTTCTGCACCCTGGACCAGGTCGCCGAGGAGGCGCAGGCGGCCCTGGAGATGATCCGCCGGGCGTACGAGGCGCTCGGCATCACCCCGACCCGCTACCGGCTCTCCCTCCCTGGCCCCGGTGGCAAGTACGTTGCCGCACCCGAGAAGTGGCAACGGTCCACCGCTCTGCTGACCGACGTCCTCGACCGCTCCGGCCTGCCCTACGAGGCCGCCGAGGGAGAAGCCGCGTTCTACGGCCCCAAGATCGACGTCCAGGTCACCGACGGCGCCGGCCGGGAGTCCACCCTGTCCACCGTCCAGGTCGACTTCCACCAGCCCGAGCAGTTCGACCTGCACTACATCGGCGCGGACGGCGCCAAGCACCGCCCGGCCATGGTCCACCGCAGCATCATCGGCAGTGTGGAGCGAGCCGTCGCCCATCTCATCGAGCAGCACGGCGGTGCCTTCCCCGCCTGGCTCGCCCCCACTCAGCTGGTGATCCTCCCGATCTCCGACACCGAACTGCCGGACGCCGCGGCCCTCGCCCGACGCTGCACCCGTCTCGGGCTGCGTGCCCGGATCGCGGGACCGGACCTCGGCAGCCTGGGCGCCCGGATCCGAGAGGCGCGCCTGGTGCCGTACCAAGCCGTCATCGGCGCCAAGGAGGCCGCTGACGCTCACGTGGCACTGCGCTTGCGTGACGGACGCCGACTCGACCCACAGCCGGTCAGTGACGTACTGACCCGCATCAGCGCTCTCATCGGGGCTCACCGCACCGACCTGTGGGCCGACACCGACTGAGCGCGGGCGCCGCGATCAGCATCAGCAGGCCGGCCCCGGCCTCGCCCGGGTGGGTGAGGCCGGAGCGACGGCCCTCACCGCCCGGTGAGTGGACATGCCGAGGTCTGGACCGATGCCTCCCCGGCGGTGCCGCGCAGAGGAAACGTGTGGGATACACGAGTAACTGACGGCCCGTAACACCTGCTTGCCAGGATCCGCGCAACGCCAGGAGCGCTCGGAGCGCCAGGAGCGCCAGGAGCGCCAGGCACCGGAAGCAGCAGGATCACCAGGGGAGCCAGGGAATGACCCACACGTCGCACACCTCACCCGTCTCGCAGGACTCTCCCGTGGCGGCAGGCGCGAGCCGCCGCAGCTTCTTGCGCAACGTGGGCCTGACCGGCGGGGCCGGCGCCATGTTCGCCACCATGGGGGCCCTCGGTCTCGCCCCCACCGCCCAGGCCGCGAGCCGCGAACCCGCCTTCCGGGCCCCGAGCCCGGGCGACTTCTCGCTGAAGGGCAGGGCCGCCGCCAAGGTCGTGGTCGTCGGTGGCGGCATCGCCGGCCTCGCCACCGCGTACGAGCTGGGCAAGGCGGGGTACGACTGTACGGTCCTGGAGGCCCGCGGCCGCACCGGCGGGCGCAACTTCACCGTCCGAGGCGGCGACACCACCACCGACACCCTCGGCAACAGGCAGACCGCACGCTTCAGCGACGGCCAGTACATGAACGCCGGCCCCGGCCGGATCCCGCAGTGGATGGTCACCCTCGACTACTGCCGCGAACTCGGCGTGCCCGTCGAGGTGTTCACCAACGAGAACGCCAACGCCTACCTCTTCAACGAGAAGGCGGGCATGAAGGCGCCGGTCCGCTACCGCACGGCCAAGGCCGACATGTACGGCTACGTCGCCGAACTCCTCGCCAAGGCGAGCGACAAGGGAGCCCTCGACCGGCAGATCACCGCCGACGACCAGGAGCGGCTCCTGGAGTTCCTCAAGGACTTCGGCGACATCGGCGACACGCTCGACTACACCGGCAGCCCCCGGCGCGGCTACCGCGTCGACCCGGCGGCCGCCGGCACCCCCGGGGAGGAACTCGGTCCCGTACCCACCGCGTCCGAGGTCTTCGCCAGCGGCGTGGGGCGCTACTTCGCCTTCGAGTTCGAGTACGACCAGGCGATGCTCATGTTCCAGCCGGTCGGCGGCATGGACCGGATACCCGCCGCGCTCACCCGGGCCGTGGGCGAGCGGAGGATCCGCACCGGGGCCGCCGTCACCGAGATCAAGGACACCGCCCACGGCGTCACCGTCACCTACACCCAGGGAGGCCGCACCCGGCGTGTCGAGGCGGACTACTGCGTCGCCGCGCTGCCCCCCAACATCCTGGCGAAGACCGCGCATAACCTCGGCCCGGCCGTCCAGAGCGCCCTGGAGGCCTGCAAGCCGTCCTCGGCCGGCAAGATCGGACTGGAGTACCGGAGCCGCTGGTGGGAGAGCGACCACCGGATCTTCGGCGGCATCACCGAGACGGACATGGACCTCTCGCACATCTGGTACCCGTCCTACGGCCACCTCGGCGAACGCGGCACGATCATCGGCTACTACAACACCGGGGCGAACGCCGACGCGTACGCGGCCCTCACGCCCCGCGAGAGGGAGGCGCGGGCCGTCGCCCAGGGCGTGAAGATCCACGGCGCCAAGTACCGCACGGAACTCGCCACGTCGTTCTCCCACCACTGGCGCCAGACGCCGTACCTGGAGGCCTCCTGGCACTCCCTGTCCGGCGGCCCCGACGCCCCCGCCTTCGCACCGCTCAACAGGCCCGCCGGGCATGTGTACTTCGCCGGCGACTACCTCAGCCACACCGACGCCTGGCAGCACGGGGCGTTCACCTCGGCGCGGAAGGCGGTGACGGCGCTGCACAGCCGGGTCCTCGCGTAACCGCGAGGGAAAGGGGCGCGGGCGGGAATGCCGTGGCCGGGCGGGGTGTTCTTGTGCAGGAACACGAGGAGGAGCGGTAACCGTGCCTGATCCGCAGAGTTTGTACGAATGGGAGCCCAAGGGCCTGGCCGTCGTCGACATGGCGCTGGCCCAGGAGTCGGCCGGCCTGGTCATGCTCTACCACTTCGACGGCTACATCGACGCGGGCGAGACCGGCGAGCAGATCGTCGACGGCCTGCTCGAGACGCTGCCCCACCAGACCGTGGCCCGCTTCGACCACGACCGGCTCGTCGACTACCGGGCGCGCCGCCCGCTGCTCACCTTCAGGCGCGACCGGTACACGGCGTTCGAGGCGCCCACCCTGGAGGTGAAGGTCGTCCAGGACGCCACGGGCGCCCCCTTCCTGCTGCTCACCGGGCCGGAGCCCGACGTCGAGTGGGAGCGGTTCGCCGCCGCCGTGGAGCAGATCGTGGAGCGGCTCGGCGTCCGCCTCGCGGTCAGCTTCCACGGCATCCCGATGGGCGTCCCGCACACCCGCCCCGTCGGCCTCACCCCGCACGGCAACCGCACCGACCTGATGCCCGGGCACCGCAGCCCCTTCGACGAGGCGCAGGTCCCCGGCTCCGTCGAGGCGCTCGTGGAGTACCGGCTGATGGAGGCGGGGCACGACGCGCTCGGTGTCGCCGCCCATGTGCCGCACTACGTCGCCAGGTCCGCCTACCCGGACGCCGCGCTCACCGCCCTGGAGGCGGTCACAGCGGCGACCGGACTGGTGCTGCCGAGCGTCGCGCACACGCTGCGCACGGAGGCGCACCGCACCCAGACCGAGATCGACCGGCAGGTCGGCCAGGGCGACGAGGAGCTCGTCTCGCTCGTCGAGGGGCTGGAGCACCAGTACGACGCGGTCGCGGGGTCCGAGACCCGCGGCAACCTCGTCGCGGAGCCCGCGGACCTGCCGTCGGCGGACGAGATCGGCCGCGAGTTCGAACGCTTCCTCGCGGAGCGTGAAGGCGACTCCTGAGGGGCCTCCGGCCGCCCTCCGGGCCGGAGGCTAGGCTCGGCCCATGCTGAAAGTGGGCCTGACCGGCGGCATCGGCGCCGGCAAGAGTGAAGTGTCACGACTGCTCGCGCGCTTCGGCGCCGTACTCATCGACGCCGACCGGATCTCCCGCGAGGTCGTCGAGCCCGGCACCCCCGGGCTCACGGCCGTCGTCGAGGCCTTCGGCCCTGGGATCCTGCGTCCCGACGGCACCCTGGACCGGTCCGCGCTCGGCTCGATCGTCTTCGCCGACCCCGCACGCCTGGCCACGCTCAACGCCATCGTCCACCCGCTCGTCGGGGCCCGCTCCGCCGAGCTGGAGCGGGCCGCCGGCGCCGGTGCGGTCGTCGTCCACGACGTCCCGCTGCTCACCGAGAACGGCCTCGCCCCGCTCTACGACCTGGTCGTGGTCGTCGACGCGAAGCCCGGCACCCAGCTCGACCGGCTCGTGACGCTGCGCGGCATGACGGAGTCCGACGCCCGGGCCCGCATGGCGGCGCAGGCCACGCGGGAGGAGCGGCTGGCCGTCGCCGATCTCGTCATCGACAACGACGGCCCGCTGGAGGACCTGGAACCCCAGGTCCGCAAGGTCTGGTCGCAGCTCACCGCACGGGCGGCCACCGGCTGACCCGGCGCGCGGGCGGAATACGCGCACCCGGCCGCATGTTGAACAGCGGCAGGCGAGGGGAAGGATAGGGCCGTGCCCGAGAACAACCCGGAGACGCATGTCATCGACTTCCGCGCGGCGGAGCAGCTGCTCGCCGCCCGGGACCCGCGGGGTGCGGTCAAGCTGCTCGACTCCGTGATAGCCGCCCACCCGGAGAACACGGCGGCCCGGCTGCTGCGTGCCAGGGCCTTCTTCGCCGCCGCCCAACTGCGCCCGGCCGAGCTGGAGTTCGAGCTGGTCCTGGAGCGTGAGCCGGACAACGCCTTCGCGCACTTCGCCCTGGCCCGCACCTTCCAGCGCGCCGGCCGGGACGAACAGGCCACCCGCCACTTCCGGCTGGCCGCCGCGCTCGACCCGAATCCGGAGTATCTGCGGGCGGCCCGCTTCGACGACCGTTCCTGACACCTCGACGACCGTTCCTGACACCGCCGGCCGCCCCCGCCCGTGCCCCGGCGGGACTCAGGGGCCGTACCGCTTCCGGCCGCGCCGGTCGGGCGGGTACGGGGGGACGTCACGGCCCGGCTGGAAGTGCGGGCCCTGCCGCATGCGGCGGACGACCAAGCACAGGTCGATGACCGTGAACACCAGCAGGACGGCGCAGGCCGTGGCCCAGCCGGCCCGCCCGGTGATCACGAAGGCCACCAGACCGGCCACGGCCCAGACCATGCCCCACAGACTCAGCCAGAGCCGCATCCGCAGCGGGCTGCGCGCGGTGGTCGGTTCGCTTCCGGTACGCATCATCGGCATCGCCTCGTCTCCAGCATGACCCCGCGGCCCGGCGTACGGAAACCGGCGGCGCGCTGCCGGCGGCGATGACGGGGAACCGCCGCCCCGTGTCCGTACGTTCCGGCGGGTATGAGCGGACAACTGGTACGTGAGGGATACACAGGGACGGGGCCCGGCGCCATCACACCGGACGGCTGCGCGGTCGAGCTCTATACGCGCCTGTCCGCCGGCAGCGAACCCGAGGTGATCGCCTCGGCGCTGCGGCCGGGGGCGAGCCTGCTCGAACTGGGCTGCGGGGCGGGCCGGGTGACGCATCCCCTGGTCGCGCTGGGCTTCGACGTGACCGCGGTCGACGAGTCGGCGCAGATGCTGGAGCGCGTCCGCGGGGCGCGCACGGTCCGTAGCCCCATCGAGACGCTGGACCTCGGCGAGGAGCGGTTCGACGCCGTGGTGCTCGGGTCCTTCCTGGTGCACGCGGGCGATCACCGGGTCAGGGAAGGGCTGCTCGCGACCTGCCGCAGATACGTGAAGGACGACGGCGTCGTGCTGATCCAGCGGGAGGGCGCCGGCTACCACTCCGATCTCCCCCGGGAGCGGGAGGACACGGCCGCGGGCTGCGTCATCCGGATCCTCTCGGCCGAACCCGTCGGCGACGGGGTGGACGAGGTGCGCGCGGAGTACGTCTTCGAGGACGCCCGGTGGACCCAGACCTTCCGGTCGCGGGAGCTGTCCGTGGAGCGGTTCGAGGCGTATCTGCAGCAGGCGGGGCTGGCCGTCGGCCGCTACCTCACGCCGGACGGCGTCTGGGTGCTGGCCCGCCCCGAGCAGCCCTGACCGGATCAGTGGATGAAGCGGTAGCTGCGCCAGGGCAGGGCGCGCGGCGCGTTGGTGTCGGAGAACGTGGTGGCCACGTAGGCGGTCGAGCGGCCGGTGCAGTCGCGGGTGGTGTAGAGCTCCATGTCGATCAGCGTCCGGTTGTCGACCTTGCCCGAGCCGGCCGGGTCCATGGCGTGGCAGCCCTTCACCGACGGGCTGTGCACGGTGACGACCTCGTCCTTCCCGGTGGTGTAGGACACCGGCCCCACCGCCGTGCGCCCGAGGCCGGAACAGCCCGTGACGGCCAGGGTGAGGAGGGCCGCACCGGCGGCGATGCGAAGGCGTCGGCGGAGAACGGTGGGGGGTGCGGTCACGGACATGGGCGGGGTCCTCGTCTGCTCGTCCGGCTCATCGGTACGTCACAGGGACGTGCTGGCGCTGGCCACCCTGCCCGGTCCGCCGGGTGCCGGCATCCGGTGCGCGGCCGGCCGGGGCCACCGGCACCCGCACGGGGGTTCGAGAATGTACGTATCGGGCATATCGTGTTAATAGGGCGTGATGAACGGGTGTGGGGACGCACCCCGTAGGCAGGGGGCCGTGATGGTCCAGGAGCTGTTGGTCGCATTGGTGGCGGTGCTCTCGTGCGGTCTGGTGTACGCCATGGCCGCGGCCCGGGTGGTCAAGCAGTACGAACGAGGGGTGGTGCTCCGGCTCGGACGGCTGCACGACGCGGTGCGCCCCCCTGGGTTCACCATGATCGTTCCGGGCATCGACCGGCTCCGCAAGGTGAACATGCAGATCGTGACGATGCCCGTGCCGGCCCAGGACGGGATCACGCGCGACAACGTCACGGTGCGGGTGGACGCCGTCATCTACTTCAAGGTGGTGGACCCGGCGAGCGCGGTGATCCAGGTGGAGGACTACCGGTTCGCCGTCTCGCAGATGGCGCAGACCTCCCTCCGGTCGATCATCGGTAAGAGCGACCTCGACGACCTGCTGTCCGACCGCGAGAAGCTGAACCAGGGGCTGGAGCTGATGATCGACAGCCCCGCGGTCGGCTGGGGCGTGCAGATCGACCGGGTCGAGATCAAGGACGTGTCGCTGCCCGAGACGATGAAGCGGTCCATGGCCCGGCAGGCCGAGGCCGACCGTGAGCGACGGGCCCGGGTCATCAACGCCGACGCGGAGCTTCAGGCGTCGAAGAAGCTCGCCCAGGCCGCGCAGCAGATGTCGACCCAGCCGGCGGCGCTGCAGCTGCGGCTGCTGCAGACGGTGGTCGCGGTGGCGGCCGAGAAGAACTCCACGCTGGTCCTGCCCTTCCCGGTCGAACTCCTCCGCTTCCTGGAACGCGCGCAGCAGGGGCAGCAGCCGCAGGGCGTGTCCGACGGGCAGCAGGCCCCGGAGCAGCAGCTTCCGGATCCGGACGCCGTGGACCCGGGCGTCGTGGACCCTGGCCTCGTGGACCCGGCCGTCGCGGCTTCGTCGGACGGTGGCGTGGATCCGTCGGTCGTGGATCCCACGGTCGCCCTGCAGACGTTCACGGACCAGCCGCTCCCGGACGGCCCCTTGGCGGACGGGGCCCCGGAGCCGGACGGGGTGCCGGAGTCCGGACCCGATGCGCTCCCGGAGTTCGAACCGGAGCGGCCGCCCGAACACGCCCGCAGGGGCCGCTTCACACGCCACCACTGAGCCGCCGGCCCTGGGGCGTCGCCGCTGAGCCGCCGCCGGGAGGCTTCCGCTGAGACGGCCGCCCGCCCCCCCCGCTTCACCTGTGGAGACGGCCGGGGCGGGCGCTGTCACACCTCCCGCCTAGACTCGCGAAGACAGGAGAAGGCACGGGCGAGCGGCCCGGCCGGCCGAGGCAGGAGGGGGCGGTGGAACATGGAGCGGCAGACGCAGGACGTCACCGTCGACCGGCTGCTGCGGTGCGCCGCGGTGTTCCTGCCCGCAGCGCTTCCCCGGGAGGGCCGGATCGCCTTCTGGGACCCCGAGGGGAGCGTCGGCCTCACCCGGCCCGACGCGGTGCCCGACGGACCCCCGTACACCGTCACCGAGCTCACGGTCGTCGGCCGGGACGGCGCGGACGGCGTCCGCACCCGCACCGTGCCCGCCGTGGCGCTTCCCGTGGCGGACGCGGTGCCCCTGCTGGCGCGCGCCCGGCACCGCGCCGCGGCCCACCCCGCCACCCGTGCCTGGGGAGCGGCCGCCCTGCACGCGCTGACCCTCGTCGCGCGCGGCAGGCTCCTGCCGGGGCTGACGGCCGACGACCACGACGCGTGGCGGGCCGGACCCCGTGACGCGGAGGACATCGCCCATCTGAGGGCCGTCGCCGCCTCGATGCCGCCCGAGGGGCACGCCGTGCCGCTGGACGGCACCCCCCTGCGCGTCCCCGAACCCCGTGCCCTGCTCGGCGCCTTCCTCGACGCCGTCGCCGACACCCTGCCCCGCACGCCCGCCGCCGCCCACGCCATGGGAGCGCCGTTCGCCGCCCGCGAAGGGCAGCACCTGCCGGACGCCCGGGCCTGGGCCGTCGAGGTGGCCGCCGGACTCGACGCCGGGGTGCGGGTCTCGCTCCGGCTGGACCTCTCCGCGTACGACCTCTTCGACTCCTCCGGCGCCACCGGGGAGGACGACTCCTCCGGCACCCCGGCCGCAGCGCGCCATGCCGCCGCCGCCATCACCCAGGTGCACAGCCTGGCCGACCCGACGTACGTCACCGACGCGGCGACCCTGTGGAGCGGCGGGGCAGGCGAGCCGTTCGGGCCGAGGGCCCGGATCGACGCCGTGCTCGCCCTGCGCCGCGCCGCCCGCGTCTGGCCGCCGCTGGAGCGCCTGCTGGACCAGCCCGTCCCCGACGTCCTCGCCGTCACCGAGGACGAGCTGTACGAGCTGATCGGCGCGGCCGGAGCGCGGCTCGCCGCCGCGGGGGTGGCGCTCCACTGGCCCCGCGAGCTCGCCCGCTCGCTCACCGCGACGGCCGTCGTCCGCCCGGCACCCGGTTCGGCCACCGACGGCACGTCGTTCTTCGACGCGGAGCAGCTCTTCGCGTTCAACTGGCAGCTCTCCCTGGGCGACGACCGGCTCACCGAGGCGGAGATGGACACCCTGGCCGAGGCCCACCGGCCGGTGGTCCGGCTCCGCGACCAGTGGGTCGTCGTGGATCCCGCGCTCGTCCGCAAGGCACGAAAGCGGGAGCTCGGGCTGCTGGACCCGGTGGACGCGCTCGCCGTCGCCCTCACGGGCAGCGCCGAGGTCGACGGCGAGCAGGTCGAAGCCGTGCCGGCCGGTGCCCTCGCCGCACTCCGGGCGCGCGTCCTGGACGAGGACGCCACCCTCCCGGCGCCGCCCGGCCTCGACGCCACCCTCCGCGACTACCAGCTCCGGGGGCTGGCCTGGCTGGACCGGATGACCTCGCTGGGCCTGGGCGGCTGCCTCGCCGACGACATGGGCCTCGGCAAGACGATCACCGTCATCGCCCTCCACCTGCACCGCGACCGCGCCGCCCCCACCCTGGTGGTCTGCCCCGCCTCCCTCCTCGGCAACTGGCACCGCGAGATCAACCGCTTCGCCCCCGGCGTCCCCGTGCGGCGCTTCCACGGCACCGACCGCGACCTCGGCGGCTCCGACGGCGGCTTCGTCCTCACGACGTACGGCACGATGCGCTCCAGCGCCGAGCAGCTCGCCGGACACACCTGGGGACTGGTCGTCGCCGACGAGGCACAGCACGTGAAGAATCCGCACTCCTCGACGGCCAGGGCCCTGCGCACCATCCCCGCCCCCGCCCGCGTCGCCCTGACCGGCACCCCCGTGGAGAACAACCTCTCCGAGCTGTGGGCGCTCCTCGACTGGACGACGCCCGGTCTGCTCGGCCCGCTCAAGGCCTTCCGCGCCCGGCACGCCAGGATCGTCGAGAACACCGGCACCGCCGCCGGCCTGGGCAACGAGGAGGCCGTCGAGCGGCTCTCCCGGCTGGTCCGCCCCTTCCTGCTGCGCCGCAAGAAGTCCGACCCCGGCATCGCGCCCGAGCTCCCTCCCAAGACCGAGACCGACCACCCGGTCTTCCTCACCCGGGAACAGGCCACGCTCTACGAGGCGGCCGTCCGCGAGACGATGGCGTTCATCGAGCAGTCGGAGGGCATCGCCCGGCGCGGCCTGATCATGAAGCTGCTGGGCTCGCTCAAGCAGATCTGCAACCACCCCGCGCAGTATCTGAAGGAGGAGCCGACCCGGCTCGCCGGGCGCTCCGGCAAGCTCGCCCTCCTCGACGAGCTCCTCGACACCATCCTGTCCGAGGACGGCTCGGTCCTGATCTTCACGCAGTACGTGTCGATGGCCCGGCTCCTCTCCGCCCACCTCGCCTCCCGCGCCATCCCCTCCCAGCTGCTGCACGGCGGCACCCCGGTCCCCGAGCGCGAGCGGATGGTGGACGGCTTCCAGTCCGGCGAGGTCCCCGTCTTCCTGCTCTCCCTCAAGGCGGCGGGCACCGGGCTGAACCTCACCCGGGCCGCCCACGTCATCCACTACGACCGGTGGTGGAACCCGGCGGTCGAGGAGCAGGCCACCGACCGCGCGTACCGCATCGGCCAGACCCAGCCCGTGCAGGTCCACCGGCTGATCGCCGAGGGCACCGTCGAGGACCGGATCAGTGAGCTGCTCCAGTCCAAGCGGGCCCTCGCCGACGCGGTGCTCGGCTCCGGAGAGGCCGCCCTGACCGAGCTCAGCGACCGCGACCTGGCCGACCTCGTCTCGCTCCGGAGGACGTCATGAGCCCCGGTGGGAGCCCCGCGGCCCGCCCGGGCCCCGACGATCTGCGGCGCACCTTCGAAGCGGTGCCCGCCCGCGCCTCCGACGCCGCGGAGCCCTTCGCGGACAGCTGGTGGGGCCGGGCCTGGGTCGACGCCCTGGAGTCCCTGTCGATGGACGAGGGCCGCCTCGCCCGCGGCCGTACGTACGCCGACGGCGGCCATGTCGCCGCGGTCACCGTCACGCCCGGCCGGGTCATCGCCTACGTCCACGGCAGCCGCCCCCGCCCCTACCGCGCGGAGCTGCGCCTGCGTACGTTCTCGGCGTCCGACTGGGACACCTTCCTGGACGCCGTCGCGGCCCGGCCGGGGCATCTGTCCGCGCTCCTCGACAAGGAGATGCCGCACTCCCTGGTCGACACGGCGGGGGAGACCGGCATCCGGCTGCTGCCCGCCGCCGGTGATCTGGACCCGGACTGCTCGTGCCCGGACCGGGGCTGGCCCTGCAAGCATGTGGCGGCGCTCTGCTTCCAGACGGCCCGGCTGCTGGACAGCGACCCGTTCGTCCTGCTGCTGATGCGCGGCCGGGGTGAGCGCGAGCTCCTCGACGAGCTGGGCCGCCGCAACGCCGAGCACTCCGCGCGCGAACGCCCCGAGACCCCCGCCATGCCCTCGGTCGCGGCCGGCGACGCCCTGGCCGACCGTTTCCTGCCGCCGCTGCCCGCCCCCCTGCCCGTCCCGGCGTACCCGGGTGAGCCGCCGTCCTTCCCCGAGCTGCCCGGCACCCGTGACCCGCTCGGCCTCGACCATCTCGCCACGGACGCGGCGAACCGCGCCCACACGATGCTCACCACCGGGGACGACCCGCTCGCCGGGCTCAGCACCTGGCAGGACGCCGTCAGGATCGCCGCGTCCCGCCCCACCGCCGGGCTCACCGCCACCACCCGGGCGCTCTACCGCGAGCTGGCCTACGCCACCGGACGCAGCACGACAGACCTGGCCCGGGCCGTCGCCGCCTGGCGGCAGGGCGGCGCGGAGGGGCTGGCGGTCCTGGAGACACCCTGGGACCCGCCGGCCGGCCCGTTCGACCGGGCGCGGCCCGCCCTCGCGGCGGCCGACCACCCGCGCTTCCAGCCCTGGCGCAACCACCTGACCAACGCCGCAGGCACCCTCCAGCTCCGCTTCGGCCACGACAGCCGCTGGTACGGCTACGAGTCCGACCCTGGCGAGGACGACTGGTGGCCCCGGGCCACGCCCGACCCCGACCCGGTCGCCGCCCTCACGGCCCTGCGCGGCTGATCTCCGGCACGTGCGTCAGCTCTGCACGAGCACCAGCAGGACGACGATCAGGACCGCGCACAGCGGGAGCACCACCCAACGCGCCTTCCGGACCGACTCGTTCTCCTGGTCGCTCCGTCCGCCGGTGGCGTCGTGGGAGTCCGCCAGGTGCTCCCACGCCATGTCGTCGAGCCTCCGCGTGGTCAGCAGGGACGGGGACCAGCCGCAGTGCGCGCAGACGAGGAAATCGCGGTACGGGTCGTACCGGAAGTCCCGCTCGACGTTGACCGTGAACACCTGGTCCCCGGGGCCGATGGCGGTGAAGTGGCGTATGGCGGCACCCATGTCGACTGCTCCTCTGCTCGTGTCCGTCCCGGGACGCCGGGCCCATGGACCCGGCTGCGGAACAGTAGCGAACACGGTGAGGACGGCATCGGCCCGGCCTAAGGTCGGAAGGTGACACGGGACCCGATGCCGTGTCACTCACCGACGGGGGGCGGGCATGGCCGGAAAAGTGGTGTCAGGAGCGGTGACCTGGGGGCTGTTCGCCGCCTGGGCGGTGCACGACGCGGAGGAACTGGCCACCATGGCCCGGTGGACCGCAACGGCCCGGCCCCGTCTCCAGGAGCGCTTCCCGCAGGTGCCCGACGCGGTGTGGCGGCGGATGGATCTCTCGCAGCGCGAGGTGAACACCGCCATCGGCCTCATGGCCGGGGTGGTCGCCGCGGCTTCGGCGGCCGGTGCGCGCACGGGGGGCCGCAGCCCCTTCTTCGGGACCGTCCTGTTCGGATTCGGGCTGCACGGAGCGGTCCACCTGGCACAGTCCGCCGCCTACCGCGGCTACACCCCAGGTGTCGTCACCGCCCCGCTGGTCGTCATCCCGTACTCGGCCTGGGCCGTGCGGCAGCTGGCGGCGGCCGGTATCCCGGTCGGGGGAGGACGGTCGGCTGCCGCCGGACTGGCGTTGTTCCCGGTCGTCGCGGCCGGGGTGCAGGGTCTGGCCCGGCTGCTGAACAGGCGCTGAGCGGCCCACGGGTGGAGCCGCGCGCCCATCCGTGGGACGACCTGAATCCGGCCGGGCTCACTCCGCACCGGTGAGCGGCCGCACGCCGGCCGCCGGGAGGCCGGGGAGCGAGACCCCGCGGCCCGCGAAGAAGCGCTCGAAGACCGGCAGCGGAAGGTCGGCCGCGCGGGTCGCGGCAGAGGTCCCCGACGGGTTGTGGAAGTGGACACCGGCCCCGTCCGCGGTCCGGGAGGTCAGCAGCACCAGATGGCCGCCACGCCCCGGAGCCGGCCGCTCCGGGTGCCGGATCCCGTAGTGCACGGAGGCCATCACCTGCCGTCCCTCGTCCAGCAGATCCAGGATCCCGGCGGGGGAGAGGTGCCGGTGGACGACCGCGTCGAGGCCGTGGACCTCGGACGCGTACCGGGCGAACGGGGCGTACACCAGGCCCTTGATCACCCCGCCCGGAGCGGTGTCGTCGGTGTAGGCGCCGTAGTCCAGCGCCCCGTCCCGCAGCGCGAACAGGGTCGGCGCCCCGGGGCCGAGCGCCATCCGCAGACAGGTCATCCCGCACAGATGGCCCGCCCAGCGCGCGTACTCGGCCGGTGACACCGCGCCCGAATCCGCCCAGCGGGGGTCGCCGGCCGGGTCCAGCCCGCCCTCCACGATCGCCTCCACGAGACCCGCCGAGGCGAACTGCGTGTGCACGGGCGTACGGCAGGTCCCACAGGTCACTGGCGGTATCCGTTCAGGAAGCGGCCGATACGGCTGATCGCCGCGTCCAGGTCGTCGGCGTGCGGGAGGGTGAGGATACGGAAGTGGTCCGGGCGCGGCCAGTTGAAGCCGGTCCCCTGCACCACCTGGATCTTCTCCCGCAGCAGGAGGTCCAGGACGAACCGTTCGTCGTCGACGATGCGGTGCACCTTCGGGTCGATGCGCGGGAAGGCGTACAGCGCGCCTTTCGGCTTCACGCACGACACCCCCGGGATCTCGTTGAGCCGCTCCCAGGCCCGGTCACGCTGCTCGTGGAGCCTGCCGCCCGGGGCGACGAGCTCCCGGATCGACTGCCGGCCGCCGAGCGCCGCCTGGATCGCGTACTGCGCGGGGGCGTTGGGGCAGAGCCGCATCGAGGCGAGCATGGTGAGCCCCTCCAGATAGCTGCGGGCGTGCTGCTGAGGACCCGACACCACCATCCAGCCCGAGCGGAACCCCGCGACCCGGTACGTCTTGGAGAGCCCGCTGAAGGTGAGGCAGAGCAGATCGGGGGCGAGCACCGCCACGCTGTGGTGCTCGGCGCCGTCGTACAGGATCTGGTCGTAGATCTCGTCTGCGAACACCATCAGCCCGTGCCTGCGCGCCAGGTCGAGCATGCCGTCGAGGACCTCGCGGGAGTAGACGGCGCCCGTCGGGTTGTTCGGGTTGATGATGACCATGGCCCGGGTGCGGTCGGTGATCTTCGAGGCCATGTCGGCGAGGTCGGGGTTCCAGTCCGCCCCCTCGTCGCAGGTGTAGTGCACCGCCTTCCCGCCGGCGAGGGTGGTGACGGCGGTCCACAGCGGGTAGTCGGGGCTCGGGATCAGGATCTCGTCGCCGTCCTCCAGCAGCCCCTGCACGGCCATGGAGATCAGCTCGGAGACCCCGTTGCCGAGGAAGATGTCGTCCACGTCGACATCGGTCAGCCCCATCGCCTGATAGCGCTGCGCCACGGCGCGGCGCGCGGACAGGATGCCGCGCGAGTCGGTGTAGCCGTGTGCCTGGGGCAGCATCCGGATCATGTCCTGGACGATCTCCTCCGGCGCCTCGAAGCCGAAGAGCGCCGGATTGCCCGTGTTGAGGCGGAGCACGCTGTGGCCCGCCTCCTCCAGGGCGTTGGCCTGCTCGATGACCGGCCCCCGGATCTCGTAACAGACCTCGTTGAGCTTGCTGGACTGCCGGAACTCCATGCGGTGCCTCCCCGACACATATTGCGGTACTTGGTTTTACCAAGCTCGGGCTTGGAAAGTCCAACAACATGTCTAGACTGCGTCGCATGCCACGTCAGCAGCAGCCCGCACGTCCCGCCCGCCGCCGGAGCTACGACCAGTTCTGCGCCACCGCCCGTGCCCTCGACTCCGTCGGCGACCGGTGGACCCTGCTGATCGTCCGTGAACTGCTCGCCGGGCCGCGCCGCTACACGGATCTGCACGCCGATCTGCCCGGGGTCAGCACGGATGTGCTGGCGTCCCGGCTGAAGGACATGGAGCAGGGCGGCCTGGCGGTGCGCCGCCGCCTGCCGCCCCCTGCGGCCGCCGCGGTCTACGAACTCACCGAGCACGGGCGCGGACTGCTCCCGGTGCTCACCGCGCTCGCCGCGTGGGGCGCGCCCGCGCTGGAGGAGCGCCGCCCCACGGACGCGGTCAGGGCCCACTGGTTCGCCCTGCCGCTGCTGCGGGCCCTGGACGGCCTCACCCTCGGCGGCATCATCGAAGTCAGGCTCCCCGAGGGGGAGTTCCACATCCGCACCGGTGCGGAGGCGGCGGGCGGCGAGGCGTACGGATACGGCCCCGCCGACCGCCCGGACGCCTGCCTCGTCCTGGACGCGGACACCGCCCTGGCGCTCGGGCGCGCCGGGATCACTCTCGCGGAGGCCGTCGGGCAGGGCAGGGTGGAGGTGCTCGGCGAAGGGGCGCTCGCCGACGGACTCCGTGCGTGGCAAAGCCCGCATCCCGCCCTCGTGCCGCTCAACTCGCCGCTAGCGTAGGAGCGTTCACCGGGCGGATGCTGAGGAGTCCTTCATGAGGTTCGGCGGCGTGGTCGATGAGAGCAGCGCGAACGGCGGAACGGGCGTGACGGACGGGGCGGGTGCGACGGCCAGGACGAAGCGGAGCGTGCTGCGCAAGTTCCTGCTCGTGGGTGTCTGTGTGGCCGCGCTGGGCCTCGTGCCGGCGGCGGCCGTCGCCACACCGGGCAGCGGAGTCAGTGGCACCGTCGTCGCCAAGGGCACCTCCCAGGGCAAGCTCAAGGTGAAGACCCCCCGGGGCCGCACGGACGTCACCTTCCGGGAGATCACCGTGGAGCCCGGCGGATCCACCGGCTGGCACACCCACCGGGGCCAGCTGATCGCCGTCGTCAAGTCGGGGACGCTCACCCGGACCCTCGACGACTGCTCGGTCGAGGTGACCCCTGCCGGGACGTCCTTCATCGAACCCTCCGGGGCCGACCACCGCCACATCGGACGCAACCTCGGTACGGAACCCGTCGTGCTGTGGGTGACGTACCTGCTTCCCGAGGGCAGCGAACTCTCGGACGACGCCGACGCGGCGCACTGCCCGGGCGGGCGGTAGCCAGGGGGAGCGGTCGGGCGGGCGGTGGCCCGGGGGAGCGGTGGCCCCGGGGGAGCGGTCAGTTGGCCGGGGTCTCGCCGTAGGCGCCGAAGCCCGCCACGACCAGGCCGTCGCGGAAGGTCAGCACCTCGCTCACCCGGCCGCCGATCTGGTTGCGGTAGTCGATGACCAGCGAGTCGACGCTCGCCCTCACGTCCATCACCTCGAACCTCAGGTCCGGGATCCGCTCCAGCCCCTGCGCCCAGTACGCGCGCAGGGCGGCCTTGCCGTGCACGGTGCCGGCCGGATCGTCCGTCAGCCGGGCGATCATCGGCGAGCTGAACGTCACGTCGTCGTGGTAGTGCGCGAGGATGCGGTCCAGGTCATGGGAGTTCCAGTCGTCCTGCCAACGGGCAGCGAACCGACGGGCGAAGGCGAGATCCATACGCCACATCATGCGCCGACGCCCCGGCGTACGGGAACGGTTTTCCTCCGGTTCCGGATGCCGGTTCCGGCCGCCGGATCCACGGTCCGCAGCGGCTCACAGGAGTGCGCTCGCCACCGCCGCCCCGGCGAACGAGAGCCCGAGCCCCGCACCGACGCTGAGCACCAGATATCCCCCCGCCACCGCCAGCCTGCGGGCGGAGGTGAGCGTCAGGAGCTCGTAGGAGAAGGTCGACCACGTCGACAGGGCACCGCAGAAACCGGTCGCCAGCAGCAGGTGGAGCCGCGACCCCAGTTCGCCGTCCGTGGCGCCCTGCGCGACGAACCCCAGCACCAGGCAGGCGGCCGCGTTGGCCGCGAGCGTGCCCCAGGGGAAGGAGCCGCCGAGGCGGTACTTGGCGTCGACCCCGAGCAGATAGCGCACCGGTGCGCCGACGAGCGCCCCGGCGAGCACGAGCAGCCAGTCGGTCATCAGGCACCGTCCCGCGCGCGGCGGTCGCCGCCGAGGACCGCGTGGGCGCCCAGGGCACCCGCCGTCACTCCCGCGAGAGCGGCCACCACCGTCAGCACGAGACTGCCCGTCGCGTAGCCGGGCCGGTCGGCCTCGTACAGCTGGCGCACCCCGTCCGTGTAGTGCGAGAACGAGGTGAAACCGCCCAGGACCCCGGTGCCCAGAAGAGGGCTGACCCGGACGGGCGTCCTCATCCTCGCCGCGCTGTGGAGTGCCGGCTGGAGGATCGGCCTCTTCGCGACCCTGGGCACCCTGATCTCCACGGCCACCGCCTACGCGTTGCGTGTGGTCCGGTCGAACATCGCCCTCGGCCTCCAGGGCTACTGCGGCTGCCTCACCGGCATCGCCCCGGTCGTCTACCTCGGGCACCACCCCGCCACCTACGTGCTGGCCGTCGTCGGCGCGATCATGTGCACCCTCCTCACCGCGACGCTGACGACCTTCCTCTCACCGTACGGACTGACCGCGCTCACCGCGCCGTTCTGCCTGGTCTCGGGCGTCATGGTGCTGGGCGCCCCCTCCTTCGGCCGGATCTGGCACGGCGCCCCAAAGGCGGTCTCCGACCCGACCTCCGGAGACACCGGGATCTCCTGGAGCGATCTGTGGCACGCCTTCTTCACCAACGTGTCGCAGATCTTCCTGGTCGACGAGTGGTACGTCGGGCTCATCATGCTCGTCGGTCTGGCCCTCGCCGGCGTACGGGTCGTCCTGTACGCGGCGGCGGGCAGCGTCATGGGCATCGTGGCGGCCTGGGCACTCGGCGCCCCGACCGCCCAGATCGCCCAGGGCATCTACGGGTACAACGCCGTCCTGGTCGCCATCGCCCTCGGCGCCGTCTTCCTCACCGGCACGGTCGCCAACGGCGTCTACGCGCTCTTCGGAGCCGCCGCCACGACCGGCCTCACCGCCTCGCTGACCTCCCTGTTCAAACCCTTCGGCGGCCACACCTTCACCTGGCCGTTCATCCTCACCACCTGGGCGCTCATGGCCGCGGTCCCTCTGCTGCCACGCCTTCGCCGCAGCGCCTGAACCACCCGTCCCCCCCCATCCTGAGGAAGGTACCGACGATGAACCTCGCCCCCCGCGAGATCGACAAGCTGTTGGTGTACGTGGTCGCCGACCTGGCCCGCAAACGCCAGGGCCGTGGCCTCAAGCTCAACTACAGCGAGTCCGTCGCGCTGATCACCGAGGCCATTCTGGAGGCGGCCCGCGACGGCAAGAGTGTCGCCGACTGCATGGAACTCGGCCGGCAGATCGTCGGTGAGGACGACACCATGCCGGGCGTACGCGAAATGCTCGGGCTGCTCCAGGTCGAGGCGTCCTTCGTGGACGGCACCAAGCTCGTCTCCTGTCACGACCCCGTCGGGGGCTGAGCCGTGCCCGACCGCCGCCGTGTCGTCGCCGTGTACGGCCATGAGGCCGGCGACGGCGAAGCGCTGCGCGACCTCGCGGGCCCCGAGGTGCTCGTCGTCCCGGGCGGGCGTCAACTGATCCGCGCGCTGGCCGGGCTGAAGCGCTCGGGCGAGGAGGCGTGCGTCGTCCCCATGACCCTGGGCAGGGACCCCGAACTCGTCGCGGACACCGCACGTACGCTGCGCGCCCTGCCCGCCGGACAGACCTCCGGGACCCTCCTCGCGGAGCCGTTCGGAACCGCGCGGCACCTGATCGCCTGGCTGCGGGCGGCCGCCGGCCGCACCCCGGCGACCTCGGCGCTGCTCGTCACCGCCCCGACCGGCGGACTGTACGACGACGCCGAACTCCACCGGATCGCGCGGCTGGTCCATGGCTACGGCAGCCATCGCCTGGTCGAGGTCGCGCTGACCGGCGGCGATCCGGACCTCGCCCAGGGGGTGCGGCGCTGCGGACTGCTCGGCGCCTCCCGGGTGACGCTGCTTCCCGCTGCGTTCCAGCTCCCGGAGGTCCCCGGCGTACCGGGTGTCGAGGTCACGTCCGCGGGGCCGACGGTGTCCCGTGCGGCGCTGGCCCGGGTCCTCGCCGAGCGGGTGGCCGACGCCGGGCTGCGCTGGAGCCGGGGGCGGGACGACGGCATCGCGACCGGACTGACCGCCGCGGACGACCACGGCCACTCCCACACACATCCACCGGGGGAGGGCCACGACCACGGGCATCCCCACCCGCACCCACCGGGGGAAGGCCACGACCACGGCCATTCCCACCCGCACACGCATGACCACCCGCATGACCACCCGCATGGCCATGGAGCGGGCCACCTCACCAGGAGCACCGTATGACATTCCGCCAGAAGTACGTGTACGGCGAGGAACCGATCGAGATCAACGCCGGCCGCCGGACCACCCGGCTCACCGTCGAGAACACCGGTGACCGCGCGATCCAGATCGGGTCGCACTACCACTTCTTCGAGGTCAACTCCGCGCTGTCGTTCGACCGGCAGAAGGCGCTGGGCATGCACCTCAACATCCCCGCCGGGACCTCCGTACGCGTCGAACCCGGCGGCACGCGCGAGGTCGAGTTGTGCGAGTACGCCGGCACCGGGCGGCTGGTCGGCTTCAGCGGGCTGCTCAACGGCAGCCTCGTCTCGCACCCCGCCCGGGTCGAGGCCGTCCGCAGGGCGATCGAACGGGGCTTCGCCGGCGCCGAGGAGAGCACGGCGGGCAGGCCCACCGCGGGTGAGAGCGGCGGCGCGCGCACGGAGAAGCCCAGGAAACAGAAGGACACCAAGCAGAAGAAGGGTTCGCGCTGATGCCCATCCTGCCGCGCAAGCAGTACACCGACATGTTCGGTCCGACGGTCGGCGACCGCTTCCACCTCGGCGACACCAACCTCGTCGTCGAGGTCGAGAAGGACTACAGCGAGGGCCAGTACGGGGACGAGGTCCTCTACGGCGGTGGCAAGACCATGCGTGACGGCATGGCCTCCGACCCCCAGGCCACCAGCGCCCAGGGCGCCCTCGACACCGTCATCACCAATGTCGTGGTCATCGACCCGGTCGTCGGCGTCGTGAAGTGCGACATCGGGATCAAGGACGGCTTCATCGTCGACATCGGCAAGTCCGGCAACCCGCAGACCCAGGACAAGGTCCACGCGGGCCTGATCATCGGGCCCGGCACGGAGGCCATCGCCGGCGAGCACCTCATCGCCACGGCCGGCGCCATCGACACCCACGTCCACCTGATCGCGCCCCAGCAGGCCGAGCAGGCCCTCACCAACGGCATCACCACGCTCATCGGCGGCGGCACCGGGCCGACCGACGGCTCCAACGGCACCACCTGCACCCCCGGGCCGTACAACATCGGCAAGCTGCTCCAGGCCGCCGAGAGCATCCCGGTCAACATCGGCATCATGGGCAAGGGCAACGGCAGCCTTCCCGAGGCCCTGAACGAGCAGGTCGTCGCCGGAGCCTGCGCCCTGAAGGTCCACGAGGACTGGGGCGCCACCCCCGCCGTGATCGACAACGCCCTGAACGTCGCCGACGAGCACGACGTCCAGGTCGCCATCCACACCGACAGCCTCAACGAGGGCGGGTTCTTCGAGGACACCCGCTCGGCGATCGACGGACGGACCATCCACACCTTCCACAGCGAGGGCGCGGGCGGCGGTCACGCCCCCGACATCATGCGGGTGGCGGGGGAGCCCAACGTCCTGCCGTCCTCGACCAACCCGACGCTGCCGTACACCAAGAACTCCGTGGACGAGCTGCTGGACATGGTGATGGTCTGCCACCACCTCAGCCACGACATCCCCGAGGACGTCTCCTTCGCCGACAGCCGCGTCCGCGCCGAGACCATCGCCGCCGAGACGGTGCTGCACGACCTCGGCGTGATCAGCATGTTCTCGTCCGACTCGCAGGCCATGGGCCGGGTCGGCGAATCGGTCACCCGTGCCTTCCAGACCGCCCACCACTGCAAGGACAAGCTCGGTCCGCTGGAGGGCGACTCCGAGCGCAACGACAACCAGCGGGTCCTGCGCTACCTCGCGAAGGTCACCATCAACCCGGCGATCGCCACCGGCATCTCGGACCACGTGGGCTCCATCGAGAAGGGCAAGATCGCGGACATCGTGCTCTGGCCCATCCACTCCTTCGGCGCCAAGCCGAAGATGGTGATCAAGGGCGGCATCGTCTCCTGGGCGCAGATGGGCGACCCCAACGCCTCGCTGCCGACCCCGCAGCCCGTGATCTACCGCCCGATGTTCGGCCAGTTCGGCAAGGCCCAGCAGGCCACGCACGTCACCTTCATGTCGCAGGCGGGCATCGCCGCCGGAGTCCCCGCCGAGCTCGGCCTGGAGCGGAAGGTCCTGCCCGTGCTGCGGACCCGGACCATCGGCAAGCACAACATGATCCGCAACGACGCGCTGCCGCACATCAAGGTCGACCCGGAGACGTTCAAGGTCACCCTCAACGGCAAGGTCGCCACCATCGACCCGGCCGAGAAGCTCCCCCTCAACCACCTGTTCTTCCTGGTCTAGGCAGATGTACCAGGAGGAGAGCGACACCATGGGCCCCGGCGCCGGGGCGGGAACCGTCCCCGGAGCGGCGGCCGCGGCGCCCGGGCTCGGACAGCTGCTGGTCAGCCTCCAGCTGACCGACTCGGCGTTCCCGAGCGGCTTCTACACGCTGTCGCACAGCCTGGAGGGCTTCGCCCACGCCAAGGCCGTCGACTCCGGCACGCTGCCCGCGCTGCTGGAGTCCCTGGTGCTGCACGGCGTCGGCCCGGCCGACGCCACCGCGCTCGCGCTCGCCCACCGCGCCTGCCGGGCGGGAGACCAGGACGCCGTGGCCGCCGTGGACGAACACCTCTTCGCCACCAAGCTGGGCCGGGAGATGCGCCAGGCCGCCACCCGGACCGGGCGCCAGCTCCTCGACCTGGCGAGCGAGGTCTTCGAACGGCCCGAGATCGAGGAGTACTTCGCCCGGGTCGTACGCCGCGAGGCGCCCGGGACCCAGGCGGTGGCGGCCGGGGTCATCTACGCGGCGACCGGCGTACCGGTCCGCCAGGCCGTCGCCTCCGACCTCTTCGCCTTCTGCGCGAGCTTCGCGGGAGCCGCGCTCCGCCTGCGGCTGACCGACCACCGCAGGGCACAGACCCTGCTCCACGGAGCCGCGCCCGTCATCGAGGAGGCCGTCGAGGCGGCGCTGCGCCGGGAACTGCCCGACGTCGGTGCCACCGTCTTCGCCTCGGACATCATGTCGGGCCGTCATGAACGCGCCGAGGCCCGGCTCTTCGCCAGCTGAACACACCCACCCACCCACACGAGCCAGGGAGCACCATGGACGACAACGTACTGCGGGTCGGCATCGGCGGACCCGTCGGATCCGGCAAGACCGCGCTCATCGAGGCGCTGGTTCCGCTGCTGATCAGGGGCGGCCGCCGCCCCTCGGTCATCACCAACGACATCTACACGCAGGAGGACGCCCAGCACATCCGGCGCACCCTGGAGGGGATCCTCGAACCGGAGCGCGTCGTCGGCGTCGAGACGGGAGCCTGCCCGCACACCGCGGTGCGTGACGACCCCACGATGAACCTCGCGGCCGGTGCGGAGATGCTGGAGCGCTTCCCCGACACCGACACGCTCTTCTACGAGTCCGGCGGCGACAACCTCACACTCACCTTCAGCCCCGCCCTCGTCGACATCTTCCTCTTCGTCCTGGACACCGCCGAGGGCGAGAAGATGCCCCGCAAGCGTGGCCCGGGCATCACCGACTCCGACCTGCTCGTCATCAACAAGATCGACATCGCCAAGTACGTACGCACCGACATCGGCATCATGGAGTCCGACGCCCACCGGGTGCGGGAGAACCGCCCGGTCGTGCTCACGGACTGCCTGACCGGCGTCGGCGTCGACGACGTCCTCGGCTACATCGAATCACGCCGGAAGGTGCTGATCTGACGTGCCGCCCACCCCGCTCCGGACCAGGCCCGACCGTCTCGACCCCGGCTACTACAGCGCCGTGCGCCTCCCCCCGGAGGTGGCGGCACTGGCCTCCGTACCGGACACGCTCGCCGTCGGCTCCCCGGCCAAGGTGGGCATCCTCGACCTGGCCTTCGCGGTACGGGGTGGGCGCACCGAACTCGTCGAGCGCTACCAGAAGTCACCCCTGCAGATCATGCGGCCGCTGTGGACCGACCCGGCCATGCCCGGCATGACCTACGTCTGCCTGATGGCGACCGGCGGCGGCGTCGCCCAGGCGGACCGCTACCGGATGGACTTCCGCTGCGGTCCCGGCAGCGAGGTCCACCTCACCACCCAGGCCGCCACCAAGGTCTTCCGGATGGAGCACGACTACGCGAGCCAGCGCGTGCACATCACGGCGGACGAGGGCTCGTACGTCGAGTACCTGCCCGACCCCGTGATCCCGTTCAAGGACGCCCAGTTCTACCAGCGCACCGAGGTCACGGTCGCACCCGGCGCCACCGTCCTGCTCGGCGACACCGTCACGGCCGGCCGGCTCGCCCGCGGGGAACGCCACGACTACCGGGTCGTCGCGGCGGACCTGCACATCACCCGGCCCGACGGGACGCTGCTCGCCATCGACACCCTGCGCCTGGAGACGGGCGCGGCGACGAGCGGGCCGGGTGTCGTGGGCCCGGGGACGTTCGCCGGCCACGACCACGTCTCCTCGCTCTACGTCGTCAGCGACCGGGCGCCCGCCTCGGAGATCGCCGACACCCTCCACACGGCACTGGCCGGACACGGGGTCCTGTACGGGGTGAGCGTGCTGCCGCGGGACTGCGGCGCCTGGCTCCGGCTCCTGGACGACAGCCCCGTGCGGGTCGCCGCAGCGCACACCGCCGCCTGGCACGCCGTGCACCGGCTGCTCACCGGCCGGCCGGCGCCCGCCACCCGCAAGCCGTAGCGCGCACCTCCCCCGACCCGACGACACCCACGAGGTACCGCCGATGAACACCGCTCCCGCGCCGATGCCACCCGCGTACGACTCCGGGGACACCGCCTGGCTGCTCGCCTCCACCGCCATGGTGCTGCTGATGACGCCCGGACTGGCGTTCTTCTACGGCGGCATGGTGCGCACCAGGCACGTCCTGATGATGATCAAGATGAGCTTCGCCGCGCTCGCCTTCGGCACGCTCATGTGGTGGGTGATCGGTTACACGCTGGCGTTCGGCCCCGATGTCGGGGGCGCGGGGCTCATCGGCAACCTCGACCACGTCTTCATGAACGACGTCGGGCTGACCTCGCTCACCGGCCACATCCCCACGTACATCTACAGCACGTTCCAGATGGGCTTCGCCATCATCACCGTCGCGCTGATCAGCGGCTCGATCGCCGACCGCGCCACGATGAAGGGCTGGCTCGTCTTCGTCGTCCTGTGGCTGCTGATCGTCTACGTCCCGCTCGCCCACTGGGTGTTCGACCAGGACGGCTGGATCGTCAAGCACCTCGGCGCCCTCGACTTCGCCGGCGGGCTGCCGGTGGAGCTCAACTCCGGGGTCGCGGGCCTGGCCGTGGCACTCGTCCTGCGGGCACCGCGCGACTTCGCCCGACGGGAGGAGCGGCCCAACAACATCCCGCTCGTCGTGATCGGCGCCGGGCTCCTCTGGTTCGGCTGGTTCGGCTTCAACTCCGGTTCCGCGCTGAGCGACCAGGGCACCGCCGCCGCCGCGTTCATCAACACCCAGCTGGGCGCCGCGGGGGCCATGGTCACCTGGCCGCTGGTCGAGAAGTGGCGCACCGGCAGGGTGACCACCATGGGCGTCGTCTCGTCCGCCGTGGCGGGCATGGTCGCCATCACGCCCGCCTGCGGTGAGATCGACACCCTGGGCGCCGTCGTCACCGGCCTGGTCGTGGGCGCGGTCTGCGCCTTCGCGATCACGCTCAAGTACCGCTTCGGCGTGGACGACACCCTCGACGTCGTCGGGGTGCACGGGGTCGGCGGCTTCATCGGACTGATCATGGTCGGCCTCTTCGCCACCGCGCGGATCAGCGGTCAGAAGGGGCTCTTCGAGGGCGGCGGCTGGGCCCTGCTGGGCAAGCAGCTCGTCGCGATCGTCTCCGTCATCGCGTTCTCCTTCATCCTGACCTGGCTCATCGCCAAGGCGGTCGACATGACCGTCGGCTTCCGGGCGAAGGACGCGTACGGCCATGTCCCCGGCGACGAGGAGGAGCGGGCCTACGACTTCCGGACCGCCGAGGAGGTCGACGAGCTCGTGTCCGGCACCACCCCGGCCGGCGCCTCGGCGAAGAACGACGAGGAGGTCCTCCGGAAGATCGGCGACCTGCTGCGGGCCAGGGGCACACGGCACTGACCGCCCGCAGGATCCGGGGGCGCGCCGCTCCCGCCGCACCGCGGGGCGATGATGGACGCGTGCGATTCGAACCGATCACCTGGGAACGGCTGGCCGAAGCGCTGGCCGGGCGCGCCGACGGGCAGGCACCGGCCGACGGCGGGCCCTGGCTCAGGATCGGCGTGGACGGCGCGCCGGCCGCCCGCCCCGGAGATCTCGCCGCGCGCCTCGCCGAGGCGCTGCGGGAGCGCGGGCGCCCGGTGCTCACCGTCTCCACGGGCGGCTTCCTGCGCCCGGCCAGCCTCCGCTACGAGTACGGCAAGGAGGACCCCGACTCGTACGCCGACAGCTGGTTCGACACCGGGGCGCTGTGGCGGGAGGTGTTCCGTCCGCTGGAACCCGGCGGCAGCGGCCGGATCCTGCCCGACCTCTGGAACCCCCGGACGGACCGGGCGACCCGCAGCCCCTACCAGGTGCTTCCCGAGGGCGGGGTGCTCGTCCTGCACGGGCCGCTGCTCCTCGGGCGGTGGTTCCCCTTCGACCTCGCCGTACATCTGAGCCTCTCGCCCGGGGCGTTGCGACGGCGCACCGAGGAGAGCGAGCGGTGGACGCTCCCCGCCTTCGCGCGTTACGAGGACGAGGTCGCCCCGGCCGGGCAGGCGGACGCGGTCGTACGCGCCGACGATCCGCACCATCCGGCCTGGACGGGACTCGGCTGACCGGGCCCGGCGACCGAGGGCACCCCGCTCGCGTCCTGCCGCCGTTCTCCGGCGCCGTCGTGGACGCGCCGCTAGAACAGCGGCTGCGGGAGTATCCCCTCCAGGGCCAGCAGCTGACGCTTCGTCTCCAGCCCGCCGCCGAAGCCGCCGAGCCCCCCGCCGCTCTCCACCACCCGGTGGCACGGAACCACCACGGGAAGCGGGTTGGAGCCCATGGCCGCCCCCACGGCCTGGGCGGCGCCCGGCTGGCCGACCCGGCTCGCGAGGTCCCCGTACCCCACGACCGTCCCGTACGGCACGCCGGAGGCCAGCTCGCGGAGCACCTCGCGGTGGAAGCCGGACGTCAGCGACCAGTCCAGATCGAGCGAGAAGTCCCGCAGCCCTCCGGCGAAATAGGCGGCGAGCTGACGCACCGGCTCGGCCAGCATCGCGGAGTCCGGGGCCTCCACGGGCTCCGCGCCCAGCCGGGACCGCAGCTGCCCGAGCACCGTGTCCCGGACCGCCGGGCGTGCGTGGAAGACCACGGTCACCAGGCCCGCACGGGTCGCGGCCAGCAGGAGCGGCCCGATGTCGCTCGGCACGACGGACCACTCCACGACCTGCTCGCTGCTCTCCATGGGGCCCACCGTACGGCCGGCCACTGACAACGCCGCCCCCGTCAGCCGCTCAGCGGGTGGCGTCCCGGACGATGTCGGGGTTGTTGGTGATGATGCCGTCCACGCCGAAACCGGCCACCTCGGCGGCCTTCGCCGCGTCGTTCACCGTCCAGGTGTTCACCTTCAGCGGCTTGCCGTGCGCGCCCTTCAGTTTCTGCACCTCGGCGACGTAGTCGGCGCCGATCGTCGTGTACGACGGATTGATCTGGTCGGTGAACGCCGCGTACGACGGCAGCTCGGCCACCGTGGGGGTGCCAAGGAAGCCCGTGACGACGTCCGGGCGCTGCGCGTGGACAGTTTTCACACTCTCTGCACCGAAGCTCTGGATGATGAGCCGGCGCTTGACGTGACCGCGGTCGAGCCATCCCTGCGTGCGCAGGACGCGCAGCGTCTCCTTCTCGATGCCCGGGTAGATCTCCGGGCTCTTGATCTCCAGGAGCAGATTCTGCCGGTTGCGCTCGATGCGGTGCAGGTACTGCGTGAGCGTCGGCACCCGGGCGCCCGCGAAGCCGGGACCGAACCAGCTGCCCGCGTCCAGCTTCGCGATCTCCGCCGCCGTGAAGTCCTTGACCGCCCAGGGCGCGCGGTCCGGGAAGACCTCCTCGGCGTCGGTCGTCCTGTTCAGGGTGGTGTCGTGCACGACGACCAGCACACCGTCCTTGGTGAGCTGGACGTCGTTCTCCACCCAGTCGATACCGAGATCGTCGGCCGCGTCCACGGCCGCCAGGGTGTTCTCCGGGGCGTAGGCGGAAGCGCCCCGGTGGGCGTAGACCACCGGGCTGTCGTGGGCGCCCGAGGCCTGGGCCTGCGTGGCGGGCAGCAGGACGCAGGCGCCGAGCAGGGCGGCGACGGCGCCGGATGCGGTTGCTGTGCGTACGGACATGCGTACTCCTCGCGTCGAGATGCGGACACGCAGAGACTCGCATCCGATCCCCAACGAAGGGGAGGAGGATCATGGCCATGTTGTGAACGGAACGGTGGGTGCCGGATCCGCGGAGGGCCCAGAGGGGGATAAAATGCCGCTCTTATGTTTGCTTGCCGGGCCTTGCCCTTTAGGGTCACCCCCGAACCCGGGCACACCGCGAAGGGCGTACCAGCATGCAGGGCACAGTTGACGGATTCACCTACGGCCTCGTGACGCCCGTCACGGCGTTCCTCATGGCATGCCTCGGCGCATCGCTCGGTCTTCGGTGCACCACACGCTCCCTGCGCACCCGGGGCACCTCCAGAGCCGGCTGGCTGGCCCTCGGGGCGACCTCCATCGGCTCCGGCATCTGGACGATGCACTTCATCGCGATGCTGGGCTTCACCGTCCAGGAGGCGCCGATGAGCTACGACAGGCCCCTCACCTTCGCCAGCCTCGGCGTGGCGGTCGTGATGGTCGGGGTCGGCATATTCCTCGTCGGCTACCGGGGCGCCACCCGGATGGCACTGGTCACCGGCGGGACGGTCACCGGCCTCGGGGTCGCCTCCATGCACTACCTCGGCATGGCCGGAATGAACTTCGACGGACTGTTCGAGTACGACATCCTCACCGTCTCGCTCTCCGTCCTCATCGCCGTGGTGGCCGCCACGGCCGCTCTGTGGGCGGCCGTCTCCATCCGCGGCTTCCTCCCGAGCCTCGGCGCGAGCGTCGCCATGGGTGTGGCCGTGAGCGGGATGCACTACACCGGGATGGCCGCGCTCCAGGTGCACCTGCACCCCGACGCTTCGCCGCAGGCAGGCGAGTCCCCCACCTCGCTGCTCCTGCCGATGATGATCGGCCCGGGCTGCTTCCTGCTGCTCGCCGCGGTGATCGTGATGATCGACCCCCTGGTGGTGACCGGCACACGCCCGGGAGCCGCGCCGCCGCCCGGACACCTGGCCCGGCGCGGTGGCCCGATGACTTCGATCCCCGCCCAGCGCAGCCCCGCACCGCCCTACGAGACCGCCTCGCGCAGGGCGTACCGGCAGCCGCGGGGGCGCTGATCCCCGGCCGTTGTCAGTGGGTGGTCGTACGGTGGTTGCATGCGGCCAGTCTCGAAGATCGAACGTTCGGTGGCGCCTTTCGAGGTCGTCAGTCCCTACCAGCCCAGCGGTGACCAGCCGGCGGCCATCGCCGAGCTGGACCGGCGTGTCCGCGCGGGGGAGAAGGACGTCGTCCTGCTCGGCGCGACCGGCACGGGCAAGTCGGCGACGACCGCCTGGATGATCGAGAAGCTGCAGCGCCCCACCCTGGTGATGGCGCCGAACAAGACGCTCGCCGCCCAGCTGGCCAACGAGTTCCGCGAGCTCCTCCCGAACAACGCCGTGGAGTACTTCGTCTCGTACTACGACTACTACCAGCCCGAGGCGTACGTCCCGCAGTCGGACACCTACATCGAGAAGGACTCCTCGATCAACGAGGAGGTCGAGCGCCTGAGGCACTCCGCGACGAACTCGCTGCTCACCCGGCGCGACGTCGTCGTGGTCGCCTCCGTCTCCTGCATCTACGGCCTGGGCACCCCCCAGGAGTACGTGGACCGGATGGTCCAGCTCAAGGTCGGCGACGAGGTCGACCGCGACCAGCTGCTGCGCCGCTTCGTCGAGATCCAGTACACCCGCAACGACCTGGCGTTCACCCGCGGCACTTTCCGCGTCCGCGGCGACACCATCGAGATCTTCCCGGTGTACGAGGAGCTGGCCGTCCGCATCGAGATGTTCGGCGACGAGATCGAGGCGCTCTCGACCCTCCACCCGCTCACCGGCGAGGTCATCAGCGAGGACGCCTCGCTCCACGTCTTCCCCGCCAGCCACTACGTGGCGGGTCCCGAGCGCATGGAGAAGGCCGTCACCGGCATCGAGCAGGAGCTGGAGCAGCGCCTGGCCGAGCTGGAGAAGCAGGGCAAGATGCTGGAGGCCCAGCGGCTGCGCATGCGCACCACGTACGACATCGAGATGCTGCGGCAGATCGGCACCTGCTCCGGCGTCGAGAACTACTCCATGCACTTCGACGGCCGCTCGCCCGGCACCGCCCCCAACACCCTCCTCGACTACTTCCCCGAGGACTTCCTCCTCGTCCTGGACGAGTCGCACGTCACCGTCCCGCAGATCGGCGCGATGTACGAGGGCGACGCCTCCCGCAAGCGGACCCTCGTCGACCACGGCTTCCGGCTGCCGTCCGCCCTGGACAACCGCCCGCTGAAGTGGGAGGAGTTCCTGGGCCGTATCGACCAGACGGTCTACCTCTCCGCCACCCCGGGGAAGTACGAGATGTCCCGGGGCGACGGGTACGTCGAGCAGATCATCCGGCCCACCGGGCTCGTCGACCCGGAGGTCGTCGTCAAGCCCACCGAGGGCCAGATCGACGACCTGGTCCACGAGATCCGCAAGCGGACCGAGAAGGACGAGCGCGTCCTGGTCACCACCCTCACCAAGAAGATGTCCGAGGACCTCACGGACTACTTCCTGGAGCTGGGCATCCAGGTCCGCTACCTCCACAGCGACGTCGACACGCTGCGCCGCATCGAGCTGCTGCGCGAGCTGCGCTCCGGGGAGTACGACGTCCTGGTCGGCATCAACCTCCTGCGGGAGGGCCTCGACCTGCCCGAGGTGTCGCTCGTGGCCATCCTCGACGCGGACAAGCAGGGCTTCCTGCGCTCCGGCACCTCGCTGATCCAGACCATCGGACGTGCCGCCCGTAACGTCTCGGGGCAGGTCCACATGTACGCCGACAAGGTCACCCCCGCGATGGCGCAGGCCATCGACGAGACCAACCGCCGCCGCGAGAAGCAGATCGCCTACAACACCGAGCGGGGCGTCGACCCGCAGCCGCTCCGCAAGAAGATCAACGACATCGTCGCGTCCATCGCCCGCGAGGAGGTCGACACCGAGCAGCTGCTCGGCACCGGCTACCGGCAGGCCAAGGACACCAAGGCCCCCGTCCCCTCGCTGGGCGCCAAGGCGGCCCCGGGGGGCAAGGCGAAGAAGGACGGAGCGGTGGTCACCGACCGGCCCGCCGCCGAGCTCGCGGGGATCATCGAGGAGATGACGGACCGCATGCGGGCCGCAGCCGCCGACCTGCAGTTCGAGGTCGCCGCCCGGCTCCGTGACGAGGTGGGGGAGCTGAAGAAGGAGCTGCGGCAGATGAGGGAGGCGGGCCTGGCCTGACCTCCTGGGGCGCGCGGTGTCCCCGCGGGGGCGCGCAGTGTTGCAGGACCGACACAAAAACGGCCCATGGCTCCTTTCCGCCTCGGGGGACTGCGTAGGGTGCGGGGAAACCGCACACCGAAGGTGGCGGGGCAAGCGGAGAGGGGACAGCGCGTGACGGTCAACATGACCAAGGGCCAGGCCATCAGCCTGCAGAAGAGCGACGGGGGGACCCTGACCGCGGTACGGATGGGGCTCGGCTGGCAGGCGGCCCCGCGCCGCGGGCTGTTCGGCTCGCGCACCCGGGAGATCGACCTGGACGCCTCGGCGGTGCTCTTCGCCGACAAGCAGCCCGTGGACGTCGTGTTCTTCCGCCACCTCGTCAGCGACGACGGTTCGGTCAAGCACACCGGCGACAACCTGGTCGGCGGCGCCGGCTCCGGCGGCGACGACGAGGCGATCCTCGTCGACCTCCAGCGGGTCCCGGTCCACATCGACCAGATCGTCTTCACGGTGAACTCGTTCACCGGCCAGACGTTCCAGGAGGTGCAGAACGCCTTCTGTCGCATCGTCGACGAGACCAACGGCCAGGAGCTCGCCCGCTACACGCTGGACGGCGGCGGCCAGTACACGGCGCAGATCATGGCGAAGGTGCACCGCGCGGGCGGCGGATGGCAGATGACCGCACTCGGCAACCCGGCCAACGGCCGTACGTTCCAGGACCTGATGCCGGCGATCCTGCCGCACCTGTAGGCGCGGCAGCGGGGCCGGACCGGCCCGCGGATCCGTACGAGCAGCTCCCGGAGGCACCCGCCGCCGGGAGCTGCGCCCATGGCAGGGCACCACACCGAACGTCGAGGGGACAGGGCGATGACGGCCGAGCTGGTCCGAGGGCAGAACCACACCTTGCCCCAGACCCGTCTGGAGATCAGGGTGTCGGCGGGCTCACCCGTCGTGGCCGGGGCCACGCTCGGGGACGAGCGGGGCACCGTCCGGGGCGCCGAGTGGATAGCCCACCCCGCGTCGCACCGGGTGCCCGGCCTCGAGGTGTCCCGGCAGGCCGCGGCCGACCACCGGCTGGCCGTGGACCTGGACGCCCTGCCCGGTTCGGTGCACCGCGTCACCGTGCTCCTCGCGCTGCCCCTGGGGCCCGGGCAGCCGGCCAGATTCGGCGCGGTCGCCGCCCCCTTCGTCGCCGTGACCGGACTCGACGGCACCGAGATCGCCACGTTCACCCTCACCGGTCTGGACACCGAGTCCGCCGTGTCCGCCCTGGAGCTCTACCGCCGCCAGGGCGTCTGGAAGGTCCGGGCCGTCGGCCAGGGGTACGCGGCGGGGCTCGCCGGGATGCTCGCCGACCAGGGGGTGGCGGAGGCGGCGGAGGTCGCCGCCTCCATCCAGGAGGCCGTCGCCTCCGGGCTCGCCCGCTCCGTGACGCCTCCGCCCCGCACCCCCGACGGCGAGCGGGTACGCCACCCCGCGGGCCCCCCGGCCTCCGGGGACGGCGGCCCGGCCGCGCCCGCCCCGCCGGATCCCGCCCCCGCCCCGCCGGATCCCGCCCCCGCGCGCACGGAGACCTCCGGCGGCCCCGTCAACTACGCGCACCCGCGGCGCCAGACCTCCGCGCCGCCGCCCCCGCCCCCGGCGGCCCCGCCCGCCGCCCCCGGGCAGCCCGCGCAGCCCGTCGCCGGTGACGCCACCGGCTGGTCCATGGACGAGCGCCTCTACAACCAGATCTGGGGCATGTTCGAGGACCTCGCCCGGGCCGTCGCCGCCTACCGGAGCGCGGTCGACTTCGCCGAGTCCCGGATGGACCAGGAGCTCGACCGGGCCCTCTCCGACCCGCGCAGCCGCATCGGGGGAGCGGGCGACCGGGCCCGCGAGGAAGCCCGGGCCAAGCACGACGAACTCACCGGCCGGGCCCGCGAGGCGCTCGAACGCGACCTCGCCCAGCTCGCCGCCGAGTCCGCCGTGGTCGAACCGGCCCTGCCCGCCGCCTACGCGGGCTGGGGCAACCCCGTCTGGCACGGCTACCGCGTCCCGATGGAGATCCCGATGGCCCTGCGCATCGGCGACCTCCACCTCCCCGAGGGCATCGGCCTGCGCATCCCCCTGCTGGTGCGGCTCCCCCTGGAGCGCGGCATCTGGGTCGACAGCGGGCGTACGGCCTCCGAGGAGGCCGCCGCGACACCCGGGGACCGGCTGCGCACCCTGGCCATGGAGACCGCGGTCGCCCTGGCCGCACGGCTGCTCGCCGTGTACCCGGCGGACGAGTTCTCCGTGCACGTCATCGACCCGGCCGGCTCCGCCGCGGGCCCGCTCGCCCCCCTGGTCGACGCCGGGGTCCTCGCCGGGCCCCCCGCCGCCGGGGCGGAGGGCGTGTCCTCGGTCCTCGCCCACCTCACCCGGCGCGTCGACCTGGTGCAGATGGCGATCAGGGCCGGAGCCTCCGACGCGCTGCCCCCGGACCTCGACACGGCGGAACAGCTGCTCATCGTCAACGACTTCCCGCACGGATTCGACGACAGGGCCGTCACCCAGCTGCGCTATCTGGCCGACGAGGGCCCCTCGGTGGGCGTGCACCTGCTGATGGTGGCCGACCGCGAGGACACCCGCGCCTACGGCCCGGTGCTGGACCCCCTGTGGCGCTCCCTGCTCCGGATCACCCCGGTGGCCGACGATCACCTGGCCGACCCCTGGGTGGGCCACGCGTGGACGTACGAGCCCCTGCGGGCGCCGCAGGGCAGCCGTGTCCTGGAGCAGGTGCTGGCGCTGGTGGCCGCCGCGCGGCGGGCGGGCTACCGCTGAGCGGGGTGACAGCGGGTCAGATACCTTCCACCTAGCCCCTGACCAGGCATTTTGGCTCCACCTTGGCAGAGACTTTACTGTTTCTTGGTGATTCAGGTACTGTTCTTGGTGCGGAGGGGAGTACTCCCGATCGCGGCGTTCCCGTCAGTACGGACTGTGACCGGTCCCGGGGCGTCGGCCCGGCGCGCATCCCGCGCTCCCGGGTGGAAGAGACCTCCGGCAGCGACGACGCTGATCTATAGCCGTAGCGAACTGCCGGAGGCGCAGTGGACGTTTCATGGACCCTCTGGGCGCTGACCATTCTCGGTCTCGTCGCCCTCATCTCCGTCGACTTCTTCATCGGGCGCAAGCCCCATGACGTGTCGACCAAGGAAGCCGGAATCTGGACGATCGTCTGGATCGCCCTGGCCGTGCTCTTCGGCCTCGGACTGCTGGTCTTCGGCGAGAGCCAGGCCTCGGGCGAGTTCTTCGCCGGCTTCATCACCGAGAAGTCGCTCAGTGTCGACAATCTCTTCGTCTTCGTCCTGATCATGGCGAAGTTCTCGGTGCCCTCGCAGCTCCAGCAGCGGGTGCTGCTCATCGGTGTGCTCATCGCCCTGGTGCTGCGTGCGATCTTCATCGCCGCCGGTGCCGCCGTCATCGCCAACTTCTCGTGGGTCTTCTACATCTTCGGCGCGTTCCTGATCTACACCGCATGGAAGCTGATCCAGGAGGCGCGGGCCGACGAGGAGGAGGACGAGTTCGAGGAGAACCGTCTCCTGAAGTCCATCGAGCACCGCTTCGGTGTCGCGGACAGGTACCACGGGACGAAGCTCTTCATCCGGAACAACGGCAAGCGCGTCCTGACCCCCCTGATGGTGGTCATGCTCGCCATCGGCACCACGGACGTGCTGTTCGCGCTGGACTCCATCCCGGCGATCTTCGGCCTGACCCAGGACCCGTACATCGTCTTCACCGCCAACGCGTTCGCCCTGATGGGCCTCCGCCAGCTGTACTTCCTGATCGGCGGACTGCTGAAGAAGCTGGTCCACCTCAGCTACGGGCTCTCGGTGATCCTGGGGTTCATCGGCGTCAAGCTGGTGCTGCACGCCCTGCACGAGTCCGGGGTGCACGTCCCGGAGATCTCCATCCCGTTCTCCCTCTCCGTCATCTGCGGAGTCCTGGTGATCACCACGATCACCAGCCTCATGGCCACCAGGAAGCAGGACGCGGCGGCGAAGGGTGCGGAGAAGGACGAGGAGAAGGACGACAGCGCGAACGTCGGCGCGGAGAAGTAGCGCCTGACCGACACACCGACGGCCGGGGCCCCATGGGGGCACCCGGCCGTCCGGCGTTCAGCGGTTCACCAGCCGCGCTCGCGCCACTCCGGCAGGTGCGGGCGCTCGGCACCGAGCGTGGTGTCGTGACCGTGGCCCGGGTAGACCCAGGTCTCGTCGGGCAGCTGGTCGAAGAGCTTGGTCTCCACGTCGTGGAGCAGGCTCGCGAACGCCTCGGGGTCCTTGTGCGTGTTGCCGACCCCGCCCGGGAAGAGGCAGTCCCCGGTGAACAGGTGCGGAGCTCCGTGCGGGTCGTCGTAGACGAGCGCGATGGAGCCCGGGGTGTGGCCGGTCAGGTGGCGGGCGGTCAGTGTGACCTGCCCGACCCGGACCGTGTCCTCGTCGTCGACCAGGACGTCGGTCGGGACCGGGATGCCCTCGGCGTCGTACCGCCCGGCGTAGGTGCGCGCGCCGGTGGCCGCCACCACCTCGGCCAGTGCCTGCCAGTGGTCGCCGTGCTGATGTGTGGTGACGACGGAGGCGATGGAGTCGTCACCGATCAGCCGCAGCAGGGTTCCGGCCTCGTTGGCCGCGTCGATCAGGAGCTGCTCGCCGGTGGCCCGGCAGCGCAGCAGATAGGCGTTGTTGTTCATCGGGCCGACGGCGACCTTGGAGATCATCAGATCCGTCAGCTCGTGTACGTCCGCACGCCCGCCGACCTTGACCGCTCCGCTGTACGTCATGTGACGAAGCCTATAGCGGAGGCAGTGCGGGGAGGCTGCCGCCTTCCACGGTGAGCCCGGAGCCGTCCCGGCGCCCGCAGAGCCAGCCGAGGAGGTCGGCGGCCTCACCCCGGACGGTCACCGGGGGGCCGTCCGCGCCGCCTCCCGTGGTCCACAGCCTGCCGTCCGGGGCGACCGCCGTCGTGGGGACGACGTCGGGATGCCCGGCGAACCGTTCTGCCAGGAAGTCGTTCTCCCGGTTCACGAACTCCTCCGGCAGGTCCTCCAGCTCGTACCCCACGCCCAGGTCGACGTGGTGCAGCTCGACCTCGACCCAGCGGCGGAAGGGGATCCGGGAGGCCGAGTCCGTCACACCGTTGCGCATCGTGACCGTGCGCGACCAGTCGGCCGGCGCCTCGGCCGTGGTGAGGAAGGCCGCCCCGCTCGTGCGCAGGTCGGCGACCTGCTCGGCCAGGGGGCGGGGCGCACCGCGTTCGATGTCGGCGTCCCGGGTTTCGCTGTTCGCGTACATCGGGCGCCCTCGGAGAACATTTACGAGCGCGTCGGCGTTACGTGACAGGTGGGCAAGAACATGGCCCCGGGTCCAGCCCGGCAGCCGCGACGGCTCGGCAACGGCGCCGTCGTCCATCGTGCCCGTGGCACTGAGCAGCCGATCGGTCGCTTCACGTACAGCTTCCAGGTCGCGCGCATGATCAGTCATGAGCCGAGCGTAGACCTCACCACTCATTCGGGTGATGGAGTCTTCGGTCGACCGTAAATCGAATGCGCGTGCTATACGCTCGGAGTCGAAAGCTTCATACATCGCTGTGGCGCCCCCCATACCCTGGGACAGGGGCTCAGTTCCCCCATTTCTCTCCAGAAAGGTGCGGACCGGCGTGGCCGACCGTCTCATCGTCCGTGGCGCGCGCGAGCACAACCTGAAGAACGTCTCGCTCGATCTCCCCCGTGACTCCCTCATCGTCTTCACCGGGCTCTCCGGATCGGGCAAGTCGTCGCTCGCGTTCGACACGATCTTCGCCGAGGGCCAGCGGCGCTACGTGGAGTCCCTCTCCTCGTACGCCCGTCAGTTCCTCGGCCAGATGGACAAGCCGGACGTGGACTTCATCGAAGGCCTCTCGCCCGCCGTCTCCATCGACCAGAAGTCGACCTCGCGCAACCCGCGCTCGACGGTCGGCACCATCACCGAGGTCTACGACTACCTCCGGCTGCTCTTCGCCAGGATCGGCAAGCCGCACTGCCCCGAGTGCGGAAGGCCCATCGCGCGCCAGTCGCCGCAGGCCATCGTCGACAAGGTGCTCGGCCTGCCCGAGGGCAGCCGCTTCCAGGTGCTCTCGCCGCTGGTGCGGGAGCGCAAGGGCGAGTTCGTCGACCTCTTCGCCGACCTCCAGACCAAGGGCTACAGCAGGGCCCGCGTCGACGGCGAGACGATCCAGCTGTCCGAGCCGCCCACGCTGAAGAAGCAGGAGAAGCACACCATCGAGGTGGTCATCGACCGCCTCACGGTGAAGGACAGCGCCAAGCGCCGGCTGACGGACTCCGTCGAGACCGCGCTCGGCCTCTCCGGCGGCATGGTCGTGCTCGACTTCGTCGACCTGGAGGCGGACGACCCCGAGCGTGAGCGGATGTACTCCGAGCACCTCTACTGCCCGTACGACGACCTCTCCTTCGAGGAGCTGGAGCCCCGCTCCTTCTCCTTCAACTCCCCCTTCGGCGCCTGCCCCGACTGCACGGGCATCGGTACGCGGATGGAGGTCGACCCCGAGCTGATCGTCCCGGACGAGGACAAGTCCCTGGACGAGGGTGCGATCCACCCCTGGTCGCACGGCCACACCAAGGAGTACTTCGGGCGGCAGATCACCGCGCTGGCCGACGCCCTCGGATTCCGTACGGACATCCCCTGGGCCGGACTGCCGCAGCGCGCCAAGAAGGCTCTGCTGCACGGTCACAAGATCCAGACCGAGGTCCGCTACCGCAACAGGTACGGGCGCGAGCGCGCCTACACCACGCCCCGCTTCGAGGGTGCCGTCCAGTACGTCAAGCGGCGCCACTCCGAGGCCGAGAGCGACTCCAGCCGGGAGCGTTTCGAGGGCTACATGCGCGAGGTGGCCTGCCCGACCTGTGAGGGCACCCGGCTCAAGCCGCTGGTCCTCGCGGTGACGGTGATGGAGAAGTCGATCGCCGAGGTCGCCGCGATGTCGATCAGCGAGTGCGCCGAGTTCCTCGGCCGCCTCAAGCTGAACGCCCGGGACAAGAAGATCGCCGAGCGGGTCCTCAAGGAGGTCAACGAGCGGCTGAAGTTCCTCGTCGACGTCGGCCTCGACTACCTCTCGCTGAACCGCGCCGCGGGCACCCTGTCCGGCGGTGAGGCCCAGCGCATCCGGCTCGCCACCCAGATCGGCTCCGGACTCGTCGGCGTGCTGTACGTGCTGGACGAGCCGTCCATCGGCCTGCACCAGCGCGACAACCACCGGCTGATCGAGACCCTGGTCCGGCTCAGGGACATGGGCAACACGCTCATCGTCGTCGAGCACGACGAGGACACCATCAAGGTCGCCGACTGGGTCGTCGACATCGGCCCCGGCGCGGGCGAGCACGGCGGCAAGGTCGTCCACTCCGGCTCGCTCAAGGAGCTGCTGGCCAACAAGGAGTCGATCACCGGCCAGTACCTCTCGGGCAAGAGGGCCATCGAGATGCCGGACGTCCGGCGTCCCGTCGACCCGAAGCGCCGGCTCACGGTGCACGGCGCCCGGGAGAACAACCTCCAGGACATCGACGTCTCCTTCCCGCTCGGTGTGCTCACGGCGGTCACCGGTGTCTCGGGTTCGGGGAAGTCGACCCTGGTCAACGACATCCTCTACACCCACCTGGCGCGTGAGCTCAACGGCGCCAAGTCGGTCCCCGGGCGGCACACCCGGGTCGACGGCGACGACCTCGTCGACAAGGTCGTGCACGTCGACCAGTCGCCGATCGGCCGCACCCCGCGGTCCAACCCGGCGACGTACACCGGAGTCTTCGACCACGTCCGCAGGCTGTTCGCCGAGACGATGGAGGCGAAGGTGCGCGGCTATCTGCCGGGCCGCTTCTCCTTCAACGTCAAGGGCGGCCGCTGCGAGAACTGCTCCGGCGACGGCACGATCAAGATCGAGATGAACTTCCTGCCCGATGTGTACGTCCCGTGCGAGGTCTGCCACGGTGCGCGATACAACCGGGAGACCCTGGAGGTCCACTACAAGGGCAAGTCCATCGCCGAGGTGCTGGACATGCCGATCGAGGAGGGCCTGGAGTTCTTCGAGGCCGTCCCGACGATCGCCCGCCACCTCCGCACGCTCAACGAGGTGGGTCTCGGATACGTCAGGCTCGGCCAGTCCGCGCCGACGCTCTCCGGCGGTGAGGCGCAGCGCGTGAAGCTGGCGAGCGAGCTGCAGAAGCGCTCCACCGGCCGCACGGTCTACGTCCTGGACGAGCCGACGACCGGTCTGCACTTCGAGGACATCAGCAAGCTCATCTCGGTCCTCTCTGGCCTGGTCGACAAGGGCAACACGGTGATCGTCATCGAGCACAACCTCGATGTCATCAAGACCGCCGACTGGGTCGTCGACATGGGCCCCGAGGGCGGCAACGGCGGCGGTCTGGTCGTCGCCGAGGGCACCCCGGAGGAGATCGCCTCGGTGCCCGCCAGCCACACCGGGAAGTTCCTCCAGGAGATCCTGGGCGCGGACCGGATCGGCGAGGCCGTGGTCCCGGCGGCCCGCAAGGCCCGTAAGGCGCCCGCGAAGAAGGCCGTCGCGGCGAAGGCGGCCACGGGCCGTAAGACGGCCACGGCCAGGACCGCAGGGAAGGCGGCGGCCGAGCGTCCCGCGGCGAAGAAGGCCACCCGCGCACGGAAGGCCTGACACCGCACGGACGGGCCGGCCCCGCACAGGGACCGGCCCGTCCGTCGCTCCACGTCCCAGGGGCCGGCGCGTCCGTCGTTCCCCGTCCCCGGGCCGGCGCGTGTGTCGCACCCCGTCCCCGGGGCCGGTCGAAGGGCCGGCGTTCTCCGCCGGTATCGTCGGGTCTGTCGCCCATGCCTTCAGGTGCGGCCCGTGCCCGGCGTACCGGACACCCGGTGCCCCGGACGGTGACGGCGGCTCTCTGTCCCCCCGACCAGTGGAGACCGCATGCCCGGCCTGCCCGCCGCCCGCCGCACCGTACTGAAGGGCGCCGCTCTCGCCGGTGCCGCCGGGCTGGGAGCGGCAGCCTGTTCGACCGATTCGAAGCTCGGCCACGCACAGACGCCCACGCCCACCGCACCCGTGGAGCTCGGCGCCGCCGAGGAGGTCCCGGTCGGCGGGGCGAAGCTCTACCGGGAGCAGCGGGTCGTCGTGAGCTGCCAGGCCGCCGGGCAGTACAAGGCCTTCAGCGCACAGTGCACCCACGCCGGCTGCCTCCTGGACAAGATCGAGGACAACGAGGGCAACTGCCCCTGCCACGGCAGCCGCTTCGACGTGACCACGGGCAAGGCGGTCCAGGGCCCGGCCACCGTGCCGCTGCCCTCCGTCCCCGTGAAGGTCGAAGGCGGAAGGCTTGTCGCGGGCCCCGAGGCCTGACCGGACAGCCGGTTCCCGGCCCCCGGCGCCCGGCGGGGCCTGCCCCGGGTTCCCGGGGGCCCGGAAATGCCGCTCTGTCACCGCCCGCAAGTAGGGTGTCAGACATGGCAGACCCCTCCAGCTACCGCCCCAAGCCGGGACAGATCCCCGACTCCCCGGGGGTCTACAAGTTCCGTGACGAGCACCGCCGGGTGATCTACGTCGGCAAGGCGAAGAACCTGCGTCAGCGCCTGGCCAACTACTTCCAGGACCTGGCCGGTCTCCACCCGCGTACGCGCACGATGGTGACCACGGCCGCCTCCGTGGAGTGGACCGTGGTGTCCACCGAGGTCGAGGCGCTCCAGCTGGAGTACTCCTGGATCAAGGAGTTCGACCCCCGGTTCAACGTCAAGTACCGCGACGACAAGAGCTATCCCTACCTCGCGGTCACGCTCAACGAGGAATTCCCCCGCGTCCAGGTCATGCGCGGTGCGAAGAAGAAGGGCGTGCGCTACTTCGGTCCGTACGGGCACGCCTGGGCGATCCGCGAGACCGTCGACCTGATGCTCCGGGTCTTCCCCGTGCGCACCTGCTCCGCCGGCGTCTTCAAGAACGCCGAGCGCACCGGCCGCCCCTGCCTCCTCGGCTACATCGGCAAGTGCTCCGCCCCCTGCGTCGGACGGGTCACCCCCGAGGAACACCGGGATCTGGCCGAGGACTTCTGCGACTTCATGGCAGGCCGTACGGGCACGTACATCCGCCGCCTGGAGAAGGACATGATGCAGGCGGCGGAGGAGATGGAGTACGAGCGGGCGGCCCGGCTGCGCGACGACGCGGAGGCGCTGAAGCGGGCCATGGAGAAGAGCGCCGTCGTGCTCGCCGACGCCACCGACGCCGACCTGATCGCCGTCGCCGAGGACGAGCTCGAAGCGGCGGTCCAGATCTTCCACGTCCGCGGCGGGCGTGTGCGCGGCCAGCGCGGCTGGGTCACCGACAAGGTCGAGGCCGTCGACACCGCGGGCCTGGTGGAACACGCGCTCCAGCAGCTCTACGGCGAGGAGACGGGCGACTCCGTCCCCAAGGAGGTGCTGGTCCCGGCGCTCCCCGAGGACCCCGACGCCGTGTCCCAGTGGCTCGCGGACCGCAGGGGCTCCCAGGTCAGCCTGCGCATCCCGCAGCGGGGCGACAAGAAGGACCTCATGGGCACGGTCCAGCGCAATGCCCAGCAGGCGCTCGGGCTGCACAAGACCAAGCGCGCGTCCGACCTCACGACGCGCTCCCGCGCCCTGGAGGAGATCGCGGAGGCGCTCGGCCTCGACACCGCGCCGCTGCGCGTCGAGTGCTTCGACATCTCGCACCTCCAGGGTGACGACGTGGTCGCGTCCATGGTGGTCTTCGAGGACGGCCTCGCACGCAAGAGTGAGTACCGCCGCTTCCAGATCAAGGGCTTCGAGGGCCAGGACGACGTCCGGTCGATGCACGAGGTCATCGGGCGCCGCTTCAAGCGCTACCTCCAGGAGAAGGAGCGGACGGGGGAGTGGGAGGACACCCCGGCGCCCACCGGGGCCGTCCCGGCTCCCGGTGGTACCGGTGAAACAGATGGGGCCGATGAGGCAGGCGGGACCGCTGAGGCGCCTGGGACCGTTGAGGCAGGCGGGACAGGTGAGACGCCTGGGTCCGCTGAGACGTCCAGGAACGCTGAGACGCCCAGGACCGGTGAGCCCGGCCCCGGGACGGTGGCGCCCCCCGCGCAGGACCCCGTCACCGTCCGGGAGGAGCCCCGCGAGGACGACGGACGCCCCAAGCGCTTCGCCTACCCGCCCCAGCTCGTCGTGGTCGACGGAGGGCAGCCCCAGGTCGCCGCCGCCAAGCGCGCCCTGGACGAGCTGGGCATCGACGACATCGCCGTCTGCGGTCTCGCCAAGCGCCTCGAAGAGGTCTGGGTCCCCGACGACGACGATCCGGTGGTCCTGCCCCGCTCCAGCGAGGGCCTCTATCTGCTCCAGCGCATCCGGGACGAGGCCCACCGCTTCGCCATCACCTACCAGCGGGCCAAGCGGGCCAAGCGCATCCGCAGCAGTCCCCTCGACGACGTCCCGGGCCTCGGCGAGACCCGCAAGCAGGCGCTGATCAAGCACTTCGGCTCCGTCAAGAAGCTGAGGCAGGCGACAATCGACGAGATCTGCGAGGTGCCGGGGATAGGGCGCAGGACCGCGGAATCGGTGGCCGCCGCCTTCGCCACGGCCGCCCCGGCCGCACCCGCCGTGAACACCGCCACTGGAGAGATCATTGAAGAGGACGACGGGGGCAGCAGGACATGACCGAGCACGCGCATGAACACCGGAACGAACGCGGTCGAGCAGACGGAGCAGCACACGTGAGTACGGGAAGCACCACGGAGAAGGCCGAGGCCACCACGCCCGCCATCCCCGAGCTGGTGATCATCTCCGGAATGTCGGGCGCCGGGCGCAGCACCGCCGCCAAGTGTCTGGAGGACCTCGGCTGGTTCGTCGTGGACAACCTGCCGCCCGCGCTGATCCCCACGATGGTGGAGCTCGGCGCCCGGTCCCAGGGCAACGTCGCCCGCATCGCCGTCGTCGTCGACGTACGGGGGCGCCGGTTCTTCGACAACCTCCGGGAGTCCCTGGCCGATCTGGAGGCGAAGAACGTCACCCGGCGGATCGTCTTCCTGGAGTCCTCCGACGACGCCCTCGTACGCCGTTTCGAATCGGTCCGGCGCCCGCACCCGCTCCAGGGAGACGGCCGCATCGTCGACGGCATCGCGGCCGAGCGTGACCTGCTGCGTGAGCTGCGCGGCGACGCCGACCTGGTCATCGACACCTCCAGCCTCAACGTGCACGAGCTGCGGGCCAAGATGGACGCCCAGTTCGCCGGCGACGAGGAGCCCGAGCTGCGGGCGACGGTGATGTCGTTCGGCTTCAAGTACGGCCTTCCGGTCGACGCCGACCTCGTCGTCGACTGCCGCTTCCTGCCGAATCCGCACTGGGTCCCCGAGCTCCGCCCCTTCACCGGGCTCAACGAGGAGGTGTCCGACTACGTCTTCGACCAGCCGGGCGCCAAGGAGTTCCTCAACCAGTACACGGAGCTGCTCCAGCTCATCGCCGCCGGTTACCGCCGTGAGGGCAAGCGTTACGTGACCATCGCCGTGGGCTGTACGGGCGGCAAGCACCGTTCCGTGGCGATGTCGGAGAAGCTGGCCGCCCGGCTGGCCACGGAGGGGATCGAGACCGTCCTCGTCCACCGGGACATGGGGCGAGAGTGAGCAGTCGCAATCTGCGCCAGCGCCGGCTGAGCAGGGCCACGGCCGCGCTCTCCGGCCGTAAGCGCGGCGCACAGCCCAAGGTCGTCGCCCTCGGCGGCGGCATGGGGCTGTCGGCCTCGCTCACGGCGCTGCGCCGGATCACCGGCGATCTCACGGCCGTGGTGACCGTCGCCGACGACGGCGGCTCCAGCGGCCGGCTCCGCGAGGAGCTCGGTGTCCTCCCGCCGGGAGACCTGCGCAAAGCGCTCGCCGCGCTCTGCGGCGACGACGAGTGGGGCCAGACCTGGGCCCAGGTCATCCAGCACCGCTTCGAGTCCAAGGGCGATCTGCACGAGCACGCGGTGGGCAATCTGCTCATCGTCGCCCTCTGGGAACAGCTGGGCGACCATGTCCAGGCCCTCGACCTGGTCGGCAAGCTGCTCGGGGCCCACGGCAGGGTGCTGCCGATGTCCGCCGTCCCCCTGGAGCTCCAGGCCCTCGTGCGGGGGCACGACCTGGAGCGCCCCGAGGAGGTCGTCACCGTGCGCGGCCAGGCGACGGTGGCGCTGACCCCCGGCGAGGTGCAGTCCGTCCACCTCGTGCCCGCCGACCCGCCGGCGGTCCCCGAAGCGGTGGCCGCGGTGCTCGACGCCGACTGGGTGGTGCTCGGCCCGGGGTCCTGGTTCTCCTCCGTGATCCCGCATCTTCTGGTGCCCGAACTGCTGGACGCACTGGTCACCACGAAGGCCCGTAAGGTCCTCTCGCTGAACCTCGCACCACAACCCGGTGAAACAGAAGGCTTCTCACCGCAGCGTCATTTGGAGGTTTTGGGACGACACGCCCCTAAACTCGCCATGGACGTGGTGCTGGCCGACGAGGCCGCCGTGCCCGACCGTGAGTCCCTCGCCGATGCCGCACAGCGGCTCGGAGCCGCGGTCGAGCTGGCCCCCGTGGCCTCACCCGACGGCGTTCCGATTCATGATCCGGAGCTGTTGGCCGCCGCGTACGACCGTATTTTTCGGATGCATGGAAGGATCGGCCCATGGCGATGACGCCAGCGGTGAAGGACGAAGTCTCTCGGCTTCCCGTGACCCGGACCTGCTGCAGAAAGGCAGAGGTTTCGGCGATTCTTCGGTTCGCGGGCGGGCTGCACCTGGTGAGCGGCCGGATTGTGATCGAGGCCGAGCTGGACACGGCCATGGCGGCCCGCCGGCTCAAGCGGGACATCCTCGAGATCTTCGGGCACAGCTCGGAGCTGATCGTGATGGCTCCCGGCGGCCTGCGCCGGGGCTCCCGCTACGTCGTACGAGTGGTGGCGGGCGGCGACCAGCTGGCACGCCAGACCGGCCTGGTGGACGGCCGCGGCCGCCCCATCCGCGGCCTCCCCCCGCAGGTGGTCTCGGGGGCCACCTGCGACGCGGAGGCGGCCTGGCGCGGTGCCTTCCTGGCGCACGGCTCGCTCACCGAGCCCGGACGTTCCTCCTCGCTCGAGGTGACCTGCCCCGGCCCGGAGGCCGCGCTCGCCCTGGTCGGGGCCGCACGCAGGCTCTCCATTGCGGCCAAGGCCCGCGAGGTGCGCGGCGTCGACCGTGTCGTCGTCCGTGACGGTGACGCCATCGGTGCCCTGCTGACCCGCCTCGGCGCCCATGAGTCGGTGCTGGCCTGGGAGGAGCGCCGGATGCGGCGGGAGGTCCGCGCCACGGCCAACCGGCTCGCCAACTTCGACGACGCCAACCTCCGCCGCTCCGCCCGCGCCGCGGTCGCCGCCGGCGCCCGGGTGGGGCGCGCCCTGGAGATCCTGGGCGAGGAGGTCCCCGAGCACCTCGCGGCGGCCGGACGGCTGCGCATGGAGCACAAGCAGGCCTCCCTGGAGGAGCTGGGAGCGCTCGCCGACCCGCCGCTGACCAAGGACGCGGTCGCGGGCCGGATCAGGCGCCTGCTGGCCATGGCGGACAAGCGGGCCCAGGACCTCGGCATCCCCGGGACGGAGTCGACGCTCAGCGAGGAGCTGGCCGACGGCCTCGTGGGCTGAGAGCGGCAGGAGGCCCCGGCCTGGAGGTGTCACCCCCGGCCGGGGCCTCAGCCATTCCCCCGTGAACCAGGAGGCGCGAGCATCCCGTATGACCCATGAGGGACGAGGCATCACGTGTGACTCATGAGGCGAGAGAGTCATGCGGTGGTGAATTTTCAAGGAATGGATTGCGAGCGCCACCCCGCACGAATGAGCGGCGATCTCCGTAGTTCCGCCGTCCATGTCTCCCGAAAGTGCGCAGCGGGGTGTGCGGCCGAACGGGCGCATTTATCGATTGAGTGCCCCTCCGCACAATTGAGCGTGGCACTTACGGTTCGCCGCGTCCCCCTCCGGATGAATATGCCCCGGAGGCCATTCCGGCCGCCCCCTCAGGGTGGAATCCCGGCAGCTGATCCCGTGTCAGCTCCCCTCCCGGTGACTCCCGGTGATATGCCCCCGGAGGCCGTCGCGCGCTGCCGTGGCAGCGCAAGGGGACTGGATCGGGAGGGTGTTGACGCTTCGTGACGTGCGGCGAACGGTGGGCGCCCCCGCCGCCCTCCGCGACCGGAATCCGTTACTCCTACTCGGGAGTAAGGGGATCCCTTTTCGCACCACCGCTCTCGATGTCACTCCCGGGCCTTCGGAGAGGTAGGGTCGGAGGCGGTCGGGGACATCCCTATAAAACTCGCCGGCATCGAAACCGGCGTTCCTAACGAGGAGATCGGTTCGTGACGATCCGCGTAGGCATCAACGGCTTTGGCCGCATCGGTCGTAACTACTTCCGCGCGCTGCTGGAGCAGGGTGCGGACATCGAGATCGTGGCTGTCAACGACCTGGGTGACACTGCGACCACGGCTCACCTGCTGAAGTACGACACCATTCTGGGTCGTCTCAAGGCAGAGGTCAGCCACACCGCCGACACCATCACCGTCGACGGGCACACCATCAAGGTGCTCTCCGAGCGCAACCCGGCCGACATCCCCTGGGGTGAGCTGGGCGTCGACATCGTCATCGAGTCGACCGGCATCTTCACCAAGAAGGCCGACGCCGAGAAGCACATCGCCGGTGGCGCCAAGAAGGTCCTCATCTCGGCTCCGGCCAAGGACGAGGACATCACCATCGTGATGGGCGTCAACCAGGACAAGTACGACGCGGCCAACCACCACGTCATCTCCAACGCCTCCTGCACCACCAACTGTGTGGCGCCGATGGCCAAGGTTCTCGACGAGAACTTCGGCATCGTCAAGGGCCTGATGACGACGGTCCACGCGTACACGAACGACCAGCGCATCCTGGACTTCCCGCACTCGGACCTGCGCCGCGCCCGCGCCGCCGCCGAGAACATCATCCCGACCACGACGGGCGCCGCCAAGGCGACCGCGCTGGTCCTCCCGCAGCTCAAGGGCAAGCTCGACGGCATCGCGATGCGCGTCCCGGTCCCGACCGGTTCCGCCACCGACCTCGTCGTGACCCTTCAGCGCGAGGTCACCAAGGACGAGGTCAACGCCGCGTTCAAGAAGGCGGCCGACGACGGCGACCTCAAGGGCTTCCTGACGTACACCGAGGACCCGATCGTGTCCTCGGACATCGTCGGCGACCCGTCGTCCTGCACCTTCGACTCCTCCCTGACCATGGTCCAGGAGGGCAACACGGTGAAGATCCTCGGCTGGTACGACAACGAGTGGGGCTACTCCAACCGCCTCGTCGACCTGACCGTCTTCGTCGGCGGCCAGCTCTGATCCTAGGATCGGCAGGCATCCAGGTGTGATGTGAGGGGCTCGGACGGCGCGACGCGGCGCCGTTCGAGCCCCCTCGCATGCTCATCCGTCCTTCCAAGGAGTATGGGAACAGAGATGAAGACGATCGACGAACTTCTCGCCGAAGGGGTCGCGGGCAAGCGGGTATTCGTCCGCGCCGACCTCAACGTGCCGCTGGACGGCACCACGATCACCGACGACGGCCGCATCCGCGCCGTCCGCCCGACGATCGCCGCGCTCGCCGAAGCCGGCGCGCGGGTCGTCGTCGCCTCGCACCTGGGCCGCCCCAAGGGCACCCCGGACCCGGCCTTCTCGCTGGCCCCCGCCGCCGCGCGCCTCGGCGAGCTGCTCGGCACCGAGGTCGCCTTCGCGACCGACACCGTCGGCGAGTCAGCCCGCGCGACCGTCGCCGGCCTCACCGACGGCCAGGTCGCCGTCATCGAGAACCTCCGCTTCAACCCCGGCGAGACGTCGAAGGACGACGCCGAGCGCGGCGCCTTCGCCGACCAGCTCGCCGAGCTCGCCGACGTCTACGTGGGTGACGGCTTCGGCGCCGTCCACCGCAAGCACGCCTCGGTCTACGACCTCCCGGCCCGGTTGCCGCACGCGGCCGGCGGTCTGATCGCCACCGAGGTCGGCGTCCTGAAGAAGCTCACCGAGGACGTTGCGCGCCCGTACGCCGTGGTCCTCGGCGGTGCCAAGGTCTCCGACAAGCTCGGCGTGATCGACCACCTGCTGGAGAAGGCCGACCGCATCCTGATCGGCGGCGGCATGGCGTACACCTTCCTCAAGGCCAAGGGTCACGAGGTCGGCATCTCGCTGCTCCAGGAGGACCAGGTCCCGGCCGTCCAGGGCTACCTCAAGCGGGCCGAGGAGCTCGGCGTGGAGTTCGTGCTCCCCGTCGACGTCCTGGTCGCGGGCGAGTTCCCGGACCTGAAGACGAAGGCCCCGGCCCACCCCACCACGGTTGCCGCGGACGCCATCCCGGCCGACCAGGAGGGCCTGGACATCGGCCCGGAGACCCGCAAGCTGTACGCGGACAAGCTCGCCGACGCGGCCACCGTCTTCTGGAACGGCCCGATGGGCGTCTTCGAACACCCCGACTACGCCGAGGGCACCAAGGCGGTCGCCCAGGCCCTCGTCGACTCCGAGGCCTTCAGCGTCGTCGGCGGCGGGGACTCCGCGGCCGCCGTCCGCATCCTGGGCTTCGACGAGAACGCATTCGGACACATCTCGACCGGTGGCGGCGCCAGCCTCGAATACCTCGAGGGCAAGACGCTTCCCGGCCTCGCCGCACTGGAGGACTGACCTTTCATGACCACTCGCACCCCGCTCATGGCGGGCAACTGGAAGATGAACCTCAACCACCTCGAGGCCATCGCCCACGTCCAGAAGCTCGCCTTCGCCCTGGCCGACAAGGACTACGACGCGGTCGAGGTCGCCGTCCTGCCGCCCTTCACCGACCTGCGCTCCGTGCAGACGCTGGTCGACGGCGACAAGCTGAAGATCAAGTACGGCGCCCAGGACATCTCGGCGCATGATTCCGGCGCGTACACCGGTGAGATCTCCGGCCCGATGCTCGCCAAGCTGAAGTGCACGTTCGTGGCCGTCGGCCACAGCGAGCGCCGCCAGTACCACGGCGAGAACGACGAGATCTGCAACGCCAAGGTGAAGGCCGCCTTCAAGCACGGCCTGACCCCGATCCTCTGCGTCGGCGAGGGCCTGGACATCCGCAAGGCCGGTGACCAGGTCTCCTACACGCTGGCGCAGCTCGACGGAGCGCTGAAGGACATCCCGGCCGAGCAGGCCGAGACCATCGTGATCGCCTACGAGCCGGTCTGGGCCATCGGGACCGGCGAGGTCGCCACCCCCGAGGACGCGCAGGAGGTCTGCGGTGCGATCCGCGGCCGTCTCGCCGAGCTGTACTCGCAGGAGCTGGCCGACGCCGTCCGTATCCAGTACGGCGGCTCGGTGAAGTCGGGCAACGTCGCGGCCATCATGGCGCAGCCCGACGTGGACGGCGCCCTCATCGGCGGTGCCGCACTCGACGCCGACGAGTTCGTCAAGATCGTCCGCTTCCGCGACCAGTGAGTATGCGGTAGCGCGGATCCGTCGTACCCTTGCGGGGGCCGAGGGGGGTATACCCCCGGGCCCCCGCTGTTCGTACATGCAGTCCTAGGAATTCCGGAAAGTAGGGACCAGCCGTGGTTTTGGCGTTCGAGATCGCCCTGATCGTCTTCAGCCTGCTGCTGATGCTGCTGGTGCTGATGCACAAGGGAAAGGGCGGCGGCCTTTCCGACATGTTCGGTGGGGGAATGCAGTCCTCCGTGGGCGGCTCTTCGGTCGCCGAGCGGAACCTCGACCGCATCACCGTCGTGGTCGGTCTGGCCTGGTTCGCGTGCATTGTCGTCCTTGCTCTGCTCATCAAGCTGGACAGCTGACCCGTCGTTCGCGATTCCCGGTGACGGTGTAACTCCTTTCACTGGACGCGCGTTGGGCCTTACGTAGACTGGGGCATCTTCGAGCACCATCACGCAGGGAGTTACGACCGTGGCAAGTGGCAACGCGATCCGGGGAAGCCGGGTCGGAGCGGGGCCGATGGGGGAGGCCGAGCGCGGCGAGTCCGCGCCACGGGCCCGCATCTCCTTCTGGTGCTCGAACGGGCACGAGACGCAGCCGAGCTTCGCCCATGACGCGCAGGTACCGGAGACCTGGGACTGCCCGCGCTGCGGCTTCCCGGCAGGACAGGACCGGGACAGCCCGCCGGCTCCGCCCCGCACCGAGCCGTACAAGACGCACCTGGCGTACGTGCGCGAGCGGCGCAGCGACGCGGACGGCGAGGCGATCCTCGCCGAGGCACTCGCGAAACTCCGCGGCGAGATCTGAGACTTTTCACCGGCCGGTCACCCCCTGGGTGCCCGGCCGGAATCCGTATGCCGCCCACCAGCTCGCCGATGCCCCGTCGCACCCTCCAGATCAATTAGGTTGGAGGGGCAGCGGGGAAGGTTGCAGGTACGAGAGAAGTGGGCGATTTCCGGGATGAACGCACAAAGCCGAACCAAGCTCAACCAGATGCCCGAGTGGACGGCTCTCGGTAAGCACCGTGAGGAGTTCGGGGGGACGCATCTGCGGCAGCTGTTCGCGGACGCGCCGGACCGGGGGAAGCAGTACACCCTCCGCGTCGGCGACCTCCACATCGACTACTCCAAGCACCTGGTCACCGACGAGACGCTGCGTCTGCTGCGCGAGCTCGCCGCCGCCACCGACGTGGCCGGGCTGCGGGACGCGATGTTCCGCGGCGAGAAGATCAACACGACCGAGGACCGCGCCGTCCTGCACACCGCGCTCCGTGCCCCCCGGGGCGCCGTGGTCGAGGTCGACGGCGAGAACGTGGTGCCCGCCGTGCACGACGTCCTGGACCGGATGGCAACGTTCTCGGACCGGATCAGGGCCGGCGAGTGGACCGGCCACACCGGCAGGCCGATCAAGAACATCGTCAACATCGGCATCGGCGGCTCCGACCTCGGACCCGCCATGGCGTACGAGGTGCTGCGCTCCTTCACGGACCGCTCGCTGACCGTCCGCTTCGTGTCGAACGTCGACGGCGCCGACCTCCACGAGGCGGTGCAGGGCCTCGACCCGGCCCAGACGCTCTTCATCGTCGCGTCCAAGACGTTCACGACGATCGAGACCATCACCAACGCCACCTCCGCCCGTGACTGGCTCCTGACCGAGCTGAGGGCCGGTCAGGACGCCGTGGCCAAGCACTTCGTGGCGCTGTCGACCAACGCGGAGAAGGTCGCGGACTTCGGCATCGACACGGCCAACATGTTCGAGTTCTGGGACTGGGTCGGAGGCCGGTACTCCTTCGACTCGGCGATCGGCCTGTCGCTGATGATCGCCATCGGCCCCGACCGGTTCCGCGAGATGCTCGACGGCTTCCACCTCGTCGACGAGCACTTCCGCACCGCCCCCGCGGAGGAGAACGCCCCGCTGCTGCTGGGCCTGCTGGGCATCTGGTACGGCGAGTTCTTCGACGCCCAGTCGCACGCGGTGCTGCCCTACAGCCACTATCTGTCCAAGTTCACCGCGTACTTGCAGCAGCTGGACATGGAGTCCAACGGCAAGTCCGTGGACCGCGACGGGAATCCGGTGGAGTGGGAGACCGGCCCGGTCGTCTGGGGCACCCCCGGCACCAACGGCCAGCACGCCTACTACCAGTTGATCCACCAGGGTACGAAGATCATCCCGGCCGACTTCATCGGCTTCGCCGCACCGGTCCACGACCTGCTGCCCGGGCTGATCGCCCAGCACGACCTGCTGATGGCCAACTTCTTCGCCCAGACCCAGGCCCTCGCCTTCGGCAAGACGCCCGAGGAGGTCCGCGCGGAGGGCGTGCCCGAGGAGCTCGTGCCGCACAAGACGTTCCGCGGCAACCACCCGACGACCACGATCCTCGCGGACCGTCTCACCCCGTCGGTGCTCGGCCAGCTGATCGCCCTGTACGAGCACAAGGTCTTCGTCCAGGGCGCCGTCTGGAACATCGACTCCTTCGACCAGTGGGGCGTCGAGCTCGGCAAGGTCCTCGCCAAGAAGATCGAGCCGGTCCTCACCGAGGGCACGGGCGGCGAGCAGCTGGACAGCTCCACGGCCGCGCTCGTCTCGACGTACCGCGCGCTGCGCGGCCGCTGAGCGATGACCACGGGGGAGGGGACGGTACGGCTCAGGCCGCCGCGCAACCGGCCGGACCGCGGTGCCGTCGGGTGGTGGCGGGCCCAGTGGCTGCTGCTGACGGCGGCCCCGGTGGCGGTCCTGGGCATCCTCGGGGCGTTCATCGCCCCGGCCAGGTTCTGGCTGTGGACGCCCGCAGCCGTGCTGGCGGTCCTCGGACTGTCCTGCGCCGTCCTCTTCCCCCTCTGGTGGTTCCGTATCCACCGCTGGGAGGTCACCGACGAGGCCGTCTACGTACGGACCGGGGTCCTCCTGCGGGAATGGCGGATCGCGCCGATGTCCCGCATCCAGACCGTGGACACCGTGCGCGGCCCGCTGGAACAGCTCTTCGGGCTGGCCACGGTCACCGTCACCACCGCCTCCGCCAAGGGCGCGGTGAGGATCGAGGGCCTCGCCCACGACACGGCCGCCGACCTCGCCGAGCGGCTCACCCGGATCACCCAGGACACCCCGGGTGACGCGACATGAGCACCGCCGCCGACGCGACCGGCCCTCCCTGGCGGCGGATCCACCGGCGCACGGTCCTCGTCACCGCGCTCGTCACGGCGGGGGTGGCCGTGGGCGCCGCCGTCCCGGCCGTGGCGGGGCTGTCCGGGCGGCTGGGCTATCCCGCGGCCATCGGCTGGGCCCTGGCCGGAGCCGCCCTCCTGATCGGCTGCGCCACCGCCGGTGACTACGTGCGCTGGCGGCGCACCCGCTACCGCGTCGGTGGTGAACGGGTCGAGCTGCACACCGGTCTCCTGCTGGTCAAACGGCGTTCCCTGGCCCGCGAGCGGATCCGCAGCGTCGACCTGACCGCACACCCGCTGCAACGGATACTCGGCCTGGTCACGGTCCGGATCGGCACCGGTGACCAGACCGGCGGCGAGTCCACGCTGGAACTCGACCCCGTCGCCCGTGCCGAGGGCGAGCGGCTGCGCCGCGACCTCCTCGACCGTGCCCTCCATGAGGCCCCCGGAACGCACCGCGACGGCGAACTCGCCCGGTTCGACCTCCGCTGGATCCGCTACGCGCCCGTCTCCTTCGTCGCCCCCATGCTCGGGGGCGCGGCGGTCGGCGGTGTCCTTCAGATCAGCGACTGGGTCGGTGCGCAGGGCGAGGTGATCGACTGGGTCGCCGACCGCTTCCGGGACACCCCGCTGGTCTGGGCGATCGTCGTCCTGGTCCTGGCGGCGCTGGTCTCGGGCGTCGTCGGAGCGCTCGGCCTCTGGGCCGAGATGTGGTGGAACTACCGCCTGGAACGCGAACCCGGCGGCACCCTGCGGGTGCGGCGCGGGCTGCTGACCTCCCGCTCGCTGTCCGTCGAGGAACGGCGGCTGCGCGGGGTGGACCTGGTGGAGCCCCTGGGCGTACGGCTGACCGGCGCCGCCCGGCTGGACGCCATCACCACGGGCCTGGCGAAGGACGAGGAGGCCCAGGGGGCCGACCACAACACCCTGCTGCCGGCCGCGCCCCGGCCCTTCGTCGACGCGATCGCCGTCGAGGTGCTGCGCGAGCCACTCGCACCGACCGGCGCCCCGCTCACGCCGCACCCGCCCGCCGCCCGCGCCCGGCGGCTTCGCCGGGCCCTCACGGCGGCCCTCGCACCCGTGCTGGTCCTGACGGCCCTTGGCGTGCTGCTGACGCCCGTCCTGCTGTGGATCGCGCTCGGCTGCGCCGTCGTGGGCCTGCCGCTCTCCGTGGCGCTCGCCCTCGACGCGTACCGCTCACTGGGCCACACGCTCAGCGGCGGGTATCTGGTGACCCGCTCCGGCACCGTCCGGCGGTCCACCGCGGCCCTGCAGCGGTCCGGCGTGATCGGCTGGACCGTGCGGCAGTCCTGCTTCCAGCGCCGCGCCGGGCTGCTCAGCGTCACCGCCACCACGGCCGCCGGAGCGGGCGCCTACACGGCGCGCGACACCGATGCCTCCGAGGGGCTGGCCTTCGCCTCCGAGGCCGTCCCGGGGCTGCTGGAGCCGTTCCTCGTACGCGACTGACACACGCGAGAGGCCTGGTCCGGCTCCGGGGGAGCGGACCAGGCCTCTTTCCGTACGTGCCTACGCCGAAGCGGGCGGATACAGCGCGCGCGGCAGCCGGGAGGCAGCCGCGCCGTCCAGCAGCCACAGCGTGCGGCTGCGGCCGTACGCTCCCGCCGCCGGGGCCTGGATCTCCCCGGCCCCGGACAGCGCGATCTCCGCCGCCTCCGCCTTGTCCTCACCCGCGGCCAGCAGCCACACCTCGCGCGCCGCCCGGATGGCGGGCAGCGTGAGCGAGACACGGGTGGGCGGCGGCTTCGGAGCGCCGTGCACCCCGACCACGGTGCGCTCGGTCTCGCGCACCGCCGGCAGCTCCGGGAAGAGCGACGCGACATGCGTGTCCGGGCCGACGCCCAGCATCAGCACGTCGAACGTCGGTACGGCCCCGTGGTCCTCCGGGCCCGCGGCGGCGGCGAGCTCCGCCGCGTACCCCGCGGCCGCGGAGTCGGCGTCGTTGCCGTACGGCCCGTCGGAGGCGGGCATCGCGTGGACCCGCGCGGGGTCCAGCCCCACCTCGTCCAGCAGGGCCTCGCGGGCCTGCGTGACATTGCGCTCCGGATCGCCCTCGGGCAGGAACCGCTCGTCACCCCACCACAGGTCGAGCCGCGACCAGTCGATCGCGTCCCGGGCGGGCGAACCGGCGAGCGCGGCCAGCAGGCCGTTGCCGTTGCGCCCGCCGGTGAGGACCACCGAGGCGGAACCACGGGCGGCCTGGGCGTCCACGATCTTCGTGATCAGCCGGGCCGCCGCGGCCTGGGCCATCAGCTCCTTGTCGCGGTGCACGACGAGCTGCGGGGCACTCACTTCGACGCCGTCTTCTTGGCCGCCGCCTTCTTCGCGGCAGGCGCGGCCGAACCGGCCGGCTCGGCCCGCTTCTGCCCCGTACCGACGGACGACGCCTCGGTGGGACCGCCGAGGCGCTCCACGCCGAACTTCACCGTCGCCTCGTAGATGTTGTCCGGGTCCAGACGGCGCAGCTCCTCCGCGAGGAGCTCGGCGGTCTCCCGCCGCTTCAGCGCGACCGCACGGTCCGGCTGCCCGGCCATGCAGAGCGTCGCCAGCGAGCCGTCGGCCCGGTCCAGGACGATGTCGCCGTTCTTCGTCGCCATCCGGACGGCCGTCAGACCCGGGCCGCCGGACAGCGTGCGCTCCACCGGGACCCCCAGCCGGTCCGCCAGCCACATGGCCAGCAGTTCACAGCTCGGGTTGTCCGACTCGCCCTCGACGGTCGCCGAGACGACCTGCGCGGGCTGCTGGTCGAGCGCCGCCGCCAGCATCGAACGCCACGGCGTGATGCGCGTCCAGGCCAGGTCGGTGTCCCCGGGCCGGTACGTCGCCGCGCGCACCGACAGCTCGTCGAGCGGGTGCTCGGCGGAGTAGGTGTCGGTGATACGGCGCTGGGCGAGCGCGCCCAGCGGGTCCCTGGCCGGGTCGGCCGGGGCGTCCTCGGGCCACCACACCACGACCGGGGCGTCCGGCAGCAGCAGCGGGAGGACGACGGACTGGGCGTGGTTGGCCAGCTCACCGTGGAGACGCAGCACCACGGTCTCGCCCGAACCCGCGTCGGAACCGACCCGGAGCTCGGCGTCGAGCCGTGCGTCGCGCCGGGCGCGCGGCGACTTGCTGACCCGCTTGATCACCGCGATGATCCGCGACGGGTGCTCGCGGGAGGAGTCGCTCGCCGCCCGGAGCGCGTCGTAGGCGTTCTCCTCGTCGGTGACGATGACGAGGGTGAGCACCATGCCGATGGCGGGCGTGCCGATGGAGCGGCGCGCCGAGACCAGGGCCTGGTTGATCTTGCTGGACGTGGTTTCCGTGAGATCGATCTTCATGGCCGGCGCCAGCTCCGTCCGTCGCGTGCGAGCATCTCGTCGGCCTCGGCCGGTCCCCAGGTGCCGGCCGCGTACTGGGCGGGCTTGCCGTGCTTGTCCCAGTACTCCTCGATCGGGTCGAGGATGTTCCAGGAGAGCTCGACCTCCTGGTGGCGCGGGAAGAGGTTGGCGTCACCGAGCAGGACATCGAGGATGAGCCGCTCGTACGCCTCCGGGCTGGACTCCGTGAAGGACTCGCCGTAGGCGAAGTCCATCGTGACGTCCCGGACCTCCATGGACGTGCCGGGCACCTTGGAGCCGAACCGGACCGTGACGCCCTCGTCGGGCTGCACCCGGATGACCAGGGCGTTGCCGCCGAGCTCCTCCGTCGCACCGGACTCGAAGGGCAGATACGGGGCGCGCTTGAAGACGACCGCGATCTCGGTGACCCGACGGCCGAGGCGCTTGCCGGTACGGAGATAGAACGGGACGCCGGCCCAGCGGCGGTTGTTGATCGTCAGCTTGATCGCGGCGAAGGTGTCGGTCTTCGACTTGGGGTCGATACCGTCCTCCTCCAGATAGCCGAGCACTTCCTCGCCGCCCTGCCAGGCGTGCGCGTACTGCCCGCGCACCGTGTGCTTGCCCAGGTCCTCGGGCAGCTCCACCGCCGTGAGCACCTTCAGCTTCTCGGCGACCAGCGCCTTCGGGTGGAAGGAGCCGGGCTCCTCCATCGCCGTCAGCGCCAGCAGCTGGAGCAGGTGGTTCTGGATGACGTCACGAGCCGCGCCGATGCCGTCGTAGTAACCGGCCCGGCCGCCGATGCCGATGTCCTCGGCCATCGTGATCTGGACGTGGTCGACGTACGACCTGTTCCAGATCGGCTCCCACATCGTGTTGGCGAAGCGCAGCGCCAGGATGTTCTGGACCGTCTCCTTGCCGAGGTAGTGGTCGATGCGGAAGACCTCGTTCGGCGGGAAGACGTCGTGCACGAGCTGGTTCAGCTCCTGCGCGCTCTCCAGGTCGTGCCCGAACGGCTTCTCGATGACGGCCCGTCGCCAGCTGCCTTCCTTCTGGTCGGCCAGCCCGTGCTTCTTGAGCTGCTGGACGACCTTGGGGAAGAACTTCGGCGGTACGGACAGGTAGAAGGCGAAGTTGCCGCCCGTGCCCTGCGCCTTGTCGAGCTCCTCGATCGTCGCCCTGAGGGTCTCGAACGCGACGTCGTCGTCGAAGTTGCCCTGCACGAAGCGCATGCCCTGGCTGAGCTGCTGCCAGACCTCTTCGCGGAAGGGGGTGCGGGAATGCTCTTTCACGGCGTCGTGGACGACCTGGGCGAAGTCTTCGTCCTCCCAGTCGCGGCGCGCGAAGCCGATGAGCGAGAAGCCCGGCGGCAGCAGGCCGCGATTGGCCAGGTCGTAGACGGCGGGCATCAGCTTTTTACGGGACAAATCGCCCGTGACGCCAAAGATCACCAGGCCCGACGGCCCCGCGATACGCGGGAGCCGTCGGTCCTGGGCGTCACGGAGCGGGTTGGCTCCGGGAACACCAGACAAGGTGGTCAGCCCTTCGAAGGAGCGAGGCGCTCGAGCTCGGCCTCGGTCGACTTGAGCAGGTCGTTCCAGGCGGCCTCGAACTTGTCGACGCCCTCGTCCTCCAGCAGCTGGACGACGTCGTCGTAGCTGACCCCGAGCTTCTTGACCGCGTCGAGGTCGGAACGCGCCTGGTCGTAGCCACCGGCCACGGTGTTGCCGGTGATGTCGCCGTGGTCGGCCACGGCCTCCAGGGTCGCCTCCGGCATGGTGTTCACCGTGTTCGGGGCGACGAGGTCGTCGACGTACAGGGTGTCCTTGAGGGACGGGTCCTTCACGCCGGTGGAGGCCCACAGCGGGCGCTGCTTGTTGGCGTGCGCCTTGTCGAGGGCGGCCCAGCGGTCACCCGCGAAGACCTCCTCGTACGCCTCGTAGGCGAGGCGGGCGTTGGCGAGGGCGGACTTGCCCTTCGCCGCCTTGGCCTCGTCGGTGCCGATCGCGTCGAGGCGCTTGTCGATCTCGGTGTCCACGCGGGACACGAAGAACGAGGCGACCGAGTGGATCTTGGAGAGGTCCAGGCCCGCGGCCTTCGCCTTCTCCAGGCCCGCCAGGTAGGCGTCCATGACCTCGCGGTAGCGCTCCAGCGAGAAGATCAGGGTCACGTTGACGCTGATGCCCCGCCCGATGGTCTCCGTGATCGCCGGCAGGCCGGCCTTGGTCGCCGGGATCTTGATGAGCGTGTTCGGCCGGTCCACCAGCCAGGCCAGCTGCTTGGCCTCGGCGACCGTGGCCAGGGTGTTGTGCGCCAGGCGCGGGTCGACCTCGATGGAGACCCGGCCGTCCTGGCCGTCCGTCGCGTCGAAGACCGGGCGCAGGATGTCGGCGGCGTCGCGGACGTCCGCCGTGGTGATCATCCGGATGGCTTCCTCGACCGTCACCTTGCGGGCGGCCAGGTCCGTGAGCTGCTGGTCGTAACCGTCGCCCTGGGAGATCGCCTTCTGGAAGATCGACGGGTTGGTCGTGACACCCACGACGTGGCTCTGGTCGATGAGCTCGGCCAGGTTGCCGGACGTGATCCGCTTGCGCGACAGGTCGTCCAGCCAGATCGCCACGCCCTCGTCGGAGAGGCGCTTGAGTGCGTCTGTCATGAGAATTGCATCTCCTACTAGTCGTATAACCGCGTCAGCGCGCAGCGGAGGCGAGAGATTCCCGGGCGGCTTCCACCACGTGCGCGGCGGTGAAGCCGAACTCGCGGAAGAGGACCTTGGCGTCCGCCGACGCACCGAAGTGCTCCAGCGAGACGATCCGGCCCGCGTCACCCACATACCGGTACCAGGTGAGGCCGATACCCGCTTCGACGGCGACCCGTGCCTTCACGGACGGCGGAAGCACGCTGTCCTTGTACGCCTGGTCCTGCTCCTCGAACCACTCGACACACGGCATCGAGACCACACGGGTCGGCACACCGGCCGCCTGGAGCTCGTCGCGGGCCTCGACGGCCAGCTGGACCTCGGAGCCCGTGGCGATCAGAACGGCCTGCGCGTCGCCGCCCTCGGCGTCGAAGAGCACGTAACCGCCCTTGGCGGCGTTCTCGTTCGCCGCGTAGGTGGGCAGGCCCTGGCGGGACAGCGCCAGACCGTGCGGGGCGCTCTTCCCGTAGTCCTTCTTGCCGCGCTTGAGGATCTCGCGCCAGGCGGTCGCCGTCTCGTTGGCGTCCGCGGGGCGGACGACATTCAGGCCGGGGATCGCGCGCAGCGAGGCGATGTGCTCGACCGGCTGGTGCGTCGGGCCGTCCTCGCCGAGGCCGATGGAGTCGTGCGTCCACACGTACGTCACCGGGAGGTGCATCAGTGCGGAGAGGCGCACGGCGTTGCGCATGTAGTCGGAGAACACCAGGAAGGTGCCGCCGTAGATGCGGGTGTTGCCGTGCAGCGCGATGCCGTTCATGGCCGCGGCCATGGAGTGCTCGCGGATGCCGAAGTGGATCGTCCGGCCGTACGGGTCGGCCTCGGGCAGCGGGTTGCCTGCCGGGAGGAACGACGACGTCTTGTCGATCGTGGTGTTGTTCGAGCCCGCGAGGTCGGCGGAGCCGCCCCACAGCTCGGGGATGACACCGCCGAGCGCCTGGAGGACCTTGCCGGAGGCGGCACGCGTGGCGACAGCGTGGCCGGCCTCGAAGACCGGGAGCTCGTCCTCCCAGCCGGCGGGCAGCTCGCCCGCGGCGATGCGGTCGAAGTCGGCGGCGCGCTCCGGGTTGGCGGTACGCCAGGCGGCGAAGGACTTCTCCCACTCGGCCTTGGCCTCGCGGCCGCGGTCCAGCGCCTCACGGGTGTGCGCGATGACCTCGTCGGCGACCTCGAAGGTCTTCTCCGGGTCGAAGCCGAGCACCCGCTTCGTGGCCGCGATCTCGTCGTCGCCGAGCGCCGAGCCGTGCGCGGCCTCGGTGTTCTGGGCGTTCGGGGCGGGCCAGGCGATGATCGAGCGGGCCGCGATGAACGACGGGCGCTCCGTCTCGGCCTTGGCGGCCTGCAGCGCGCGGTACAGACCCTCGGGGTCCAGGTCGCCGCTGGGCAGCTGGTCCACACGCTGGACGTGCCAGCCGTAGGACTCGTAGCGCTTCAGGGTGTCCTCGGAGACCGCGGTCTCGGTGTCGCCCTCGATCGAGATGTGGTTGTCGTCCCACAGCAGCACCAGGTTGCCGAGCTTCTGGTGGCCCGCCAGCGAGGACGCCTCGGCCGAGATGCCCTCCTGGAGGCAGCCGTCACCGGCGATGACCCAGATGGTGTGGTCGAACGGGGAGGTGCCGGGGGCCGCCTGCGGGTCGAAGAGACCGCGCTCGTAGCGGGAGGCCATCGCCATGCCCACGGCGTTGGCGACGCCCTGGCCCAGCGGGCCGGTCGTCGTCTCGACGCCCGTGGTGTGGCCGTACTCCGGGTGGCCCGGCGTCTTGGAGCCCCAGGTGCGGAACGCCTTGAGGTCGTCCAGCTCCAGGCCGTACCCGGCGAGGTAGAGCTGGATGTACAGCGTCAGGCTGGAGTGGCCCGCGGACAGCACGAAGCGGTCGCGTCCGGTCCAGTCCGCGTCCGCCGGGTCGTGGCGCATCACCTTCTGGAAGAGGGTGTACGCGGCAGGAGCGAGGCTCATCGCCGTACCCGGGTGGCCGTTTCCGACTTTCTGTACGGCGTCCGCGGCGAGGACGCGGACGGTGTCCACGGCCCGCTGGTCCAATTCGGTCCACTGGAGGTCTGTGGTGGTCGGCTTGGTGCTCACCCTGAGTCAGGGCTCCTCTCCACTGTTGTAAACCGGTGACTGGTTACCGCACCGGGCAATGTCGAGCCTACCCCCGTCCCAAGGCCGTACTTCTGCCCTTTCCACAGTGCGGGCGACCTGCGGAGTTCGCCTCCCGTATGAGCGCCGCCGTTCACTTCTGCGCCACCCCAACACGACCCCACCCCCGCGAAGAGCGGCGTATGCCCAACGTCTACAGTGGTCTGGTTCGCGCAAGTCTTTACTGGGCCTTCACGCCCGGAGCTTGCTGGGATTTCTCTGTCAGGGGTGTGCGTGACGGCCGTCGAGTCCCGACCCGCAGGGGTCGCCTTGACTCCGAGCCCAGGGGGCCATCGCCCGTCCGGGGCCCGCATCAAGGCATTCGTGGCTCTTACCAAGCCGCGCATCATCGAGCTGCTGCTGATCACCACCGTTCCGGTGATGTTCCTCGCCGCTCAGGGCGTGCCCGATCTTTGGCTCGTAGTTACCACCACCATCGGCGGATATCTCTCCGCGGGCGGTGCCAATGCGCTCAACATGTATATCGACCGCGACATCGACGCGCTGATGGACCGTACGTCCCAGCGCCCGTTGGTCACGGGGATGGTGAGCCCCCGCGAGTGCCTCGCCTTCGGAATCGCCCTCGCGGTGATTTCCACGGTCTGGTTCGGGCTGCTCGTCAACTGGCTCTCCGCAGCCCTCTCACTCGGCGCACTTCTGTTCTACGTCGTCGTCTACACGATGCTGCTGAAGCGCCGGACCTCGCAGAACATCGTCTGGGGCGGAATCGCGGGCTGCATGCCGGTCCTCATCGGCTGGTCCGCCGTGACCAATTCGATGAGCTGGGCCGCGGTCATCCTTTTCGCCGTGATCTTCTTCTGGACGCCGCCGCACTACTGGCCGCTGTCGATGAAGGTCAAGGAGGACTACGCCCGGGTCGGCGTCCCGATGCTCCCGGTCGTCGCCTCCAACCGGGTGGTGGCCCGCCAGATCGTCGTCTACAGCTGGGTGATGGTCGGCGTCTCGCTGCTCCTCACTCCTCTGGGCTACACGGGCTGGTTCTACACGGCGGTCGCCCTGCTGACCGGAGGCTTCTGGCTCTGGGAGGCCCACGGCCTGCAGAACCGGGCGAAGTCCGGCGTGACGGGCGCCAAGCTCAAGGAGATGCGGCTGTTCCACTGGTCCATCACCTATGTCTCGCTCCTCTTCGTCGCCGTCGCCGTGGACCCCTTCCTGAGGTAGTCCCGCACGCACCGGAGCTCCGCCGACGGGCGGGGGACGTGGCCCAGGCCACGCCCCCCGCCCGTCGCCAGTCCACCTACCCGTCGGTAGCATCCTGTCCATGGCAGAGACGGCAGAGCCCCAGACGCAGCAGACGGACGACAGCAAGCACGCGGCGCGCGCGGAGCGCAGGGCTGCGAAGCTCGCCAAGCAGATCGGATCCTTCGCCAAGGCGCACGGCGGCGCCGAGGGGCAGCTCGCCCACCTCGGCGAGATGGGCACCCGCATCGTGCTGGTCGGCGAGGACGGCGACTGGGGGGACCTGGTGGCGCCCTCCTACGCCGTGGCCGAGAGCGCCACGCAGAAGGCCGGGATCACGGTCCACGAGGACTTCGACGGCGAGTTCGCGGCCAAGGTCCGTACGGGCCCGTACGAGTGGTCCCGGATGGCGGGCATCCAGGTCGGCGGCCCGTCCAACGACAAGGCCTGAGCGCTGAGCCGGGCCGGCGGCCCGGTCCACGGCGAGGCCTAGGACTCCCCGGGTTCGGCCGGCCGCGGGGCCGGCCCGAACTCCGCCCCCTGGCCGCGGGCCCAGGCCTCCCAGCCGTCCGCGTCGGTCGGGGTGGAGTAGTCGTCCGGGGAGTCGGTGTCCTTCGCGCGTACGAGGACGCCCGTGCACCCGGAACAGTGCCGGATCGCCGAGCCCGAACGGCCGCTGCCCGCGGGCGCGTACGCGCGCTCCGCGAACGCCGCGGCCCTCTCGCGGGCCCTGAGCCGTGCCCGTACCCGCCGCCGGGCCAGGAGCACCAGGACGGGAACGAGCAGGAGTTCGAGCAGGACCAGCTTCCAGGAGAAGCCGGCCACCAGCAGCAGTACCCCGGCCACCGGTATCAGCAGGGGTGCGCGGGTGGGTACCGCGGGCAGCTCGTCGCGGCGCAGCGGCTGGGCGCGGTCCTTGAAGGCCCCTACGTCGTAGCTCTTCTCGTAGAAACAGGCCATGCGGTGTTCCCCGGAGCACGAGCCCATCGCCCCACCTTCCCCCGGACGGACGCGCGGTCGTCGACCGGGACCATGGTGGAGGGCGGGGCGGCACCCGTCCAGAGGACGGACGCACCCTGTCCGAAACGCCGGGCGGAACGTGCCGGGGAGGCGCTCTTGCTCAGTGCGCGGCGGCGTGCTCCGGCAGGTCTCCGGCAGCCGTGGGCGCGGGAATGCCGGTGCCGGCCACCGGGCGCTCGCGCAGCGACAGCAGCAGACGCAGTACGGCGATCCACAGCAGGGCCGAGCCGAGCATGTGGAGGCCGACCAGGATCTCCGGCACGTCGTTGAAGTACTGCACGTACCCGATGCCGCCCTGCGCCACCAGCACGATCAGCAGGTCACGGGCGCGGGCCCGGGTGTCCACGGGGGCGTCCACGACACGCAGGGCGAACCACATCGCGACGGCCAGGGCGCAGACGACCCAGGCGGCGACGGCGTGGACATGGGCGGCGGCGCTCCAGTCCCACGGCATGCGCGGTACGTCGCTGCTGTCGCCCGCGTGCTTGCCGGAGCCGGTCACCGTGGTGCCGAGCACGATCAGCACGACCGTGGTGGCGACGATCGCCCAGGACAGCTGCCGCACCGGGCGCGGGGCGCGCGGACGCGGTGCGCCGTCGCCCTCGCCGATCCGCACCCAGGTGAGCACGGCCACCGTGAGCAGGCAGTTGGCGAGCAGGAAGTGCCCGGCCACCGACCACGGGTTGAGGCCGGCCCAGACCGTGATCCCGCCGATGACGGCGTTCCCCATCACCAGCCAGAACTGCGACCACGCCAGACGGGTGAGACCACGCCTGCGGGGCTTCAGGGAGCGCGCCGCGATGATCGCCCAGCCGACCGCGGCCGACAGGACGTAGGTGAGCATCCGGTTGCCGAACTCGATCGCGCCGTGCAGTCCCTGCTCGGGCGTCGCGAAGAGGCTGTCGTCGGTGCACTTGGGCCAGGTGTCGCATCCCAGGCCGGAACCGGTCAGCCGGACCGCGCCGCCGGTGATGATGATGAACACGCTCATCACCACCGCGGTGAGTGCGGCGCGCTTGGCCGTCCTCACCGACGGAGTCCAGCGCTTGGCGATGTAGGAGATGGGGGTTTCCACGCGCACCATCGTAAGGAACGGCTTGTGCATGTTTTCACGAGGGGTGGCATTCGGGATGGGCCGGACATCCGTGTGGCCCCGCCCACTCACTCCCAGCGGAAGAAGCGGGCCGCCGCGCCCAGCCCCAGGACCGCCCAGACGGCCAGGACCGCCGCGTCGCCCCACGGCATCGCCGCGCCGTGCTGGAGGACGTCCCTGAGTCCGTCTGAGAGCGCCGAGATCGGCAGCAGGCCCAGCACGGACTGCGCCGCGTCCGGGAACTTGTCCAGCGGCACGATGACGCCGCCGCCGACCAGCAGAAGCAGGAAGACCAGGTTGGCCGCGGCCAGCGTCGCCTCGGCCTTCAGCGTCCCCGCCATCAGCAGCCCCAGCCCGGAGAAGGCCACGGTGCCCAGCACCAGGAGCAGCAGCACGGCGAACGGGTTCCCCTCGGGCGACCAGCCCAGGGCGAAGGCGATCACCGTCAGCAGGACGATCTGCAGGACCTCCGTGACCAGCACCGAGAGGGTCTTCGCCGTCATCAGGCCCCAGCGGGGCAGGGGAGAGGCCCCCAGCCGCTTGAGCACCCCGTAGCGGCGCTCGAAGCCGGTCGCGATGGCCTGGCCCGTGAAGGCCGTCGACATCACCGCGAGGGCGAGGATGCCGGGCGCCAGGAAGTCGACCGGCTCACCCGCGCCGGTGTCGACGATGTCGACCGCGCTGAACAGCACGAGCAGCAGCGTGGGGATGACCACCGTGAGCAGCAGCTGCTCGCCGTTGCGCAGGAGCATCCGCGTCTCCAGGGCGGCCTGCGCGGCGATCATGCGGGGCAGCGGGGCGGCGCCGGGGCGCGGGGTGTACGTACCGGCGCTCATGCGCGCAGCTCCTTGCCGGTCAGTTCGAGGAAGACGTCCTCCAGGGTGTGCCGCTCCACCGCGATGCCGTCGGGCATCACGCCGTGCTGGGCGCACCAGGAGGTGACGGTCGCCAGCAGCTCCGGGTCGATCTGCCCGGTGATGCGGTAGGCGCCGGTGGTGAGCTCGGCCGCCTCGCTGCCGTCGGGCAGCGCCTTCAGCAGCGAGCCGAGGTCCAGGCCGGGGCGGCCGGTGAAGCGCAGGGTGTTCTCGGCGCCGCCGCGGCAGAGCTGCTCCGGGCTGCCCTGCGCCATGACCCGCCCCGCGTCGATGACGGCGACGTCGTCGGCGAGCTCCTCGGCCTCGTCCATGAAGTGGGTGGTGAGCACGACCGACACCCCGTCGGCGCGCAGCTCCCTGATCAGGTCCCAGGTCGAGCGGCGGGCCTGCGGGTCGAGGCCGGCCGTCGGCTCGTCCAGGAAGACCAGCTCGGGGCGGCCCACGACGGCCATCGCCAGCGCGAGGCGCTGCTGCTGGCCGCCGGAGAGCCGGCGGTAGGTGGTCCGGCCGCAGCTGCCGAGCCCGAGCCGTTCGACGAGCGCGCCGACGTCCAGGGGGTCGGCGTGGAGCTTCGCCATGTGGAGCAGCATCTCCTCGGCCCGCGCGCCGGAGTAGACGCCGCCGGACTGGAGCATCACGCCGATCCGGGGGCGGAGCGCCGCGGCGTCCGCGACCGGGTCGAGGCCGAGGACCCGTACGGTCCCGCCGTCCGGCCTGCGGTAGCCCTCACAGGTCTCGATCGTGGTGGTCTTGCCGGCGCCGTTGGGGCCCAGGACCGCGGTCACGGCGCCCGCCGCGACCTCCAGGTCGAGGCCGTCGACCGCGGTCCTGGTGCCGTACCGCTTGACAAGGCCTCTGACCTGTACGACGGGCTCGCTGCTCATGGCGGGCAAGTCTAGGCTGGTGTGTGAGGGGTCCGGCGCGCCGGGTTCCCCGCTCTCCCGCGAACCCTTTTCCGCCGCCCGGCCGCCGGCCCGCCCGGAGGGCGCCCACCCGCGCCGGCCTGCTGTGATCGTCGTTTCCGCAGGTCAACTTAGGTCTGCCTAAGTGATGAAGGGCACCGTGCGCGGCCCTGAGGCGGGTTGTCACGCCCGAAGGAATTACGCAACAATGGCGTTGTGAAATACGTTGGCGAGGCTCCTCAGGAGGAACTCGCGACCGGGGAGCGCTCGACGCGCAACCGGGTCGCGCGCTCCATCCTGGACCACGGCCCGTCCACCGTCGCCGACCTGGCGAAGCGCGTCGGTCTCACCCAGGCCGCCGTGCGCCGTCACCTGGACGCACTCGTCTCCGACGATGTGGTCGAGGCCCGCGAACAGCGGGTGTACGGGGCGCGTACCCGTGGCCGTCCGGCCAAGGTGTTCGCCCTCACCGACTGCGGCCGGGACGCGTTCGACCAGTCCTACGACAAGCTCGCCGCCGACGCGCTGCGGTGGATCGCCGAAACGGCGGGGGACGAGGCGCTGGTCGCCTTCGCCCGCGCCCGGATGGCGGCCCAGTCCGAGAAGTACCGCGCGGTGATCGAGGCCGCCGACCCCGAGGCGCGCACCGAGGCCCTCGCCAAGGCCTTGTCGGCCGACGGGTACGCTGCTACGGCGCGCAGCGCGCCGGGCCGTCAGCAGGGTGAGCAGCTCTGCCAGCACCACTGCCCGGTCGCGCACGTAGCCGAGCAGTTCCCGCAGCTGTGCGAGGCGGAGACGGAATTCTTCTCCAGCCTGCTCGGGACCCATGTGCAGCGTCTCGCCACCCTCGCCCACGGCGACGGTGTGTGCACGACGTTCGTTCCGCGCAGCAGCCCCACGGCACCACAGGCTTCACAGACAGCACAGAACACCCATTCAGCATCTGCAAGTACGGCCGGGAGGAACCCCGCATGACGCTCCCTACGGAGACTGCCCACCCTGAGCTCGAGGGTCTGGGTACGTACGAATTCGGCTGGGCCGACTCCGACGCGGCAGGCGCGGCGGCGAAGCGCGGCCTGTCCGAAGCTGTCGTCCGCGACATCTCGGAGAAGAAGAACGAACCGGAGTGGATGCTGAAGCTCCGGCTCAAGGGCCTGAAGCTGTTCGGCAAGAAGCCCATGCCGAACTGGGGCTCCGACCTGTCGGGCATCGACTTCGACAACATCAAGTACTTCGTGCGGTCCACGGAGAAGCAGGCGGAGTCCTGGGAGGACCTGCCCGAGGACATCAAGAACACGTACGACAAGCTCGGCATCCCGGAGGCGGAGAAGCAGCGCCTGGTCGCCGGTGTCGCCGCGCAGTACGAGTCCGAGGTGGTCTACCACCAGATCAACGAGGAGCTCGAGTCGCAGGGTGTCATCTTCATGGACACCGACACCGCGCTCAAGGAGCACCCGGAGCTCTTCAAGGAGTACTTCGGCACCGTCATCCCCGTCGGTGACAACAAGTTCGCCTCGCTGAACTCCGCCGTGTGGTCCGGTGGCTCCTTCATCTACGTGCCGAAGGGCGTGCACGTCGAGATCCCGCTCCAGGCCTACTTCCGTATCAACACGGAGAACATGGGCCAGTTCGAGCGGACGCTGATCATCGTCGACGAGGACGCCTACGTCCACTACGTCGAGGGCTGCACCGCGCCGATCTACTCCTCGGACTCGCTGCACTCCGCGGTCGTGGAGATCATCGTGAAGAAGGGCGGCCGCTGCCGCTACACGACCATCCAGAACTGGTCGAACAACGTCTACAACCTGGTCACCAAGCGCGCCGTGGCGTACGAGGGCGCGACCATGGAGTGGGTCGACGGCAACATCGGCTCCAAGGTCACCATGAAGTACCCGGCCGTCTACCTGATGGGCGAGCACGCCAAGGGCGAGACCCTGTCCATCGCCTTCGCGGGCGAGGGCCAGCACCAGGACGCCGGCGCCAAGATGGTCCACATGGCTCCGAACACCTCCTCCAACATCGTCTCCAAGTCGGTGGCGCGAGGCGGTGGCCGCACCTCCTACCGCGGTCTCATCGAGATCGGTGAGGGTGCGCCGGGCGCCAAGTCCAACGTGCTGTGCGACGCGCTGCTCGTGGACACCATCTCCCGCTCCGACACCTACCCGTACGTCGACGTCCGCGAGGACGACGTGTCGATGGGTCACGAGGCGACCGTCTCCAAGGTCTCCGAGGACCAGCTCTTCTACCTGATGAGCCGCGGCATGACCGAGTTCGAGGCCATGGCGATGATCGTGCGCGGCTTCGTCGAGCCGATCGCCAAGGAGCTCCCCATGGAGTACGCCCTGGAGCTCAACCGGCTGATCGAGCTGCAGATGGAGGGTTCGGTCGGCTAGTACGCCCGCCGACCGCGTCCCGAAGAGATCTTGACTGAGAAAGCGAGCACTACGACAGCCATGGCTGAGGCTCAGATTTCCCCGGTGGGCTCCACCACCGCCGGTTCCATCGCGGTGGCGGCCGAGTCCACCGTCGCCACGCGCATGAGCGCGCCCCCGTCCTTCGACGTCGCGGACTTCCCGGTCCCGCACGGCCGGGAGGAGGAATGGCGGTTCACCCCGCTGGAGCGGCTGCGCGGTCTGCACGACGGCACCGCGGTCGCCACCGGCGACGGGGTCAAGGTCGTCGTCGAGGCGCCCTCCGGCGTCACGGTCGAGACCGTCGGCCGCGACGACGCCCGCATCGGCAAGGCCGGCACCCCGGTGGACCGTGTCGCCGCTCAGGCGTACTCGTCCTTCCAGCACGCCTCGGTCGTCACGGTCGCCAAGGAGGCCGTGCTCAGCGAGCCGGTCCGGATCACCGTGCACGGCGAGGGCGGCGTGGCCTACGGCCACCAGGTCATCGAGCTGGGTGCCTTCGCCGAGGCCGTCGTCGTCATCGACCACACCGGTGACGCCGTGCTCGCGGCCAACGTCGACTACGTCCTGGGTGACGGCGCCAAGCTGACCGTCGTCTCCGTGCAGGACTGGGACGACACCGCCGTCCACGTCGGCCAGCACAACGCGCTGGTCGGCCGCGACGCCTCCTTCAAGTCGATCATCGTGACGTTCGGTGGGGACCTCGTCCGTCTCCACCCCCGCGTCGCGTACGCGGCCCCGGGCGGCGAGGCCGAGCTCTTCGGCCTGTACTTCACCGACAAGGGCCAGCACCAGGAGCACCGTCTCCTGGTCGACCACAACACCCCGCACTGCAAGTCCAACGCGGTGTACAAGGGTGCGCTCCAGGGCGACGGCGCCCACGCCGTCTGGATCGGAGACGTGCTCATCCAGGCCGCGGCCGAGGGCACCGACACCTACGAGATGAACCGCAACCTGGTTCTCACCGACGGTGCCCGTGTCGACTCCGTACCGAACCTGGAGATCGAGACCGGCGAGATCGTCGGTGCCGGCCACGCCTCGGCGACCGGCCGCTTCGACGACGAGCAGCTGTTCTACCTGCAGTCCCGCGGTATCCCGGCCGAGGAGGCCCGCCGGCTCGTCGTGCGCGGCTTCTTCGCCGAGCTGGTCCAGCAGATCGGTCTGCCGGACGTCGAAGCCCGGCTCCTCGACAAGATCGAGACCGAGCTGAAGGCGTCGGTCTGATGGCCTTCGTCAAAGCCTGTGCGCTGAGCGAGCTGGAGGACGACACCCCGAAGCGGGTGGAGCTCGACGGCACGCCGGTATCCGTCGTCCGTACCGAGGGGGAGGTGTTCGCGATCAACGACATCTGCTCGCACGCGAACGTCTCGCTCTCGGAGGGCGAGGTGGAGGACTGCTCGATCGAGTGCTGGCTGCACGGATCGAGCTTCGACCTCCGCACCGGCAAGCCGTCCGGTCTTCCCGCGACGCGCCCCGTCCCCGTATACCCCGTAAAGATCGAAGGGGACGATGTGCTCGTCTCCGTCACCCAGGAGTCCTGAGTCACCCATGGCAACGCTTGAAATCCGCGACCTGCACGTCTCCGTCGAGGCCGACAACGCCACGAAGGAGATCCTCAAGGGCGTCGACCTGACCGTGAAGCAGGGCGAGACCCACGCCATCATGGGCCCGAACGGGTCCGGCAAGTCCACCCTCGCGTACTCGCTCGCGGGTCACCCCAAGTACACGATCACGAGTGGCACGGTGACCCTGGACGGCGAGGACGTCCTGGAGATGTCCGTGGACGAGCGGGCCCGCGCCGGCCTGTTCCTCGCCATGCAGTACCCGGTCGAGATCCCCGGTGTCTCGGTCTCCAACTTCCTGCGCACCTCCGCCACCGCCGTCCGCGGTGAGGCCCCCAAGCTGCGGACGTGGGTGAAGGAGGTCAAGGAGACGATGGCCCAGCTCCAGATGGACCCGGCCTTCGCCGAGCGCAACGTCAACGAGGGCTTCTCCGGCGGTGAGAAGAAGCGCCACGAGATCCTCCAGCTGGAGCTCCTCAAGCCGAAGATCGCGATCCTCGACGAGACCGACTCCGGCCTGGACGTCGACGCGCTGAAGACCGTCTCCGAGGGTGTCAACCGCGTGCGCGAGACCGGCGAGGTCGGCACCCTGCTGATCACGCACTACACGCGCATCCTCAAGTACATCAAGCCCGACTACGTGCATGTCTTCGCCAACGGCCGCATCGCCGCCTCCGGCGGTGCCGAGCTGGCCGACCAGCTGGAGAACGAGGGCTACGAGGCCTACACGAAGGGTGGCGCTTCCGCGTGACTGACGCCCGACAGGGGCTCTCCGGCCTCCTCGACACCGAGGCGATCCGCAAGGACTTCCCGATCCTGGACCGCACGGTCCACGACGGCAAGAAGATCGTTTACCTGGACTCCGCGGCGACCTCGCAGAAGCCGCGCCAGGTCCTCGACGCGCTCAACGAGTACTACGAGCGGCACAACGCCAACGTCCACCGCGGTGTGTACACGATCGCCGAGGAGGCCACCGCGCTGTACGAGGGCGCTCGTGACAAGGTCGCGGCCTTCATCAACGCACCCAGCCGCAACGAGGTGATCTTCACCAAGAACGCCTCGGAGTCGCTGAACCTCGTCGCCAACATGCTCGGCTGGGCGGACGAGCCCTACCGGGTCGACAGCGACACCGAGATCGTCACCACGGAGATGGAGCACCACTCCAACATCGTGCCGTGGCAGCTGCTCTCGCAGCGCACCGGCGCGAAGCTGAAGTGGTTCGGCATCACGGACGACGGCCGTCTCGACCTGTCGAACATCGACGAGATCATCACGGAGAAGACGAAGATCGTCTCCTTCACGCTGGTCTCGAACATCATGGGCACGATCAACCCGGTCGAGAAGATCATCCGGCGTGCCCAGCAGGTCGGCGCGCTGGTCTGCATCGACGCCTCGCAGGCGGCCCCGCACATGGTGCTGGACGTGCAGGCGCTGCAGGCCGACTTCGTGGCCTTCACCGGCCACAAGATGGTCGGCCCGACGGGCATCGGCGTGCTGTGGGGACGGCAGGAGCTCCTCGAGGACCTGCCGCCGTTCCTCGGCGGCGGCGAGATGATCGAGACCGTGTCGATGCACTCCTCGACGTACGCCCCCGCGCCGCACAAGTTCGAGGCCGGTACGCCCCCGATCGCGCAGGCCGTCGGCCTCGGTGCGGCCGTGGACTACCTCTCCTCGATCGGCATGGAGAACATCCACCGCCATGAGCAGGCCATCACCCAGTACGCGGTGCGGCGGCTCCTTGAGGTCCCCGACCTCAGGATCATCGGTCCGGCGACGGCCGAGGACCGCGGTGCGACGATCTCCTTCACGCTCGGAGACATCCACCCCCACGACGTGGGGCAGGTGCTCGACGAGCAGGGCATCGCCGTCCGGGTCGGTCACCACTGCGCACGGCCCGTCTGCCTGCGGTACGGAATTCCTGCGACGACGCGAGCGTCGTTCTATCTGTACTCCACGCCTGCCGAGGTCGACGCCCTGGTGGACGGCCTGGAGCACGTGCGGAACTTTTTCGGTTAGATGGCAGAGCGGCTGAGGGTTGACTGGTGAAGCTTGATTCCATGTACCAGGAAGTGATCCTGGACCACTACAAGCACCCCCACGGGCGTGGCCTGCGGGACGGCGACGCCGAGGTGCATCACGTCAACCCGACGTGCGGCGACGAGATCACGCTCCGCGTGAAGTACGACGGCGACACCATCGCCGACGTCAGTTACGAGGGTCAGGGCTGCTCCATCAGCCAGGCCAGCGCCTCCGTGCTCAACGAGCTACTGGTGGGCAAGCAGCTCGGCGAGGCGCAGAAGATCCAGGAGTCGTTCCTGGAACTGATGCAGTCCAAGGGTCAGCTGGAGCCGGACGAGGCGATGGAGGAGGTGCTGGAGGACGCGGTCGCGTTCGCCGGCGTCTCCAAGTATCCGGCCCGGGTCAAGTGCGCGCTGCTGAGCTGGATGGCGTGGAAGGACGCGACGGCGCAGGCGCTGTCCGAAGGGAAGACGGCATGAGCGACAACGAGACTCTCACCACCAAGCCGGCCTCCGAGGAGGAGGTCCGCGAGGCCCTGTACGACGTGGTCGACCCCGAGCTGGGGATCGACGTCGTCAACCTGGGCCTGATCTACGGCATCCACATCGACGACGCCAACATCGCCACCCTCGACATGACCCTGACGTCCGCGGCGTGCCCGCTGACCGATGTCATCGAGGACCAGGCGAAGTCCGCGACGGACGGCATCGTCAACGAGCTCCGGATCAACTGGGTCTGGATGCCGCCGTGGGGTCCCGACAAGATCACCGACGACGGTCGCGAGCAGCTTCGCGCGCTCGGCTTCAACGTCTGAGCCACGACGTCTGAGCCACGACGACGTCTGATTCGACGTCCGAGCCACGACGTCCTGGACGGCCCCCGGCGCAATGCCGGGGGCCGTCCTTCGTTTTTCCATGAGCGCGGGCCGGCTCGGTGTGCGCCGGCTCCGAGCGTGCGCCGGTTCTGTGTGTGCGCCGGGGTCAGCCCTCGGTGGCGAGGCGGTTGAGCCACTCCCGCAGCAGATGCCGCTCCCCGCTGCTGAGCAGCGTCTCCTCGGGCAGTACGGCGCGCAGGGCGCGCGCGGCGCCCGCGGGGCCCGCGTCCCGCACGGCCGGCTCCTGCTGGGTGACAGCGGTGACCATGGACTCCCGCAGGGTGGTGAACAGCGCCGGGTCGCGCCGGTCCTCGGGCAGGGAGAGCCAGGTGAGCACCGCGCCGCGCGCCGTGGCGTGGATGGTCTGGGCCGCGAGCTCCTCGTCGAGGCGCAGCCAGCCGCCGGCGGCCAGCCGGCCGACCCGGCCCATCAGGATCTCCATGCCGGTCCTGAACGCGGGTGAGTCCGACCTGGCCGGTTCGGCGTACATCAGGGTGAACAGGGCGGGGTTGGCCAGCCCGAACTCGACCGCGACATCCCAGCCGTTCCTCAGGTCCTCGATGGGGTCCTGGGGGTCGGGGTCGATGTGCTTGGTGGCGAGGAACGCGGTGAAGCCGTGCTCGGCGACCGCGTCGAGCAGCCCCTCCTTGTCGCCGAAGAGCCGGTAGATGGCCGGCGGCTGCAGCCCCGCCGCATCGGCGACCGCGCGGGTGGTGACCGCGTCGCGTCCCCCGCGCGTCAGCAGGCCGATGGCGGCGTCGACGACCCGCTGCCGGGTCTGCTCCCGGCCCGGGGGCGCCGTGTCGGGCTTGGTGGCGGTGGCGTCCCGGCCACGCGGAGGTGTTGGCATGCATCAACGATACCGCGTCGATGGTTCCAGTGTTAGTATCGGTGATAACGTAAGGTTGATTCCGTTGGAACCAAGCGCCGCCGCGTCATGGGGCGACGCATGAGGAGCGCATTATGATCATCGTTACCGGAGCCACCGGGCACCTGGGCCGCCAGGTCGTCGAGAGCCTGCTCGCGCGTGTGCCGGCGGACCAGGTCGGCGTCAGTGTCCGCGACCCGGAGAAGGTGCGGTCGCTCGCCGAGCGGGGTGTGCGGGTGCGGCAGGGCAGCTTCACCGACGCCGCCGGACTCGCCCATGCCTTCGAGGGTGCTTCCCAGGTGCTCATCGTCTCCGTCGACAAGATGGGCGACGAGTGCGTCGCGCAGCATCGCACCGCGATCGGGGCGGCCGTCGCGGCCGGTGCCCGTCGCATCCTCTACACCAGTCAGATGGGGGCCGGTGCGTCCTCGCACTTCCAGGCCTGCCGTGATCACGCGGCGACCGAGGAGGCGCTGCGTGCCTGCGGAGTGCCGTTCACCTCGCTGCGCAACGGCTTCTACGCCGCCAGCGCCGCGCACTTCCTCGGTCAGGCCGTGGAGTCGGGCCGCATCGTGCTCCCCGCGGACGGGCCGGTCGCCTGGACCGCACACGCCGACCTCGCGGACGCGGCCGCCGCCGTCCTGGCCGACGAGGGCTGCTTCGAGGGGCCCACGCCGCCGCTCACCGGCGGGGAGGCGCTGACCTTCGACGACATCGCCGGTATCGCCACCGAGCTCACGGGCCGCACTTTTACGAGGGTCACCGCGCCCGACGGCCGGTTCCTGGAGCAGGCGGTGGGCGGAGGTGTTCCCCGGGAGACCGCGGAGCAGCTGCTGGGCATCTTCACCGCGGCCCGGGCGGACGAGTTCGCCACCGTCGACCCGACGCTGGCCAAGCTGATAGGCCGTGAACCCGTCGCCCTGCGCACGGTGTTGCGGGATCAGCTGTCGAACGGCTGAGCCTCGTCCCCCCGGCCACCGCCCGGCCGGGTCACCACTGCGGGGCGCCACCTCCGTACGGCGGAGGCATCGGGCCGCCCTGTGCGGGGAATCCGGCGGCCTCGGCCAGTGCCGGGCCCAGGTTCTCCGTCCGTATGCGCCGGTCGACGTAGAGCAGGCCGGTCACCAGCTGGGGGAAGGTCGTCGAGATGATCTGGCTCACGAGCTGCCCCAGCAGCGTCGCGACCATGTATCCGCTCATCGCGACGATCACCGCGGTGGGGCTCGGGTCCTCCTCCAGCGACGCCGTCCCGATCATGCCGGGGAACAGCCCGAGGACCGAGAAGGGGATCTGGATGACATAGCCGGCCGCGCCCGCGATCAGGGCGGCCAGCAGGGTGATGCCGAAGATCCGCCACCAGTCGCCGCGCACCAGCTCGGCGGAGCGGCGCAGCGCGGCGACGGGACCCCGGCCCTCGAAGACCACGGCCGCCGGTGCCAGGCAGACCTTTATCCAGATCCAGGCCGCCAGCGGGCCGGTCACCAGGGCTCCGAGGATGCCCAGCGTGACGGCGGTGGCGGCGGCACCGCCGCTGTCCATGGTGAGGACGCTGATGATCACCCCGATGAAGGCCGCCATCACCAGGAGTACGGGCACGGTGGCGACCAGGGCGGTGAGGATCAGGGCGCCGATCACGGGGGCGACATGCGCCCATGCCTTGCGCCACACCGCAGAGAAGGCGACGGGCCGGCCCAGGACCGCCTCCTGGAGGACGGCCGGGACCGCCGCGTACATCAGACCGGACACGATCGCCATCGTGACGATGCCCAGCAGTGCGAGGACGCCGCCCGCGACCACGAGCGGAACGATGTCGGTGGACGAGGCGCTCTCGTCGTAGTCGAGGGAGATCACATGGTCCAGATGGCCGGAGACCGCGGAGTAGGCGACGGCCACCGCCCCCGCCATCAGCAGCGCGGCTCCGCCGTACAGCGCCGCGGCCAGGCCGAACAGCTGCTTCCAGTACCTGCCCATCGTCGAGAACGCCCCGCCCAGCACGTCCCCGAGCTTCAGCGGGGCGAGCGGTATCACCCCCGGCTTCGGCGGCGGCACCCAGCCGCCCCATCCCGGGGGCCCGTAGGGACCCCCGCCGTACGCCGCGCCCCCGTAGGCGCCCCCGCCCCACCCTGCGTCCTGCGCCACCACTGCTCCGTCGCTCGTATCGTCCGCTTGTCATCCGGTCCTACCGGTGCGGACACCGTAGCGTCCCGAGGTGCCCGCGAATCCCTTCCCGGCTGGTCACGATATGGATGCGCGAAGTTGCGTACGCCCGTACACAACGTTGTGTACGCTCGTACGTATGGGATACGGATTGCTGGCCGCGGCCATAGCGGCGGAGGTGGCCGGGACCACGGCCATGAAGTACAGCGAGGGGTTCACCCGGCTGTGGCCCTCGCTCATCACCGTCGTCGGCTACGTGCTGGCGTTCGCCCTGCTCGCCCAGACCCTCAAGACGCTCTCCATCGGCACCGCCTATGCCATCTGGGCGGGGACGGGCACCGCCGCCGTCGCCGCCATCGGCATCCTCTGGATGGGCGAGTCCGCGAGCCTCGCCAAGCTGGCCGGCATCGTCCTGGTCATCGCGGGGGTCGTCGTCCTCAACCTCGGAGGAGCCCACTGATGGCCCGGCGGTACGACCCCGAGCGGCGCGAGCGCATCATCGACGCGGCGATTCGCGTCGTCGCCGACCGGGGAATCGGAGGGCTCAGCCACCGCACCGTGGCTGCCGAGGCCGACGTGCCGCTCGGCTCGACGACGTATCACTTCGCCTCGCTCGACGAGCTGCTGGTCGCCGCGCTGCGCCGGTGCAACGAGAGCTTCGCGCGGACGGTGCGGGAGAGCCCGTACTTCTCCGACCCCGAGGTGCCGTTGGCCGACGAGCTGACGCGGCTGCTGGGGGAGTGGTTCGCGGCGGGGCCCGGGCCGCTGGCGCTGGAGTACGAGCTGTACCTCGCGGCCCTGCGCCGGCCCGCGCTGCGGCCCGTCGCCGCCGAGTGGGCCGACGCCCTGGCCGTGCTCATCGCCGACCGCACCGACCGGGCCACCGCGCGGGCGCTCACGGCCCTGCTGGACGGGATCAGCCTCCAGGTGCTGCTCACCGGCGGCGACTTCGACCCGGAGTACACCAGGGAGATGCTGGCCAGGGTCGTGGAGGGGGCCGGCCGCTGAGCCCGGGCGGGTGGCCGGTCGTGGTGGTGGCGGTCGTGGTGGTGGCCGGTCAGGTGGTGTTCCGGCGGACGGCCGACAGTGCGGCCTGGACGCTCGCCTCGATGTCCGTGACGGGGTACAGCGCCTCGACGACCGTACGGTCCCGGTCCACCACCAGCGTCAGCCGCTTCAGCCGGCTGACGCCCGCCGCCCGGAACGTGGGCAGCCGCAGCGCCGCCGTCAGGGTCAGCCCCGCGTCGGAGAGCAGCGGGAAGCGCAGCCGCTCCTTGCCGGCGAACGCCTTCTGCTCGTCCGGGCGCTGGGTGGACACCCCGTGCACGGTCGCGCCCGCCTCCGTGAACTCCGCCAGCTGGTCGCGGTAGGTGCACGACTCCAGGGTGCAGCCCCGTGCCCCCGGGATCCCGGCCCATCCCGGCGGATAGGCGTCCTGGCGTGCGTACGCGCCGGGGAAGCAGTACAGGACGGTGTGCGGCGTGCCGGCGACGGGATCGCGCAACCGGCCGTCGTGGTCCGGCAGTTCCAGCTCCGGCAGCCGGGTGCCCACCAGGGCGTGCACCCGCGCCGCCTCCCTGGAGTCCTCCGTGGTCGTCGCCATCGTCTCCCCCTCTCCCAGCACCCAGGCGTCGCCCCAGTCCTGAAGTGCGATCAGCACCGGCAGCAGGGCGCGTCCGCGCGGGGTGAGCCGGTATTCGTGGCGGACCGGGCGGTCCTGATAGGGGTGCCGGGCCAGCACCCCCGCCTCCGTCAGCAGGCGCAGCCGCTCGGTGAGCACCTTGCGCGACACCCCCAGCTCCTGCTGGAGCGCGTCGAAGCGGTGCACCCCACGCGCGGTGTCCCGCACGATCAGCAGCGTCCACCAGTCGCCCACGACGTCGAGGGCCTGGGCGATCGCGCAGTCGGCGTCGGCCAGGCTGGTGCGCTGCGGCACGATGTCCGCCTCCCTACTCGGTTGACCTGCGGATACCAGGCTGCCATAGTCCGTTCCCAAAAGGAACTCACCCTGGGGGGAACGGGATGGGCATGTTGCGCGGCGTACCGAGAACGGTGCGCCTCCTGGCGTTCGGCGCCTTCCTCAACGCCGTCGTCAGCTTCACCTTCGTCTATCTCTTCGTCTACCTCACCGGCCCGCGCGGCCTCTCCGTCGCCCAGGCCGGCGTGATCAGCGGTATCGGCGGGATCGGCCTGGTCGCGGGGAACTACACCGGCGGCTGGTTCGGCGACCGCTACGGCCACCGCCGGGCGCTCCTGACCGGCGCCTGTGTGAGCGGTGCCGCGCTGATCACCCTCCCCGTACTGCCCCTGGCCGCCCTGTACGCGGTGCTGCCGCTCGCCCAGTACGCCTCGGGGGTCGTCCGGTCGGCCAACGCGGCCCTGGTCGCGGTCTCCGTCCCGGAGGGGGAGCGCCGCCAGAGCTTCGCCCTCACCCGGTTCGCCTCCAACGGCGGCTTCACCGTAGGGCCGCCGCTCGGCGCGATGATCGCCGCCGCGACCTCGTACGACTGGCTCTTCCTGGCGGACGGCCTGGGCACCCTGTTCTTCGCCGGCTACGCGGCCGCGATGCTGCCCTCGCGCGGCACCGCGCACACCCGGCCCGCGCACGATCCGGACGCGCCGGGCCTCTGGCGCGAACTCCGGGCCAGACCCGCGGTGCTGGTCCTGCTCGCCGCGATCGTCTGCGTCGACCTCGTCTACCGACAGCAGTACTCCACGCTGCCCGTCTTCCTCGCCGACCACGGCTACGGCACCCAGTTCTACGGCTGGCTGATCGCGGTCAACGGAGGCGTCATCCTCTGCCTCGAACTCCCCGTCACGCACGCGTTGCGCCGCCGGGCTCCCCTGACCGTCGTCGGGACCGGACTGCTCCTCGTGGGCCTCGGCTACGCGGTGCTGATCCCCGGCGCGGGCGCCCTGTTCGCCGTCTCCATGATGGTGGCGCTGACCTCGGGCGAGATCCTCTACAAGACCACGGCCACCGCCTACGTCGCCGACCAGGCCCCGGCCCACGCGCAGGGCCGCTTCCAGAGCCTGTACGCGGGCGCCTCCATCAGCGGCCAGGTCCTCGCCCCGCCCCTGGGCGGCGCGCTGTACACCGCCGCCCCGGCGCTGCTCTGGCCCCTGTCCGCGGCCCTCGCGTGCGGCGCGGGCGTGGCGGTGCTGGCCGCGCGGCGGCTGGGTGAACCCACCACGGGGCTGCGGGTGACAGGCGGTCCGGAAGGCGAGCGCCCCGTCCCTCCGGACAGACACGCCCGCCCCGTCCCCTCGGCCCCTCCGAAGGGACACGCTCAGCCTGCCCCTTCGGCCCCTCCGGGCGGACGCGCTCAGCCTGCCCCCTCCACCCCCCGGGGAGGACACGCTCCGGGGGGTGAGACCGGTTCGCCCGCGAAGGGGTCCGCCGGTTAGGTTCTGTTCATGACCGACACGACTTCCCAGGGTTCCGCCCGCACCACCGGCGCCGTCGCCGCCGGCCTCGCCACCATCGCCGGTGACGGCACCGTCCTCGACACCTGGTTCCCCGCCCCCGAGCTCTCCGCAGAGCCCGGCCCGGCCGGGACGCAGCGACTCAGCCCCGAGGAGGCGGTGAACCGCCTCGGCGAGGGCGCCGCCAAGGCCGTCGGTGTGGACGCGCGCCGCGGGGTGGAGATCGTCGCCGTGTCCACGGTCATCTCCTCACTGGACGACAAGCCGCTCGACGCGCACGACACCTACCTGCGCCTGCACCTGCTCTCGCACCGTCTCGTGCAGCCCCACGGGCAGAACCTCGACGGCATCTTCGGCTTCCTCGCCAACGTCGCCTGGACCTCGCTGGGCCCGGTCGCCGTCGACGACCTGGAGAAGGTCCGGCTCAACGCCCGCGCCGAGGGCCTGCACCTCCAGGTCACCTCGGTGGACAAGTTCCCCCGGATGACGGACTACGTCGCGCCCAAGGGGGTCCGTATCGCCGACGCCGACCGGGTGCGGCTCGGTGCGCATCTGGCCTCCGGCACCACCGTGATGCACGAGGGCTTCGTCAACTTCAACGCGGGCACCCTCGGCACCTCCATGGTCGAGGGCCGCATCTCGGCGGGCGTCGTCGTCGGCGACGGCTCCGACATCGGCGGCGGCGCGTCCACCATGGGCACCCTCTCCGGCGGCGGCAAGGAGCGCATCGTCATCGGGCAGCGCTGCCTGATCGGTGCCGAGGCCGGCATCGGGATCGCGCTCGGCGACGAGTGCGTCGTCGAGGCCGGGCTGTACGTCACGGCCGGCACCCGGGTCACGATGCCCGACGGCCAGGTCGTCAAGGCCCGTGAGCTCTCCGGCGCCTCGAACATCCTCTTCCGTCGCAACTCGGTGACCGGCGCCGTCGAGGCCCGCCCGAACAACGCCGTGTGGGACGGGCTCAACGACATCCTGCACAGCCACAACTAAGCAGTGACGGCGAGGAGTTCCTCGTAGACCCGGCGCAGCCCGTCGACCGCCTCGCGGCCGGCGGGCTGCAGCGGTTCGCGGACCGAGCCCGCGTCGAGCAGCGCCTTCGCCGTGACCGTGCCGGGCAGGCCGGAGGCCATCATCGCCTCCACCAGAGGGATGGTCAGCCCGTTGAGGCGGGCCGCCTCCGCGGTGTCGCCCGCGTCGAACGCGTCCAGCACGGCCCGCATCCGGCGCGGGGCCGCGTTGGCGACCGTACTGACGTAGCCGGCCCCGCCGAGGGCGTACAGCGGGAGGTTCAGCTCCTCGCACCCCGAGTAGTACGCCAGCGAGGTCCGCGCCATCACCTTGGTGGCCCCGAGCAGGTCGTACGAACAGTCCTTGACCGCCACGACGCGTGGATGTTCCGCCAGGCGCAGCAAGGTCGCCGGTTCGATCCTCGTGCCGGTGCGGCCCGGGATGTCGTACAGCATCAGCCCGATGCCCGTCGCCTCCGCCACCCGGAGGAAGTGCGCCTCCACCGCGGCCTGCGGGGGACGGCTGTAGTACGGGGTGACCACCAGCAGCCCGTCCGCGCCCGCAGCCTCGGCCTCCTGGGCCAGCCGGACCGTGTGCCGGGTGTCGGAACTGCCCACCCCGGCGACGAGCGGGACCGTGGATCCGACCGCCTCCCGCACGGCCCGCAGCAGCGCGGTCTTCTCCTCGTCCGTCGTCGTCGGCGACTCACCGGTGGTGCCGCTGAGCACCAGGCCGTCGCAGCCGTCGGCGACGAGACCGGCGGCATGACGGCGGGCGGCGTCCAGGTCCAGGTCACCGGAGGCGGTGAACGGAGTGATCATGGCGCAGAGGGTGCGGCCGAAGGGCCTGGCCGTGTGGGATGTCATCTCCGCAGTCTCGGCGTCCGGTGCACCCGGGTCCACTTAGTTCTGCTTGGGGTGTCGGGCAAGCGACGCTGAACTGTCGCGGGCCCGTTCTGGCATGATCGAACGTACAGGCGACGGACCGTTCCAGGGGTGGGGTACACGGCATGCGCGTACGGAGAGCGATCTCGGCAGCCGTGCTCACGGCGGCCGCGTTGACCCTGTCCGGCTGTGCCGGTTTCCTCGTCCCCGCCGGCGAGGGGGAGCCGGAGCCCACGACGAGCCCCGCCGCCACGACGCCGCCGGACGCCGCCGCGCCCGCCCCGGACGCCGACTCGGGGACGGATGGCCCCGCGACGGACGGGCCGGCCCCGCTCGCGCCCACCCCCGCGGCATCGGCCTCCGGCTGCCCCGCCTCCGGAGTGGTCGTGGAGATGGGGCCCGTCCAGACGGCGATGTTCCACCGCGCGGTCACCCTCACGCTCGTCAACTGCGGGAAGAAGCCCTACCGCGTCCACGGCTACCCCTCCGTCCGCGCGCTGGGGGAGGACGGGGAGCGCATCCCCGTACCCGTGAACGCGGGCGGGTCGATGTTCGGCAACGACGAGGGGCCGGAGGACGTCGAGCTGAAGCCCGGTGCGAGCGTCACCTCGACGCTGGCCTGGGTCTCCACCCAGGAGGGCGGTGACCTCATCGAGGGTGACGCCCTGGAGATCGCCGCCGCCCCCGACACGGGGGCGCGGGTCTTCCCGCTGGAGGGCCACGACATCCGCCTGATGGACGAGCTGAACACCACGGCCTGGCGGACCGCGCCGGCCGGATGAACGGGCTTGACCTCAAGCGCGCTTGACGTACGAGGGTGGTGATCGGCGGCGCACCACGGGGGTGCGTCAGGAGAGGATGGCCACGCCATGACGTCCGTACGGTTCAACTCCCGCCCCGACCTCACCCGTTCCGACGTGGGCATCGTCAAGATCAGCACCTGGGACACCGGTACGCCGGAACGGCAGCGCCGCGCGGTCGAAGCCGTCCGCGAGGCCTGGGGCAGCCGCGACTGGCCGCACCCCGGGCTCCTCTCCTACACCGTGCACACCGGGGACGACGGCAGGACGCTGCTCCACTACTCGCAGTGGACCTCGGAGGAGGCCTACCAGGAGTTCGTACGGAACGGACGCGACGCGCGCAACGACGAGATCGACGCGGCCGTTCCCGGCGTCGAGCGGCTCGGGCTGGACACCTTCGAGCTCTACCGCTCCGGAAGCCTGGGGAGCGGCGCCCGTGAGCCGGGCTGCGTCGTGACCGTCGACATCCGCTTCGACGGCCCGGACCCCGCCCGCCAACGCGCGTGGGTGGACGCGGTGTTCGAGGCGCTGGAGAGCGACCCGGCGCCGGCGCCCGGCGGTGTCTCGGCCCATCTGCACGCCAGTACGGACGGGACGCGGGTGGTCAACTACGCGGAGTGGGAGACCGCGCAGGCCCACATCGACGCACTCGACCCGGCCGACGGCCGGATCGGATCGCTGACTCCGCAGTGGCACCGGGTCCAGCACTACCCCGGTCTGAAGGGCAGTACCGTACGCCGCTGGACACCCGCGCTCAGCATCGGGGCGGAGCTGCGGTAGAACCGGGCGGCAAGGGACGAATTGCGTCTACGCTTGGGCGTCGGCCGAGGCCCCGCACGTACCGGGGCCGGCCCCCGCACACAGCCCGCGCACGCCCCGAGGAGAACCCCTGATGTCCGCAGAGCGCCCCTCCCTGCCGCCGGTGCGGCTGCACACCGAGGCCGAGCTGGCACGGGACGCGCTGGCCGCTCCGCTGCTCGCCCGCGCCGCCCGCCTCGCCCGCTGGGCGGGCCCCACGACCCGGGTCGGCGCCGGAGGCGAGCTCGTCGACGCGCAGCTGCCCGCGGCCGCCGCGCACCTGGGGCTCGCCGACGACGAGGACGGCGCCGCGTACGCCAGCGAGGCGTGGCGCCTCGCCGTCGACACCGGGCTCGTCGACGTCGAGGACCCGCAGGACGAGGAGGAGGCGCAGGCGGAGGGCGCGGACGGTGAGGCGGAGGGCACCGTCACCGCCGGTGAGAACCTGGCCCTGCTGACCTCCGGATCCCCGCAGGACGTCCTCGCGATCTGGCTCGACGGGCTGGAGGCCGTGCACGCGGACGCCACAGCCCCGGCCTTCGACGACTTCGCCGACCTCATCGGTGAGGACGGCAGCGTCGACTTCGACGCCCTGGACTGGGACCCGGAGCAGGAGGCCGAGTTCCTCGACGGGGTGCTCGGCAACCTCTACCTGCTGACCCTCTCGGACGCCGGTCCGGGCGACGGGCCCGTGCCGCTGCCCGCCCTCGCCGCGTCCATGGTGGTGCCCGAGGACATGGGGGAGCCCACCGACGACGTCCTGGAGCAGGTGTCCGAGGCCATGATGCGGCTGGACGACCAGTTCCGGGTCCTGGAACCCATCGGGATCGTCGAATACCGGCCGGTGGACGAGACGTTGCTGACCGAGGAGGGTGAGGAGGCGACTCCGCCCGCCGACGACGAGGACGTCACCCGCTACGGCATGGTGAGGCTGACCCCGCTCGGCCTCTACGGCATCCGGGAGCGGATGCTGGAGGCCGGCGTGGACGCGCCCGCCGTCGGCGACCTCGCCGACAAGGGCGCCGACGTCCTCCTCGACGGCATCGCGTACTACCCCGAGGAGGCCGCCCGCACCGAGGTCGGCCTGTGGCTCGGCCGGCGCGGGGCGGAAGGCGCGGAGACCGCCGCGGCGGAACTCCTGGGCGCGGCGCGCGGCGGCGACCGGCGGGCACCGCTGCGCAGGCTCCACTGTCAGCAGGCCCTCGCGCTGGTCGGCCCGGAGGCCGAGCCCGCCGTGCGCGCGGTGCTCGGCGACCCCGAGCTCGGCGGGCTGGCGCGGGTCTGGCTCGCGGAGCGCGGCGCGGCGGACGTGCCCGCGCCGCCGGAGTCGATGATCTTCTGGCTCGCCGTGGACACGATCGCCGCCCAACTGGACGCGGACGGCGAGATGGAGGAGCTCCAGGAGCTGGTCGAGGGGCTCTCCGGCCAGCACAGCGGCTTCTTCGACGAGGCCTGGCGGGTGGACCACCCCGCCACCGCCGAGGTCCTGGAGGCGATGGGCCGCCTCCACAGCGACAAGGGTGCCGCGAAGGCCGCCCGTAAGGCCGCCTACAAGGCACGGTCGCGGCAGAAGGACTGAATCGGGCTCGAGGGGCGCCAGGGACGCCAGGGACGCCAGGGACCCGAAGGGGAGAGGGCCGAGGCGCGGGGGAGTGCGCGGTCGCGGCGGAGACGTTGCCGTGACCGCGCGCTCCCCGGGTCCGCGCTCCGGTGATGTTCCTGGATTTCGCCGTCCGTTCACCGGGCCGCCCAGCGGTCATGGTTCACGGCTGCGAGCATCCGGTTCCTCAGTGGACCGAACCGGAGGAACGATGCTCCCGAAGAGAACCTGTGCCGCACTCGCGGTCCTGGCCGTGACCGCGGGCACCCTTGCCGGCGCAGGTGCGGCGTCCGCGGGCCAGCCGCACGGCGGGGACCGCGGACGGAACGCGGTGGCGTTCGAACGCACCGCCACCTACCCGGTCTTCCAGAACCGCCCGGCCGGCGAGGACGCCTCCGCGCAGACCGTCGCCGAGATCTCCGCGACCAGCGAGGACGGCCGCACCCTCGTGTACACGGACGCCGCCGCCCGGCGCATCGGCTTCCTCGACATCGGCGACACCGGCCGGCCCCGGGGGCTCGGCACGCTCTCCCTGGCCGCGCTCGGGGACGCCGAGGACGAACCGACCTCGGTGTCGGTCGTCGGCCAGTACGTCCTGGTCGTCGTGAACACCAGCGCGAGCTACACCCGGCCGTCCGGCCGCCTCGACGTCATCTCGCTGCGCACCCGGCAGCGGGTGGCCAGCCACGACCTCGGCGGCCAGCCCGACTCGATCGCGATCAGCAAGGACCAGCGGTACGCCGCCATCGCCATCGAGAACGAGCGTGACGAGGAGGCCACCCCGGCGGGCGGCGAGGAGGGTGACCTCCCGCAGGCACCCGCCGGGTTCGTGCAGATCGTCGACATCAAGGGCTCCTCACCCGCCCGGTGGACCACCCGCGCCGTGCCACTGACCGCGCCCGACGGCTCCGCGCTGCCCGCACTGGTGGCCGCCGGGATCACCGAGCCCACCGACCCCGAGCCGGAGTACGTCTCCGTCAACGGCCGCGGCCAGCTCGCCGTCACCCTCCAGGAGAACAACGGCGTCGTCATGATCGACCTCGCGTCGGGGCGCCTCACCAAGGCGTTCACCGCCGGCACGGCCGACATCGAGGGCATCGACACCGCCGACGACGGCGTCATCGACCAGACCGGCTCCCTCACCGGCGTACCGCGCGAACCGGACGCACTCGGCTGGATCGACGACCGCTACCTGGCCACGGCCAACGAGGGGGACTGGAAGGGCGGCACCCGTGGCTGGACCGTCTTCGACAGCCGCACCGGAAAGGCCGTCTGGGACGCCGGCAACAGCTTCGAGCGCCTGGCTGCCCGCCACGGCCTGCTCGACGACAGCCGCTCGGAGAAGAAGGGCACCGAGCCCGAAGGGCTGGCGATCGGCACGTACGACGGGGTGCGCTACGCCTTCGTCGGCTCGGAGCGCTCCAACTTCGTCGCCGTCTACGACATCAGCAAGCCGACCCGTCCGGTCTTCCGGCAGGTCCTGCCGACCACCAACGGCCCCGAGGGGCTGCTGCCGATCCCCTCACGCGGGCTGCTCGCCGTCTCCAGCGAGGAGGACGACGCCGACGCCGGTGTACGCGCCTCGGTGAGCCTGTTCCGCCTGGGCAGGGGCACGGCCTCGTACCCCTCGCTCGTCTCGGCCTCCGACTCCTCGGGCACCGGCGCCCCCATCGGGTGGGGCGCGCTCGGCGCCCTGTCGGCCGTGCCGGGCCGCGCCGACGAGCTGTACACCGTCACGGACGCCGCGTACGCCACCACCCGCATCCTCACCGTCCGCACGGACCGGAAGCCCGCCGTCATCACGCGCGAGCTGACCGTCAAGGACGCCGCGGGCAAGCCCGTCGGGTACGACGCCGAGGGCATCCACGCCCGACCCCAGGGCGGCTTCTGGCTGGCCGTCGAGGGCAAGACCGGGGCGGGCAACCAGCTGGTGCGCCTGGACCGCGACGGCGTCACCCAGCAGGTCGTCGCGCTCCCCTCCGAGATCGCCGCGGGCCTCGGCTCACAGGGCTTCGAGGGCGTCACCGCCACCACGGGCCGCGACGGCCGCGAGATCGTCTGGGCGGCGCTCCAGCGCGAGGCCGGCACCGACCCGGCCGGTGTGGTCCGGCTCGGCCGGTACGACGTCCGGGCGGGCACCTGGAGCTGGTACGGCTACCGGCTCGGCACCACCACCACGCCCGGCGACTGGCTCGGCCTGTCCGAGATCACCGTCGTCGGTGACCGGCTCGCCGTCATCGAACGCGACAAGCTGAACGGCCCGGCGGCCGGGGTCAAGCGGATCTACACGGTGGACCTGCCCACGAGCGCCGCCCCGAAGGGCGCGCTCACCGTCCTGCCGAAGACCCTCGCCCACGACGTGCTGCCCGACCTGCGGGCCACGAAGGGCTGGACGCAGGAGAAGCTGGAGGGACTCACGGTGGGCGGTGACGGCCATGTCTACGCCGTCACTGACAACGACGGCCTGGACGACTCCACGGGCGAGACGGTCTTCCTCGACCTCGGAACGACCCGCAAGGTCCTCGGCCGGGGCTGACCGGGCGTCACCCGGCGGTGCGGCCGCCTCCGGCGCCCTTGCGGCGGAGGCGGCAGGCACCACCCGTGAGCCACGGCCAGGGCGGCCTCCACGGTGTGTTCCGGCCACGGAACGGCCGGATCCGGACATGCTGTCGGGTGGATTTGTCTCAGGACGGGGAGCGGGTTGGGACACAGGTCCCCGGAACGCCGACCGGAGTTCAGCCGGAGTTGGTGCGGGGGAGAGAGCGTGATCGCGTCAACCCACCCGGCCACGCAGCACCAGGAGTCCGCGATGTCGATCACACGCAGGGAATTCAGCAGACAGTCCGCCCTCACCGGCGCCGGAATCGCCCTGACCGGTGCCGTCGGCGCACTGGCCACGGCCCCGGGCGCCCTGGCGGCCGACGACGCGCGACACGGCCACGGGCACGGGCACGGTCACGGTCACGGTCACGACGACGATAGGGGCCACGGCAAGGAGCTTGGCTACGGCCCGCTGATCGACGACCCGGAGGGCATCCTCGCGCTGCCCGCCGGATTCTCGTACCGGATCGTCACCCACAGCGGTGTCACCAGGCTGGAGAGCGGCGAGTACACACCCTCCAACCACGATGGCACGGCCGCTTTCGAGGGCCCCCGTGGCGTCACCCTCCTGGTCAACAACCACGAGCTGAGCGGCACCCGGGCCGGCTGGGAGTTCCCGGTTCCGCTGACCGAGGGACTCGTCTATGACCCCGTCGCGGCCGGCGGCTGCACCGTCATCGAGACCCGCCGCGACGGCCGCACCGCCGAGTGGGTCGGCATCGCGGGCACGTCGACCAACTGCGCCGGCGGCAGCACCGCGTGGGGCACCTGGCTCACCTGCGAGGAGACTGAGGACAAGGCAGGCAAGAACGGTCTGCTCAAGGACCACGGCTACGTCTTCGAGGTCGACCCGTACGACAAGCGGGCCAACCGCGACCCGCGTCCCGTCAAGGCGTTCGGCCGGTACGCCCACGAGGCCGTCGTCATCGACCCCAAGCAGGGACACGCCTACCTGACCGAGGACGCGTCCGGCCCCAACGGCCTCCTCTACCGCTGGGTCCCGCCGCACGGCTTCAAGCACGGCCGCGGAAAGCTGCGCACCCTCGCCGACGACGCCGGCGTCCTCCAGGCCACCAAGTGCTTCGACAAGAAGGGCCGGTTCGTCGACGACCTGTCCCGCGCCACTGAGATCGGTACCGTCTACGGCGTGGACTGGGTCGACGTCCCCGACCGCGACGCGAAGACCGTGTCCGTGCGCAAGCAGTTCGCCGACGGCGAGGTCACCCGCGCCCGCAAGCTCGAAGGTATGTGGTGGGGCGACGGCGGCGCCTACTTCGTCTCCTCGTTCGCCCGGGACGAGAGCCCCGTCGCCCACGACGGCCAGGTCTGGTTCTACGACCCCAAGCGCCGCACCATCACGCTGAAGGTCCTCCTGGGGGTCAACGCGGACCCCTCCGTGGACGGCGCTTTCGACGGACCGGACAACATCACCGTCTCGCCCTACGGTGGCATCGTCATCTCCGAGGACGGCAACGGGATCCAGCACCTCTTCGGGGCGACCGACAGCGGCCGTACGTACCCGATCGCGCGCAACGACCTCAACGCCGGTACGGAGGACGACCCCTCCTACAGCGAGATCGCCGGGGTCACCTTCTCCCCGGACGGCAGGACGCTGTTCGCCAACATCCAGAACCCGGGCATCATGCTCGCCATCACCGGCCCGTGGAAGCGCCAGCCGGACAAGCGCTGACACCGGCATGCGCGGTGCGCGGGAGGGGCAAAACGCCTCGCGCGCCGCGAGGTCGACCTCCTAGAGTCAGGGCCATGCACCTCCCGGTGCGAAGGCAGCGGCTACTTCCTTCCCCGAAACACGCCGCAGCCGACCTGATCTCGGGAGGCACAAGCGCCGGGGTGCCCGGTGCGCAGGCGACGGATACTTCTACGGATCTGACGGTTGCGGGTTCGAGTCCCGCCCGGCTCCGGTCGGTAGCTCAAATGGATAGAGCATCGGACTAGCACCGTCGCCGATTCCTGATCTCGGGCACCCCTTCTTCGCTGTGCTCTCTCCCATGAATTCGGGGGAATTCACATGGCACGCTTCAACACCCGCTCCACCCGTCCCCGGGTCACCTCGCCCGTGCGGTCGACCGGGGACACCGCGCGCAACCACCAGGGCGCCGTGGGGCATCTCCGTGACAGCCGCTCCGAACTCTTCCTCCTGGCGGTCGCCAACTTCGTGTCGCAGGAGACCCACCACGAGGACTCCGAGGCGCGTGACACCCGGTTCGCGACGCTCGTGCGGACGCTCGCCGTCGAGGACCCGGAGTGGACGGCGGGCCTGCTGCGCTGGCTGCGTGACGAGGGGCGGATGCGCACGGCGGCCGTCGTCGGCGCCGCCGAGTACGTGAAGGCGCGCCTCGACGCCGGCGCGGTGGACGGCCCGTCCAACCGGCAGGTCGTGGACTCCGTGCTGCTGCGCGCGGACGAGCCCGGGGAGCTGCTCGGGTACTGGACCTCGCGGTACGGCCGCGCGGTGCCCAAGCCGGTCAAGCGCGGTATCGCCGACGCCGTACGCCGGCTCTACAACGGCCGGGCGCTGCTGAAGTACGACACCGCGTCCAAGGGCTACCGCTTCGGCGACGTCCTCAACCTGGTGCACGCCGCGCCCGACCCCGCCAAGCCCTGGCAGGGGGATCTGTTCCGGTACGCCCTGGACCGCAGGCACCACCCCGAGGACGCCGTGGCGCCCCGCTCGGACCGCACCCTGACCGCCCACCGGGAACTCATGGCGGTGCCGGTCTCCGAGCGCCGCGCGGTGATCACCGGACCCGGCGGCGCGGACCGGCTCGCCGAGGCCGGTATGACCTGGGAGGCCCTGGCGGGCTGGCTCCAGGGGCCGATGGACGCCGCGGCCTGGGAGGCCGTGATCCCGTCCATGGGAGCGATGGCGCTCGTCCGTAACCTGCGCAACTTCGACGAGGCGGGTGTCGGCGACGAGGCCGCCGCCGGAGTGGCGGCGCGGATCAGCGACCCGGCGGCCGTCGCCGCCTCGCGGCAGTTCCCCTTCCGCTACCTGGCCGCCTATCAGCACGCCCCGTCGCTGCGGTGGGCCTACCCGCTGGAGCAGGCGCTCGGGCACTCGCTGGGCAACGTTCCCGCGCTGCCCGGCCGCACCCTGGTCCTCGTCGACCGCTCCGGCTCGATGTGGTCGCCGCTCTCGGACCGCTCCCAGCTGAACCGGGCCGACGCCGCGGCCGTCTTCGGCGCCGCCCTGGCGCTGCGGGCCGCCGACGCCGATCTGGTGGAGTTCGGTACGAGCAGCTCGGCGGTGCCCTACCGCAGGGGCGAGTCCGTGCTGAGGATCCTGGAACGCTTCGGCAATCTGGGCGGCACCGACACCGTGCGGGCCGTGCAGCGGCACTACCGCGGGCACGACCGGGTGCTGATCGTCACCGACGAGCAGGCGTCGTTCACCTACTACGGGGACGCCACCGAGGGCGTCCCGCCGACCGTGCCCGTCTACACCTGGAACCTCGCCGGATACCGGGTCGGGCACGCGCCGGCCGGAAGCGATAACCGCCACACCTTCGGGGGTCTTTCCGACGCCGCGTTCCGCATGGTGCCCCTGCTGGAAGCGGGCAGGAGCGCCGACTGGCCCTGGAACCGCTGATTACGAATCCGGCACTACTGCCCGCTCCGGAGCGGTCGGGCATGGCGTCGGGCGCTTACAGGGCGCATACTCGACCGTAATGAAACAGTCAGCCGGTTCCCGGCGTCACCTGCCTTCCAGTCCCTTCAACCGCCCGGCCCAGGCGGCCCCACCGGTCGAATGCTTCGATGTGGGCGACAGGGTGTCGCACGACCAGTTCGGACTCGGGCGAGTCCTCGCTGTCGAGGGCGACAACGACGCAGTGCTCATCGACTTCTCGGGGCGACAGGGGAGGATCCTGAGCCCGTACTCCAAGCTGACCAAGCTCTGAGAGAGCGAACGAGCACGCACCGCGTCCCACCGGAGACTCTCCGGATCCGGGGCACCTGAGGGGAGAACCCGCGGGTGCCCCGGAAGCCGTTCCCGGGGTCCCAGTGCTACGGGGCCGGTGGCGCTACAGGGCCTTCGCGGCGGGCTTGACCATGCCGCGGACGGTCCGTGACTTCACGAACTCGCCCATGCCGGTCATCTCCCACTCGCCGGAGAACTGCTTGATCAGCTTGGCCATCATCACGCCGGTCTGCGGCTCCGCGCCCGTCAGGTCGAAGCGGACCAGCTCCTCGCCGGTGGCCGCGTCGATCAGCCGGCAGTAGGCCTTGGCGACCTCGGTGAACTTCTGCCCGGTGAACGAGTTGACCGTGAAGACCAGACCGGTCGCGTCGGCGGGGATCCGGCCGAGATCCACGACGATCACCTCGTCGTCGCCCGCGCCCTCGCCCGTGAGGTTGTCGCCGGAGTGCTTGATCGCGCCGTTGAGGATGGAGAGCTTGCCGAAGTAGCAGCTGTCCAGGTGGTTGCGGTTGGGGCCGAAGGCGATCACCGAGGCGTCGAGGTCGATGTCCTTGCCGCGGAACGCGGGCTCCCAGCCGAGACCCATCTTGACCTGCGAGAGCAGCGGCCTGCCGCCCTTGACCAGGGACACGGTCTGGTTCTTCTGGAGGCTGATCCGGCCCTTGTCGAGATTGATCTTGCCCGAGCCGGCGGGCGGTGCGGGCGGTGCGGGCGGCGCCGCGGGGGCCGGAGGCGCGATCCGGGGGTCCACGGGAGCGGCCGCCGGTGCCGGGGGAGCGACGGGCGGTGCGACCGGAGCGGCCGCCGGGGCGGGCGCCGCCGCGGCGGGCTCCTCCACCGAGACGCCGAAGTCCGTGGCGATGCCCGCCAGCCCGTTCGCATAGCCCTGGCCGACCGCGCGGGCCTTCCAGGCGCCGTTGCGCAGGTAGATCTCGATGACCACCAGCGCCGTCTCGCCGCCCAGCTGCGGCGGGGTGAAGGTGGCGAGCGCGCTGCCGTCGTCCGCGTTGCGCACGGTGGCGGTGGGCTCGACGCCCTGGAAGGTCTGGCCCGCGGCGTCGGGGCTCGCCGTGACCACGATCTTCTCGATGCCCGGGGGGACCGCCGTGGTGTCCACCACGATGGCGTCGGGCGCCGACCCGCCGCCCGAGCGGTAGGTCACGCCGGGGCCCGAGGGCTGGTTGTAGAAGATGAAGTCGTCGTCGGAGCGCACCTTGCCGTCGGCGGTGAGCAGCAGGCCCGAGACGTCGAGCCGCACCGGGGCGGCGACGTCCACCGCCACGCGGGCGGCGGAGAGAGGGATGTTCGAGCCGGGGGTCATTGCGGTCATGCACGGGGTAACGAACGACCCGGCTTTGCCGTTCCCTTACCTTCGCGGACGTGATCCGTACGGCTCAGCGCCCGGCCCGGCCCCGGTTGCGGGGGTGTTCGCGGGCGGTGCGCTCGTTGCCGTGCCGGTACGCGCCGGTCCAGCGGGCCATGACGAGCTGGGCGTCGCCGGACTCCACCTCGGCGAGGAACTTCTCCGCCCGGCCGCCGCGCAGGGTGCCCGCGGCGCGGCCGTGGTGGGTGATGGTGACGCTCGCGTCGCCCTGTCGCTCGTACGTGAATCCGGAAGGCTTCGGCATGGCCGTATGGTGCCCGGCCCCGGGGCCCCGCGTCGCCCGGTTTTCCGGCCGGGACCTCGCGGACCCGGACCCGTCCTCAGTACGGCCAGATCGGCGGGTCCGTGACGAAGTGGCCGCCGAGGTGCGCGTGGTCGGGGTTGTGCGGGTCCAGCTCCCCCTGCTCGGCGACGAGCTTCTCGGCGTACTGCTCGGAGTCGTCCTGCGGTTCGTAGCCGAGGGAGCGGGCCGTCGTCAGGTCCCACCACAGCCGGGTGTTGTCGGAGGAGCCGTAGACCACCGTGTGCCGTACGTCCTCGGCGGTGAGGGCCGCGTGGAAGAGGCGCGCTCCGTCGCCGGGGCTCATCCAGACGGACAGCATCCGCACCGAGGTCGGCTCCATGAAGCAGGAGCCGATCCGCACGGAGACCGTCTCCAGGCCGTGCTTGTCCCAGTAGAGCTGGGCGAGGTCCTCGCCGAAGGACTTCGACAGGCCGTAGAAGGTGTCGGGCCGGCGCGGGGTGTCGATCGGGATCAGCGGGTCGCCGGCGCTCGGCGGCCGGGTGTAGCCGATGGCGTGGTTGGACGAGGCGAACACGATGCGCCCGACACCCTCCTCGCGCGCCGCCTCGTAGAGGTTGTAGGTGCCCTGGATGTTGGAGTGCAGGATCTTGTCGAACGACGCTTCGAGGGAGATGCCCGCGAGATGGATGACCGCGTCCACGCCCCGCACCGCCTCCCGCAGCGCCGCCTTGTCGCCGAGGTCGGCGGTGACGGCGTCCGGTTCGCCCTCGATGGGGGTGAGGTCGAGGAGCCGGAGGTCGTAGCCGTACGCGGGGAGCAGTCCCCGCATGAGGGTGCCGAGGCCGCCGGCGGCGCCGGTGAGAAGGACGGTGCGCGGAGCTGGCATACGGGGATCTCCTCGGTGCGGGCGCAGGGCGCGGGCGCGGCGTGCGCGGACGGGGTGATGCGGTGCTGCGGTGCGTGGGGGCGGTGCGGGGCGGTGCGTGGGGCGGACCTGCGGAGAGCGGGGTGCGCGTGGCACGCGGACGTCACACAACCACCCGAGGCGTCAACTCCATGGGCAGCATTCACATGGGTGGACACGCTAAGAAGTCGTGGCGGACCACGTCAAGTGGCTCCCGGTGCCGGTCGGTTCGTCCCGGGGTCGGACGCCCGTGGCTTGACCGGCCCCGCGAGGCTGCTTTAGCGTGGCAGCGTTCAGAAATATGGACGCCGATCATAATTGTGCACGCCTGAATCTGCTCAGGGAGCGCCCGTGACCTCAGCCCCCCTTGCCGCCCGACTCACCGATGTCGCCGGGCCGCTCTTCTTCCCCGTCACCGCCTACGGGCCGGACGGCGCCGTGGACCTCGATGCCTTCCGCGCGCATGTGCGCAAGGGCGTGGACGCCGGTGCGGCAGCCGTCTTCGCCTGCTGCGGCACCGGCGAGTTCCACGCCCTGGCCCCGGAGGAGTTCCGGCTCGTCGTCCGGGCCGCCGTCGAGGAGACCGCGGGACAGGTGCCCGTGGTCGCCGGCGCCGGCTACGGCACGGCCCTCGCGATCCAGTACGCGAAGCTCGCCGAGGACGCGGGCGCGGACGGGCTCCTCGCCATGCCGCCCTACCTCGTCGTCGCCGGCCAGGAGGGGCTGCTGGCCCACTACGCCGCCCTCGCCGCCGCCACCTCCCTGGAGACGATCGTCTACCAGCGGGACAACGCGGTCTTCACCCCGGAGACCGTCGTCGCCCTGGCCGGGACCCCCGGGATCATCGGCCTCAAGGACGGCTACGGCGACCTCGACCTGATGCAGCGCATCGTCAGCGCCGTACGCACCGGGCGGCCCGGCGAGGACTTCCTGTACTTCAACGGCCTGCCCACCGCCGAGCTCACCGGGCTCGCCTACCGCGGCATCGGCGTCACGCTCTACTCCTCCGCCGTCTTCGCCTTCGCCCCCGACATCGCGCTGGCCTTCTACCGGGCGCTGGACTCCGGCGACGACGACCTGGTCAACGCGCTGCTCGACCACTTCTACCGGCCGCTCGTCGAACTGCGGGCCAAGGGCCGCGGCTACGCGGTGTCGCTCGTGAAGGCGGCCGTCCGGCTGGAGGGCCTGGACGTCGGCCCGGTGCGCACCCCGCTCACCGAGCCGCCGGCCGAGCACATCGAGGAGCTGGCCGCGATCATCGCGGACGGCCGCACCCTGCTGGAGAAGCACCGGGCGGGGGAGGCGAAGTGAAGGCCTCCGCCTTCCTCTACCCGTGGGACGTCGTCGGGGACCCGGACGCCCCCGCCCGCCTCGCCGGCCTCGGCGTCCAGCAGGTGACGCTCGCCGCCGCCTACCACTCCACCCGGGCGCTCACCCCGCGCCACCCCGCCCGCCGGATCGTGACGGCCGAGCACGCGGCGGTGCTCTACCCGCCGGACGCCACGCGCTGGGCGGGACGTGAGCTGCGCCCCTACACCCAGTCCTGGGTGGCCGGGGAGGACCCGTACGCCGAGGCGGCCGAGGCCCTGGCGGACGCCGGTCTCCAGGTGCACTCCTGGGTCGTCCTCGCGCACAACTCCCGCCTGGGGGCCGAGCATCCGGACACCTCCGTGGTCAACGCCTACGGTGACCGCTACCCCTGGGCGCCGTGCATCGCGCAGCCCGCCGTCCACGCGTACCTGGTGGACCTGGCGGCGGAGGCGGCCGTACGCCCCGGGACCGCGGGCACCGAGCTGGAGTCGTGCGGCTGGTACGGCTTCGCCCATCTGCACGCCCACGACAAGACCTCTGGCGTCGCCCTCGGGGACGCGGCGCAGTACCTGATGTCCCTCTGCTTCTGCGCCGACTGCCGGGCCGGCTACGCCTCCGTGGGGCTGGACCCCGAGGAGCTGCGGGACGCCGTACGCCGCGCCCTGGAGCCGGTCTGGGCCGGGTCCGGCTCCGACGGGCAGGGCTGGGCCGGTGTGGAGAAGCTGCTCGGCGCCGGGCTCGCCGACGCCACCCTGCGGTGGCGCGTCCAGGTCGCCAGGGGCCTCCAGGACGCGGCCGTCGCGGCGGTACGGGCCGCCGCGCAGGACCCGGGCTTCCAGGTCCTGCTGCACGCCGACCCCGCCTCCTACCGCACCGGTGCCAACGCCGGGACGGACCCGGCGCACATCCTGTCCACGGCGGACGGTGTCGTGCTGCCCTGCACCGGCGGCGACCCGGCGCGCGAGGCCGTCCTCGGGCCGTTCGCGGGGCTCTCCGGGGTGCTGGCGGCCAACTTCAACGTGGTGAGCGGCATGGGCGGCAGTCCCGGCACGCTGGAGCGGGACGCCGCGCACGCGGTTTCGCTCGGCGCGACCGAACTGCGCCTGTACCACGCGGGCCTGGCCTCGGGACCGGACCTGAGCGCGGTCGCGGGCGCCCTCTCCGCCCTCCGCGACGGCTGATCGGGGCCTCTTCCACCCCGTAGGCGCAGGTCCCCGGCACGGTGCCGGGGACCTGCGCCATGTCCGCACGGCCTGTGGCGGCCGGGACGCGGCGGGCCCCCGCCGTGTCCCGGCCGCGCGTCGACGGAACTTCTTTTGCCAGAAGCGTTGACGAAACATTCCCACGGCTCTAGCTTCATCGCGTCGTACTTCGTACGTCATATATGAGACGCGATACGCGAGATGTGAGAGCCCTTCACCCATGACCTTTGCGCCCGCCCCGATTCCGTCCAGGACCCAGTACGTGCTGGAGGCGATCAAGCACGCGATCCTCACCGCACAGCTGCAACCGGGGCAAGCGCTCGTGGAGACCGAACTCGCCGCGCAGTTCGGGGTGTCGAAGACCCCCGTACGCGAGGCGCTGAAGACCCTCGCGGGCACCGGCCTCGTGGTGATGAGCCAGTACAAGGGCGCCACCGTACGGCTCGTCGACGCGACGATGGCCCGCGAGGTGTACGACGTACGCCTGCTCCTGGAGCCCGAGGCGCTGCGCCGCTCCATCACCCGCAAGGCCTCGCTGGAGGCGGCCCAGGAGGCCCTGGAGCGGGCCGACTCGGCGATCGACAAGGCGGACAGGTCGCTCGCCAACCGGGACTTCCACCGGGCCCTCTACGTGCCCTGCGGGAACCCGCTGCTCGCCCGGATGCTCGACGAGATCCGTGACCAGGCCGCCCTCGTGTCGACCGTGGCCTGGTCGGCGATCCCGTCCTGGGAGCGCGAGGCGGCCGAGCACCGCGAGATCCTCCGGCTCGCGCTCGCCGACGACGCGACCGCCGCCGCGGCCGCTCTGCACGACCACATCGCATCGTTCGTGCGCCGCGCCTTCCCCGACGACGAAGACGGGGGTGACACGGCGTGAACCACCGGCTGGATCTGACACACCAGCACCTCGACGAAAGGCTGGTCCGCATGGACCTCTCCCCGCTGAAGGCGGCCCTCGCAGACGTTGTGGCGATCCCGGTGACCCCGTTCGCCGAGGACGGGAGCATCGACGTCCCGGCGCACCGCGTACTGCTGCGGCGGCTGCTCGACGGCGGTGTCCGCATCGTCACCCCGAACGGCAACACCGGTGAGTTCTACGCGCTCACCCCCGACGAGCGGCGCGCCGTCACCGAGCTGACCATCGAGGAGGCGCGCGGCCGGGCAACCGTCCTGGTGGGTGTCGGCCACGACGTGCCGACCGCCGTGGCCGCCGCGGAGCACGCCAGGGACGCCGGCGCCGAGATGGTGATGGTCCACCAGCCGGTCCACCCCTACGTCTCGCAGGACGGCTGGGTCGACTACCACCGGGCCATCGCCGAGGCCGTCCCGGGGCTCGGGGTCGTCCCGTACGTCCGTAACCCGCTGCTCGCCGGCGAGCGCCTCGCCGAGCTCGCCGACAGCTGCCCCAACGTCATCGGCGTGAAGTACGCCGTCCAGGACGCCGCCCGCTTCGGCGCCTTCGCCCGGGACGCGGGCCTGGAGAGATTCGTCTGGGTCGCCGGCCTCGCCGAGCTGTACGCCCCCTCCTACTTCGCGACCGGCGCCACCGGCTTCACCTCCGGGCTGGTCAACGTCGCCCCCGGTGTCTCGCTCGCCATGCTGGAGGCGCTCCGGGCCGGCGACTACCTCGCGGCGATGAAGGTCTGGGAGCAGATCCGCCGCTTCGAGGACCTGCGCGCCGACCGGCAGTCCGCCAACAACGTGACGGTCGTCAAGGAGGCCCTGGCCTCGCTCGGGCTCTGCCGCCGCGACGTACGCGCACCGAGCCGGGCGCTGCCCGAGGAGCAGCGCGCCGAGGTCGCCGGACTGGTCGCCGGGTGGTCCATATGACCGGCACCGGCGGGAACCGCATCGCCCCCGAGGAGCTGCGCAGCCACCAGTGGTACGGCACGGACGGGCTCCGCTCCTTCAGCCACCGCGCCCGCACCCGGCAGCTCGGCTACCTCCCCGAGGAGCACCTGGGCAAGCCGGTCATCGCGATCCTCAACACCTGGTCCGACATCAACCCCTGCCACGTCCACCTCCGCGACCGCGCCCAGGCGGTCAAGCGGGGCGTCTGGCAGGCCGGCGGCTTCCCGCTCGAATTCCCGGTCTCCACGCTCTCGGAGACCTTCCAGAAGCCGACCCCGATGCTCTACCGCAACATGCTGGCGATGGAGACGGAGGAGCTGCTGCGCTCCTACCCCGTCGACGGCGCCGTGCTGCTGGGCGGCTGCGACAAGTCCACGCCCGCGCTGCTGATGGGCGCCGCCTCCGTCGACCTGCCGACCGTCTTCGTGCCCGCCGGGCCGATGCTGCCGGGCCACTGGCGCAACGAGGTCCTGGGCTCTGGCACGGACATGTGGAAGTACTGGGACGACAAGCGGGCCGGCCTCATCGGCGACTGCGAGATGGCCGAGCTGGAGAACGGGCTCGCCCGCTCGCCGGGCCACTGCATGACGATGGGCACCGCCTCGACGCTGACGGCCGCCGCCGAGGCGCTGGGCGTCACCGTGCCGGGCGCTTCCTCCATCCCCGCCGTCGACTCCGGTCACGACCGGATGGCCGCGCAGTCCGGGATCCGGATCGTCGAACTGGTGTGGCAGCAGCTGACGTTGTCGCGGATCCTCACGGCGGACGCCTACGAGGACGCCGTCGCCACCGTCCTCGCGCTCGGCGGGTCCACCAACGCCGTCATCCACCTCATTGCGATGGCCGGCCGCTCCGGGGTGAAGCTCACCCTGGACGACTTCGACCGGATCGCCCGCACCGTGCCCGTCCTCGCCAACCTCCGGCCCGGCGGGAAGTACCTGATGGAGGACTTCCACTTCGCGGGAGGGCTGCCGGGATTCCTGGCCAGGCTCACCGACGTACTCCACCTCGACCGGCCCACCGTCGCCCACGCCACGATGCGCGAACAGCTCGACGGGGCGCTCGTCCACGACGCCGACGTCATCCGGGAGCGCGACAACCCGCTGGCCGAGGAGGGCGGGGTGGCGGTCCTGCGCGGCAACCTCTGCCCCGACGGCGCCGTCATCAAGCACATCGCCGCCGAGCCGCACCTGCTGCGCCACACCGGACCCGCGGTCGTCTTCGACGACTACAAGGAGATGCAGCGCACCATCAACGACCCGGCCCTGGCCCTCACCCCGGACCATGTGCTGGTGCTCCGCAACGCCGGCCCCAAGGGCGGTCCCGGCATGCCCGAGTACGGCATGCTGCCGATCCCGGACTACCTGCTGAAGCAGGGCGTACGCGACATGGTCAGGCTCTCCGACGCCCGGATGAGCGGCACCAGTTACGGGGCCTGCGTCCTGCACATCGCACCCGAGTCCTACGTCGGCGGACCGCTCGCCCTGGTCCGCACCGGCGACCTGATCACGCTGGACGTCGAGGCACGGCTGCTCCACCTCGACGTGTCCGAGGAGGAGCTGGAGCTGCGCAGGTCCGCGTGGACCGAGCCGCCCGCCCGCTACGGACGCGGTTACGGCGCGCTCTACCAGGACCAGATCACCCAGGCCGACACCGGATGCGACTTCGCGTTCCTGGCCCGGCAGGGAGAAGTGCCCGACCCGTACGCGGGCTGAACCCGGGCGCACAGAATTCCGCGCACCGCCCCGTCCGGAATACCGAACGGCATGCGGTAAGCGCTTGCGCCATGCACCGAAAGACCCGCATCGACAGCACGGCACATCCAGCACATCCAGCACTTCCCAGAGATCGGAGACGCGTCATGGCCCAATCCGCAGCCGTGGCCACACCGCCCCCCAAGGGGAAGGCGTCCAGGCGCCGCTCGGCCACCCCCCGCCGACTGCCGTACCTGCTGATCGCGCCGGCCGGCCTGCTGATGCTGGGCTTCATCGCCTATCCGGTGGTCAGCGTCTTCTACTACAGCCTGCAGAACTACAACGTCACCAAGCCGTGGCGGAACGGCTTCGCCGGCTTCGACAACTTCACCCGGATCTTCACCGAGGACGAGCAGTTCTGGCCGACGCTCGGCTTCAGCGCCCAGTGGGTCTTCACCCAGGTGACCCTGCAGCTCGCGCTCGGCCTCGCGCTCGCCCTGATCGTCAACCAGACCTTCGTCGGACGCGGCATATCCCGCGCCATGGTCTTCTCGCCCTGGGCCGTCTCCGGGGTGCTGACCAGCACCATCTGGATCCTGCTCTACAACTCCTCGACCGGCTTCAGCCGCTACCTCGCGGACGCCGGGATCGGTGAGTACGGCACCTCGGTCCTCTCCGACACCGGAACCGTGTTCTGGGCGGCCACCGTCTCCGAACTCTGGCGTGGAGTGCCCTTCTTCGCCATCCTCATCCTCGCCGACCTGCAGTCCGTCTCCAAGGAGCTCTACGAGGCGGCATCGGTGGACGGGGCCGGCCGGCTGCGGCAGTTCTTCCACATCACGCTCCCGCACCTGCGCGACGCGATCATCCTGGCCACCCTGCTGCGCGGGGTCTGGGAGTTCAACAACGTCGACCTGCTCTACACCCTCACCGGCGGCGGACCGGCGGGCGAGACCACCACACTCCCGCTCTACGTCGCCAACACAGGCATCGAGGGCCACGACTTCGGATACGCCTCCGCGCTCACCACCGTCGCCTTCGTGATCCTCCTCTTCTGCTCGATCGTCTATCTGCGCCTGAGCAAGTTCGGAGGCGACAACAAGTGACCGCCGCACTCGTGGAGAAGAACGGGGCCCACACCCCGGGACCGTCCCGGGGGAACGACTCCCCGCCGCCCTCCTCACCCCGCCGCCCCAAGCGTGAGCGCGCCTTCGACGACGTACCGCGCTGGCAGATCTACGTGCCGCTCGGCATCTACCTGCTCTTCACGCTCATCCCGTTCTACTGGATGCTCCTCTTCGCCGTACGGCCCGCCGGCTCCACCTCGCTGGTGCCCTGGCCGATGACGGGGGACCACTTCTCCAAGGTCTGGAACGAGCGCAGCTTCGCCCTCTTCTTCCAGAACAGCATGATCGTCGGCGTCGCGACGCTGATCGCCACCACCCTGGTCGCGCTGGCCGGCGGCTACGCCCTGGCCCGGTTCGACTTCAAGATCAAGGGCGCCTTCATGCTGGCGCTGCTCTGCTCGCAGTTCATCCCGGGCGCCCTGATGCTCGTACCGCTCTTCGAGATCTTCAAGAACCTCCAGATGATCAACTCCCTGGGGAGCGTCGTCATCGCGGAGACCGTCTTCCAGCTCCCCCTGTCGATCATCCTGATCAGCGGGTTCATCAAGAACGTGCCGGTCTCCCTCGAAGAGGCCGCCTGGGTGGACGGCTGCTCGCGCTTCAAGGCCTTCTGCGCCGTCGTCCTGCCGCTGCTGCGCCCCGGACTGATCGCCGTCGGCTCCTTCGCCTTCGTCCACAGCTGGAACCACTTCCTGTTCGCCCTGATGTTCCTCAGCGAACAGGACAAGCAGACGATCCCGGTCGGCCTCAACACCCTGATCGGCGCCGACAGCGTCGACCTGGGGGCGCTGGCCGCGGGCGGTGTCATCGCCGCCGTGCCCGTGGTGATCGTCTTCGCCTTCATCCAGAAGTGGCTCATCACCGGCTTCAGCGCCGGCGCCGTGAAGGGATGACGACATGACCCGGACGAGTGCGACCACCCCCGTGCCCGTCGTCCTGGCCGGAGCCCGCGGCCACGGCCGCTGGCACCTCGCCAACATCCGCCGTCTCCAGCACCAGGGCCTGGTCAGACTGGCCGGGGTCTGCGAGCTGAACCCGCTGACCGACGCCGAACTCGGCCTGTTCGCCGGGGAGATGCCCGAGCAGTCCGCCGACTTCGGGGCCCTCCTGGACTCCACCGGCGCGCGTGCCGCCGTCATCTGCACCCCCATCCCGACCCACACCACCCTCGCCCTGACCGCAGCGGCCCGCGGCGTCCACCTCCTCCTGGAGAAGCCGCCCGCCGCGACCTACGAGGACTACGCCCGCATGGCCGACGGGGTACGGAAGGCCGGCGTCGCCTGCCAGATCGGCTTCCAGTCCCTCGGCTCGCACGCCGTGCCCGCCGTCCAGGACCTCGTACGCTCCGGAGCCGTCGGCACCGTCCGGGGTATCGGCGCCGCCGGCGCCTGGGTCCGCGACGACGCCTACTTCCGGCGGGCGCCGTGGGCCGGGCGCCGCAGGATGGGCGGCACCGATGTCGTCGACGGGGTGCTCACCAACCCGCTGGCCCACGCCGTCGCCACCGCGCTCGAACTCGCCGGCGGCGGAACGGCCGAGGACGTCGTGTCCATCGAGACCGAGCTGTTCCGGGCCCACGACATCGAGTCCGACGACACCAGCTGCGTCCGGATCACCACCACCGACGGGCTGCCGGTGACCGTCGCCGTCACCCTCTGCGCGGAGGAGGCCGGCGAACCGTACGTGATCGTCCACGGCGACCGGGGCCGCATCACCTTCTGGTACAAGCAGGACCGGGTCCTCGTCCAGCGCGCCGGACACGGCCCCGAGGAGACCGTCCACGGGCGGACCGACCTCCTGGAGAACCTCGTCGCCCACCTGGAGGACGGCACCCCGCTCCTCGTACCGCCGGAGCGCACCGGCGCCTTCATGCGGGTCCTCGAAGCGGTGCGCACCGCCCCCGAGCCCACCGCGCTGCCCGCCACCGCCTGGCACACCCGGCCCGCCGACCAGGGCGACGGCGAACGGCGCATCGTGCGCGGCATCGACGGAACCGTCGCCGCCGCGGCCGACACCCTCACCCTCTTCTCCGAACTCGGCGCCTCCTGGGCGCGACCCAGCGAGGTGAGCACCGCATGACCACCACCGCACTCCTCAGCTGCGCCGGACGCCCCGTCGGCCGCTACAGCTACCGGCCCGGGACCGACGGCCGCCCCTATCTGCACCCCGTCACCACCCTCGCCGGCACCCCCGTCACCGAGGAGCGCCCGGCCGACCACCTCCACCACCTGGGCGCCTCCGTCGCGGTGCCCGATGTGGCCGGACACAACTTCTGGGGCGGGCGCACCTTCGTCCGCGGTCAGGGCCCCACCGCGCTCGACAACCACGGCACCCAGCGCCACCTCGGCTGGAAGCTCCGCGACCCGGACGGGTTCGTGGAAGAGCTCAGCTGGGAGGCCGACGGCACCGAGCTGCTGCGCGAGCACCGCACGGTCGCCGTCAGCGAGATCTCCGGCACCGCCTGGGCGCTGGACTTCTCCTTCTCCCTCACCAACCGGGGCGGCAGGGACCTCTCCATCGGCAGCCCCGCCACCAACGGCCGCCCCGGCGCCGGATACGGCGGATTCTTCTGGCGCGCCCCCAAGGAGCCCGCCCCGCCCGCCGTGTTCAGCGGAACCCTCGACGGCGAGGAGGCGGTCCACGGGAAGGCCGCCGACTGGCTGGCCCTCGCCGGGGACGGCTGGACGCTCGTCTTCGCCGGCGCGACCGACGAGACCCGCCGCGACCCCTGGTTCGTACGGACCACCGAGTACCCCGGGGTCGGCTCCTCCCTCGCCGCGGACCGCCGGCTACCGGTCGCCGCCGGGGACACCGTCGTACGCCGGGTCGTCACCGTCGTCGCCGACGGACGCCTCGACCGGGACGCCGCCGCCGCCCACGTCCGCAAGGCGGTCACCGGATGACGATGCCCTGGACGGCCGACCTCGGGGACGGCACCTACCGCAACCCCGTCCTGAACGCCGACTGGTCCGACCCGGACGTGATCACCGTCGGCGAGGACCACTACCTCACCGCGTCCAGCTTCGGCCGGGTCCCCGGACTGCCCCTGCTGCACTCCCGCGACCTCGTCAACTGGTCGCTCATCGGCCACGCCCTCGACCGGCTGGAACCGGACGCCGACTTCGCGGTGCCGCGCCACGACTGCGGGGTGTGGGCGCCCTCGCTGCGCCATCACGCCGGACGCTTCTGGATCTTCTGGGGCGACCCCGACCACGGCATCCAGCAGATCAACGCCGAGGACATCCGCGGCCCCTGGAGCGCCCCGCACCTCGTCAAGGCGGGCAAGGGCCTGATCGATGCGTGCCCCTTGTGGGACGAGGAGACCGGCGAGGCGTACCTCGTGCACGCCTGGGCGAAGTCCCGCTCCGGCATCAAGAACCGGCTCACCGGCCACCGGATGAGCCCCGACGGACGCGAACTGCTCGACGAGGGAACCATCCTCGTCGACGCCGACACCCTCCCCGGCTGGTTCACCCTGGAGGGCCCCAAGCTCTACCGGCACGACGGCTGGTTCTGGATCTTCGCGCCGGCCGGGGGAGTGGAGACCGGCTGGCAGGGCGCCTTCCGCTCCCGGACGTTCGAGGGGCCGTACGAGGAGCGGGTCGTCCTCGCGCAGGGCACCACCGACATCAACGGCCCGCACCAGGGCGGCTGGGTCAGGACCGCCGCCGGCGAGGACTGGTTCCTGCACTTCCAGGCGCGCGGGGCGTACGGCCGTGTGGTGCACCTCCAGCCGATGCGCTGGGAGGACGGCTGGCCGGTCATCGGCGACGAGGGCGAACCCGTCCTCGTGCACCGCAGCCCCGCGGCCCCGGAACGGACCGTGGGGGCACCCGCCTCCGGCGACGACTTCCCCGGCGGCCGGTACGGCCGTCAGTGGCAGTGGACCGCCAACCCGCGCCCCGGCTGGACGGTCGGGCACGGGGGCGACGGGCTGCGCCTCAGCTGCGTACGGACCGCGTACGCCCACGACCTGCGGGCCCTGCCCAACGTCCTGGTGCAGCGGCTGCCCGCCGAGGAGTTCACCGTCGAGACCGGCATCACCCTGAACTCCACCGAACCCGGGGCCAAGGCCGGGCTCGCCGTGCTCGGGGACGCCTTCTCGTGGATCGGCCTGGAGGCCGGGCCCGACGGGACGGCCAGGCTCGTGCACCGGTACGCCGAGACCGTCGCCGAGCACGAGCGGGACGCCGCACACCCGCGCCCCGCACCCGGCGCCGGCGTACGCGTCCGTATCGAGGTCACCCGGGGCGCCCGCTGCCGCTTTTACGCCGACACCGGCGACGGATCCGGCTTCCAGCCGTCCGGCCAGGTCTTCGCGGCCACCCCGTGGCGCTGGGTGGGAGCGCTCCTCGGCCTCTTCGCCACCGCACCGGCCGGGACGGGGCCGTCCGGGACGGCCGGCTTCACCGCGTTCCGCACCACCGGACGGCCTCGCACCGTCTGACCCGCACCGCGCACACCACTGACCGCCCCCCACGCACGCGTACAGATTCCGAGAAATTCCCGAGAGAGAAGAGCTGACATGAACATCTCGAAGACGCTCCGCGGGCGTGCCGCGACCGCGGTCTCCCTCACCGCGGTCCTGGCCCTGGGGGCCACCGCCTGCGGCGACGACGGAAGCAGTTCGGGCACGGAAGGCAGCGGGAAGGGCGAGATCACCTTCTGGGACAACAACGGCGGTCCGCGCACCGCCATCTGGACCGAGATCATCAAGGACTTCGAGAAGAAGAACCCGGACATCAAGGTCAAGTACGTCCCGATCCCGATCGCCGACGTCCAGTCCAAGTACGACACGGCCATCGCGGGCGGCGGCCTCCCCGACGTGGGCGGTGTCGGCACCGCGTACCTGGCCAACATCGTGTCCCAGGAGGCCCTGGAGCCGATCAGCGACCGGCTGGAGAAGTCGTCCCTCAAGGGCAAGCTCGTCGACAACATGGTCGAGAGCGTCAGATCCGCGGCGGGCCGGGGTGACGACATGTACACCGTGCCGACCTCCGCCAACAACGGCGCCCTCTGGTACCGCACCGACCTGTTCGAGGCGGCGAAGCTGGAGGCGCCCACCACCTGGCCCAAGTTCTACGAGGCCGCCGACAAGCTCACCGACGCCAAGAACAACAAGTTCGGCTACACCATCCGCGGCGGCGCCGGCTCCATCGCGCAGGCCCTGGACGCGATCTACGGCCAGACCGGGATCACCGACTTCTGGGACGGCGAGAAGACCACCCTGAACGACCCGAAGAACGTCGCGGCCCTGGAGAAGTACGCAGCGCTCTTCAAGAAGACGACGCCCGCCGCCGACGTCAACAACGACTTCACCAAGATGGTCGCCCAGTGGGACACCGGCACCATCGGGATGCTCAGCCACAACCTCGGCTCCTACCAGGACCATCTGAAGGCGCTGGGCGAGGGCAAGTTCGCCGGGATACCCGCCCCCATCGGGGAGGGCGGCACACGCGTCCAGGTCTCCAACCCCGTCGACGGCCTCGGCCTCTTCCGGTCCAGCAAGAACAAGAACGCGGCCTGGAAGTTCATCGAGTTCGCGGCCTCGCACGAGTCGAACAGCAAGTGGAACAAGTCCGCGGGTGCCATCCCGGCCAACACCGAGGCGGCCAAGGACCCCTGGATCAACGAGACCGAGCCGACCGCGCTCGCCGCGAAGGCCCTCACCGACGGCTCCACCAAGATCGTCGACCTGCCGTACTACCTGCCCGACTGGAACAACATCAGCAAGGCCGACAACGAGCCCGAGTTCCAGAAGCTGCTCCTCGGCAAGATCACGGCCAAGGCCTTCCTCGACACGATGGCCGACGAGCTGAACGCCGCCCAGAAGGAGTGGAAGGAGCTGGGCAACGGCTGACCGGCCGTCCCGTCACGGCCGGCACCCCGATGACCGGGGGACCGGCGGCGGTCCGGGTCGCACCCCGCCGCCGGTCCCTCTTCTCCACGCACCACCTCACGCGTGTCCTTCGAGAGAGGCAGTCATCCTGTGTCACTCACCCGCAGACGGACGGCAGCCGCGCTCCTCGCGCTGCCCCTCGCCCTCAGCGCCACCCCCGCGCTCGCGCACGGCGGCGGCGGAGGCAGGCCCCGGCCCCGGACCCTCCACATCGCCGGCGACTCCACCGCCGCCCAGAAGTACGCCGACGCCGCGCCCGAGACCGGCTGGGGCATGGCCCTCCCCTTCTTCCTCGGCCGTGCGCTCGCCGTCGCCAACCACGCGGTGAACGGCCGGAGTTCCAAGAGCTTCATCGACGAGGGCCGGCTCACCGCCCTCCTGGACGGCGTCCGCCCCGGCGACCTCGTCCTGATCCAGTTCGGGCACAACGACGAGAAGACCGAGGACCCGGCCCGGGGCACCGACCCGTACACCACCTACCAGGAGTATCTGCGCCAGTACGTCAAGGGCGCCCGAGCCCGTCGCGCCGAGCCCGTGCTGATCACCCCGGTCGAGCGCCGGCGCTTCGCCGAGGACGGCACCGCCAGGCCCACCCACGGGGAGTACCCCGCGGCCATGCGCGCCCTGGCGTCCGAGGAGGGCGTGACCCTGCTCGACGCCCAGGCGCTCTCCCTCACCCGCTGGCAGGAACTCGGCCCCGACGGCACCAAGCCGTGTTTCAACTGGCTGGAGCCGGGCGAGTCGCCCAACTACCCGGACGGAGTCCAGGACAACACCCACTTCCGGCCCGACGGCGCCGTCGAGGTGGCCCGCATGACCGCCCGCGCCCTGCTGGACGGGCGCGTACTCGCACCGCGAGACCTGCGCCGCCTCGGCGAGCCCGTGCCGGGGGCGTGGATCACCTGGCCGCAGGCCTGATCCCCGCTCCGCACACTCCGCTCCACCCCATTTCCCCGTACGACAGTTAAGGATTCGCCATGCCCGCACGCATGAGACACGTCCGCGCCATCGCCGTGGTGATGGGCTGCGCCTCGCTCGCCCTCGCCGTGAGCCTCCCCGCCCAGGCCTCCACCCCGCACGGCAAGGGGGCCGAGCGCACCGTGCTCGCCCCGGGCGACGGCTGGGCCGCCGCCGAGGGCTCCACCACGGGAGGCGCGAAGGCCACCCCCGACCACGTCTACACGGTCACCAACCGGGCCGAGCTCATCGCCGCCTTCGAGGACGCCGGTGACGCGCCGAAGATCGTCAGGATCGCCGGAACCGTCCACGGCAACTCCGACGCGGCCGGCACCCCGATCGGCTGCGAGGCCTACCAGCAGGACGGCTACACCCTGGAGAAGTACCTCGCGGCCTACGACCCCGAGGTCTGGGGCAGGGACGAGGTCCCCTCCGGCCCGCTGGAGGACGCCCGCGTCGCGTCCGCGAAGCGTCAGGCCGCGGCGGTCAACGTGAACGTTCCGTCCAACACCACGCTCATCGGGGCCGGCAAGGACGCCACCGTCGTCGGCGCCAGCCTCCAGGTGAAGAACGTCTCGAACGTCATCATCCGCAACCTCACCTTCGAGGACACCTACGACTGCTTCCCCCAGTGGGACCCGACCGACGGGGACACCGGCCACTGGAACTCCGAGTACGACAACCTCGTCGTGTACGGCTCCCGCCATGTCTGGGTCGACCACAACACCTTCAGCGACGGTGACCGCCCCGACGCCGACCAGCCCCGCTACTTCGACGAGCTGTTCCAGCAGCACGACGGGCTCTTCGACATCGTCCGCGGCGCCGACCTGGTCACCGTCTCCTGGAACGTCCTCAAGGACCACGACAAGACGATGCTCATCGGCAACAGCGACGGCGCCGGTGCCGACGACCGGGGCAAGCTCCGTGTGACCCTGCACCACAACCTCTTCAAGGACGTCAACGAGCGCGCGCCCCGCGTCCGCTTCGGCCAGGTCGACTCGTACAACAACCACTTCGTCGCCACCGCGGGCGCCGCCTACGGCTACACGTACGGCATCGGGGCCGAGTCACACCTCGTCGCCGAGCACAACGCGTTCACCGTCCCCAAGGGCTTCGACAAGGCGACCATCCTCAAGAAGTGGTCCGAGTCCTCCCTCACGGCCGGCGACAACTACGTCAACGGCCGGAAGACCGACCTGATCGCCGTGCACAACGCGGGCGTGCCCGCCGAGCAGCTCACCGAAGGCGCCGGCTGGACCCCGACGCTGCGCACCAGGACCGACCACCCGCTGGTCGTCCCGCTGCTCGTCGGCCTGGGCGCCGGCGCGGGACGGCCCACGCTCCGCTGACCCGCCCGGCACCCCCGAGAACAGGCCGGAGCGGCACCGCACGCTCTCCAGCACCCCGGAGAGCGCCGCTCCGGCCCCCACCCCCGTGAAGGAGTACCGCCATGCCCAGCAGACGCAGTGCCCTGACCCTGTTCGCGGGTGCGGGCACCGCCCTCGCCCTCGGCGCACCCGCCGCCCTGGCCCGGCCCGCGCACCGGCACCCCTTCGGGCGGTACGGTTCGCCGTCCCGGCGGCTCGACGCGCGGACGCTGTACGTCGACCCGCACGGCCGGGGCGACCACGCCGACGTGCAGTCCGCCGTCGACGCCGCGTCCGGCACCGGCCACACCCTGGTGCTCGCCCCCGGCACCTACCGCTCCACGGTCCTCGTCGACGCCGCACGGGCGGAGCTCACCCTCGTCGGCGCGAGCGGCGACCCCCGTGACACCGTCCTCGTGTACGACAACGCCGCCGGCACGCCCAGGCCCGACGGGTCCGGCACCTACGGCACGAGCGGATCGGCGACCGTCACCGTCCAGGCCGCCGGCTTCACCGCGCGCCACGTGACCTTCGCCAACGACTGGCTGCGCTCCGACAACCCCGAGTACACCGGGACGCAGGCCGTCGCGATCAAGGTGCAGGGCGACCGCTCGGCCTTTTACGGCTGCCACTTCCTCGGCCACCAGGACACCCTGTACGCCGACTCCCTCGCCCTCACGGCGTTCGCCCGGCAGTACTACCGCGACTGCTACGTGGAGGGTGACGTCGACTTCGTCTTCGGCCGCGCCACCGCCGTCTACGACCGCTGCCACTTCCGCACCCTGACCCGCACCGACCTGGCCTCGGCGCCGTACGGATTCGTCTTCGCGCCCAGCACCGCCGGGGCCAACCCGCGCGGCTACCTGGTCCTGCGCTCCCGGATCACCAGCACCGCCCCCGACGCGTACTACAAGCTGGCCCGCCCCTGGGTGCCGTCCTCCGACCTCACCGCGCACCCCATGCTGACGGTCCGCGAGAGCCATCTCGGCGCGGGCATCGACGCGGTCACGCCGTACGACACGATGTCCTCGGGCTTCCCCTGGCAGGACCAGCGCTTCGCCGAGTACCGCAACACCGGGCCCGGCGCGCGCGTCACCGTCCCCGCGAACCGCCCGCAGCTGACCGCCTCCCAGGCCCGCGCGCACACCGCGGCCGGATACCTGGGCGACTGGCGTCCGTACGCCTGACCGGCAGGTACGCACCTGACCGGTCCTTTCCGCCCCGGGTCCGACACGGCCCCGCTGCAACCGGGCCGCCGCTCCATGGCGTTCTATGTAGGGGGCACGCTTACTTGTCCCGCAGCCCCCGCAGCCCCCACAGAACGACAACTGCACGACAAAGCACCGCAGATACGGAGCGTTTCTCCTTGACTGCCACATTCCTGACCAAGCGTAAGGCGGCCGCCGCCCTCGCCGGCGGCACGCTGCTCGCACTCTCCCCACTGGTCGCCCAGGCCGCAGCGGTACCCACCCAGCCAGAACCGAGCATCGCCGCCCTGGGCGCCGTGCTCGTGGACGGCGACAGCGGCGAGACCCTCTACGGCAAGGAGGCGGACACCGCCCGCCCCATCGCCAGCACCGCGAAGATCATGGCCGCCTCCGTGGTCCTCGACACCACCGGTGTCGACCTGGACCGCCAGGTACCCGTCCAGCAGGAGTACCGCGACTACGTCACCGAGCACGGCTCCAGCACCGCGGACCTCCAGACCGGTGACAAGCTCACCGTCCGTCAGCTGCTCTACGCGTCCCTGCTCCCCTCCGGGGCCGACGCGGCGTTCGCACTCGCCGACACGTTCGGCACCGGCGCCACCAGCGCCGAGCGGACCGCCTCCTTCATCGCGAAGATGAACGCGGAGGCCGACGAACTCGGGCTCGTCAACACCGAGTTCGACTCCTTCGACGGCGCGGGGTCCGACGTCAGCACCCCGGGCGAGCTGGCGAGGCTGGCCCGGCACGCCATGGAGAACGACACCTTCCGTACGGTCGTCAAGGCCAAGGAGTACAAGGGCGACGCGCCCGCCGCCAACGGCCGCGTCCGCACGTACACCTGGACCAACACGAACCAGCTGCTCGGGTCGTACGAGGGGGTCACCGGCATCAAGACCGGTACGACCACCCCGGCGGGCGACTGCCTGGTGTTCTCCGCCACCCGGGGCGACAGGACCCTCATCGGCACCGTCCTGAACAGCACGGACCGGTACGGCGACGCGGCGAAGATCCTGGACCACGGGTTCGGTTCGAACACCGCCGGGACCATGGAACTCCGTACGCTGCCCAAGGGGGCACAGCGCGACTGATCCGGTCGCCACAGGCATGACGCGGGGGCGCGGACACCACGGTGGCCGCGCCCCCGACGCGTGTGCGCTCCGGCCCGGGAGACCGTGCGCCTGCCCGGTCACGTCCGGTGCCGGGGGCGGTCCGCCGCCTTCTTCGCGACCTTCTTCACCGCGGACGGCTTCTTCGCGGTGGCCTTCTCGGCCGTCATCTTCCCGGCCGTCGTCCTCCGGGCTGCCGTCTTCCGGGTCCTCGGTTTCTCCGTGGGCGTGGCCGTGGTCCCGGCCGCCGGCTTGCGGCTCCGGCTCGCCTTCTTCGCGGGGGCCGCGTCCTCCGGAGCACGGCGCCGGCGGCGGGCGGCCGGGCGGCGGGGCTTCTCGTCGGGCTCGTCCTCCGGCTCTTCCTGCTCCTCTTCCTGCGCTGCTTCGTCCTGCGCCTCTTCGTCGGGCGCTTCTTCGTCCTGCTCCTCTTCCTGCTCGCCGGCGAGCTCTCCCCTGATGGTCTGGCCCGTCCCGCCGACCTCGTCGACCGCGCCGGCGGCGCTGCCGCCCACGTCCTCGACGGCGGCGCCCGCTCCGTCGCCGACGTCTCTCACCGCCTGGCCCGCGCCCTCACCGACGGACTCGGCCGCGGTCCCCGCTCCCCGCCCGACCTCGCTCACCGCCGCGCCGGCGCCCCGGCCCAGCTCTCCCGCCGCCCGGCCGGCGCCGGCCCCGACCTCCTCGGCCGCCGCGCCCACGCCGCGGGTCAGCTGTTCGAGGATCTGGGGGTTACGGTCCACCGTGGCCAGCAGCCGGTTGACGATGGCGGCGATGTGGTGGAGCCGCACCTTGAGCTGTGCCTCGACATCCACACCCTCGATATCCAGCTGGACCCGCCCGAGACGTACGTCCGCCCCGACGTTCAGCTTGAGCAGGTCCAGCACCTCGGCCTGCAGCGAGACGTGGGCCTCCAGGTCGTCGACCTCCAGGTCCAGCTTGTCCACATGGAGGGCCGGAACGTCCAGGAAGACATCTGACGGCCCCTCGTCGGGACCGCCCTCGCCCTCCTGGACATCGATCTCGGTGTCCGGGTCCCGGCCCTCGCGGCCGGTGCTGTCGGAGCTGGCCATGACGCGCGCACATCCTCGGTAGGTTCCCCGAGCAGGATCCTCACGTCCCAGTGTCGACCGGCCGTATCCATGGCGCAATCGCCGGTGCCGCGCCGCTGCGGACAGCGCTGTCCGCCCCCACCGGCCCGGTGCGACGGGCGGGGGCGGGCAGCTCAGGAGAGCGGCGGTCTAGTCGTAGCTGAGGTCCGACGCGGCGTAGCGGCAGTACGTGCCGTCCGGGCCGCTGCCGGTCTCCTTCGGCTCGGCGCCCGTGTTGTTGCCGGTGTAACGGACGCACGGCTTGATCTTCTTGCTGCTGTCGCCGTGGATCCGCACCGAACGCAGTGCGGCGGTGTCCCCGTAGTTGGTGTTGATGCCCACCAGGGACTTGCCGGGCGCCGTGACGTCGACGTCGTTCACGGTGATCTCGCGCTTGTACTGCTTGGAGCAGTTGCCGCACGAGCGGACGAGCTTGCCGAAGTCGGAGACCTGGAACTTCGTGACGACCAGCTTGCCCGCGCCGTTGAACTGGAAGACCTTGTCGGAGGCCTTCCTGGCGCCACCGCCGTACACCGTGTAGACGGAGCTGGTCGAGGTGCCCTTGAAGGAGGCGGCGTCCTCGCCGACGTCCTCCCACCAGACGTTCTGGATCGTGCAGCTGCCGGAGCAGTGGACGCCGTCGGCGGCGGGCGAGCCCAGGATGACGTTCTTGAGCGTGGCTCCGTCGGCCAGCTTGAAGATCGGGTCCTGACCCTCGTCCTGACCGTCCCCGCCGAGGTCACCGCTCCCGTAGAAGCGCTTCAGCGAGCCGTCGTACGTCCCCGAGACCTCGATGGTCTTCGAGACGGCCTGGGTGCCGGTGGCGCTGGGCCAGGCCGGCACCGCCGCCGTCGCCGCGCCCGCGGGCTGCAGCATCATGTTGGTGGCCAGCGCGGCGCCGGTGAGGCCGAGGGCCGCGGTCAGCGCGGCGGCCATACGGCGCTTGCCGGGCCTGCGCCGGTGGGTGTGCGCTCGTTCACTCATCTTCGTCGGTCCCGTTTCCTAGGGGGTGGGGGAGTGTGTCGCGCTCATGGGTCGCCGCCGCCCGGGAAAGGGTTGCCGTGGTACCGGATCTGTTTTTCCTCAGTGCGTGTCCGTGAAGCCGCCGCCCACCGAGACCGCCCCGTCCGCCGCCGCACGCCCGCGCGCCGTGTAGTCGTCCCGCCCGGTGTCGCGGGTGCCCTCCGCGTGGTTGTACTGCCCCGCGAAGCTGTGCGTCCCGACGGGCACGCTCCGTCCCGGCTTCAGGGTCCAGCGGTAGACCAGGAAGCCGTCCTCCTCACGGGCCGAGACCACGAAGTCCTCCTCCGGCAGTGAGCGCCAGGAACCGGTGGTGTTCACCCCGCCGTTCAGGGCGATCCGCAGCTCGACGGTGAGCGTGGACAGCGGCTGTGTCGTCTTGACCGTCACCTCGCTCTGCGCCCAGTAGCTGTTGCTGTTCGGGTCGAGCGAACCGTCCGACCACAGCGGGCCGTTTCCCGCGGGCAGCGCCGCGCCCCGGGCCGGGGACGTCGCGGGGGCGGGCGACGCGGGCCCGGCGGCCACCTGCCCCCCGTCCGCCGGTCCCTCCCGGCCCGCCGAGGTGACCGCGAAGGCCCCGGCCGTCAGCACCCCGCAGACCGCTGCCGTCGCGCCGGCCACCCGCAGCCAGGGCATCGGTGTGCGAGGGGCACGCGCGGGACGGGCCGGCGGTTCCTGCGCCATGCCGCGCTCGATCCGGGCCAGCATCCTTGCCCGGTCGGGGCGGTGCGAAGCGGCGGCGGTGCGCAGCCGCTCCCGCAGGTCCTCGTCCATCACTGCCTTCCTCCGGTGCGCTGCCCGGCGGCCGCCACCTGTACCTGTGCCGCCGGGGTCCCGTGCCCGAGCAGCCGCTGGAGTTCCGCCACACCGCGCGAGGTCTGGCTCTTCACCGTACCCACCGAGACCCCGAGGACCAGAGCGGTGTCACGTTCGGACAGGTCGAAGGCGTGCCGCAGCACCACGCAGGCGCGCTTGCGGAACGGCAGCCGGCGCAGGGCCCCTTGGACGTCCACCACCGCCGACACGTCGGGCCCGTCCGCCGCGTAGCCGTCCCCGGCCCCGCGGGGCGCCCAGAACAGCGCGATCCTCCGGCGCTCACGCACGGCACTGCGGATGCGCGTACGGGCGAGGTTGGCGACGACCCCTCGCGCGTACGCCACCGGGTGGTCGGCCCCCCGCACCCGGTCCCAGCGGTGCCAGAGCGCCATCAGGGCGTCCGCCGCCAGGTCGTCCGCCGCGTCGGCCTCACCCGTCAGCAGATGGGCGAGGCGGGCGAGTTCGGCGTAATGCGCCTCGAAGAACGCATGGAACTCGGCGGCAGCAGCATCGTCCACGACCGTGCCCACGGGTACCTCTTCTCTGCACTGGGTTCCTGCCCGCTCGAACGAGCTGTGTACGTTCCCACATCCGTTTCGCGGGGCGAGAGCGTACCAACGCGCACCCCGGAAGCGCTTCGACGCGTGTGCGCCTCCCAGTAAGGCGTAACACGGCGAAAACGTGAAGACCCTGCGCCGGACGAACGATCCGGGGAGCCTGGGCCCGGCCGCCCCGACGGCCCGCCCGGATCCCTGCCGGGCAAGACGTAACACGGGGAAAACCAGAAATCGCCGTGGCCGGTGAACAATCCGGCTGACCGACGCGTGATCCGTACACAAGGAGGAGTGCCATGCCGGACAGACCTGATCCCACCGCGCCCGTAGGCAGGACCGAGGACGCCGTGGTGCCCGCGCCCACCGTGTCCCCGGAGGCCCTGTCCCCGAAGGCCGTGGCCCCGGCGCCCGGCCGGCTCGGCGCGGTCGACCGCTACTTCTCCATCAGCGCCCGCGGCTCCGACTTCGGGCGTGAGATACGCGGTGGGTTCGCCACCTTCTTCACGATGGCCTACATCCTGGTGCTCAACCCGATCATCCTCGGCTCGGCCGAGGACAAGTTCGGCAACCACCTCTCCGGGCCCCAACTCGTCACCGCCACCGCCCTGGTGGCCGCCGTGATGACCATCGTGATGGGGCTCGGCGGTAATCTGCCGCTCGCCCTGGCCGCGGGTCTCGGCCTCAACGCCGTCGCCGCCTTCCAGCTGGCGCCGCTGATGAGCTGGCCCGACGCGATGGGCCTCATCGTCATCGAGGGCCTGCTGATCTGCGTCCTGGTGGTCACCGGGCTCCGCGAGGCGATCATGCACGCGATCCCCGCCTCCCTCAAGCAGGCCATCAGCGTGGGCATCGGGCTCTTCATCGCGTTCATCGGCTTCGTGGACGCCGGCTTCGTCTCCCGCATCCCCGGCGAGACCGGCTCCGTGCCCGTCCAGCTCGGTGCCACCGGGCACCTCTCCGGCTGGCCGGTCCTGGTCTTCTGCCTCGGCGTGCTGCTCACCGTCGCGCTGCTCGCCCGGAAGGCGAAGGGCGCCATCCTCATCAGCATCGTCGTGACGACCGTGGTCGCGGTGGTCATCAACGAGATCGCCGACATCGCCCCCGCCGCCTGGGGCCTGACCGTCCCCGCCGTCCCCGACGACCTGGTGGCCGCACCGGACTTCGGGCTGCTCGGCTCCTTCAGCCTCTTCGGGGCGTTCCAGCAGGTCGGTGTGGTCACCATCGTGCTGCTGGTCTTCACCCTGCTGCTGAGCGACTTCTTCGACACCATGGGCACCGTCGTCGGCGTCACCCACGAGGCCGGACTCCTCGACGAGGACGGCAAGGTGCCGCACCTGGGCCGCGTCCTGCTCATCGACGGTGCGGCGGCCGTCGCGGGCGGCGCGGCCTCCGCGTCCTCCGCCACGTCCTACGTCGAGTCCACGGCGGGCGTCGGCGAAGGCGCCCGTACGGGCTTCGCCTCACTCGTCACCGGCGGTCTCTTCGCCGTGGCGCTGTTCCTCACCCCGCTCGCCACGATCGTCCCCGCGCAGGCGGCGGCGCCCGCCCTGGTCGCCGTCGGCTTCCTGCTGATGGCCCAGGTGCGGAACATCGACTGGGAGAAGTACGAGATCGCCATCCCGGCCTTCCTCACGATCGCCGTGATGCCGTTCACGTACTCGATCACCAACGGCATCGGCGCCGGCTTCGTCGCCTACGTCGTGATCAGGGTCGTCCTCGGCAAGGCCAGGGAGATCCACTGGCTGCTGTGGGGCACCGCGGCGCTGTTCGCGGTGTACTTCGCCATCGACCCGATCGAGCAGCTGCTCGGCGTGAAGTAGCCGGCCCGCCCTGCTGCCACCGCCCTGCTGCCACCGCCCCGCACCTCCGGCGCGGCGGTGGCAGCGGAAGGGCTCACCCCCTCAGGGCGGCTCACCCCCTCGGGGCGGCTCATCCCTTCAGGGCGGCCTTCATCATCCTCTGCGCGATCGGCGCCGCCAGACCGTTGCCGCTGACCTCGGAGCGGGCCGCCCCGGAGTCCTCGACGACCACCGCGACCGCGACCTGCTTGCCGGTGGAGGAGTCCTTCGCGTACGAGGTGAACCAGGCGTACGGGGTGTTGCTGTTGTCCACGCCGTTCTGCGCGGTGCCCGTCTTGCCGCCCACCTCGGCCCCGTCGATCTTGGCGTTGCTGCCGGTGCCCTTCTCCACGACGGTGACCATCGCGCTGCGCAGCTGCTCGGCCGTCGAGGCCTTCACGACCCGCTCGGTGTCACCGTCCGGATACTCCTGGAGCGTGGAACCGTCGGCGTCCGTCACCTTCGCGACCATGTGCGGCGAGGCCAGCTCACCGCCGTTGGAGAGGGCGGCCGAGACCATCGCCATCTGCATCGGGGTTGCCGTCACCTCGAACTGGCCGATGCCGGTCAGCGCCGTCTGGGCCTTGTCCATGCCGGTCGGGTAGACGCTCTGCGACGCCCGCACAGGCACGTCCAGCTCCTCGGTGTCGAAGCCGAAGGCGTCCGCCATCGCCTTCAGCTTGTCCTGGCCGAGATCGGCCGCGACCTTCGCGAAGACGTTGTTGCAGGAGTACTGGAGGGCGGTGCGCAGCGTGGCGTTCTCGCAGGGCGCCGAGGGGTTCTCGTTGGACAGGACGGTGCTCGTGTTCGGCAGGGTGTACGGGTCGGGGCTGTCCGTGGGCTCGTCGACCGAGCCGTACAGGCCGTTCTCCAGCGCCGCCGACGCCACCACCAGCTTGAACGTCGAACCGGGCGGCAGCGGCTGCCGCAGGGCCCGGTTGACCAGCGGCTTGGTCTTGTCGTCGAGCAGCTTCTGCCAGGCGTCGCCGTCCGCCGTCCCGCTGATGTCCGAGGGATCGTACGAGGGGGAGGAGACCATCCCCAGGATCCGCCCGGTCGCCGGGTCCATGGCCACCGCCGCGCCCCGGTCGTCACCCAGCGCCTCGTAGGCCGCCTTCTGCACGCCCGGGTCGATGGTCGTCAGCACGTCGCCGGGGGCCGTCTGCTTGCCGGTGATCAGATCGCCGGGGCTCTTGAGCCGGTCGTCGGTGCCGTCGAGGACATCGCTGTAGATGCCCTCCAGCTGGGTGGCTCCGTAAGCCTGCGAGCTGTAGCCGGTGACCGCCGCGTACAGGTCGCCCTGGGTGTAGGTGCGTTTGTAGCGGAGGTCGTCGCCGTCCGTCTCCTTCGAACCGGTGACCGGGGATCCGGCCACGATGATGTCGCCGAGCGGCTGCGCGTACTGCGCGATCGTGTTCCGCCGGTTGTGTTCGTCGTCTGCGAGCGCCCGGGCCTCGTACGCCTGCACCCACGTCGCCCGCACCAGCAGGGCGAGCACCATGAGCAGACAGAAGACCGAAGCGCGCCTGATCGTCTTGTTCATCCCGCTGGAGGGACGAACGGGAGCGCCGGAGTCGTTCCCGTTCGTGTTCCTTCTCACCGGTTTCTCACGCGCAGTGCCGGCACGTTCCCCCCCGGCCGGCACGTTGCCACGCGCCGGGCCGGCTCACCCGGGAGTGATGAACCCCGACTCGTACGCCGCGATCACCGCCTGCGTACGGTCCCGGGCGCCGGTCTTGGCGAGCACCGCCGCCACATGCGTCTTCGCCGTGGCGGGCCCCACCGCCAGCCGTCCGGCGATCTCCGCGTTGGTCAGGCCCGCCGCCATCAGCCGCAGCACGTCCGCCTCCCGCCCGGTCAGCCGGCCCACCCAGGCGGGCGCCGGGGCGGCCCGCCTGCCGTACTCGGCGGCCAGACCGCGCACCGCGGCGGGGAACAGCAGTGAGTCGCTGCGGGCGACCAGCCGCACCGCCTGGACCAGCACCTCGGCCGCCGCACGCTTCAGCACGCGGAGAGGCTCAGCCAGCCGCCCCAGCAGGCCGTCGCCGCCGAGCCGCCCCAGGCCAGGGCCAGCGGCACCCGCAGCGGCATCGCGGAACGACGGCGGAAGGCGAGGAGCAGCGCCCCGGCGACCGCGACGGCGACGAACAGGGCGTAGACCGCCTCCAGCGCGTAGAAGTCACCGGTGCGCTCCGCGATCCGGGTGGTGTTCAGCCCGGAGGCCGAGCCCGTGGCCCGGAGCGGGTGCGGGGTGCCCGGCACCAGGGCGGTCAGTGAGGCGGCGACCGCGGTGACCCGCAGGGCGGGCGCGGTGGGGCTGTACGGGAGATGGCGCAGCGCGCCCCGCCAGAGGTGGCCCCAGCGGTCCCCGGCGTACAGCGCGAAGAGGGCGCCCAGGGCCAGCCCCTGGACGATGAAGCCGGAGTTGACGACGCCGAAACGAGCAGTCAGGCAGGCACCCGGCGGCCCCACGGCCGGGTGAGCAGGAAGGCGATGACCACGACCGCGCTGTCCATGAGGACGGACAGGCCGTTCGCCGCGATCGTCGTGGCCCGGTGGTCGAGCAGCGAGCTGTTCTCCGGCACCCCGATGTGACTGCCCGCGATCCAGGCGGTCTTCAGGGCGATGTAGGGCAGGCAGGCGACGATCGCCAGGGTGCGGAGCGCGGAGCGGACCCGGGTGGTGCCCGGGGCGGCGGACGCGGGGGCGGCGGGTGCGTGCGGTGTCCGTGTCATGGCACCCACGCTCCCGCGCGGGCCGTGCCGCCACGTCCTGCCCGACGACGATCCGCCTCCGCCGCACGGCGGAGAGAGCCTCGGTCTCCCGGGCTACCGCCGGCCGGTGTTCAGAGCCTGCGGGTCGCGAGGGTGAGGCGGTCGCGGGCGTCGAACAGGGCGTCCTTGACCATCTGTTCGTGCGCCGGCGTGAGCCGGGCGACGGGGACCGAGCAGCTGATCGCGTCACGCGCCGGGGTGCGGTACGGGATCGCCACGCCGAAGCAGCGCAGCCCCAGGGTGTTCTCCTCGCGGTCCACCGCGTACCCCTGCTCGCGGATGAGGTGCAGCTCCTCGATCAGCTTCTCGCGGTCGGTGAGGGTGTGCTCCGTCAGCGCCGGCAGCGTCTCGGGCAGCATCTTGCGGACCTGCTCGTCGCTGTGGGTCGCCAGCAGCGCCTTGCCCAGCGAGGTGGAGTGCGCGGGCAGCCGGCGGCCGACCCGGGTGAAGGGGCGCAGGTAGTGCTGGGACTGGCGGGTGGCGAGGTACACCACGTTCGTCCCGTCGAGCCGGGCCAGGTGGATGGTCTCCGTGGTGTCGTCGGAGAGCCGGTCCAGGGTCGGGCGGGCGGCCGCGACGACCTCGTCGCCGTCGATGTACGAGGTGCCGACGAGCAGGGCGCGTACGCCGATCCCGTACCGCGTGCCCGTGGCGTCGGTCTCCACCCAGCCGAGCTCCACCAGCGTGCGCAGCAGCATGTAGAGGCTGGACTTCGGGTAGCCGACGGCCTCCTGCACGGCGGCCAGCGAGTGCATGCCGGGGCGCCCCGCGAAGTATTCGAGGAGTTCCACCGTCCGTACCGCGGACTTGACCTGTGCCCCACCGGACTCGCCTACCGACATGCCTGATGCCCCTTCCAGCCTTCTTGCACGACCCTGCGACTTCTTGCCAACACTGAGCGCCCGGAAATAGAGTTCCTGTGTATTCACGATCAGGAACGCTGTTCAGAATACCGAACAACTTCTCCTGTGTGGCAGTGGACCGGAAGGAAACACGGTGGCAGCAGCACCAGTCTGGAGCGTCGACCCCCGAACGGGGAACCCGCGTGAGCAGGTTGCGGTGGAGGCTACAGCGGAGGAGGTCGACGCCGCGGTCCGGGCGGCGCACGCCGCCCGTGGAGCGCTGGCCGACCGCACCGTGCGCGCCGCGTTCCTCCGCACCGCGGCCGACCTCCTCGCCGAGGCACAGGAACACGTCATCGAGGCGGCCGACGCGGAGACCGCGCTCGGCCCCGCCCGGCTGACCGGCGAACTCGCCCGCACGGCCGCCCAGTTGCGGGCCTTCGCGGAGGTCGTCGACGAGGGCGCCTTCCTCGACATCCACATCGACCACGAGGACGGCAGCCGCACCCCGCCCTGGCCGGACCTGCGCCGCTACAAGATCCCGCTGGGCGTCGTCGCCGTCTACGCGGCCAGCAACTTTCCGCTCGCCTTCTCCGTCCCCGGCGGCGACACCGCGAGCGCCCTCGCCGCGGGCTGCCCCGTCGTCGTCAAGGCGCACCCGGACCACCCCGCGACCTCGGAGCTCTGCGCCTCGCTCCTGCGCAGGGCCGCCGCACAGCACGGTCTGCCCGAGGACGTCCTGACCGTGGTCCACGGCTTCGAGGCGGGCGTCGAGCTGGTCAAGCACCCGCTCGTCTCCGCCGCCGGCTTCACCGGCTCGATCCGCGGCGGCCGGGCCCTGTTCGACGCGGCGGCCGCCCGGCCCGCGCCGATCCCCTTCCACGGTGAGCTCGGTTCGCTCAACCCCGTCGTCGTCACCGAGGCCGCCGCCGCCGAGCGCGCCGAGCAGATCGGCGCCGGACTCGGCGGCTCGATGACCATGGGCGCGGGACAGTTCTGCACCAAGCCCGGCTTCGTCCTCGCCCCGGCCGGCGAGGCGGGCGACCAGCTGCTGAAGTCGCTGACCGAGACGGTGAGCGGCACGGGCTCCGGGGTCATGCTCGACCACCGGATGCGCGACGCCTTCGTCCAGGGGGTGGCCGAGCGGGCCGCGCTCCCGGACGTCGAGGCCCCGGTCACCCCGGGCGCCGGCGGCGAACACACCGTCTCCGCGGGCTTCCTCACCGTGCCGGCGCACCGCCTGGCCCAGGAAGGACCGCACGACGCGCTCCTGGAGGAGTGCTTCGGCCCCGTCACCGTCGTCGCGCGCTACGACTCCGCGGACGAGATCACCGCTGTGCTCTCCCGCCTGCCGGGGAACCTCACCGCCACCCTCCAGATCGCCACGGAGGAGGCCGACGGCAGCGCCGCGGAGCTGCTGGCCCGGCTCACCCCGGTCGCCGGACGCGTCCTGGTCAACGGCTGGCCGACCGGTGTCGCCGTCGCCCCCGCCCAGCACCACGGCGGCCCCTACCCCGCCACCACCTCGACCTCCACCTCGGTCGGCGCCACCGCGATCGAGCGCTGGCTGCGCCCGGTCAGCTACCAGTCGACGCCCGAGGCGCTGCTGCCGCCGGAGCTCCGCGAGGACAACCCGCAGAACCTGCCGCGCCGGGTCGACGGGCGGCGCGCATGACGGCCGTACAGATCCCCGAGCTCCCCTTCGTCCTGGAGCCGGTGGGTCCCGAGGGCGGATGGACGTACGAGGAAGGCGTCCTGACCGGATCGGCGGCGGCGAAGCAGGACCGCTTCGTCCCGCCCGGCGGCGACACCCTGGAACCCGCGTCCGACGCGCCGCGGCTGCTGGGCCCCGCCCCGGAGGGCGACTTCCAGCTGATCGCCCGGGTGAGCGTCGGTTTCGCCGCCGCCTTCGACGCGGGGGTCCTCTACCTCCACGTGGGGGAGCGGGAGTGGGCGAAGCTCTGCCTGGAGCTTTCGCCCGAACGCCCCACGATCTGCACCGTGGTCACCCGGGGCCACTCCGACGACGTGAACTCCGCCGTGGTGGAGGGGAACAGCAGCTGGCTGCGGCTCAGCCGCATCGGCAGCTCCTTCGCCTTCCACGCCTCGCCGGACGGGGAGCGGTGGACCTTCGTCCGGCTGTTCACCCTCGGCACGGAGGAGGAGCGGGCCGCCGCCCGTATCGGCTTCCTCGCCCAGTCGCCCACCGGTGACGGCTGCACGGTCACGTTCGACCGGATCGCCTTCCGGCCCACCGGGCCCGGCGATCTGCGCGACGGCAGCTGACGACCCCGTACACCCGCGAAGGGCCCGGATCCGAGAGGATTCCGGGCCCTTCGTCCGTGGAGCCCCGGTCTGCCACGTGCCGCCTGGTGTTCACCTGTACGTCACCTCTGATCCTCCTGCAATCAACCCGCGTTTCTCACGGCTTCCTCATGCGGCCTTGATTGCGTGTCCGTGCCGGCCCGGTCCGGCACGTAGACGCAAGGAGGCGCATGGTGTCGCGACCCGACATGGCCGCACCCCGTGGGTCCCGGGACGGCGACGCCCCGGCCCCCGAGGGTGACCAGCCGCTGCACGTGGCGAGCAGACTGCACGCGTTCAACCGGTTCGAGCTGAAGTACCTCGTCCCCGTCGAGCAGGCCGTCGAGATCCGGGAGGAGCTCGGCGAGCGGATGGACCGGGACCTGAACAGCCCGGTGGGCGGTTACGGGGTCTGGAGCCTGTACTACGACAGCCCCGAGCTGCGGTTCTACTGGGAGAAGATCGAGGGCCTCAAGTTCCGGCGCAAGCTGCGGATCCGGCACTACGGCGATCTCGACGGTGTCACCGACGGATCCCCGGTGTGCGTGGAGATCAAGCAGCGGGTGAACCGGGTGACGCAGAAGCGGCGCATCACCCTTCCGTACGCCACCGCCAGAAGGCTCTGCGACGCACGGGAGATGGTGGAGCACTCGCCCAAGGAGAGCCCCTTCATCCAGGAGGTGCTCGACCTCGTCATCCGGCTGAACCTCCGGCCGACGGCGATCACCGGATACCAGCGCGAGGCCCTGGTCGGCCGTGCCTCCGACACGGGGCTGCGGGTCACCTTCGACCGGCGGATCCGGGGCCGTGACCGCGACTTCCACTTCGGGACCGCCACTCCGGAGAACCGGTTCACCATCCCGCCGCACATGACGGTGATGGAGATCAAGGTCAACGAGCGCACCCCGCACTGGATCACGGACCTGGCCGCGCGCCGGAACCTGAATCTGGTGCGGGTCAGCAAGTACGTGCAGTCCATCGAAGCGTTCGGCCTGGCCCCCAGGTCGGTCTTCCACCTCGACGAGGCGGACTGTCCGCCTCCCACCCCCCACACCCGACTGCCGCTGGGGCAGCCGGCGGCGCCGTACGCGCCGGTGAAAGCAGGAGCACAGTGAACTTCGATCTGCAGGAACTCAGCGGGACGTTCAGCGTCGCCGACGTGGTCGCCGCCATGGCGCTGTCGTTCATCCTGAGCACGGTGATCGGTTACACCTACCGGTACACGCACCGCAACGTCTCGTACAGCCAGTCCTACGTCCAGACGCTGGTCATCGTCGGCATGATCGTCGCCCTGATCATGCTGGTGGTCGGCTCGAACCTGGCACGGGCGTTCTCCCTGGTCGGCGCGTTGTCCGTCGTCCGGTTCAGGAACGCGGTGAAGGAGACGAGGGACGTCGGCTTCATCTTCCTGGCGATGGCCATCGGCATGGCCTGCGGCGCCCGCTTCTACACGCTGGCCGCCGTCGGCGCCGTCGTGATCTGCGTCGTGATCCTCGTGATGTTCAAGTTCAACTGGTTCGCCCTGAACGTCCAGCGCCAGGTCGTCAAGGTCCAGGTCCCCGCGGGCGAGGACTACACGCCCGCCATCCGTGACGTCCTGATCAAATACACCAGCGAGTTCGAGCTGGTCAGCACGGAGACGATCCGCGGGGGAGCCCTCAACGAGGTGTTCTACACCGTGCGGATGAAGAAGGGCACCGAACCCGGCGACCTCGTCACGGCCCTCCAGGAACGCACCTCCGGGCAGCGGGTGACGGTGCTGACCGGTTACGACACGACCGACCTGTGATGAGCGGCGGTACGACGCCGGTCCGCCGGCGGCGGCTGAAGGACCGCCTCCCGGTGCGGCTGCGGCACCACTGGAAACCGGCCGGGGCGCTGTGCCTGGGACTCGCCGTGCTGGTGTACGCCTTCGGGGACGCCCGTATCTCCCCGTACGTCACCTCCGCGTCCCGTGTCGAGGCCGACACGATCACCGAGGACGTCAAGGGCACGGTCGGCCTGTACGACACCACGGTCGAGCACGCGATCCAGCTGCAGTACAAGCAGACCGACTTCGACAAGATGATCAAGGAGTTCGAGGGCGACGGCACCAAGGACTCCATCAAGGCGGACCTCACCATCGACGGGGTCTTCCTCCAGGACGTGGGGATCCGCCTGAAGGGGAACTCCACCCTGATGTCCCTGCGCGGCAACAAGGGCGGTGCCGGTGGCGGCCGGATGCCCGGCGGAGCCGGGCAGGGCGCCCCGCAGCAGCAACAGGGCGGCGGGGGCCAGGACCGCGGCCAGGCCGCGAACGGCGGCGGTCCTGGCGCCGGGGCCACGGGCGGGGACGCCGCCGGGGGCACGGGTGCCACAGGTAATGCCGCCGGTGGGA
>NZ_JAERUC010000085.1 GCF_016745505.1 Streptomyces silvae | reverse complement strand
ACTTTACCAGACTCTTTTCCGTTCCGTTTCCGGTCCGAATTTGATTCCGGTGACCCATGGAGAGGCCTTTGCCTTTCGGCTGACTCGACTTTATCAGAAGCAATTCGGCCGGAGCGAATCCGGCTTTTGCTTGAAAGAGAAGAATCGATCGGCTCTGCGAGGAACATGTCCTCTGCACGAGCGAGATGAACTTTAGACGTTCCCGACCGAGCTGTCCAGCTCGTTGGAACCGTTAAAATCTACCTCTCCACGCAGACCGTGTCAACAGTCTTTTGTGGGCGACCTGAAGGCTAGCAGGTCAGCGGTCTCGCACGCACATCGGCCCTCAGGCCGCAGCGGGAAGCTCGGCGCTGCGCTCCCCCTCCTCCAGGTCTCCGGTGTCCCCGGCGCGGGCTGCCCGGCCTCCGAGGATGTAGACGTAGGCGAGAAAGGCCAGTTCAGCCGCGACACCGATGGTGATGCGGGCCCACGTGGGAAGGCCTGACGGGGTGACGAAGCCTTCGATGACGCCGGAGACGAACAGGACCAGCGCCAGACCGATGGCCATGCCGATCGCCGCACGCCCTTGCTGAGCCAGTGCCGAGCGACGCGTACGTGGACCCGGGTCGATGACCGTCCAGCCGAGCCGAAGACCCGTTCCCGCCGCGACGAAGACCGCGGTGAGTTCCAGGAGGCCGTGCGGCAGGACGAGCCCGAGGAAGGTGTCCAGGCGGCCGGCCGAGGACATCAGGCCGATGCCGACGGCGAGGTTGAGGACGTTGACGAAGAGGATCCAGATCACCGGCAGGCAGAGGAACGCCCCCAGCACCAGGCACATGGCCGCCGCCTGCGCGTTGTTCGTCCAGACCTGGGCGGCGAAGGAGGCTGCCGGGTGGCTCGAGTAGTACGTCTCGTACTCACCGCCGGGCATGGTCAGGGCGCGCAGGTCCTCCGGGGCGGCGATCGACGCCTGAACCTCCGGATGCGTGCCGATCCACCAGCCGATGACGGCCGCCAGCAGGGTGGAGAGCACGGCGGTGGGTATCCACCAGTGCCGCGAGCGGTAGACGGCCGCGGGAAAGCCGGCGGTCAGGAAGCGGGCGGCGTCGCGCCATGAAGCGCGCCGGGTCCCGGTGACGGTGGAGCGTGCGCGGGCCACGAGCTGTGTGAGGCGGGCCGTCAGCATGGGGTCCGGGGCACTGGACCTGATCAGGGACAGATGCGTGGCGGTGCGCTGGTACAGGGCGACGAGTTCGTCCGCCTCCTCACCTGTCAGGCTGCGTCCTCGGTGCAGAAGATGGTCCAGGCGGTCCCACTCGGTGTGGTGGGTGGTCACGAAGACGTCGAGATCCATGGTCGGCTGCTGCTCCAGGCATGGGTGCGTACGGGTCCGTACTACGGCGGTGCGCTGCGGGTCAGCTTGGCAGACTGTGACCCCGAGGGGCAGGGAAGGGCGGCGAGGGGTGGGTGGGCGATGAATGAGCTCGTGACCGGAGACGCGGTCGTACTGGGGTTGCAGCCGGCGAGGTTGCCCAGCCGGGCGTTGGCGATCGCCATCGATCTCGCTGTGCTCCTGACCGTTTTCGTGCTGTTCTCCATCGGTCTGGCCGTGGCGACCGTGACGCTCGACGAGGCGGCGACCGCCGCGATCGCCGTCGCCACGTTTCTTCTGGTGCTGGTGGGCGGGCCGGTCGCGGTCGAGACGCTCAGCCATGGCCGTTCTCTCGGAAAGCTCGCCTGCGGGCTGCGCGTCGTGCGCGACGACGGCGGGCCGATCCGGTTCCGGCACGCGCTTGTTCGAGGTCTGATGGGGCTGGTCGAGATCCTGGGCACGTTCGGGGTCGTGGGCTCGATCGCCTCCCTGGTGTCCGCCCGTGGCCGCCGCCTCGGTGACGTGTTCGCGGGAACGCTCGTCGTACGTGAGCGGGTTCCGGCCGGTCGGGCTCTCGCCGTGCCGCCGCCCCCGCCCTGGCTTGTGGGCCGTTTCGGACAGCTGGACCTCTCGGGTGTGCCGGACGGGCTCTGGCTGGCCATCCGCCAATACCTGACGCGGATGAACCAGCTCGACGCCATGGTGCGCGGGTCCATGGCCGAGCGCCTGGCCACGGACCTCGTCGTGCGTACGGGCGTTCCGGTGCCGGCGGGAGTCCCCGCTGCTGCCTATCTGGCGGCCGTGGTCAACGAGCGGCAGACGCGGGACATCCGGAGGGTGGCAGCGGCGGCGGGCCGCGCCGGCCGGACCGGAGCGCCCGTCGCCTGGCCTGCCCCAGGCCCCTCACCTGTGCTCGTGAACCCCGTGCCCGCGGCACCCGTGCCCGTGAAGGGGGAGCACTCCGGTGGTTGGGCGGTTGAGGCCCCGCCGGGTGAAGCCGCCGCGCCGCCGCCTGCCGTCGGCGAGGACATGGGCCAGCCCGGACCACAGGCCCCGACCGGCTTCGCCCCACCCGCCTGAATCGTCAGGCCCCCGTGCGGGAGCCCCACCGCCCGCCGCCCCGCCGCCCCCGCCCCACCGCGTCGTCCGTGCTCAGGCCCCGTCCGGCGCGTTCCACTCCCCGTCCCCGGCGCGCGGCATGACGGAGGGCGGGGATTCCAGGTGTTCCAGCTCGATGCCGGGCGCCGCCAGCACCACGTCACCCGCGATGTGCACGGCGTGCTGATCACCGGTGTCCAGCGCGTTGACCTGGTACTCGTCCACGATCAGGGGCCCGTTGTCAGTGGCGTGCGCTTCACTGTTCAGCAGCGACCAGGACTGGTCGACGGTACGGGGGGCGAGGACCGGGTCCGTGAAGGTGACCAGACGGACGCGGGTCGCGGTGGAATCGGGGGTGAGGCGCAGGAGCCGGGCAGTGGCGACGAGGAAAGCGGGGGATGTGCCGGAGAAGGTGTGGGCGCGGACATTGCCTTCGGTGGCATGAGTGCCGGTGGGGTCGGTCCGGACCCAGGTGACCCCGTCGAGGGCGGCACCGCGGATCTGCCAGCTCGCGGCGTGCAGTTCGAGGCGGATGGGGCGGCCGAGCTCGTCCAGGGCCAGATCGACGGAACCCAGGTGGGCGCCCGAGGGAGCCGTGGTCTGGGAGACGTAGCGCCAGCCGGAGGGGCCGGGCGCGCAGTGGAAGTGTTCTTCGCCGAGGGGGGTGTGGTCATGGAGATCGTGGAGCGAATAACGGCCGCGGGGCATGGGGTCCTTCGGGTTCCTCGGGCTGTGCGGGTGCGGTACGGGGCAGGCCCCCGGCACGGGGGTGCGGGGGCCTGCGCTCGGACCTGCTGCTGAGAGCTGCGCCGGCCGGTGGCCGACGCGGCCGGCTCAGTAGCGGTAGAGGTCGGACTTGTACGGGCCTTCCACCGGCACGCCGATGTAGTCGGCCTGCTCCTTGCGCAGGGTCGTGAGCTTCACGCCCAGCGCGTCGAGGTGGAGCCGGGCGACCTTCTCGTCCAGGTGCTTGGGCAGCACGTAGACATCCGTCGGGTACGCCTCGGGCTTGGTGAACAGCTCGATCTGGGCCAGGGTCTGGTCCGCGAACGAGTTGGACATGACGAACGAGGGGTGACCGGTCGCGTTGCCGAGGTTCAGCAGACGGCCCTCGGACAGCACGATCAGGACCTTGCCGTCGGCGAACGTCCAGGTGTGGACCTGCGGCTTGACCTCGTCCTTGACGACGCCGTCGATCTTCGCCAGGCCGGCCATGTCGATCTCGTTGTCGAAGTGGCCGATGTTGCCGACGATGGCCTGGTGCTTCATCCGGGCCATGTCGGAGGCCATGATGATGTCCTTGTTGCCCGTGGTCGTGACGAAGATGTCCGCGGTCTCCACCACGTCGTCCAGCGTCGTGACCTGGTAGCCGTCCATCGCGGCCTGCAGGGCGCAGATCGGGTCGATCTCCGTGATGATCACCCGGGCGCCCTGGCCGCGGAGGGACTCCGCGCAGCCCTTGCCCACGTCGCCGTAGCCGCAGACGACGGCGGTCTTGCCGCCGATGAGGACGTCGGTGGCACGGTTGATGCCGTCGATCAGCGAGTGGCGGCAGCCGTACTTGTTGTCGAACTTCGACTTGGTGACCGCGTCGTTGACGTTGATCGCCGGGAAAAGGAGGGTGCCGTCACGGTGCATCTCGTACAGCCGGTGCACACCGGTCGTGGTCTCCTCGGTCACGCCGCGGATCTCGGACGCCAGCTGGGTCCACTTCTGCGGGGACTCGCCGAGCGTGCGGTTCAGCAGCGTGAGGATGTAGGCGTACTCCTCGCTGTCCGCGGTCGACGGGTCGGGCGCTTCGCCGGCCTTCTCGAACTCGACGCCCTTGTGGACGAGGAGGGTGGCGTCGCCACCGTCGTCGAGGATCATGTTCGGGCCGCCGGTGGGGGTGTTCGGCCAGGTCAGAGCCTGCTCCGTGCACCACCAGTACTCTTCCAGGCTCTCGCCCTTCCAGGCGAAGACCGGGACGCCGGCGGGGGCGTCCGGGGTGCCGTTCGGACCGACCGCGATGGCGGCGGCGGCGTGGTCCTGGGTGGAGAAGATGTTGCAGGAGGCCCAGCGGACCTCGGCGCCCAGGGCGACGAGGGTCTCGATGAGCACCGCGGTCTGCACCGTCATGTGCAGCGAACCGGTGATCCGGGCGCCGGCCAGCGGCTGCGTGGCGGCGTACTCCTTGCGGATCGACATCAGGCCGGGCATCTCGTGCTCGGCGAGGGTGATCTCCTTGCGCCCGAAGGGGGCGAGGGAAAGGTCTGCGACCTTGAAGTCCTGGCGATTGGCGGCCGTCGTCATAACGGGCTGCTCCTCGTAGTGGGTCGAGGGTGGGCTGGCTGGCTCTGCGGCGGCCACGGACACACGAATGCCCGGGCGATCCGCAGTGCAGTCCGTCGGAGGCCCTCTCTCCCTCGGCCGGTCCGCTTCCGCGAACCGATCGACCGCCATCAGCAGCGACGTCTGGTACTCCCCCGAATCTACACCGAACGGCCCAGCGAGCCCCAGCCCGCCTGAGGGGCGGCGTGGGGAACGGGGCCGTTCGGGGCCGGTCCTCAGCGGGTCAGTGGCCGGATCCGGCCGGTTCGCCGTCGGGGGCCGAGGGGCCGCCCGGAGCTTTGCCGGGGTTGGTGCCGGCCGCGGCGGCCGCCTCGTTGTAGATGTCGGGTTCGAGGTAGATGACCCGGGCGATCGGGACGGCCTCGCGGATCCGGTTCTCGGCGGCGTTGATCGCCTCGGCGACCTCGGCGGCGGACTCCTCGGCGCGTACCGCGATCTTGGCCGCCACCAGGAGTTCTTCCGGGCCGAGGTGGAGCGTGCGCATGTGGATGATGCGGGTGACGGTGTCGCCGTCGACCACCGAGGCCCGGATCTTCTCGACGTCCTCGATGCCGGCCGCCTCACCGAGCAGCAGCGACTTCGTCTCCGCCGCCAGGACGATCGCGATCACGATCAGCAGGATGCCGATGCACAGGGTGCCGATGCCGTCCCACACGCCGTTGCCGGTGCCCAGGGCGAGGCCGACGCCGCCGAGGGCCAGGACCAGGCCGACGAGCGCGCCGAAGTCCTCCAGGAGGACGACGGGAAGCTCGGGCGCCTTGGCACGGCGGACGAACTGCGTCCAGGACAGCTTGCCGCGGGTCTGGTTGGACTCGGCGATGGCCGTACGGAAGGAGAAGCCCTCGGCGATGATCGCGAAGACCAGCACACCGACCGGCCAGTACCAGGCCTCGATCTCATGGGGGTGCTTGATCTTCTCGTAGCCCTCGTAGATCGCGAACATGCCACCGACCGAGAACAGCACGATGGACACGAGGAAGGCGTAGATGTAGCGCTCGCGCCCGTAGCCGAAGGGGTGCTGGGGAGTCGCCTCCCGCTGTGCCTTCTTGCCGCCGAGCAGCAGGAGTCCCTGGTTTCCCGAGTCCGCCAGTGAGTGGACGCTCTCAGCCAGCATCGACGAGGAGCCGCTGAAGAGGAACGCCACGAATTTGGCCACTGCGATCGCGAGGTTGGCGGCGAGTGCCGCCACGATCGCCTTGGTTCCGCCTGACGCGCTCATGGGTGCCTGGTGTCCCTTCCTCGGTGCTGCGGCACAAGCGCCGCGTTACGGCCGGACATTGTTGCAGCCGCTGGTGCGGACGGTACGTCAGACCACTACGGTCGCGCGGAAGAGTGTGCCCGCTCCGGCGGCTTCCACCGCTTCGTCCGCCGGGACGAATACGGATTCACCGGGCGCCAGGCCGATCCCGCCCACCTGCGGAGCGCCTGCCGTGCAGAGGAGGATCTGCGCGGTGGCCGCCGTGAGGTCGGCGGGGGTGCCGCCGGACGGCAGGACGTAGCGCGAGAGCCGGAATTCGTCGACGGGCGTCTCGTACACCTCCTCGCCGGAGGGCGCGGCCTCGGGGCGCAGGATGCCGGGCTCGGTGGCCTCGAAGCGGACGATGCGGAGCAGTTCGGGGACGTCGACGTGCTTGGGGGTCAGACCGCAGCGCAGCACGTTGTCGGAGTTGGCCATGATCTCGACGCCCAGTCCCCCGAGGTAGGCGTGCGGCACGCCCGCGCCGAGGAACATGGCCTCGCCGGGCTGGAGTTGTACGTAGTTGAGCAGCATGGCCGCGATGACGCCGGGGTCGCCGGGGTAGTGGTGGGCGATCTGGGCGTACGGGGCATGGGCGCCGCCGAGCCGTTCGGCGGCCTCGGCCGCCTCGGTGACCGTGTGCGCCATCTCGTCGGGGTCCGCGGTGAGGATCGCCGTGAGGACCTCGCGCAGGGCCCCGTCCTCGGGGCGGGCGCGGAGCAGGTCCACGTACGGCTTGAGGGAGTCCACGCCGAGGGCGGCTATCAGGTCCGCGGCCTCGGCGGGCCTGCGGAAGCCGCAGAGCCCGTCGAAGGGCGTGAGCGCGCAGATCAGCTCGGGCTTGTGGTTGGCGTCCTTGTAGGTGCGGTGCGGGGCGTCGATCGGGATGCCCCGTCGTTCCTCGTCGGCGTAACCCTCCTGTGCCTGGGCGAGGTCGGGGTGGACCTGGAGGGACAGCGGGGCGCCGGCCGCGAGGAGCTTGAGGAGGAAGGGGAGCCGGGGGCCGAAGGCGCGGACGGCGGCGGCGCCGAGTTCGCGCTCGGGGTCGGCCGCGATGACGTCCGTGAGGGACCGCTCACCACCGGCTCCGGGACCCGCGGCGCCCGTGGGATCCGCCGCGTCCGTCGAGCCCGCACCGGTCGCGGAGCCGGCGACGCCCGTGGTGTCCGTACCGGCGGGCCGGGTGAGGCGTGAAGGGGCTCCCGGGTGGGCTCCCATCCACATCTCGGCCTGCGGTTCGCCGGTCGGGGCTGTGCCGAGCAGCTCGGGGATGGCCGTGGTGGACCCCCAGGCGTAGGGGCGCACGGTGTTGGAGAGCCGGTCCATGGAGATGTGTCCTCGTGGGTACGCGGGGCGGGGGTGCCCAGGGTGGGACGGGCGGTCAGGCCCGGTTGTCGGAGGCCAGGGAGGCGTAGACGGCGGCGAAGTCGGTGACCGCGAGGAGCTCGGCGAGGGCTTCGAGTTCGCTGCCCTCCTCCGGTTCGAGCTCGCTGATCGCGGTGTCGTGGCTCAGGGCCAGTTCACGGGCGGCCGGGCTCGCGGTCAGGCCGCCGGCGGGCCGGTCGCGGAGCAGGACGACACGGGCCCGCATGGCTTCGGGCTCGTCCACGCGGTCCCGGAAGAAGTCGTCGGGGTCGGCGCCCGCCGCGAATGCCCCGGCGAGCAGCCCCCCGTGGGAGGGCAGCGCCTCCGGCAGCTCGGCCACCAGGGCCGGGCGGCCGGCGAGCTCGGCCAGGACGGCGGCGAACCGGCGCCCGACGGGACCCGCGGCCTGGCCCTCCGTCCAGACGAGGGGCAGGCTGTCGGCGAGTTCCGCGGCGAGGGTCTTGGCCGGGTTGCTGTACGTGGCGATGGCCGGCCCGCAGCGCTCCGCGGTGCGGTCGAGGCGGTCGGCGACCTTCTGCAGCGTCTCGGTCGGCGCGTCGATCAGGCCGACCCGGTCGAGCAGGGCGAGCAGCGGGGTGAGCAGGGCCCAGAGCGTGCCGGGCCCCGCGGCCGAGGTCTCCGCGTCGTACTCGCCGTGCGGGGCGGCCGCCATGGGGACGACGAGTCCGTGCACCCCGTCGACGGCCTCGCGGAGCGGGGAGCGGACGGGCGCCACGGCGACGACCGTGCAGCCGCGGCGGTACGCCTGCTCGGCGAGCAGCGCGAGGCCGGGTTCCGAGCCGTCGGCCGTGGCGATGAGCAGCAGGTCCACGGATCCGCCCCAGCCGGGCAGGGCCCAGCGCAGTGCTCCGGCGGCGGCCGCGACCCCGGTGGGACGGATCGGGATGACGGGCGCGGAGGCGCCGGCGAGGGCGCCGATCAGGTCGGCGACGCCGGACGCGGCGGTACCGGGCCCCGCGACGAGGACGGCGCGGGGCCTGCCCTCGGGTGCCAGGTTGCCGATTCCCGCCTCGGCGGCGTGCCGGGTGGCGGTGCGGACGCGGGCTCCGGCCTCGGCGGCACCGCGCAGCAGACCTCGCCGGTCGGCTCGGGCCAGTGCTTCCGGTGCGTCGAGCAGCGACTCGTCGAGCATGGTGGTGGGCCTCCGATCACCGTGCTGATCAGCGTGCGGGTTACGCGGGGCGGCGGGCCTCGTCGACGAGGAGCACCGGGATGCCGTCCCGCACCGGGTAGGCGAGACCGCAGTCCGCGCCGGTGCAGACCAGTTCGGGGTTCTCGGCCGCGGACCGGTCGTCGAGCCCGGCGTGGCAGGCCGGGCAGGCGAGGATCTCCAGAAGGCCGGCTTCGAGCGGCATGGGGTGGGTCCCTTCGGGCATGCGGTGCGGATCCGGCGCGGGCCCGGTTCGGGCCCCCGGAGCTTGGGGCGTGGTCAGCCTACCGCCGGGCCGGGAGGGTCGCGGCCCGGCGGGCCCTGCCCGACAGGGCATGCGTCGGCGTCGGACGCCCGGCGGGCGGCACGGACGAGGCGGGGCCCACGCACGGACGAGGCGGAGCCCACGCGTGCACGTGCCCCCTCCCCCGGCGGACGGCACGGACGCGGTGGGACCCACGCATGGACGAGGCGGGACCCACGCACGGACGAGGCGGAGCCCACGCGTACACGAGGCACGTGCCCCCTCCCCCCGCCCACGCGCCGGTCAGGCGCGGACGAGCGCCAGGACCTCGTCGCGTACCGCCGTCATGGTCTTCTCGTCCCGTGCCTCGACGTTCAGACGCAGCAGCGGCTCCGTGTTGGAGGCGCGGAGGTTGAACCACCAGTCGGTGCTGGTCACCGTGAGTCCGTCGAGCTCGTCGAACCGCACGTCGTCGCGGTGGTCGTACGCCGCCCTGATCGCCGCCAGCCGCTCCGCCTGGTCGGCCACGGTGGAGTTGATCTCGCCGGACCCCGCGTAGCGGTCGTACCGGTCGAGGAGCCCGGAGAGCGGGCCGTCCTGGCCGCCGAGCGCGGCGAGGACGTGGAGGGCGGCGAGCATGCCCGTGTCGGCGTTCCAGAAGTCGCGGAAGTAGTAGTGCGCGGAGTGCTCCCCGCCGAAGATCGCGCCGTGCTCGGCCATCTCGGCCTTGATGAAGGAGTGGCCGACGCGGGTACGGACGGGGGTCCCGCCGTTCTCGCGTACGACCTCGGGGACCGACCACGAGGTGATCAGGTTGTGGATGACGGTGCCCTTGCCGCCGTTGCGGGCCAGCTCACGGGCGGCGACCAGAGCCGTGATCGCGGACGGGGACACGCCCTCGCCCCGCTCGTCGACGACGAAGCAGCGGTCGGCGTCGCCGTCGAAGGCGAGGC
>NZ_JAERUC010000084.1 GCF_016745505.1 Streptomyces silvae | reverse complement strand
AGCACCTTAAACCGCATCAAAAGAGGCGTAAACACCCTCTGAGAAGTTGTTTTCGATCTCGGAGCGTCTGAGGTGTGACTGAGCGCGATAGCTGGCCCTTGATCGCGCCAGCTGGCCGCAGAGCGCGCGATGGCCCGCTTGACGTCGTCCTGAGTGATCTGACGAGGCGCAGGCCGGGAGTGGGCGACTTGGCACCTGGCCGCCCCGGGCCTCGTGGGGCTCGGCATGTCACGCCCACCCTGGACCGGACCAGGCCACCGAGGCCGCACTTGTCCTGCCGGTAGCCCTGAACTCTGTCGTTTCCCCGTCCTGATGTACGACTTCGCCTGGCCGGTGACTGGCGTGCACAGACCTCCCCCTCGCGCACGCTACGGGCTGGCCAGAGCACGGGGAACGACACGATGAGCCTGGACTCTGATGTGCAGGATGTCCTGGCTGCGGAAGCTGCCAGGCTGATCATGATGCAAGGTCATTCCGCACCCATCGCTCCGATTGCCGTCACCACGTCCGGCGGGTCGACATCTCGGCCGAGCGAAACCCCTGCTGCCCGCTGGTCTGGACAGCGACGGAATCGCCAGCCGGCCGATGTACTGCTCAGACCCCTCCTGCCGTGCCTTGACCGGACGTCCGACCCGCGGCTCTCCGCCGGTGGGTCACGATCGTTCTCCGAGGTGACCGGTTGACATATTTCGTACCGGTGTGAGGCTGGAGGAGGCAGGGTTGCGCCGCCAAATCACGTAGAACTGGCAATGCTCATGGGGTCCAGTCACCCACCCGTTCGCGGCGGCGACAGATGAACTTAGTCCCTGGCCCGCAGGGGGACAGCTCCGGGACGCGAAGTGAGGCGATCGAATGGACCGGGTTCCCGAGGTGGCCGTGGTCGGGGCCGGCATCGTCGGACTCTGCACCGCCTACGCACTGGCCGAACGCGGAACGGCGGTGCGGGTCTACGAGAGCGGCGTTCCAGGCCACGGGCAATCCGGTGGCCAGTCCCGCATATTCCGCCACGCGCACGACGACGCCCGCCTGGTGGAATTCACCCGGGAGGCCCGCGCCGTTTGGGACGAGTGGGCCGACCGGTTGGGCGCAGAGCTGGTCTCCCGGGACGGAGTGGTCGCACTGGGCAGTACCGTTCCTGGGAGACTGCGCATTCTGCAGGATGCCGGCGGCATACCGGCCCGCACCGTGGACAGCGCCGAGCTTCACGCGCGCATGCCGCTGCTCGCCGACTACCGCGGTCCCGCGATGCTCGATGAGGGCGGCGGTGCCATCCGCACCCGTGCCGCGGTCGAGCGGCTGGCCGATGCGCTGGGTGACTCGCTGGTCACCGATGAAGTCATCTCGCTGTATCCGACGGGCCGCGGCATGGTAGAGGTGGTCAGTAGCGTCGGCCGCGAAGAGTACGCGACGGCCGTGGTGTGCGCGGGCGTGGGCACCGCGCGGCTGGCACGCAACGTGGGGCTTTCGCTGCCGGTACAGCCGGCAGCCCACGTCCGCCTCACCTTCCAGGTCAGGGGAGCGCCCCCGGAACGGGTCGCCTGCCTACAGGACAGCAGCGGCGACTTCGGGGAGGTCGGTGTCTACGCAGCCCCCTATCCGGGCAACAGCCGGTATGCGGTGGGCCTCAGCCAAACGGTCGAGGTGCGCGAGGACGGCAGCTTCGCGGACGCCGAAGCCTTGACGGCACTCAGTGACCGCGCCCGCGCGTACGTCTCCCGCGCAATGCCCGGCCTTGACCTCGAGCCCGTCGAGCGCCTCAACTGCTGGGTGACAAGCCTGCCGTGGAGTGAGGACGGCATGGCGGTCTGGGAAGCCGACAGAATCTTCTTCGCCGCCGGACACAACTTGTTCAAACAGGCACCCCGACTGGGACGGGCACTGGCCGGCGCGGCCACGGACGGAGAACTCGAGGAGAACCTGCGGCCGGCGGCAGCACTTGGCCAGCCCCGCTGAAAGCCCCAGCAGTCGGCGCATTGTGCTCCGACGACGTTGGTAGCTACGTCGGTGATCGCGGTGCCATCCGATGCGCGATCGTGGTGCTGTTGGCGGTTAGCAGTCTTTGGCTACCGTTACATCCAGGAGGAAGCCATGGCGGATCCGAGGACGGTCGTCCTTCCTTGCGGGGTTGCGGTCACGGTGCTCGGTCAGGGCACCTGGGGGATGGGGGAGGATGCCGGGCGCCGCGCGGCCGAGGTATCGGCCCTGCGCGCCGGGCTGGACCTGGGGATGACCCTCGTCGACACCGCGGAGATGTACGGGGACGGCGCGGCGGAGGAAGTGGTGGCCGAGGCGGTGCGCGGACGGCGGGACGAGGTTTTCCTGGTCAGCAAGGTCCTCCCCTCCCATGCGGACGCCGGTGGAGTGGCCGAGGCATGCCGGGGGACCCTGCGTCGTCTGCGCACGGACCGGATCGATCTGTACCTGCTGCACTGGCGTGGAGCCGTGCCGCTGGAGGAGACGGTCGAGGCGTTCGAGTCACTGGTGCGGGAGGGTGCCATCCGCTCCTGGGGTGTGAGCAACCTGGACGTGGATGATCTCGCGGATCTGCCGCCCGGAGCCGGGCCGCAGACCGACCAGGTGCTGTACAACCTCAGCCGTCGAGGGCCTGAGTACAGTCTGCTGCCCAGGTGCCGTGAACTGTCGATCCCCGTCATGGCGTACTCGCCGGTCGAGCAGGGCCGACTGCTCGGCCACCCGGCGTTGCGGGACGTGGCAGCTGCCCACGGTGCGACGCCCGCGCAGATCGCCCTGGCCTGGGTCCTGCGGCACGAGGACGTCATCGCGATCCCGAAGGCGTCTTCCCGCGCGCACGTCGAGGAGAACAGAACAGCTCTGGAGGTGGACCTGACCGCCGAGGACCTCGCGACGCTGGACCGGGCGTTTCCGCCGCCGGAGAGCAAACGGCCGCTGGAGATGCTGTGACACCCCTGCAGCGTGCCCGACCGGGCTCCGCCCGGAGCCGGGTGGCCCGACCTCACCGGTGGCGGCGGAGGCCGTCGTACTGTTCCTGCAAAACGCGGACATTTCCCACAACGCCCTGGTCCTCGCCGAGACCGTCCGCCAGCTGCTGGAGGAGGGCTGGACGATCGAGCCGAAGGATCTGACGCGCGTCTGGCCGTACCTGACCGAGCACATCAATCGGTTCGGTGAGTACTCCACACATGAGCTCGGTATCCAGCCCGAGGTGTCCGACCGAAGCTGGACGTGGACTGCACTCCGCTGCGAGAGCAGGACCTCACGGCGGCCGGCTTCGGTCAGACCGCCTGACTGGCCGGGGCCGCGTCGTCGCCAAGGCCACCCAAGGATCGTGATGACCTGGGACGAGCGCCTGGGCATCATCTCCAACCCGAACACCCACAGAACTTGGTCAAGTCCTGTTCGGGGTCGGCGCGGCCGTTAGAGCGGAGTCCGGAGAGTCGCCGCCTGGTCCACGAATCGGACGCTGGTCACCCGCGGACTGCGTTTGCACGTGAGGCGAAGCCAGGTGACGGTGGAGACAGCTCGAACACTTTCACGGCGGCGAGCCACTTCGCCCCGGAGAGGAGCACGCGATGAACGGCAAGGCACTGACGTTGAGCGGCCTGGCTGTGGGCGGCGGGGCAGCGGTGATGATCCGCCGGTGGAAGGGTGAGTCGAGCGGGGCCGCCAGCGGGCACAGCGATCGCTGGCACACGGTAACGATCAACCGTCCGCCGGACGAAGTCTCTGCGAACGGACGGCTCCCCGAGCCGCTCGCGAAGCTCGGCGACAAGATCGAGGTCCAGGTTCGGCCGGCTCCCGGAGACCGCGGCACCGAGGTCGCAGCCCGCCTGCGCGAACCCCTCCGGACCGGGAGGCGCCGCCGCCCGGCTCAAGGGCCGGGACCCGCGCGGGCCGGTCCGCCGGGCTCTGCGCGATTCCCGGGCGCTACTCGAGACGGGCGAGGTACTCAGCCCCGACAAGCCGCCAACGACCCACCCCGGTCCGGGCGGAAGCTGATCTCTGCCGCCACCGCGCGCACGCGAGGAGGGAAGGCTGTGAGAGCACTCACCTGGAACGGAGTCAACGACCTGACCGTCGAGTGGGTCCCCGACCCCCCAGATCATCAACCGCCAGGACGCCATCGTCAAGGTGCGTCTGAGCTCGGTCTGCGGCTCGGACCTGCACCTGCTCGGCGGCTACATGCCGGCCATGGAACGCGGTGACGTGCTCGGCCACGAGTTCATCGGCGACATCGTCGAGGTGGGCGCCGACGTCCGCAGGCGCTCGGTCGGAGAGCGAGTGGTCGTGTGCTCGTTCTTCGGCTGCGGTCAGTGCTGGTACTGCCAGAACGACCTCTGGTCGCTGTGCGACAACGCCAACACGAACCCGGGCCTCACCGAGCTCACCTACGGCCAACCGCTCGGCGCCTGTTTCGGCTACTCACACGCCCTCGGCGGCAACGCCGGCAGCCACGCCGAGTACATCCCCGTCCCCTACGCCGATCACGGAGCCTTTCCCGTGCCCGAGGAGGTGTCGGACCAAGCCGCGGTGTTCGCCTCGGACGCGGCACCCACCGGCTGGATGGGCGCCGACCTCGGCGGCGTCAAGCCCGGCGACGTGGTCGCGGTCTGGGGCTGCGGCGGCGTCGGCCAGATGGCGGCCCGGGCGGCCATGCTCCTCGGGGCCGAACGAGTGATCGCCATCGACCGCTTCCCCGAGCGCCTCGCCATGACCGCCGAGCACGTCGGCTGCGAGACGATCGACTACACCCAGACCGACGTCGGCGGGGAGCTGCTTGAACGCAGCGGCGGGCGCGGACCCGACGTCTGTATCGAGGCCGTCGGCATGGAAGCGCACACCGACGGACCGGTCAGCCTCTACGACAAGGCAAAGCAGCAACTCCGTCTCGAGTCCGACCGGCCCAGCGCCCTGCGCGAAGCGATCTACCACTGCCGCAAGGGAGGATCGGTCTTCTGCCTCGGCGTCTTCGGCGGCCTGATCGACAAGTTCCCCATGGGCGCGCTCCTGAACAAGGGCCTGACCCTCCGCGGCGCCCAGCAGATGGGACAGAACTACATCCCCATGCTGCTCGAACGCATCGCCACCGGCGAGCTCACCGATGTCCCTCGACGAGGTACCCAAGGGCTACGACATGTTCAAGAACAAGAAGGACGGCTGCGTGCGCGCTGTCCTGCAGCCGTAGGCCACCGCACCCCGGACACAGCTGAGCTCGACAAGTCTCAGCGAGCGCCATCCCACGACCGAAATAACGGTCAAAGGGCACGAATGGACGCGATCCCCAGAGCCGGTGCCGGCAGCTCCGCGTGCTCATCGAGCGGGGGAAGGCCCAAACGTCCTGAATCGTCTCCCACGAACTGCCACGGGATCAGGCCCCCCGAGGGCTACCAGCACGTCGACCAGCGCGACAACGGTTGGACCAAGGTCCTGCTTCACCCCGACGACGGCTGAAGCGCTGGCCCATATCCCCGGAAACGACTTCAAGAAGGAGCGCGCGCCATGACCAGCATCGAAAGCATCTCCCTTCGGGACGCTCGGCGGGTTATCGACGCGGGAGAGAAACGAGCGCAGGAGCTCGGGCAGCCGAGCAACATCGCCGTGGTCGACGCCGGCGGCAACCTCGTCGCCCACGCCCGCATGGACGACGCATGGCTCGGCAGCGTCGACATCTCCATCAACAAGGCCTTCACCGCCCGCGCCTTCGACATCAGCACCGCTGACCTCGCCGCGAACGCCGCTCCCGGGCAGCAGTTCTACGGCATCAGCGGCTCCAACCAGGGCCGCGTGATGATCTTCGCCGGCGGCCTGCCGCTCCACCGCAACGGACAGGTGGTGGGCGCCGTCGGGGTGAGCGGAGGGTCAGGGGACCAAGACCAGAGCGTCGCCCAGGCGGCTGCCGCAGGCTTGTAACCCCCGCGTATCCCGCCCGCGTCGCGAACCGCGCAGGAGAGCACAGGAGTCGTGCGAAAGCCGCGTAGGAGAGCAGAGGAGTCGTCATGACGGGCAAACGCGGGTGTGCCGCCACCTCGGCCGACGTTGATGATGATCTTCGTTTGTGGCATCCCGCTCCCCCACGACGGCCAGGTCCTGGGGCTCGGTAGGAGTGATGGGGGGCAGCGGCGAGCAAGATCAGACGGTCGCCGAGGCGGCCATAGCGGCGTTCTGATGATCGCGGCGACGCGAACCAAGGAAAAGGAAGAGGAGAGACCCAAGATGGCAACACAGGTCAGCAAAGCACTCCTGGTACGCCTCGAAGCACTTCCCGGCAGGGAGGACGACGTCCAGGACTTCTTGAACCAGGGGCTGTCGATCGTCGAGGGGGAGCCCAAGACCGTCAGGTGGTTCGGAATCCAGTTCGGACCCTCGTCGTTCGGAATCTTCGACGCCTTTCCCGACGACGACGGACGCCAGGCGCATCTGTCGGGCGAGGTCGCGCAAGCGCTCGCTGAGAACACGGGTGAGCTCTTCGAGGAGCCCACGATCGAGCAGATCGATGTCCTCGTGGAGAAGCCGCCCGCCTAGAGCAGGTGCTGCCTGCGGGGCGGCGTGGTCAGCCGTAGCTGTCGCGGATAGTTGGTGGAGAACCAGGGCTTGATTGACGTTCTGGTGGGGCGGTGCCGGATGTGGGGAGTCCGACGAGGGCTTCAGGGGTGGGGCGAAGGGCTGGGGGCCGTGCCACTGGAGGAGGACGGTGGTGGCGTCGTCGCAGAGGTGTCCGTGGTGGCTGTGCATGAGGCGGCGCAGAGTCTCGGGGAGGGGCACGCCTTCATCGAGGTGGCCGGTGAGGAAGGCAAGGAAGCGGTCGAGGCCGAATTCCTGGCCGGTTCGGGAGCGGGCTTCAGTGATGCCGTCGACGACGTATCGGATCGCGTCGACGATTTCGCGACGGGAGTGCTTCTCCGGCAGGCCACCGCGAGCCGTGTCGCAGGCCGCCGGCGGCAGCAGCGGTTCGACCAGAGCCCAGTGGCATCAGTGGTATCCGACGGATAGCGAGGATGACGCATGACGGCCGCCCCAGCGATGTGACGGAGGCCGCCCGATCGGCGACGGACGGTCCCCTTGCGGACAAGATCTCCGGGACCGGCTATGAAATCGAGGGTCGCTCGAAAGAGTTGAGCTGGGCGACGATGTGATTGACCCGCTTGTCGTTCGGCTGGACAACGCTCCGAGACCGGATCTGACCTGGTAGGCGGACAGGTCCGTCGCGCGGACGAGCTGGCCGAAGTCCAGCCCGGCCGGGCGGTCTTCGAGGAGCACGAAGCGGACGGTGTCACCGCGGCATCTGGCCGCATCTCCCTTCCTGCCGTGGTCTGTCGTGGGCCGGGCAGGCCGGGTTCCCGGCGCGTCACCGGCCAAGCGAGACAATTTGCACCTTTTGACGTGTCTTGTGAGGGTGGGACAGTGGGAGTGGTGAGGTCGTTCCGTGGGTGACGTGCCCACCAGACATGGGGAGGTGCCAGGCCAACCAGGCTGATCGAGCAGGGCAAGGACCAAGGTCCTCCTCCCCGACGGCAGCTGAGCCGAGGGCACGGACCCGAACCGGTCCTCCGCCGATCACCGGAAGGAACTACGCACCATGACCAACGAACTGCACGGCAGGAAGGTCGCAATCCTGGCCACGGACGGCGTTGAGCGCGTCGAGCTCGAAGAGCCTCTCGGCGCACTGCTGGGCGCTGGAGCGCAGGCTGAACTCCTGTCCCTCCACACCGGCGAGATCAACGCGCGCCAGATGGACATCAACCCGGCCGGAACCTTTACCGTGGACAAGAAGGTCGCCGACGCCCGTGTGGGTGACTACGATGCGCTCCTGCTGCCCGGCGGCACCATGAACCCCGACCAGCTGCGCACCGACCCCGACGCCGTCGCCTTCGTGAGGGAGTTCGTGGAGACCGGCAAGCCCGTTGCCACCATCTGCCACGGACCCTGGACCCTGGCAGAGGCTGGCGTGCTGCACGGTCGCCGCCTCACCTCCTGGCCCAGCATTCGTACTGACCTGCGCAACGCCGGCGCCGAGGTCGTCGACGAGGAGGTCGTGATCGACCGCCAGCTGATCTCCAGCCGCGGCCCGCAGGACCTTCCCGCCTTCTGCAAGGCGATCGTCGAACGCTTCGCCAACGCACCGCAACCCGCCTGATCGGCAGAAGACGCGCTTGACCGGGCGCGTGGCACGCAGCGTTAGTGCGATGGCACGCAAGAGGGTGTGGCGCTGGCCTGCATACCTCGGGTGTAGCCCTACGTTAAGAAACCCGAGGTCGCAAAGTCGCCCAAATGACCGCCGACACTCGCTCGGCCGAGTCACCGTGAATCAGCAGAGGAGATCGTCATGGCAAGCAGCAACCGTGCTGTCACCTTTCAGAACCCGAAAGACATGCGCGTCGAGTCGCTCGACTTCCCGAAGCTTCAGATGCCGAACGGGAAGAAGGCCCCGCACGGAGTCATCCTCAGGATCGTCGCCACCAACATCTGCGGGAGCGACCTGCACATCTACCGCGGGTCCTTCCCGGTGCCCCAGGGCATGGTGATGGGGCACGAGATGACCGGTGAGGTCATCGAGGTCGGCCCCGACGTCGAGTTCCTCAGTGAGGGCGACCTCGTCTCCGTCCCGTTCAACGTCGCCTGCGGCCGATGCCGCAACTGCAGGGCGCGCCGGACCGAAGTCTGCGAGACCACAAACCCCAAGGTGTCCTGCGCAGCGTACGGCTTCAACCTGGGCGACTGGACCGGCGGCCAGGCCGAATACCTGTTCGTCCCCTACGCCGACTTCCAGCTCCTGCGCTTCCCGGACAGGGACCAGGCCATGGCGAAGATCCGTGACCTGGCGCTGCTCTCGGACATCCTGCCCACCGCGTTCCACGGTCTCATGGAGGCCGGCGCCAAACCGGGCTCGACCGTGTACATCGCCGGCGCCGGACCGGTCGGCCGCTGCGGCGCAGCAGCTGCGCGCCTCCTCGGGGCGTCCTGCATCATCGTCGGCGACTACCACAAGGACCGCCTGGAGCTGGTGAAGAAGAACGGCTGCGAGACGATCGACCTGAGCCAGGACGCGGCGCTCACCGACCAGATCGAGGCCATCCTGGGCGAACCCATGGTCGACTGCGCAGTGGACTACGTCGGCACCGAGGCACACGGCATCGGCCGCGAAGCCGAGGACATGGACCCGGCCTACGCCATCAACCAGGTGCTCGACGCCACCCGCGCGGGCGGGGCCACCGGAGTCATCGGCGTCTACGGCGCCGACCCGCTCGCGAAGTCGAAGGCCGAGCAGGAGGGAACGTACCCGATCGACTTCGGCAAGGCGTGGATCAAGTCGCCGCGGATCGCCGCCGGGCAGGCACCGATCATGCACTACAACCGCGAGCTGATGATGGCGATCCTGTGGGACCGCATGCCCTACCTGAGCGCCATGCTCAACACGAAGGTGATCAGCCTCGACGACGCCCCCGACGCCTACGCGACCTTCGACACGGGAGTGTCCGAAAAGTTCATCATCGACCCCCACGGCCTCATTCCCGCCTGAGGCCCGCCCTCATCCGTCCCTGCGAACTCATAAGCGACGGCGTAGTGGGCAGTCCGTCACCCCCGACGACGCGACGGACTGCCCAGGTGCCCCAAGGGGCGGTTAGTACCCGCTGACGCCGTAGGCGCTCAGCGCATCAGCCATCGGTTGGAAGAAGATCGTGCCGCCGCAGCGCAGTCGCCGACCGCGACAGGTGGGCGGGAGGCGTGGGCGGCGCTGTGCCTCGCGCCAGTGCAGGACTCCTGGTAGAAGACGTTGCCGGAGCGGGCGGCCGTTATCTGCCGAGCTGACTGGGGTCCATGCTTTCTTGGACGAGCGCTTCATCGTCGGTCGTCGGTACGGCGGGAGACGCGATTGCGGCTGCTGTATCTCAAGCGCCGCACCGACTGTGTTACTAAACGCCGACTCGTTTCGCTGGCGCCGGTTCTGCCGTACCCCGGTGCCGCAGCGGACCGCGGACGGTGGATGAGCTCGGACACGACGGGCGTGCAAGCACACTGGCCCTCCTCGACCTCATGGCTGACCGCTACCGGCGCTCCGGACCCGAAAAGAGCTTGCGGTCTCTCGGGCCAGCGGCACGTTCACCCGGCCAGCCAAGGCGCAGGCTGCGGACCGTTCTTCCTCCACCCAGATGCCCCTGGCGGTCCTTGATCAGCAGCCTTCGACCTGTACGCGTGGCCCGGCCCGGAGCCGGGCGAATAACCAGTTCAGGCGCCCGTACTGGGCTTGCTGGCCCAGGCGGAGCCCGCCCCGTTGCGGGTCAGACGCTTGGTCATCAGCGTGATCGCCGCCCAGGTGATCAGCGTTTCGGAGTGCTGGACGAGCCGTTCGTAGTCCCTCGCGTGCCGGCGGGCGTTCATCATCCATGCCAGCGAGCGTTCAACGACCCAGCGGCGGGGCAGCAGGACGAACCCGGAGGAGTCCTTCGGGCGGGCAACGGTCTTGATCGTGAGGTTCAGATGCTTCTTCGCCCAGGTAATGAGCTTGCCCGCGTAGGCGCGGTCGGCCCAGACGATGGTGATCTCGGGGTGCATGAGACGGAGACGGAAGAGGACTTCCTTGGCCGCGGCGGAGTCATGCAGATCGGCCGGGGTGACCATGACCAGCAGCGGCAGGCCGCGGGTGTCGACCACGAGATGCCGTTTGCGGCCATTGATCTTTTTGCCTGCATCGTAACCGCGGGAGTTCTTGCCGACGGTCGATGCCGCTTTGACTGACTGCGAGTCGATGATCGTCGCGACGGCTCTGGGGCCTTTGCCCACCTCGCGGCGGATCCGCTGGGTCAGGGCGTCACGGATCTGACCGATGACACCGCGGGCAGCCCAGCGGGCCATGAACCCCCAAACGGTCCTCCAGGGCGGGAAGTCCGCGGGTAGGGCCCTCCACTTGCAGCCGGTGTCCACGACATATCGAATCGAGTCGACGATCTCGCGCCGGGGGTGCTTCTCCGGCCGGCCGCCGCGGGCGGTGTCGCAGGCCGGCAGCGGCAGCAGCGGTTCGATCAGGGCCCACTCGTCATCCGTCATGTCCGACGGATAGCGGCGCTGACGCACTTCCCCTCTCGTCTGTGACCTGCTGCGGGGCCGACCGGCTTCGCCGGTCGGCCCCGTGGATCGGTCAGGCGCTGGCGATGAGGTCGAGGGTGGATTCGATGGAGTTGAGCTGGGCGACGATGTGCCGTACCCACTTGTCGTTCGGGTGGGCGGCGGCGTGCGGGGCGACCGTGCCGGTGATGAACCGCCGGAACTGGGTCAGCTTCTCGCCCACGACCTGCCGCTCGTAGGCTTCGAGCGCGGTCCGCTCCGCTCCGAGCTGGTAGCCGTCGAGACGGTTCCAGATCAGCGGAGGCCAGCCCTTGGACGCGGCCTCGTCCTTCAGCGCGGCCAGGCCGGAGCGGACCTGGTGCGGGGAGAGCGCGCTCGCACGGACCAGCTGGTGAAACTCCAGCCCGGCCGGGCGGGCCTCGAACAGAACGAAGCGGACGGTGTCCGCGTGCCGTCTGGCCGCGTCCCCTTTGCGCCGGGAGGCGCGGGGCACGACTACTCGCCCCGCAGGATCGCCGCGAGCTCGTCGTCCATGTCGACCTTGCCGGTGTCGACCGCCGTTTCGATCCAGTCCAGAGTCGCTTTCACCTTGGCTACGTTCTGGTGGACGATGGTGCGTTCGTCCTCCGACAGTTGGCGGTCGCGCAGGCCGGGGACGGTCCGGCCAGCAGCGGCGACGAACACGTGGAAGGCGGTCACCAGGTCAAGGAACTCCACCGTCCGGTCGATGTTGCGGACTGCCGGGGCGACGGGGTTCGAGCGCTCGAAGTGGTCAAGGGCTTGCCGACTGCGCTCGGCCTGGGCAGAGTTGACCTGGAAGCGGGCGGTGTCATCGCTCATCGCCTTGAACGCGACGTCCGGCCTGCGGAGCAGGCTGGTCGCGGCGGTCGTCGCGACCTGCTCGTCGCGGGTGAATTCCTCCACCACCCGGACCTTGTCCTCCGAGGACACCTTGGCCGCGACCTGGGGACGCTTCAGGAAGTCGGTGGTCACCGCAGCCGCGACCTCGGCGTCCCGGGCCAGCGAGTGGATCGCGGTAACCTTCTCCTGCGGGGTGATGGGCGTCTCGACCTGCTGGCCGACCTGTCGATTGGCGTCGTCCTTGGTCCAGCGGGCCTTTCCCTCCGGGAGCGTCAGGATCGTCGCGAACCGCCTCTCCTCGTCCTCGATACTCGCCAGCGACCGGTGGACCGTGTAGGACGCGAGCTCGGGACGGCGTCGTTCCTTCGGCCACCGCGACGCCACCCACCTGGCCGTCTTCACCGTGGAGAACCTCAGGCCGATGTCCTCGGCCAGGCGCGTCAGCGATTCCTCGACCGTGTACTCGCTGTCCCTGGTTTCGCCGCCCCGCTGCCGCATCGGTTCGACCTCCAGGGCCCGGTCCCCGATCGTGAACTGGCCGCGGGTCTGCTGTTCGACGACGTCCCGCAGCTCGGCCACGATCTGCTCGTAGCGAGACTGGCTGACGGCGCCGATGGTCTCGTTCTCCTCGGACATGGCTTTCACCATCCAAGTGCGCTCCCAGGCGTGGCACTTCGGGCCGTGACAGGACAGGGACCGCATCTGTTTCCGAGAGTCAGACCGTAAATACGAAGATCGCAAGGAATGACCGCAATTGACCGTTCCGTGAATGAAACTGGTCCAAGGATGCGTTCGCTCAGTGGTCACTGTGCACGATCCGCGTACGGATCCTTCCGCTTCCGCCAGGCCCCCACGACGCAGCGCCGCGAGCAGAACCGGGCGTCCGAACGACGGTCGACACCCGCCACCCAGCGGGCCCCGCACTCGGGGCACTCGACCAGGCCGACCTTGTCCCGGACAGCTGCCAACCGCTTCCGCAGCCGCTGTTCCTTGCGCCACTGCCTGGAACGACAGACCGACGAGCAGAACACCGCCTCGGGCCGGGCGTCCGGCCTCAGCCGTTCACCACAAGCCGGACAGTCCCTCACTCTGGCCCTCTCGGCACCCTCAGACACCGGTCCAGGCTAGGGGGCAAATCTACCCAGAACCTTGGATCGGAAACAGTTACTGACACACGACCGGGCAGACGCGGGGCGCCTGCCCGGTCCTGTCGGTCTCGGCCCTGGAGCGGGCCGCCGGCTCAGGTCAGTTGAGGGTGTCGGGGTCCGGGCCCGTCCGCATGCCACGGTCCAGGCCTGCGATCGCGTCCATGTCGGCGGCCGACAGCTCGAAGTCGAAGACGTCGATGTTCTGCCGGATCCGTGCGGGGGTGACCGACTTGGGGATCACGACGTTGCCGAGCTGGAGGTGCCAGCGCAGGACGGCCTGCGCGGGCGTCTTCCCGTGGCGTTCGGCGACCGCCACGATCGCCTCCTCGTTCAGCAGCGCGCCCTGTGCCAGCGGGCTCCAGGCCTCGGTGGCGATGCCGTACTCCGCGTGCACGGCCCGCAGCTCGCTCTGCTGGAGCCCGGGGTGCAGCTCGATCTGGTTGACGGCGGGGACCAGCGAGCTCTCCTCCATCAGGCGGCGCAGATGCGCGGGCTGGAAGTTGGAGACACCGGCGGCCTGGATCCGGCCGTCGGCCAGCAGCTTCTCCAGGGCGCGCCACGTGTCGGTGTAGAGGTCGCGTGCCGGGGTGGGCCAGTGGATGAGGTAGAGGTCCACGTGGTCGAGGCCGAGCTTGGCCAGGCTCGTGTCGAAGGCGGCGAGCGTGGCGTCGTATCCCTGGTCAGCGTTCCAGAGCTTCGTCGTGATGAACAGTTCGTCGCGGGCGAGTCCGGACTCGGCCAGCGCGCGGCCCACGCCCGCCTCGTTGCCGTAGACGGCGGCGGTGTCGATGGAGCGGTAGCCCGCCTCCAGCGCGGAAGCGACCGCGGCGGTCGTCTCGTCGTCGGGGACCTGGAAGACACCGAAGCCGAGCTGCGGAATCGTGACGCCGTTGTTGAGCGTGACGGTGGGGACCGTGGACATGGTGGAGCCTTTCCTACTCGGACCAAGCCGATCGGCGTGCGATGGTTACTGGCGTAGACAATAGTTGCACACGCGGGTTAATGGCAAACGCCGATAAGTCGCGCCGCCTGTGTGTCCGGCCGGGCCGGCTCCGGCGTGACGGTCAACCCTCACCCTCGACCGTAGGGTGAGGGAACGCGTTCGGGTGGGGGTGCCGGAGAAGGCCGCGCATGGGCCGCGACCGGCCCGAACACGGCGATGTGCTGAACTGTCCGCGAAGCACCGGATACAGGAGTTCACTTGAGCAGCTATCGCCAGCCCGGCATCGTCCTCACCGACCGACGGTTCACGGTCCCCCTCGACCACGACGATCCGGGCGGCGAGTCGATCGAGATCTTCGGCCGTGAGGCCGTGGCGAGCGGGAGGGCCACCGAGCACCTCCCGTGGCTGGTCTACCTGGAGGGCGGCCCCGGCTTCGGCGCCCGCCGCTTCGTGGGCACGGAGGCCTGGCTGGGACGGGCGGTGCGGGAGTTCCGTGTGCTGCTCCTGGACCAGCGCGGCACCGGGCTGTCCACCCCTGCCAACCGGCAGACGCTGCCGTTGCGCGGCGGCGCCCGCGAGCAGGCCGACTACCTTGCCCACTTCCGGTCCGACAGCATCGTCCGCGACTGCGAACTGATCCGCCCCCGGCTCACCGGCGGCGCGCCCTGGACGGTCCTGGGGCAGTCCTTCGGCGGCTTCTGCGCCGTCCACTACCTCTCGGCCGCCCCGGAGGGCCTCGAAGCCGTCCTGATCACCGGCGGTCTGCCCTCACTCGACGCGCACGCCGACGACGTCTACCGGGCCGCCTACCCGCGGATCGAGCGGAAGGTGGCCGCCCACTACGCCCGCTACCCCCAGGACGTCGCCCGTGCCCGCGCCATCGCCGCACACCTCGCCGAGCACCGCCCGGACAGCGCCGGGCACACGCTGACACCCGAGGGATTCCAGTCCCTCGGCATCATGCTGGGCTCCGGCAACGGCAGCCACCAGTTGCACTACCTCCTGGAGAACGCGTTCGTCGAGGGCCCGCACGGCGCCGAGCTGTCCGACGCCTTCCAGGAGGCCATGCGCACCGCCACCTCGTTTGCCGGCCACCCGCTGTACGCCCTCATGCACGAGCCGATCTACGGCCAGGGCGCACGCCCCACCGACTGGGCCGCCGAACGCGTACGCGCCGACTTCCCGCAGTTCGACGCCGCCGCCGCCCTGGCCGGCGACGGCCCCGTGCTCTTCACCGGCGAGAGCATCCACCCCTGGCACTTCGACGTCGATCCCGCGCTGCGCCCCCTGCGCGAGACGGCGGAGCTGCTCGCCGCCCGCACCGACTGGCCCGTCCTGTACGACACCGAGCGGCTCGCGGCCAACGAGGTGCCGGTGGCGGCCGCCGTCTACCACGACGACATGTACGTCGACACCGGCCACGCGCTGCGCACCGCGTCCTCGATCCGCGGGCTGCGCACATGGGTGACCAGCGAGTACGAGCACGACGGTGTGCGAGCGGGTGGCCCCCACGTGCTGGACCGGCTGCTCGCCCTCGTGCGGGGCGAGAGCGACCGCTAGGTCAGCCCTGGAGGCCCTCCAGCGCCGATCGCTCAGTCAGCCCTGGAGGGCGTCCAGCGTCGCGTCCAGGCCGGCGGCGGACTCCGGCGCGCGGTTGTACGGCAGCTTGGAGAGGGCGGCCGCCATGCCGCAGGTGTTGCTCACCGCGGAGTAGACGAGTCCGGCACCGATGCCGGCCGACAGCCACCTCGCCGCCGGGAAACGCCGGCCCGCCACCAGGCCGGCCACCACCAGCGAACCGGCGGCGAGGCGGACCTGGCGCTCCATCGGCCAGGTCGCCCGGGCACCCACCGGGCGGTCGAGGCCGTGGCCGTCGCCCTCCCAGGCGGAGGTCCCGCCGGTCAGGGTGGCGGCGTCGATGTCGGCGTCGGCGAGGATCTCGCACGCCCTGGTGGACCGCACGCCGGAAGCGCACACCACCAGCAGTGAGCCACGGGCGGAGGCCGACTTCAGTGCGGGCACCGCCTCGGTGAGCCGGTCGAGCGGGATGTTCAGCGCGCCGGGCACGTGTCCGGAGGCGTATTCGCCGGGGGCCCGTACGTCGATGACGGTGAACTCCTCCAGCCGGGCTGCGGCCTCGGTGGGGGAGAGGGAGGCGGGGCTGATCACGAGCGGGGTTTCCTTTCGGTCGCCTGAGCGGGGCGGCCCGGGGTCTGCTCACCCCGGCGCCCCGGAAGGTAATCATACCCCTAGGGGTATTCCTCTCCGGCTCTGCGTACCTGGTCGTACGGCGCGTCCGGCCGGAGCGGCTCCCTGGTCCCTGCCCCGAACCGCTTCCGGAATGCACGGATCCGTCACCCTTCGCTGGATAGCCTGCGAGGTATGACACAGCAGCTGGAACCCATGCCCACGGACTGGCACCGCGCCCTGGCCGTGGTCGCCCACCCCGACGACCTGGAGTACGGCTGCGCCGCCGCCGTGGCCGGCTGGACCGACGAGGGGCATGAGGTCACGTACCTCCTGGCGACCCGCGGGGAGGCCGGGATCGACACCCTCGCCCCCGCCGAGTGCGCACCACTGCGGGAGCGGGAGCAGCGGGAGAGCGCGGCGGCCGTCGGGGTCACGGCCGTGGAGTTCCTGGACCACCGCGACGGCGTCATCGAGTACGGCACGGCTCTGCGCCGCGACATCGCCGCGGCGACCCGCCGCCACCGGCCCGAGCTGGTCATCACCCTGAACCACCGGGACACCTGGGGCGGCGTCGCCTGGAACACCCCGGACCACCGCGCCGTCGGCCGGGCCACCCTGGACGCCGCGGGCGACGCGGGGAACCGCTGGATCTTCCCCGAGCTGGGTGAGCGGGGCCTCGAACCGTGGGACGGGGTGCGCTGGGTCGCCGTCGCGGGCACCGACCGTCCCACCCACGCGGTCGACGCCACCCCGGGGTTCGAGCGCTCGGTACGGTCGCTGCTGGCCCACCGCACCTACATCGAGGTGCTGACGGACGAGGACCCGGAGGCGTACTGCCGTACGTTCCTCTCCGGCACCACCGAGGCGGCCGCCGAGCGCTTCGGCGGCCGCCCTGCCGTCACCTTCGAGCTCTTCGCCCGCTGAACGGCCGCCGGCGAGCCCACGGCACTCGCCCCCGATTGACAAACAGGGTTGCTGATTCTGCAATGGATCCCATGACGGAACAGAACCACGACGACCCCGACCTCGACGCCGTGCTCACCGGGGTGGGTCCGCGGCTGAGACGGCTGCGCAAGGACCGGGGCGTGACGCTGGCGGGGCTCTCCGAGGCGACCGGAATCTCCGTCTCCACGCTCTCCCGGCTCGAATCCGGCGGCCGGCGCCCCAGCCTGGAGCTGCTGCTCCCCATCGCCCGCGCCCATGAGGTGCCGCTCGACGATCTCGTCGGGGCACCCCCGGTCGGGGACCCGCGGGTCAAGGCGAAACCGATCGTGCACGGCACGAAGACCTCGCTGCCGCTCACCGCCCGGCCGGGAGGCCTCCAGGCGTACAAGGTCATTCAGGAGGCGCCCTGCACCGAGACGCCCGAGCAGCGCACCCACGAGGGATACGAGTGGCTGTACGTGCTCAACGGGCGGCTGCGGCTCAAGCTCGCCGAGCACGACCTGGTGCTGGCGCCCGGTGAGGCCGCCGAGTTCGACACCAGGCTGCCGCACTGGTTCGGCCCCGCCGGTGACGAGCCGGTCGAGTTCATCAGCCTGTTCGGGCCGCAGGGGGAGCGGATGCACGTGCGGGCCAAGCCGAAGCGGTCGTAGACGGGTCCGCGACCGGTCGGCGCGAGGTGTTCCCAGAGGGGCAAGCGACCGCTTAGTATGCGGCGGAGCAGTGGTAATGCCGACAGTGTTGTGGAGGCCCCTCATGCAGGCATGGCGAGTGCACCGGAACGGCGAGCCGAGCGAGGTGATGGAGCTCGAGGAGACCGACCGGCCGACCCCCGGGGACGGGCAGGTACTGCTGGAGGTGCGCGCGGCGAACATCAACTTCCCCGACGCGCTGCTCTGCCGCGGCCAGTACCAGGTGAGGCCCCCGCTGCCCTTCACCCCGGGCGTGGAGATCTGCGGCGTGACCCAGGACGGGCGCCGGGTGCTCGCCACCCCCGCCCTCCCCGAGGGCGGATTCGCCGAGTACGTCGTGGCGGACGAGGCGGCCCTGCTGCCGGCGCCCGACGCACTGGACGACGCGGAGGCCGCGGCCCTGCACATCGGCTACCAGACCGGCTGGTTCGGGCTGCACCGGCGGGCACACCTGCAGGCCGGTGAGACGCTCCTGGTGCACGCGGCCGCGGGCGGGGTCGGCAGCGCGGCCGTCCAGCTCGGCAAGGCCGCCGGCGCCACCGTCATCGGGGTCGTCGGCGGACCCGAGAAGGCCGCGATCGCGCGCGAACTGGGCTGCGACCTGGTCATCGACCGCCGGAGCGAGGACATCGTCGCCGCGGTGAAGGAGGCCACGGGCGGACGCGGCGCGGACGTCGTCTACGACCCGGTCGGCGGCGACGCCTACGCCAAGTCCGTCAAGTGCATCGCCTTCGAGGGCCGTGTCCTCGTCGTCGGCTTCGCGAGCGGAGCCATCCCCACACCGGGCCTCAACCACGCCCTGGTGAAGAACTACTCGATCGTCGGACTCCACTGGGGTCTCTACAACACCAAGGACCCCGCCGCCGTACGCGCCTGCCACGACGAGCTCACCAAGCTCGCGGCGCAGGGCGTCGTCAAGCCGCTGATCAGCGAGCGCGTCCCCATGGCCGACGCGGCACGCGCCGTCCAGCGCGTCGCCGACGGCACCAGCACCGGCCGCATCGTCGTCCTGCCGTCAGGAGGCACCCGATGAGCACCGCCATCGACGCGGCACAGGTCCGGCGCCTCACCCAGGAACTGCTGGCGGCCCACCCGCCGGCCACCACCGACCGCACCGACTTCCTCAAGGCGCGCTTCGACGCGGGCCTGGCCTGGGTGCACTACCCCGCAGGCCTCGGCGGACTGGACGCCCCGCGCTCCCTGCAGTCCGTCGTCGACGCCGAACTCGCCGCAGCGGGCGCCCCCGACAACGACCCGCGCCGCATCGGCATCGGCCTCGGCATGGCCGCCCCGACCATCCTCGGCTACGGCACCGAGGAGCAGAAGCAGCGCTTCCTGCGGCCGCTGTGGGTCGGCGAGGAGGTGTGGTGCCAGCTCTTCAGCGAGCCCGGCGCAGGGTCCGACCTCGCCGCCCTCGGCACCCGCGCCGTCCGTGACGAAGAGGGCACCGCCCGCTCGGGCGAAGCCGGGAGCGGGGGCGACTGGGTGGTCGACGGGCAGAAGGTCTGGACGTCCAGCGCCCATGTGGCCCGCTGGGCGATCCTGATCGCCCGCACCGACCCCGACGTCCCCAAGCACCGCGGCATCAGCTACTTCATCTGCGACATGACCGACCCCGGCGTCGAGGTGCGGCCGCTGCGCCAGATCACCGGCGAGGCCGAGTTCAACGAGGTCTTCCTCACCGGCGTACGGATCCCCGACAGCAGGCGCCTCGGCCCGGTCGGCGACGGCTGGAAGGTCGCCCAGACCACCCTGATGAACGAGCGCGTGTCCATCGGCGGAGCCCGCATCCCCCGCGAGGGCGGCATGATCGGCACCGTCGCGAAGACCTGGCGCGAACAGCCCGGCCTGCGCACCCACGACCTCCACCAGCGGCTGCTCACGCTCTGGGTGGAGGCCGAGGTCGCCCGGCTCACCGGTGAACGGCTGCGCCAGCAGCTCGTCGCCGGACAGCCCGGCCCCGAAGGCTCCGGCATGAAGCTCGCGTTCGCCCGCCTCAACCAGGAGATCAGCGGACTGGAGGTCGAACTCCTCGGTGACGAAGGCCTGTTGTACGGCGACTGGACCATGCGCCGCCCGGAACTGGTCGACTTCACCGGACGGGACGCCGGCTACCGCTATCTGCGGTCCAAGGGCAATTCCATCGAGGGCGGGACGAGCGAGGTCCTGCTCAACATCGTCGCCGAGCGCGTCCTCGGTCTGCCCGCCGAGCCCCGTAACGACAAGGACGTCGCCTGGAAGGATCTCGCCCGATGACCGTACAGACCGAAGCCGCCCAGGCGCCCGACCTGCTCTACACGGAGGCCGAGGACGACCTGCGGTCCGCCGTGCGCTCACTGCTCGCCGACCGGGCCGACGCGCCGACGGTGATCGCCGCGGTCGAGTCCGACACGCCGTACGACCTGCGGCTGTGGGAATCGCTCGCGGCGGGGATCGGAGCGGCCGGGCTGCTCGTCCCTGAGAAGCTCGGCGGCCAGGGCGCCACCCATCGTGAGGCCGCCGTGGTCCTGGAGGAGTTCGGCCGCAGCGTCGCCCCGGCGCCGTACCTGACGAGTGCCGTCGTCGCGACCGAGATCCTGCTCGCGCTGGCCGAGGACGGCGGCCCGGCCGCCGCACTCCTCGGGGAGCTGGCGGAAGGCCGCAGGACCGCCGTGCTCGCCCTGCCGTTCGCCTCGGCGCCCGCGGACGCGGCCGCGTCGACGACCGGCACCCTGGAGCGGACCGTGACCGGCGTCGCGGACGCCGCGGCGGCCGACGTTCTGCTGGTGCCCACGGCGGAGGGCCTGTACGCGGTGGAGGCCGGCGGGGCCGGTGTCGCCGTCCAGCCGCTCGTCCCGCTCGACCTGACCCGCCCGCTCGCCACGGTCACCCTCACCGGGGCCACCGGCACCCTGCTCGCCGAGGCGGGTCCCGCGGCCGAAGCGGTGGGCAGGGGCCTGCTGGCCGGAGCGGGACTGCTCGCCTCCGAACAGCTCGGACTGGCCGAGTGGTGCCTGACCGAGACCGTCCGGTACACCCGTGAACGCCACCAGTTCAACCGGCCGGTGGGCTCGTTCCAGTCGCTGAAGCACCGAATGGCCCAGCTCTGGCTGGAGGTCGTCTCCGCGCGCGCAGCTGCCCGTAACGCCGCCGACGCGCTGGCGACCGGCAGCCCGGACGCACCGCTCGCGGTCGCCGTGGCGCAGGCGTACTGCTCCGAGGTCGCGGTGCACGCGGCCGAGGAGTGCGTCCAGCTGCACGGCGGGATCGGAATGACCTGGGAACACCCCGCGCACCTGTATCTGAAGCGGGCCAAGGCCGACTCGATCGCGTACGGCACCGCGGGGCGTCACCGTGAGGCCGTGGCGGGGCTGGTGGAGCTGCCGGCTCCGTGACGAGGCGCGGGGCGGGGTGCGGCCGACGCGCCCCCGCCCCGCACGCGTGGGAGCCAGGGAACAACAGGCGCAGCGCAGCCGACGTACGGACGACGGTCGTTCCAACTCTTGGCAGGTACCTGCCTTTCGAACCGCTGCCGCCGCCATACTCGTCGCGTCCCCGCCCGCTCTGCCCCACCGACCGCTTCAGGGAGACCCCATGGCACACCTGACCCGTCGCAGAGTCGTCACCACCGCCCTCGCCACGGCCGCCGCGGGAGCGTTCATCCCCGCCCAGACCGCCGTCGCGACCCCCACCACGACCCCTGCCGTGAACACCCGTCCCCGTGGCCCCCGGCCACTGGCCCGGGCCCACGCCCACAACGACTACCTGCACCGACGCCCCCTCCACGACGCCCTCGCGCACGGCTTCACCAGCGTCGAGGCGGACATCTTCCTCGTCGACGGCCAGCTGCTCGTCGCCCACGAGGCCGAGAGCCTCGACCCGGCACGCACCCTCGTCTCCCTGTACCTCGACCCCCTGGCGGCCCGGGTCCGCGCCCACCACGGGCACGTCCACGCCGGGCACCCCGCCCCGCTCCAGCTGCTGATCGACATCAAGACCGACGGCGCCGCCACCTACCTCGAACTCGACCGGGTGCTCCGCCGCTACCGCTCCCTCCTCACCCGCTCCGTGCACGGCCGGGTCCGTACCGGCGCCGTCACCGCCGTCGTCTCGGGAGACCGGGCCGCCCGCGTCCCGATGGAGGCGCAGACCACCCGGTACGCCTTCTACGACGGCCGGCCGGAAGACCTCGGCACCGCAGCCCCCGCCTCCTTCATCCCGCTCATCAGCGGCAACTGGGCCACGAGCTTCGGCTGGCAGGGGACAGGCCCCTTCCCGGCGGCCGAACGTGACCGGCTGCGCACCTTCGTCGCGGCGGCGCACACGAGCGGGCAACGGGTCCGCTTCTGGGGCACACCCGACCTCGCGGGCCCCGCACGCGAAGCCGTCTGGAACGAGCTCGTCGCCGCGGACGTCGACCACCTCAACACCGACGACCTGGCAGGGCTCGAGCGCTTCCTCCGCCGCCGTGAGCCCGGCAGCGGCCGGAACGGCTGAGCGGCCCCCGCCGGCCTCACCCCGTCACCCTGAGTCAACACCCGTTCGGCGGACACGCCAGTGCGCCGAACGGCCCCTCCGCTGCGCCACACTGGCGGCCGAATGCCGCAATTCCGGCGCGGCGGAGGAGGTTGGCCATGGCCATTTCGATCTCAGTGGTGCTGCTCCTGCTGATCCTCGCAGTGATCTTCCTGCGTAACGGAGGACTCAAGATCTCGCACGCGATCGTCTGCGCCCTGCTGGGATTCTTCCTCGCGGGTACGAGCATGGCTCCCACCATCCACGAAGGGATCACCGCCACCGCGAACGTCGTCAGCGGCCTGAGGCCCTGACCACCACCCCACGCACCGTCCGGGTGCGGGAGAATGTCGGCTGAACGCGGCACCGTGCCGCACGGGACCCGACGAGGGCGATACCGTCGTCCGAGGGCCCCTGCGCGCGCTTCGTCGACATGGCTAGGACCTGACAGGCCCTCGCCACGCACCTGGAGAACGTATCCATGTCATTCCCGCCCTCCGGACGGCACTCCGGCGCCGCCCACCACGAGTACTGCAACAACGCCCTGTGCTGCCGCTGCCAGCAGCGGCAGTGGACGACGAAACTGGGCGACGAGCGTCTCTGCGGCCCCTGCGCCGCCTGCTGCCGCGACTGCGGCCGGGCGCCCGCACCGCACCTGGACGGGCTGGAGAACGGGCTCTGCGCCGAATGCCGCGGCCGGTGCGGACGGTGCCAGCGTGCGCTGCCCGCCGAGGGGCCGTGCAGCTGCCGCAAGTGGCGTGAACGCGCGGCCGGCGACCCCGTCACCTACATCCTCCAGGCACTTCCGCAACCGCTGGTCCAGGCACTGGGACACCGCCATCCCCGTACGGTGCACGACCTGATCCATCAGGAGCTGGGCCGGCGCACCCCCGACCAGCTGCTGGAGCGGCTCGAACGCCGGTGGAACGTCCGCTGGTCCCACGCGCTCCACGAGAAGGACGAGGACGGCCGGCGCCGCTGGGCACCCCAGGAGATCGCCGAGGCGCTCGTGAGCCCCGGCCGCTGCACGGACCCCCAGTGCGAGGACGGATACCTGATCACGGACGACACCCCGTGCGGCAGGTGCCTTCGCCCCACCCACCGCTTCGTCACCTCGGTGGCCGACCGTACGTCCACCTCCGAGCACGCCCGCGCCACCGCCGCGCAGATCAGGCGCGCGCTCGTGGAGGGCCGCTCCACCAAGCCGGGCAAGCGGCGGCCGACGGGCTGACCGGGCTCAGCCCTTGTCCAGCGCGCTCCTCACCAGGGCCGCGGCGAGCACAGCCGGGTCCTCGCCCTTCGCCAGCCGGACGAGCTTGTCCGGGGTGGCGGGCAGACCGAGCCGTTCCGCTCCCTGGAGCGCCTTCGCGTCGAGATAGGGCGACGCCTCGGGCCACACCGTCTGCACCTCGCGCAGGAAGATGTCGGCACCCGCCGGCCCGATGCCGGGGAAGCCCCGAAGGCCCGCGCGCAGCCTGTCCATGTCGCCGTCGGCCTCCCGCCGCAGACGCCGCAGGTCCCCGCCGTACGTGTCGAGCAGGAGCAGCGCGCCGTCCCCCAGCTGCGTCGCCGTCCGTTCGTCGTACCGCCGGTAGCCGCCCTCGCCCAGCGCGTCGACGCGCTCCTGCCAGGTGGCGTCGGCCATCCGGCGCGGAGTGCGCAGCCGGTGCGAGAAGAGCGCCCGGGCGGAGGCCACCGCGATGTCCGCACGGATCCGCGCGCTCAGCAGAAGACTCAGGACGAGCAGCTGGTACAGCGGCTGCGGGGTGTCACGCAGCCGGATGCCCGCCTCGGCCGCGTACGTGGTGCCGTGCCGCTCCAGCAGCGTGTCCAGAGTCCGCCGGGTGCTCACGCGAAGCCGAAGATCCGCGCGATGAAGTACCCCGCGACGATGATCGAGCCCAGCAGTATCAAAGCCGCCCAGAAGACCGGGTGCTCCCAGATCCCTCCGTCCGCCCGTTCCACGTGCGCTTCGCTGATGCAGCCCTCCGCCGGAGGTGTCTCGGTGGGGGGCGTGAGTGAGATAGCCATGTCTCCACCATCCCTCCGTGCGCGCGTGACCGCGAGGCGCGCCACCGCGAGCCCGGAGCCGACGGCGGCACGCGTACGTCCGTACGGAGTCCGACCGGCGCCCGAAGCGCTGCGGGGCAGCGGAACGGGGCACCGTCTAGGCATGCCAGCAGTCGCCGCACCCGAACCCGTCGTCAAACTCGTCCAGCGCACCACCGAACCGGCCGCGGCCCAGACGCTGCGGTCGACGGCGGCGGCCGTCATCGCCTTCGCGGTGGCCCAGACGGTCCTGCCCGCCCCGCATCCCGCGCCTCTGACCGCGCCCCTCACCGCGCTCCTCGTGGTGCAGGTGACGCTCTACGCCACGCTCACCACCGGGATCCGGCGTGTGAACGCCGTCGTCGTCGGGGTCCTGATCGCCAGCGGATTCAGCTCCCTGGTCGGTCTGAGCTGGTGGAGCCTCGGCCTGACCATCTTCACCTCACTGCTGATCGGCCGGCTGGTCAGGGTCAACGAGTTCGTGCCCGAGGTGGCGATCAGCGCGATGCTGGTCCTCGGCGTGTCCCAGGTCGCCGCCACCGCCTGGGAACGCGTGCTGGAGACACTGATCGGCGCCGGGGTCGGCCTGCTCTTCAACCTCCTGCTGGCGCCGCCCGTCTGGGTCGAGTCGGCGGGCGCCTCCATCGGAGGCCTGGGGGAGCGCATGGGAAGGATGTTCCGGGCCTTGGGCGACGAGATCGGCGGCAACCACCCCGTACGCGAGGCCGCCGCGCGCCTGCACGAAGCCCGCCGCCTCGACCACGACATCGTGGAGGTCGACGCGTCCCTGCGGCAGGCCGAGGAGAGCCTCAGGCTCAACCCCCGCGTCAAACAGGGCCTGCTCTACCGCGTCGTCCTGCGGACCGGGCTCGACACGCTGGAGATCTGCGCCGTGGTGCTGCGCGTCCTGACCCGTACGCTGACCGACCTCGCCAAGGCGCGTACCGAGGAGACGCTCTTCCCCGAGGACGTGGCCACGGACCTCAGGGAGTTGTTCGGGCACATGTCCGACGCCATCGAGGGATTCGCTCTGATGATCACCACGCCGATGGCCGAGAGCGGCGAGGAGGCCGAGGAGCGCCTGGCCGACGCCCTTGCCCGGAGCCGTGCGACCCGCGACCGGGTGGCGGATCTGCTGCTCGAGGACGTCCAGGAACACCCCAGGCAGTGGCAGCTGCACGGCGCGCTGCTCGCGGAGGTCGACCGCATCCTGGACGAACTCGACATCGACAAGCGCACGGAGCGCCTGGCCGAAGAGCTGGACCGCCGGTCCGCCGAGGCCCACGAACGCCACCCGCGGCTCCGGGAGGTCTCCCGCCGGCTGCGCGGGGTGAAGCGGACGCGGCTGCGCGCCGAGGAGTGAGGGACTCAGTCCGCCGACCGGCGGGGCCCCTCGCCCGGCTTCGTACGGCGCCGGTGGCTGGTGTCGCACCACGGGTACATCCGGCTGCGCCGGCACATGCAGAGGGCCACGACGAACCGGTCGGAGACCGCCACGCTGCCGTCGGCACAGGTGACTTCGACCGGCCCCTCCACCAGCAGCGGCCCCTCGTCGCCGAGGGTGATCCGGCACGGGTGCTCAGGCGTGTTCGGCACGGATGACCACCAGTTCCTCGGCCGTAGCCCCGTCGTCGACCAGCCCCGTCTCCCGGAGCCACCGCAGTCGGGAGCGCAGCACCGGCCCGAGCGGGACCAGAGCGCGGTCACTGACATGCGCCCGGAGCCCGGCATCCGACAGGCGCCGCAGGGTCACCTCGCTGTCGCACAGGCCCGAGTGGACGAGCAGGAGACGCCCTCCGGGACGGAGTGCGGCCGGAGCGGTCTCGCAGACCCGGTCGAGGATCGCCCGGCCGTCACGCCCCGCTTCCCACGCCCGCGCCGCCCCGTGCCCGGGGAGCCGGCCCAGCGGCGACGGGACGTAGGGCGGGTTGCAGATCACCAGGTCGTAGGAGCGGCCGGGCAGCGCCGCGAGGAGATCACTGCGCCGTACGGTGATACGCCGACGGTGCAGCAGCGCGTTCAGACGGGCGGTCGCCACGGCGCGCCGCGCCACATCCACCGCGGTCACCCGCGCCCCGAGCCGCGCCGCGTGCAGAGCGAGGGCGCCACTGCCCGTGCCGACATCCAGGACCTCGGTGCCCGGGCCGATCTCCTCGCGGTTCAGGGCCGCCATGAGCAGCCGGGTGTCGTGCTGGGGCGCGTACACCCCGGGAAGGGTCATCATGCGGGCGGCAGGGGTGCCCTCGGCCACGTCTGCGGACATCTGCGACTCCATTCGGTGTTCGCCGGCGGTACGGATCAGGAGTGCCGTCTCAGGCCTGCCAGTCCGTGAGCAGCCGGTCCCCGAGCCGGTCCTCGACGAACGAGGTGGCGGTGATGCCGAAGGTGATGTCGGCCGCCAGCCCGGGTTCGTCCTCGAGCAGTCCGCCGATCACGTCACGGCGCACCACCTGCTCGTGCACCGCGTCCGCCTCGACGTGCTCGGTGTAGAAGAACTCCGCCGCCGGACCCGCACCGGTGCGCTTCATCGCATCGGCGAGGCGCCGCGACGCGGGGGAGGAGGTGATCTCGACCGCGGCGAAGTGGCCCACCAGCGCTCCGCGCAGCCGCCGGTGCAGGCCGAACAGCGACATCAGGTTCACCAGGGTCAGCATGGGCGCGCAGCCCTCGTCCAGATACCGGCCGTACGTCGTGTCGAGACCCAGGTCGGTCATGAGGTCGGCGAACAGTTGGGCGTGGACACGGTCCGCGCGCCCGCCGCCGAACTCGTCGTACTCGATCGCCGCCATGCCCGCCTTGGCCCGGCCACTGAGCCGCGGCAGCACCCAGGCGTGCGGATCGGCCTCCTTGAGGTGGTACAGCGAACGCTGTGCCGCGTACGCACGCAGGTGGCGCAGCTCGCCCCGGTCCTGGAGGAACCACGAGACGCCGGTGCCCCGGACCGGTTCCACGAGAAGACCGTCCAGCACCTCGTCCAGGCTCGATTCCACCGGGGCGTCGTGCCGAAGCGCCGTGAGGAAACGGTCCTCCATCGCGGCGCGGACCGCGAGCAGGGGTGGATCCCACTCCAGCTCGGGGCGTACGCCGTCGAACCCGCGGTAGTGGAGCTCGTAGCAGACGTAGAGGGCGAGCTGAAGGTCGTCGCCGTAGGGATCGGCGTTCCGGGCGGCATCAGGATCGGGCAGCGCGCCCTCGTCCCGCAGATAGCCGGTCACGCCTGCGGACAGCACCCCGCGTGCGCGCGGAAGGGAAGGGCCCGTTCGGTGAGGTGACATGGCTTTCCTCCTGCCCCGGCATGCCCCGGAGTCACATGGACAACCGTGATCGACTCTACGCCGAACGGCCGAGACCAGCCTGTCCACGCCAGCGCACCCCGGAGCGGGCCGCTATCCGCCGGAATTCTCCCGCGCCCACTCCAGGAGCCGCTCCACGGGCCAGGTGGTCACGACACGGTCCACGGGCACCCCGCACTCCTCCGCCCGCGCGCACCCGTAGGGCTGCCAGTCCAGCTGGCCCGGTGCGTGCGCGTCGGTGTCGACCGAGAGGAGAGCACCGGAGGCAACCGCCTTCCGCAGCAGGTCACGCGGAGGATCGAGCCGCTCCGGACGGCAGTTGATCTCGACCGCCGTACCGGCCTCGGCGCACGCCGCGAAGACCCGCTCCGCGTCGAACTGCGACTCGGGCCGCTTCTTCCCGCCGAGGAGCCGCCCCGTGCAGTGCCCCAGGATGTCCGCGTGCGGATTCCGTACGGCGGCGAGCATCCGCTCGGTCATCGCCGCCGCGTCCATGCGCAGCTTCGAATGGACCGAGACGACCACCACGTCGAGCCGCTCCAGCACCTCGGGATCCTGGTCCAGCGAGCCGTCGTCGAGGATGTCGCACTCGATGCCGGTGAGCAGCCGGAAGGGCGCCCACCGCTCGTTGAGCTCCGCCACCACGGACAACTGGTCGAGGAGGCGCTCGGTCGAGAGGCCGTTGGCCACGGTCAGCCTGGGGGAGTGGTCCGTGAGCACCGCCCACTCATGGCCCAGCTCGGCCGCCGTCCTGCCCATCTCCGCGATCGGACTGCCCCCGTCGGACCAGTCCGAGTGCATGTGGCAGTCACCGCGCAGCGCCGCGAGGAGGGTCTCGCCGCCCGAGGCCAACGGCGCCGACGCCTCCTCCTCAAGTGCCTGGAGATACGCGGGCGTCGCGCCCTCCACCGCCTCACGGATCACCTTGGCGGTCTTCGGCCCGATGCCGCGCACCGTCTCCAGCGAGCCGTGCGCCACCCGCTGGGCGACCTCCTCCCCGCCCATGGACCCGACCGCCTCCGCCGCCGTACGGAAGGCCTTCACGCGGTACGTCGCGGCCTGGGACCGCTCCAGGAGGAACGCGATCCGCCGCAGGGCGTCCCCCGGATCCACGGTCACGGCCGCGCGGTGTGCTGGGGGTGCCCGTGCGTACGGCGGGCTTCCTTCATCTCCGCCTCGTAGAGATGACGCCGCCCTCCCACGAGCTCCCGGCGCACCCGCTCCTCGACCGCGACGAACGGCCGGTAGTACGTGTCGTCGTACGCCTCGACGATCTGGAAGGTCCAGCAGCCAGGAATCACGTTGCGGCCCAGGATCTCCCGCTCCACCAGATCGGCCTGCTCCGCGTGGCCACCCATCCGGAGCAGTTCGACCGCCCGGTCCAGCGTCAGGTCCGCACCGCCCGTGAGCTGATGGAATCCGTAGAGCTGACCCCGCGCGCGCTCCACCCCCTCCAACGCCTCCGCCAGCGCCCCGAGCGCCTCGACGGTCGTGTCGTCCACCCCTGACGGCCGTACGTGCTCCTCATCGGGCCCGGTGGGGCCACGGCTCTCGCTCATGTCTACGACTGTGCACGGGCCCAGGGCGCCGCGTCCCGCCGGAACGGCGAAAGGGTGAGTGCCTCCGCCGGCCGCCGGTCCGCGGTCGAGGTGCGGCGGAACCGATCCTGACCAGACTGGATCCCATGGCAGAGAATCGTCGAGCCCGTTCCGGGCACACAGCGAAAACGGCGGCCAAGTCGGCGGCCAGGACGGGGACCAAGACGGCCGCCCCCCGCGCCTCCTCCCGCCGCGGCCCCGAGCACGCTGCCCGTGCTGCCAGCGAGAGCCTGGAAAGGCTGATCTGTCACCCCGCCGAGGGGGTCTCGGCCGTACGGCGGAACGACGACGGATGGTGTGTCGTCGTCGACGTACTCGAAGTGCCCCGCATCCCGGACACCACGAGTCTGCTGGCCTCCTACGAGGTGCAGGTCGACGAGCGGGGCGAACTCGTGGAGTACAGCAGGGTCCGCCGCTACAGGCGCGGCTCCGCCGACGAATGACCCGTTCCGCCTCTCACCGTCACCCGGAAGGAACACCCCCATGACCCCAACCATGTACGCCGACGAAGTCGTCCCCTGCGCGCCCAGGGCAGGCACGCTCTACGACGTCCTCGAACTCATCCTCGACCGGGGCATGGTCATCGACGTGTTCATCCGGGTCTCACTGGTCGGCATCGAGATCCTCAAGATAGACGCGCGCATCGTCGTGGCGAGCGTGGACACCTACCTGCGCTTCGCCGAGGCGTGCAACCGGCTCGACCTGGAACGCGACTCGGGCAGCACCACCGTCCCCGAGCTGCTCGGCGGAGGCGTCGCCAAGTCGGTCGGCAAGCGCAAGGTCCGCAGGGCCGCCGAGTCCGTCGGTGACACCGTCCGCAGCGCGGTGGGCGCCGGTGGCAGCGACGACGACGAGGACGAGGAGCGGCCGAAGAAGCGCCGCGCGCCCGCGCGTGACGGGGCGAGCCGACGCCGACGTGCGGAGGCCTGAGCCGTGACCGAGAACGGCGTGTACGTGTACGCGATCATCCCGGCGGGAGCGGCACTCCCGGCCGGCGCGGCCGGCGTGGGCAGCCCCCCGGCCCCACTGCGACTGGCCGGAGACGGGCGGGTCACCGCCGTCGTGAGCGAGGCACCACCGCAACTTCGTGCGCGACGACGCGATCTGATGGCACATCAGGATGTGCTGCTGCGCCTCTCGGACGGTGGCCCGGTACTGCCCATGAGGTTCGGCGTGGTCGCGCCGGACGAGGCTTCGGTCACTGCCCAGCTGGCCGGAGCGGAGACCGAGCACCTCGCGACCCTCCGCCACCTCGGCCGGGGCGTGGAGCTCAACGTGAAGGCGCTCCCCGCCCAGGACTCGCTCGCCGCCGTCGTCGCCGAGGAGAAGAACGTACGGCGTCTGCGTGAGGAGGTCCGCCGGCGTCCCGGGTACGAGGCGAACGTGCGGCTCGGTGAGGCCGTGGCCACCGCTCTGTCCCGCCGGGCCGCCGAGGCGGGGAACACGCTGCTCCACCGACTGACGCCCCTGGCCCGTGCGGTGGCCCCCGGGCCGGAGGTCCACGGATGCGCGTTCAACGTGTCGTTCCTGGTCGACCGGGACGAGAGCGACGCCTTCAGGGCGACGGTGCGCAAGTTCGCCGACGCCCACCGGGACCGCGCCGAGATCCGCGTCGCGGGGCCGCTGCCCTGCTACAGCTTCGTCGCCTCCAGCGGACTGCGGCCGACGGCCGCAAGGGTCTGACATGGGACTTTTCACCGGCCTGCTCATGCTGCCCCTCGCGCCGGTCCGCGGCGTGATCTGGGTCGCGGAGAAGGTCAACGACGCTGCCGACCGCGAGCTGCACGACCCCGGCGTGATCCGGGCACAGCTCGCCGCACTGAACCAGGAGCTGGAGGACGGCAACGTCGGCCTGGAGGAGTTCGAACGGGAAGAGGCGGAGCTGCTCGACCGGCTGTACGCCGGACGGGCCCACCCCGCGCCGAACCATCGAAGGTGACTTACTCATGGAAGATCAGACGAAGGTGACGCTCGCGGCGGCTGTCGTGGGCGGATACGTACTCGGCCGTACGAAGAAGGGCCGTCTGGCCATCTCCGTCGCCACCTATCTCGCGGGCAGGCGCTTCGGCCTGGAACCGCGCCAGCTCGCCGCCGAAGGAATGCGGCGGCTGGGCGAGGTGCCTCAGTTCGCCGAACTCCAGGACCAGTTGAAGGGTGAGGTCCTCGAATCGGGCCGCAAGGCGCTGACGGCGGCGGCGGACCGGCGCATGAACTCGCTGGCCGACGCCCTGAGCGACCGGACGGCGCGGCTGGGGGAGCAGCCCGACGAGGAGGAAGAGGACGAGGAGGAGTACGAGGGCGAGTACGAGGACGACGAGCCCGAGTACGAGGACGAGGAAGAAGAGGAACCGGAGGACGAGGAAGAAGACGAGGAAGACGAGGACGAGGACGAAGACGAAGACGAAGAAGAAGAAGGCGAAGAAGAAGAGGAAGAACCGGAGGAGCCTCGGCCGAGCGCCCGCAGGAAGGCGGCGGCGAAGAAGCAGCCCGCCGCGAAGAAGGCCCCCGCCAAGAAGACGCCTCCGAAGAAGGCCGCGGCGAAGAAGGCCCCTGCCAAGAAGGCGGCCCCTGCCAAGAAGGCCGCGCAGAAGAAGGCCGCGCCTGCCAAGAAGTCCGCGCCCTCGAAGAAGTCCGCGCCCTCCAAGAAGTCGGCCCCGGCGAAGAAGTCCGCGGCGAAGAAGGCGCCTGCCAAGAAGTCGGCCTCGGCCAAGAAGTCGTCGGCCCGGAAGACCACTTCAGCCAAGAAGACGACGTCATCGAAGCGAACCGCGTCCCAGCGCGGCGAACGGCGGAGGTAGACAGCCATGGCCAGGACGGACAAGGAAGAACCCGAGGCGGAGGAGTCGGGTCTCGACCGTCTCCGCGGGGAGTTCACGAACTTTCTCGGCGCGCAGACGGAGAAGCTGGCGCAGAAGGCGGGCGACAAGCTGACCGGCCTCACGGGGAAGCTCACCGACATGGCGGAGAACGGCGGCTCGCTGCCCTCGATCGCCTCTCGCGTGATGCAGGGCGAATCCCCGGTGAAGGCCTTCATGTCGGAGAAGGCCGGCGACGTCAAGGACAAGGTCGTGGACAAGGCCAAGGACGCCTTCGGGGGCGGCGGAGGCGGCGGGGGCGGCAAGGGCAAGCCCGGTGGCGGCAAGTCCATGAACATCATCGAGGTCCTCGACGTAGGGATCCCTCTCCGCACCGCCTACGACCACTGGACGCGGTACGACGAGTTCAGCGGCTTCACCAAGGGCGTGCAGAGCGTCTCGATGAGTGAGGAGATGTCGAGCGACTGGAAGGTCAAGATCGGCCCCTCCTCACGCGGATTCAAGGCCACGGTCCAGGAGCAGGTGCCCGACGACCGCATCGTCTGGACCTCTGAAGGGGCCAAGGGCTCGACCCGCGGGTGCGTCAGCTTCCACGAACTGGCGCCGAGCCTCACCCGGATCGTGCTGGTGGTGGAGTACTACCCCTCCGGCTTCTTCGAGAAGACGGGCAACCTGTGGCGGGTGCAGGGCCGCCGCATGCGACTCGACTTCAAGCTCTTCCAGAAGTTCGTCACGCTCACCGACGAAGAGCCCGAGGGCTGGCGCGGAGAAATTCGCGACGGCGAAGTCGTCGTGTCGCACGAGGAGGCCATGGAGAAGGAGGAAGCCGAGAACGAGGAGCCCGAGGACTCCGAAGAGGACGAGTACGAGGACGAGGAAGAGCCGGAGGAGGGCGAGGAGGAAGAGGAGGACGAGGAGGAAGAGCCCGAGGACGAGGACGAGTACGAGGACGAGTACGAGGACGAAGAGGAAGACGAGGACGAGGAGCCCGAAGAGGAGGAAGAGGAAGAGGACGAGGAAGAAGAGGCGCCCGCGCCGAGGAAGCGTCGCGGACGGAGGGCGTCCAGGTGACGGATCTCGACCTCGGACGGGAGGCGTACCCCATCCCGGGGCCGCCGAACAGCAACCTCGCGGACATCCTCGAACGGGTCCTCGACAAGGGCATCGTCATCGCGGGTGACATCAAGATCGACCTCCTCGACATCGAGCTGCTCACCATCCGGCTTCGCCTGTTCGTGGCATCCGTCGACACCGCGAAGAAGGCCGGAATCGACTGGTGGGAGACGGATCCGGCACTGAGCTCGCGCGCGGCCCGTAACTCCCTCCTGGAGGAGAACCGTGAACTGCGCGAGCGTCTCGAGGCGCTCGAGTCGAAGACGGAAGAGACGTCGGACCACTGATGAGCAGGGAGAGTCGAACCAGATGACGGAGCGGGGACCCGGCCAGGCGCCGGACGACAGCGCCCTCTACGTATTCGCGGTGTGCGACGCACCGGACCCGGCGGCGTTCGGAGGCCTGCCGGGCGTCGCGGCAGGCCAACCGCTGGGCCGGCTGCGGTTCGGCGCACTGACGGCGATCGTGCAGACCGTCAGAGCGGCCGACTTCACGGACGAGGTCTGGCAGGCCCGCATGGCGGACCGGGACGAACTCGAACGGTACGCACGGGCGCACCACGACGTGGTGTCGGCAGCCGCGGCGTGCTGCCCCACCGTCCCTCTCCCGCTCGCCACGCTCTACCACGGGGAAGACCGGGCCCGGCAGGCCCTCCTCGACGAGACCGAGCGTTTCCGCACCGCCCTGGAGCGCACCGCGGGCCACTCCGAGTGGGGCGTGAAGGTGTATACGGCCGACCTTCCGGCACCCGACCCGAGCCCCTCTCCGCCCCGAGCGGAGGCGCCGGCCGCCGGCTCCCGCCCCGCCCCGGGAGCCGGCCTCGCCTATCTGGAACGGAAGCGAGGAGTGCAGGCGCGGCGCGAGCGGCGGCACGAGGATGCTCTGCGGCTCGCCGAAACGGTGGAGACCGCGTTCGGGGCCCTGTCCGCCGCGGGGCGCAGGCTGCGGCTGCACGCCCCCGAGCTCGTGGGGAAGGGGCACACCCAGGTGCTCAACGCGACCTACCTGGTGCCGGACCACCGCGGCGCGGAGCTCCAGGTCCTCGCCCGGACCCTGCGGAACACGACCGGTGCCCGGATCGACGTCTCCGGACCCTGGGTGCCCTACTCCTTCGTCGGTGAGGTGTAGCGATGGAGCGCGAGGTGGTGCCCTGGGACAACCCCGAGCCGTTGAGCGGCCCCATCGGTGTTCCGCTCGTCGACCTGCTGGACCGGCTCCTCGCGACGGGTGTGGTGATCAGCGGTGACCTGGTGATCGCGATCGCGGACGTTCCGCTCGTCCGGGTGTCGCTCCACGCCCTGCTGTCGTCCGTCAACGAGCGCGTCCCCGCTCCCTGGGCGGACGGAGGCCCGCTGTGACCGGCGCGCGGCTCGACGTCGACAAGGACCAGCTGGGGCGCGACCTCGTCGCCCTGGTGCTCACCGTGGTGGAGCTCCTGCGGCAGTTGATGGAACGGCAGGCCATCCGGCGTATCGATCAGGGGGACCTCACCGACGGCCAGGTGGACGAGATCGGCACCACGCTCATGATGCTCGACCAGCGGATGGCGGAGCTCTGCGAGCAGCACGGGGTGCGGCCGGAGGACCTCAACCTGGACCTCGGGCCGCTGGGAACTCTGCTGCCCCGCGATTGACGCAGAAGGATCCGGGCGTTCACAGAAGTAAAGGAGCGCCCTGGGCATGGAGGCCCCCGCAGGCATATCCTCACAGATATCCCCCTACGTCGTACGGGGTGCGGTGACCGGAGGCAGCCATGATCATCATTGGAGCCATCCTTCTGATTCTCGGCCTGGTGACGGGTGTCGGTGTCCTGTGGACCATCGGGATCATCCTGCTCGTGATCGGGCTCGCCCTCTGGATCCTGGGGGCCGTGGGGCACGCGGTCGGAGGCCGTCGGCATTACTGGTGATGTCGCGACGGGCATGTTTGAGGCGGAAGTGGCGGGGCAAAGCCCAAGTGGCGCGGGAGCGCTCCCACGCCGGTGGATCCCCCCACCTCCCCTCGGAATGGAGATCGCACCATGGTCTGTCATGATCGCGTCAACTTAGGCGGCTGGGCGCTGCGCCTGTGCGGCGTGTTCGTCGCCGCCGTCCTCTGCCTCCTGCCGTGGACCGGCACCGCGAGCGCCCACGGCTCCGTCGTCGATCCCGCCTCCCGCAATTACGGCTGCTGGCTGCGCTGGGGCGACGACTTCCAGAACCCGGCCATGGCGCAGGAAGACCCCATGTGCTGGCAGGCCTGGCAGGCCGACCCGAACGCCATGTGGAACTGGAACGGCCTTTACCGCAACGGGTCCGGGGGCAACTTCCCGGCCGCCGTACCCGACGGCCAGCTGTGCAGCGGCGGCCGGACGGAGAGCGGACGGTACAACTCCCTCGACACCGTCGGCGCGTGGAAGACCACGGACATCACCGGTGACTTCACGGTGAAGCTCTACGACCAGGCCAGCCACGGCGCCGACTACTTACAGGTGTACGTCACCCGGCAGGGCTTCGACCCCGCCACGGAGGCGCTGACCTGGGGTGACCTCCAGCTGGTCGCCGAGACGGGCAGCTACGGTCCCAGCCAGAACTACGAGATCCCGGTGAGCACCTCCGGGCTCAGCGGCCGTCATGTCGTCTACACGATCTGGCAGGCGTCGCACATGGACCAGACGTACTTCCTCTGCAGCGACGTGAACTTCACCTGATCCCGCGCCCCGCTCCGTCCCCAGGCCCCGCCGGGCGCGCAGGTCCGGCGGGGTCCTCGAACGACCGTGCGCCCAGGCGTGCGTGCGTCGGTCGGGTGATCGATTGGCGGTCCGGTCCGGTCCGTCCTAACGTCGATGAGTGAACGTTTCTGTTCATTGCTGACTCGTACGGCACCCCACGCTATGACCGGATTTCGAGCGAAGTCTGCGCCCATTGCCGCATCCCCGGAGCGGGGCCACGGCAAGGGAATAGCCCTGCTCGTCATCGCCTCGTGCCAGCTGATGGTGGTGCTCGACGTCACCATCGTCAACATCGCCCTCCCGCACATCCAGAGGTCCCTCGGCTTCTCGACCGAGAGCCTGTCGTGGGTGATCAACGCCTACACGCTGACGTTCGGCGGACTGCTCCTGCTGGGCGGGCGGCTGGGCGACATCCTCGGGCGGCGCAGGGTCTTCATCTTCGGCGTACTGCTCTTCGTGGTGGCCTCGCTGCTCGGCGGCCTCTCCCAGGAATCCTGGCAACTGCTGGCGGCACGCGCCCTGCAGGGCGTCGGCGGGGCGATCGCCTCACCGACCGCCCTCTCCCTCATCACGACGACGTTCAGCGAAGGACCGGAGCGCAACCGGGCGTTCGGGGTGTTCGCCGCGGTGTCCGCGGGCGGGAGCGCGATCGGTCTGCTCGCCGGCGGCATTCTCGTGGAGTGGCTCGACTGGCGATGGGTGCTCTTCGTCAACATTCCCATCGGCCTGCTGATCGCCCTCGCGACCCCGCGCCACATCAAGGAGTCCGAGCGGCACCCCGGCCACTTCGACCTCCTCGGCGCGCTGACGTCCACGCTGGGCATGGTGCTGCTCGTCTACGGCTTCATCCGGGCCTCCGAGGACGGCTGGAGCGACCGGCTGACCCTCGCGTCCTTCGGCGGCGCCGTGGTTTTCCTGATCATCTTCCTGACCGTCGAACGCCGGTCGAAGCAGCCCATCACACCGCTGCGCATGTTCCGCGACCGTAACCGCGCCGGCGCCTACGGGATGATGCTGTGCCTGGCCGCGGCCATGTTCGGGATGTTCTTCTTCCTGACGCTCTTCGTGCAGAACATCCTCGACTTCAGCCCCCTGCGCGCCGGACTCGCCTTCCTGCCGGTGAGCGCCATCATCGCGATCAGTGCGGGGCTCGCCTCGCGGCTGCTGCCCAGGTGGGGACCCAAACCCTTCATGGTGACCGGCGCGATCCTGGCGGCGGCGGGCCTTGCCTGGCTCACCCGGACCGACGTCCACAGCACCTACCTGGGCAGCATTCTCGGGCCCATCCTGGTCTTCGGCTTCGGCATGGGCATGCAGTTCGTCTCGCTGACCCTGATGGCGGTCTCCGGGGTGGTACCGAGAGAAGCCGGGGCCGCGTCCGGAGTCCTCAACGCCACTCAGCAGGTCGGCGGTTCGCTCGGTCTGTCCATCCTGGTCACGGTGTTCGGTACGGCCAGCCGTAACGAGGCGACGGACCAGATACCCCGTTTCCTGGCCGAGGCGACCCCCGCCCAGCAGCTGCAGTTCCGCAGGACGGGTGAGCTTCCCCCGCCCTGGGGCGACCAGGTGCTGGCCTCCGGTGTGTCGAGTGCGTTCATCGTGGCCGCCATCGTCTCCTGCATCGCGGCGCTGATCGCGCTGGTGGTCATCCAGGTGCGTGCCTCCGACCTGGAACGGCTGCGCGGCGGAGTCCCCATGGCGCCGCCGGTGACCGACGAGGACGACTCGGACGACGGCGGAAGCGGTGCGGAGAGGGGGCGCGCGGACGAGACGCACGACACCGGGGCCTCGACACGGAAACGAGGCGGAGGCGAAGGTTCCCCTCCACTGGGATAGGCGCCCGGCGGGCGGCCCGTGGCGATCAAGATCTACGCCCACGAAGGGCGCGCAGCCCTCGGCGGCGGTGGGGTCCCGGACCCCACCGCCCGGCAGGTCTCAGACCAGGTTGACGAGACGGATGTAGCGCACCCAGTCCCAGTTGACCCCGGGGTCGGTGTGGTCGCTGCCCGGCACCTCGTGGTGGCCGATGATGTGGGCGCGGTCCTTGGTCAGGCCGTAGCGGTCGCAGATGTCCGCCGTCAGCCGCGCCGACCGCTCGTACATCGCGTGGGTGAAGTACGACGGCTGATCGACCCAGCCCTCGTGCTCGATACCGATGCTGCGCGTGTTGTAGTCCCAGTTCCCCGCGTGCCAGCCGATGTTCCGCTCCCGCACGCACTGCGCCACCAACCCGTCCCCCGACCGCACCACATAGTGGGCGGACACCTGCTTGGCCGGGTTCTGGAAGATGCCGATCGTCTCGCTGAACGTCTGCTGGGCGACGTGGATGACGACCCGTTCCACCGGATACTCCGAAGGGCGGTCCGCAGCCGTGTAGTTGGACGTGGACGCCGGAAACCACTGTGCTTCCGGATAGTCCGTTTCCGCCGCCGGGGCGGCCACGGCGCGGGCCGAGGCCGGAAGGAGCGCCGCGGCGGCCGCGACCGCGGCGCCCTGAAGTATCCGTCTGCGCTGCATCAGCACTCCTGTGCGTGGGACGTCGTCCGGTCTACGGCACAACACGCGCCGCCCCACTGTACGGTTCCTCGCCGGGCAAGGACCGTACACAGCCGGACAGTTGCCCTCAGGATCCGGACAATGCCCCGGCCAGCGCGGCCGCCGGATCGTCCTCCGCCGGCCCGGCGGGCACCCAACGGCCCCGCTCCTTGGCGTACGGCCACCACCGCCCGTCGGGCCCGTACCGCAACTGTGCGTCCGAACCCGCCACGGTCCAGCGGTTGTCCGTGACACGCAGCCGCGGACCCTCGCCCTCCTCCCAGGCGGAGGCGAGCTGCGCCCGCGCGCGGGCGAGGTCATCCGGCCCCGGCAGCCACTCCTCGTCGTACACCGCCAGTGCCGTCGTCCCGCCGTACCGCCAGGCCCGCACCGCGACGTCGAGACCGGCAGGGCCGCGGCCGGCTGCCGCGCCGAGGCGTGCAGCGAGCGGGCTGTCGGGCCGGCCGTCCGCCGCCATCCGCACGGCGTCCTGCCCCGGCGTCAGCCCGGCTGCCAGAGGCTGCTGTCCGTGGCCCGCCGCGAGTGCCTCCGCCAGCAGCGCGAACGCCCGTACGGCGCTGTCAGCGGCCAGGAACTCCAGTGCCGAAGGGTCGACCCCCTCGGCCGGATCCGTCTCCGTGTCCAGCGACGGCGGCAGGCCCGGCTCCGGTGGCAGGGGCGGGGCAGGAGGCAGCGGCGGCAGGATGTCCCGCGCCGCGTACGCCTCGTCGGCCCGCACCCCGCGCGAGGACGGCCCCCCGGCAGCGTCCTCAGCCGACGCCTCGTCATCCTCCCGGCGGCCCGCACGGGCGGCGCTGCGCACCTGCAGTTCGTCGAGCAGCCACCGCTCACCGCGCCCCCGCAACAGCAGCAGCACGAAGGGGTCCTGGTCGAGGAGCCGTGCCACCTGATAGCACAGGGCGCCCGTATGCGGGCAGTGGTCCCAGGCCTCGCAGCTGCACTCCGGCTCCAGATCTCCGATCCCCGGAAGCAGATCCAGGCCCGCGGCGGCCGCGTCCTCCACCAGGTGCGGCGGCATCTCGCGGTCGAGCAGGGCGGCGATGTGCCCGGACCGTTCGGACGCCATGTCCAGGAAGCGGTCCCATTCCTCGTCGGTCAGCTCCTGGAGCAGCACGTCACTGCGGTACGCCGACGCGTCGCGGTCCTGGACGACCGCGGTGAGCCGGCCGGGCCTGACCGACACCGCTCCGACCCTGCCCTCCCGGGCCAGCTTCCGGCCCTCCTTGAGCTGCTGCCCGTCGAGCGCGGTGTCCTCCAGGGCCTTCAGCCAGGCCAGCCCCCACCAGGACGAGGCGAATCCCCGGCCGTGCGCGGGCGGAAGCGCGGCGAACGTGCGCTCCGGACCCTCACTCCTGCTCGTCATCGTGCGCCCCCTCGCAGCTCGACCAGTTCGGCCAGTTCCGCATCGCTCAGTTCCGACAGTGCTGCCTCGCCGCTGCCGAGGACCGCGTCCGCGAGCCCCTGCTTCCGGGCCAGCATGGCGGCGATCCGGTCCTCGACGGTGCCCTCGGCGATCAGCCGGTGCACCTGCACAGGCTGGGTCTGCCCGATCCGGTAGGCACGGTCGGTCGCCTGTGCCTCCACGGCCGGATTCCACCAGCGGTCGAAGTGCACGACATGACCGGCCCGGGTGAGATTGAGCCCCGTACCCGCGGCCTTGAGCGACAGCAGGAACACAGGGGCCTCGCCCGCCTGGAAGCGGTTCACCATCTCCTCCCGCCCGGCGACCGGCGTGCCGCCGTGCAGGAACTGGGTGGGGACCCCGCGGGCCGCCAGATGCTGCTCAAGGAGCCGGGCCATCCGCACGTACTGCGTGAACACCAGGACGCTCGCCCCTTCGGCGAGGATCGTGTCCAGCAACTCGTCCAGCAGCTCCACCTTCCCCGACCGGTCACCGATCCGGGGCTGTTCCTCCTTGAGGTACTGCGCGGGGTGGTTGCAGATCTGCTTGAGCGACGTCAGCAGCTTCATGACCAGGCCGCGCCGTGCGAAACCGTCCGCGCCGGAGATCTCGTCGAGAGTCTCGCGCACCACCGCCTCGTACAGGCCGGCCTGCTCCGCGGTGAGCGAGACGGCGCGGTCGGTCTCCGTCTTCGGCGGGAGCTCCGGGGCGATGCCCGGGTCGGACTTGCGGCGCCGCAGGAGGAACGGGCGGACCAGAGAGGCGAGCCGCTCCGCGGCGGCGGGGTCGTTGCCACCCTCCACCGCGCTCGCGTAGCGGCTGCGGAACGTACCGAGCCGGCCGAGCAGTCCGGGAGTCGTCCAGTCGAGGATGGCCCACAGCTCGGAGAGGTTGTTCTCCACCGGGGTGCCGGTGAGGGCGACGCGGGCCCGCCCGCCGATGGTGCGCAGCTGCCTCGCCGTGGCCGAGTGCGGATTCTTGACGTGCTGTGCCTCGTCGGCGACGACCATGCCCCATGACACCTGCGCCAGCCGGGCCGCGTCGAGACGCATGGTGCCGAAGGTGGTCAGGACGAACTCGCCGTCCGCAAGGCCCTCCAGCGAACGCGACACGCCGTGGAAGCGACGTACCGGTGTGCCCGGGGCGAACTTCTCGATCTCCCGCTGCCAGTTGCCCATCAGGGAGGTGGGACACACCACGAGCGTCGGACCCGCGGCGGACTCGATGCCCTGGCGGTGCAGATGCAGCGCGATCAGCGTGATCGTCTTGCCCAGTCCCATGTCGTCGGCCAGACAGCAGCCGAGACCGAGCGAGGTCATGGTGTGCAGCCAGTTCAGGCCACGCAGCTGGTAGTCGCGCAGACTCGCGTCGAGTGCGGCCGGCTGTCCGACCGTACGGCGGTCCCCCGACTCCGGGTCGGCGATCCTCTCCCGCAGCTGCTCCAGCCAGCCGGTGGCCGCCACCTCGACCCGGTGCCCGTCGACGTCCGTGGTCCCGGTCAGCACGGCACCCAGCGCGTCGATCGGGGTGACCTTGTGGTCCTGGGTCCGACGGGCCCGTCGGGCGTCCTCCGGGTCGACGAGCACCCACTGGTCGCGCAGCCTGACCAGGGGCCTTCCCGCCTCCGCGAGCTGGTCGAGCTCCGCCCGGCTCAGCGTCGTGCCGCCCAGCGCGAACCGCCAGTCGAACGCCAGCAGCGCGTCGGCCGACAGGAACGACGGCGTGTCCGCCCCGGGGCGCCCGGCCGTGCCGGCGCCGTCGTCCTGCGGGCCGATCACCGCGCGTGCGGTGAGCTTCCCCGTAAGCCCTCTGGGCCAGTGCACCTGGACACCCGTCGCCGCGAGCGCCCTGGCCGCAGGGCCCAGCAGCTCGGCGATCTCCTCGTCGGCCGGCTCGACCGCGTCCGGGACCGCGGCCGACAGCAGGGGAGCGAGCGGCGGCCAGGCCCGCGCGGCACGCCGCAGAGCGAGCAGGGCGTCCATGCGTGCGCGCGGACCGAACAGTGACGCGGCGGGGGAACGGTCGGCCCACACATCCGCCGCGTCGGCGACGACAGCGGGGTCCTGGACGCTGTGGATCTGCAGGACCGCACGGAACGACGGCGGGCGGCCCGAACCCTCCTCGCCCGCCGCGCCGTCCGCGTCACCGAGCCCCGAGACCTCGACCCGCAGGGAGAGCCGTACGCCCGCGTCGTGACCGGCCGCCACATCGGCGGCCCAGGACCGCAGTCCGGGCAGGCGCCGAGGGCCCGATGCGGCGAACGCCGGTGTGCCGGTGACGAGTTCGGCCGCGGGCGTGCGTGGCATTCCGTCCACCACCGAGTCGAGGAACGACCGCAGCAGCGACTCGGGCTCGGCCAGCATCACCGGGCCGTCCGGCACGTCGAGCGGCACGGCATGGGCCTCGGGCGGCATGGAGGCCGCCAGCACCCGGATCCGGTCGAGATCGTCCGCGGTCAGCGGTCCGGCCCGCCAGGCGTCGTGGTCCGCGGGGCTCAGCCCGGGCAGCAGCAGTCCGCGCGCGACGAGTTGGAGCGTGAGAACCCCGGCAGCGCCCCAGAAGGCCGCGGAAGGGGAGGCATGAGCGTCCGCCCGTGCCCGTGTCAGGACCGGCAGCGCGTCCCGCACGGGCACCATCAACGCCGGTACCACGTAGGGGCGGACGTCGCTCCCGACGACCGTCAGCTCCTCCGGACTCCCTTGATCGCCGGGAGGGGTGCTACCGTCCGCATTCCAGAACGCGATCAGGCCGGTACGGGCCGGATCCGCGGGGAGGAAGACTGCGGAGCAGCGGGACAGTTCAGAGATCTCGTTGGGTGTTGCCGCAGGGAGCCTGTGCACAGCGATGTCAGATTCCTCAAATTTGACTAGTGAGCCCGGGGTTCGCCGAGGGTACTCCACCCACGGCCCGTTCCGGGAGAAATGCCCAGTGATCCACCTCACTCATTTCTGCCTTCTGAAGCCTGGGGTACAGCCCGCACCACCACCGGACACGGGGGATTCCCCCCGCACGGCCGGGGTGATGGCGCCATGGCTGCCGCAGGCCCGCTCTCCGTACGTTTGACGAGGTCAGCGCAGATGCCCAGAAACCGGAGACGTCATGCCCCCAGCAGCCACCGTTGCGCAACACCCCCTCGACGGATCGGAGGGGCCGGCGGTCGCGCCGCTCCCCGGAAGCGATTTCGCGCCCCTGCTGAAGACAGTCAAGGGGCAGGGGCTCCTGGAACGGCGCACCGGCTGGTACGCGGCGGGCATCGCCGCCAACCTCGTCGCACTCGGAGCCGTGATCACCGGCATGGTGATCCTCGGTGACACCTGGTGGAACCTCTTCCTCGCCCTGCCGCTGGCCGTCCTGTGGACACGTACGGCCTTCTTCGGGCACGACGCGGGACACGCCCAGATATCCGGCGACCGCAAGGCGAGCCGGGTCATCGGCCTCGTGCACGCCAATCTGCTCCTCGGGATGAACGAGGCCTGGTGGAACGACAAGCACGTACGCCATCACGCCAACCCGAACCACGTGGACAAGGACCCCGACGTCGGGGTCGGCGCCCTGGTCTGGACCCAGAAGCAGGCCGCCCAGCGCGAGGGCTTCGCCCGCTGGCTCACCCGCAACCAGGCGCGGCTCTTCTTCCCGATGCTGCTCCTCGAAGGCATCGCGCTCAAGATCTACGGCTTCCAGTTCCTGCGACGGCAGCCCGCCCGTGAACGGGCCCTGTCCGGACTCCTGCTGGCCGGCCACCTCGCGCTGTACGCCACGCTGCTCCTGAGCGTCATGTCCCCCGGCAAGGCCCTCGTGTTCGCCCTCGTGCACCATGCGCTGTTCGGCCTCCACCTGGGCATGGCCTTCGCCCCGAACCACAAGGGCATGGAGATGCCCGACCCCGACGGTGACCGCTGGGGCCACCTGCAACGCCAGGTCCTCACCTCGCGCAACGTGCGGGGCGCCGTCCTCACCGACTGGTTCCTCGGCGGCCTGAACTACCAGATCGAGCACCACCTCTTCCCGAGCATGCCCCGTCCCCACCTGAGGCTGGCGCAGCCGCTGGTGAAGGCGCACTGCGCATCGATCGGGATGCCGTACGCGGAGACGGGAATCATCGAGTCGTACCGGCAGGCGCTGGAGCACATGCACGAGGTCGGCGAGCCGCTCCGGTAGACCGTCGCAGGGCTTGTGCGCCCCAGCAGGAACGGATGGGGGCGCACAGGCGTTGTCCCAGCAGGAGCGGCTCCGGCCGCGGAGGAGGCATGGATCATGTCGAACGGTGCAAAGATCGCCATCGGGGGAGTGGTCGCAGCAGTCGTCCTGATTCCGTTCATCGGATTCTGGTGGTCGCTGCTGGTCCTCATCGGCGTACCCACGGTGGGGTACCTGATGCTGGACCCGTCGCAGAGGCGCAGGCTGCGCAGGATCAGCCGTAAGGAGATAGGGCGCTGAACAGCTCGGTCACCGCGGTGAGCAGCAACGGCGTGTACTCCTTCACCAAGCCGAACAGGGACAGCGTCACGCTCTTGGCCGGACTCGGTGTGGAGGGTGACGTCCATGCCGGGGTCACCGTGAAACACCGCTCCCGGGTCGCCCAGGACCCGACGCAGCCCAACCTGCGGCAGGTCCACCTCATCCACCAGGAGCTCTTCGCCGAGCTCCGGGAAGCGGGGTTCGAGGTGGGCCCCGGCGACCTCGGGGAGAACGTCACCACCGGCGGGATCGACCTGCTCGCCCTGCCCGTGGGCACGCTGCTGCACCTCGGCGACGAAGCCGTCGTCGAGGTGACGGGTCTGCGGAACCCGTGCCTGCAGATCGACCACTTCCAGGACGGGCTGCTCAAACAGGTCGTCGGCCGCGCGGACGACGGCACCGTCGTCCGCAAGGCCGGAATCATGGCAATCGTCACCACGGGCGGTGTGGTGCGGCCCGGGGACGCGGTCGAGGTGGAGCTGCCCGTGGAGCCGCACCGCCCGCTGGAGCGCGTGTAGTACACACGGGCCGCGCCGACGGACCCGAGGGGGCCCGACGGCCGCGGCGCCGCGCGGTCAGGACGGCCGGACGGCCAGTTCGTCGAGCGACTTCAGCAGGCCCGGCAGCTCGGGCCCGCGGCCGACCGGAATGATTTCGCCCGGTTCCTCGTCCAGCAGGATGAACGCGATGTCGTCGGTCCTGGCCACCAGGGACCACCCGGGCCCGTCGACCCGCAGCGTACGGGCCCCACCGGGGGCGAACGCGGAGCGGATCCGGCCGGGCGGCGGCGGCGAGCCGGCGTACGCCCGCGCCGCTTCGAGTGCCTTGCGTACGCCGGGATGCTGCCCTGAGCCCGCGGGCTCGGCTGCGCCCTCCTCCGCCTCGGCCTGAGGCTCGCCGCCGGTACCGGGCTCCCCGGACCGGCCGAACGCGGTCTCGTCGTCGATCTGATCGCGCCACGCCGCCCACTGAAGGGCGATCTCGTCCGCTCCGAGGCGCCGCTGCGGTGCTCCCCAGACCTCGGTGTCCGGCGGTGTCAGCGGCGCCGGACCCTCGTCGTCAGGACCGGGCACCGGATCGTGCGGCGCGGGGACGCCCGGCGCGGCGACCGCCAGGGCGAGCGGCCATCCCGGGAGCGCGCAGACGACCGAGCGGTCGTCGGGGGAGAGGTCGTACTCCATCCCGCAGTCCCACGAGGCGATGGCGACGGCCACCAGCGAGACGTCCTCGACGACCACCGTCCACCGCGCGCCGTCGCTGTCCTGGCCGAGCACGAGACCGTACCCCTCGGCGTACGGCTCCAGGCCGAGCGCGGCGCACGCGGCCACGTAGTCGTCGCCCAGCACGCTGGGGAACTGCGCGGGGGTCAGCAGCACCGCGGTCAGTACAAACAGCGCGTCGTCGTCGGCGACCGTGTCGTCCGTCGCAGCCACAGCACCCACCCTCATCCCTGGTCGCTTGTTCCGTCGGCGCACCTTAACTACTCGGTAACCCTGTCGTCGAGGCCCTGACAAGCGAGAACGGCCACGTATCCGGAGACGGCCACCGGCCGCCGGGGCACGCCACGGAGCCCCTCGTACCGTGGTCCCGGACCGCCCATGACCCGTAGGGTTGTGACACCGGCCGACAAGGGGGACAGCATGGTGGAGCGGTTCGAACGGCTGAAGCAGATCCAGCGGCTGGACCCGGAGCGGGACTTCCTGGAGATCTACCGGCTCACCGTGTCGTACGAATTCCCCTGGGACATCACCCGCGCTCTCGAACTCGCCCTGTACCGCACCTACGCCGTCCCCAGCATCGGGCGACTGCTCGCGGAGACAGGGGAACTGACGGAACGTTCACAGAAGAGGTACGACGACACCGCACTTCTTCTGGACGCCGTCGTCGAGCACGGTTTCGACAGCGAGGAGGGCCGCACGGCCGTCCGGCGGATCAACCGGATGCACCGCAGCTACGACATCAGCAACGACGACATGCGCTATGTGCTGTGCACGTTCGTCGTCACCCCCAAACGCTGGCTCGACTCGTACGGCTGGCGCCGGCTGTCCGGGCACGAGCTGCGCGCGTTCGCCGCGTACTACCGCACGCTCGGCGCCCGCATGGGCATCCAGGACGTGCCGCAGACGTACGAGGACTTCGAGCGCGCCCTGGACGCCTACGAGGAGGAGCACTTCGGCTGGGACGAGGGCGCGCGGGCGGTCTCGGACGCCACCCTCGCCCTCATGGGCTCCTGGTACCCGCGCCCGCTCGCGCCCCTGGTCCGCAGGGCGAGCCTGGCCCTGCTCGACGACTCGCTGCTGCGGGCCTTCCGGTACGAGCGGCCCGGCCCCATCGCCCGTGGGCTGACCCGCGGCGCCCTGCGCCTGAGGGCCCGCGCGGTACGGCTCCTGCCGCCGCGCTCCACCCCGCACTACGCCCGCCAGAACCCCGAGATCAAGGGCTACCCGGACGGCTACGAGCTGGCCCGGCTCGGCACGTTCCCGACCCCGGGCGTGCGCGGCTGTCCTGTGCCGCACGGCCGGCCCTCGGACGCACCCGCGGAATGAACCGGGCGGGCGCGTGGACCACTCCGGGCGCTCAATGGGCGCGCCCGGAGCGGTCCACGGGGCCGTACCGGTGCCGCCCGGTCAGCCGGTCCGTACGGCCAGCGCCAGGAATCGGCTGTCCTCGTCGGCGTAGGACTCCAGCCGCCAGCCCGCCCCGGCCAGCAGCGGCGTGAGACGGGGCTCGGCCCGGAGATCGTCGTCCGAGAGCGTCCGGCCGTGCCGTGCGGCCAGCGCCGCGCGCCCGATGGGGTGGAACAGAGCGAGCCGGCCTCCCGGGCGCACGACCCGCGCCAACTCCCCGAGCCCCTGCCCGGGATGCGGGAGGTGGGAGATCAGCCCGGCGGCGAAGACGGCGTCGAGGACTCCCGTGCGCAGCGGGAGCCGTGCGGCATCGGCCAGCACAAGGGTGCCGCTCGACTCCCTTCCCGCTCGCAGGGCCGCGGCGAGCATCGCGTGCGTCACGTCGGCCCCGACGACCGTGCCGCCGGGCCCCACCGCGCCACGCAGGGCAGGCAGCGCCCGTCCTGTGCCGCAGCCCGCGTCGAGCACGGCGTCGCCGGGACTCAGCCCGAGCTCACCGACCGCGACGGCGAAGGCGGGGCCGTCATCGGGGAAACGGCTGTCCCAGTCCGCCGCGCGCGGGGCGAAGAAGTCCTGGACGTGTGTGTGGTCGTCGGCCATGCGGACATGATCGCGCAGTCCGCACCCGAACGAAACGGACGAAGCGGTGCACGCGTTCGAACGTTGCCCGATCGTCAGGGAACATCTCTCTGTCATATCCCAGCACCTTTCGAAGCGCGCCCCCGGTGCGCGCCCCGGAGCGGGCTAGCGTCCCGGATCCATGGGACACCTGGACCACGCCACCTTCGGCTGGCTGACACCCGTGCTGTCGTACGCGATGGCCTCGGTCGGCGCCGCACTCGGACTCCGCTGCACCGTGCGCGCCCTCGGCACCAGCGGCCGCTCACGGCGGAACTGGCTGCTCACCGCCGCATCCGCCCTCGGCACCGGCATCTGGACGATGCACTTCGTCGCCATGCTCGGGTTCGGTGTCACCGGCACCGACATCCGCTACGACGTGCCGCTCACCCTCCTCAGCCTGCTGATCGCCATGCTGGTGGTCGGAGCGGGCGTCTTCGCCGTCGGCTACGGCCGCGACCGCCCGCGGGCCCTCTTCGCCGGCGGCCTCACCACCGGCCTCGGTGTCGCGAGCATGCACTACCTGGGCATGGCCGCCCTGCGTCTCCACGGCACCGTCACCTACGACCCTGTGCTGGTGACGGCGTCCGTCGTCATCGCCGTAGTCGCGGCCACCGCCGCACTGTGGGCGGCGCTCCACATCACCTCACCCGGAGCGGTGGCCGTCGCCTCGCTCGTCATGGGCGCGGCGGTGAGCAGCATGCACTACACCGGCATGCTGGCGATCGGCGTCCGGGTCGCACCCTCGGGGGCCGAACTCCCCGGGGCCACGGTGATGCAGTTCATCTTCCCCCTCGCCGTCGGCCTCGGGTCGTACCTCTTCCTCACCTCGGCGTTCGTCGCGCTCTCGCCGCCCGCCCGGGACCGTACGGCCGGGGCGCCGGCCACGGCCTCCGGCGGCGCCTCCGCCCAACGGGCCGCGAGGGCTCCCGTCGGCTGACCGCCCGCGCGCCGTACACAGAAAACGGGGCACACAGCTCCCACCCGGAACGAGGAGGCCATGCGCCCACCCCGCACGACGACCCCGGCCCCAGGCGCACGCCCCGGCCTGCCCGCGACACCGCCGCGCGGACGACGCGCACACGCCGGACCGCCTGCGGACGAACGCTCCGAGCACGGGGCGGAACCGCCTTCGCCCTCCGGGTCCGGACGCGGTTCGCTGCGCCCCCGGACCGTACGGGCAAAGATCATCTCCCTGCTGATGGTGCCCGTCGTCTCCTTGCTGGGCCTCTGGGGACTCGCCACCGTCACCACGGCGCAGGACGTGGCACGCCTGCGTGAGGTCCAGCGCGTGGACAGCACCGTACGGACCCCGGTCACCGCGGCCGTCGGCGCGCTGCAGGACGAACGCACGGCGGCACTGCGCCGGCTGGCCGCTCCCGGAGCCGAACACGCCGCGGCACTGCGGCGGCAGGCCGCCAGGACGGACACGGCACTGAAGGCCCTGGACCTCGGCGGCGGACACACCGTCGCCGACGCCGGCATCCTCCCCGCAGGAGCCGCCGCCCGGCTCGGTGACTTCCTCGACCGGACCCAGCGACTGCGCACCCTGCGCACCGGGCTCCTGGATCCGGCGGACGGCTCGGCCCGGGCCACTGCCACGGAGACGCGGACCGTGTACGCGCGGTACACCGCAACGATCACCGCGGGCCTCGGTGTCGCGGGGGCCCTGACCCGCATCCAGGGCGCCGAAGCCGGCTCCGAGGCCAGCGTCATGCTCGAACTGGCACGGAGCGGTGAGATGCTCGCCCGGGAGGACGCCCTGCTGGCATCCGCCGCCCTGACCGGCACACTCGACGGGGAGCGACTCCGCCTGTTCACCGGCGCCGTGGCGACCCGCCGGGCGCTGGCCGAGGCGGCGGGAGCCGATCTGCCGGCCAGCGCGCGGACGGCCTGGCGCGACCTCACCGACCGCACCGCCTACCGGCGCCTCATGGCGGCCGAGGACACCGTCCTGGCCGCGCCGCCCGGCCGCCGCGCGGCGGAGGCGGTGCCTGCCACGGCCTGGGAGCGGGACGCGAGAGCCGTACGTACGGAGCTGCGCGCCATCGAGACGGCGCAGGACGGACGCGCCTCGGGCCTCGCGGGCCCCTTCGCCCGTGCGCTGTACAGTCCCGCGGGGGCCGCGGTCCTGCTCGGATTCCTGGCCGTAGCAGCCTCGTTGGTCATCTCCGTACGCATCGGTCGCGGCCTCGTCGTCGAGCTCGTCGGCCTCCGGGACGGCGCGCTGGAGATCGCCCGGCACAAACTGCCCCAGGCCATGAGGCGCCTGCGCGCGGGTGAGGAGATCGACGTACGGGCCGAGGCGCCCCGCGGCCCGGCCTCCCACGACGAGATCGGCCAGGTGGGGGAGGCCCTGGACACCGTGCACCGCGCGGCCCTCGACGCCGCCGTCGAACGCGCCGAACTCGCGGGCGGCATCTCCGGGGTCTTCGTCAACCTGGCCCGCCGCAGCCAGGTCCTCGTCCATCGCCAGCTGGCTCTGCTCGACGGCATGGAGCGCCGCGCCGAGGACCCGGGCGAACTCGGTGACCTGTTCCGCCTCGACCACCTCACCACCCGCATGAGACGGCACGCCGAGAGCCTGATCATCCTCTCCGGTGCCGCCCCCGGGCGCGCCTGGAGGATGCCCGTACCGCTGACCGACGTCGTACGCGCGGCGGTCTCGGAGATCGAGGACTACGCGCGCGTGGAGGCCCGGACGCTGCCCGACGCGGCCGTGAAGGGCGCGGCGGTCGCCGACCTCACCCATCTGCTGGCCGAACTCGTGGAGAACGCGGCCCAGTTCTCGCCACCGCACACCAAGGTGCGGATCAGCGGGGAGCCCGTGGGCAACGGTTACGCCCTGGAGATCGAGGACCGCGGGCTCGGCATGGGCAAGGAACTGCTGGACGAGGCCAACCGCCGCATCGAACAGTCCGAGACCCTCGACCTCTTCGACAGCGACCGGCTCGGCCTGTTCGTGGTCAGCAGGCTCTCCGCCCGCCACCGGATCAGGGTCCAGCTGCGCACCTCCGCCTACGGGGGCACGACCGCGGTGGTGCTGCTGCCGACCGCGCTGCTGCGGAGCGGACCTACAAAGGGCCCACCAAACGGCCCGGAGGCCGCCGCGCACCGGACGACGACGGTGGCCAGGGACGACGAGGGGCCGGGGGCCGGCAACACCCCGATCCCGGCACACCCGCGCCCCACCGCCTTTCCCGCCCCGGTCGCCGTACCCGCCCTCGACCCGGGTGCGACGTCGACCGCGCGGGCCGAGCCGCGGCCTGGACCGGCCCCGGCGACCACCCCGCACCGGCGCCCGCGCCCCGCCGACGAGGACGGTGAACTGCCTCGCCGCGTCCGGCAGGCCAGCCTCGTACCCCAACTGCGTGAACAGCGACGGCCGGAGGAGGGCGAGGCCCGCGCCGGCGGGTCCGCGCCGGCCGACCGCACCCCCGAACAGGCTCGTGACCGCATGACCGCCTACCGCGACGGATGGATCCGTGGAGGTGGGGCCGCACCGGGGAAGAACCCCGCGGGCCGGTCCGCCCCCGCAGCCCCGTCCCACCGGCTCACCGAAGGAGACCAGACATGATCGTGAACGCGAGGCCCGGACGGGCCTCCCGCCCTTCCGGCGAACTCGACTGGCTGCTGGACGACCTGGTCGCGCGGGTCGCGGAGATCCGGCACGCCGTCGTCCTGAGCAACGACGGGCTGGCCGTCGGCGCCTCCCACGCGCTGAGCCGCGAGGACGCGGAGCACCTCGCGGCCGTGGCCTCGGGCTTCAACAGCCTGGCGAAGGGCACGGGACGCCACTTCGGCGCCGGGAGCGTCCGTCAGACGATGGTCGAGATGGACGACGGCTTCCTGTTCGTGGCCGCGGCCGGGGACGGCTCCTGCCTCACCGTCCTGAGTACGGCGATGGCGGACATGGGCCTCGTGGCGTACGAGATGGCGCGGCTGGTGAAGCGGGTGGGCGAGCACCTGGCCACCCCGGTGAGGCTCGCCGGGCGGCCGGCGACGGGCTGAGGACCGGCACGTGCGGACGGGCGAGGGCGGAGACCCGCCGGGCAGTCAGTGGTACGACGCCGAGGCGGGCCCGCTGGTCCGCCCCTACGCCGTCACCGGCGGCCGGACCGAAGCGGGGCCGGGCGGGGCCCGCCTCGACCTGATCGCCCTCGTTGTGGCCGACGGCGATGATGCCGGACACCAGGGGGAGGTGCTGCTGGGGCCCGAGCACAGGGCCCTGCTCGCGCTCTGCCAGGACGAGGTCCAGTCGGTCGCGGAACTCGCCGCGGACGCCGACCTCCCCGTAGGGGTGGTGCGGGTGCTCCTCGGAGACCTGCTCGACGCGGGCTGTATCCGGGTCAGCAGGCCCGTCCCGCCCGCGCAACTCCCCGACGAGCACATCCTGCGGGAGGTGATCGACGGCCTCCGGGCTCTCTGAAGCCTCTGCCAACTGTCGTGGACACCGCCAGCTCAGGGCGGAAAGCGGACCCGTCCGGGTCCTGAACGAAAGAATCCGGATACATAAGTCGAATTCCGTTCACCTTCGTCGGCGACTGCCCCTGATTGCCATGCTGTCGCCCCTACTGATGGCACTGGCGGGAGAAGTGATCGATGTCCTCCGAGTACGTGGACAGCACAGGTGAGGAGGAGGCCGGGGAATCCACGGCCCTCGCCCTGAAGATATTGGTCGCCGGCGGATTCGGCGTCGGCAAGACGACGCTCGTCGGCGCCGTGAGCGAGATCCGCCCGCTGCGGACCGAGGAACTCCTCAGCGAGGCCGGGGAGGCCGTCGACGACACCGGCGGGGTCGATCAGAAGACCACCACGACGGTCGCCATGGACTTCGGGCGGATCACGATCCGGTCGGGACTGTCGCTCTATCTCTTCGGCACGCCGGGGCAGGACCGGTTCTGGTTCCTGTGGGACGAACTGTCCCAGGGTGCGCTCGGGGCCGTCGTCCTGGCCGACACCCGGCGGCTCGAGGACTGCTTCCCCGCCGTCGACTACTTCGAGCACCGCCGCATCCCCTTCGTCGTCGCCGTCAACTGCTTCCCGGGCGCGCGGACCTACGCCGAGGACGACGTCTCGCGTGCGCTGGACCTGGACCGGGGAACACCCGTCGTCCTGTGCGACGCGCGTGACCGTGCCTCCGGGAAGGAAGTCCTGATCCGCATGGTCGAGTACGCCGGCCGTATGCACACCGCACGGCTCCTCGATTCGGTCGGCCAGGCTGCCGGGTCCGCGTGAGACGAGCACCCCGGCACGGTCATCCGTGTCCCGCGCCCGCGCTCCGCACGCCCCTGTGTCCACGGCGGGCGGGCGGTGGCGCGAAGCAGCGCCCCCGGGGTGGGGAGGCGCTTGCCCGCAGGGAAGCCGTACGCAAGGCTTGCGCGGACGTGGGGAACTGATGAACGGGGAGGACGAGCACATGGCGCTGGACCGGGGACTTGACTGGCTCCTTGACGATCTCACCGGCCGGGTGGAGCACATCCAGCACGCGCTGGTGCTGTCGAACGACGGGCTGGTGACCGGGGCCAGTACGAGTCTGGCCCGGGAGGACGCCGAGCACCTGGCGGCGGTCTCGTCCGGGCTGCAGAGCCTGGCCCGGGGCTCGGGGCGTCACTTCGGCGCGGGAAAGGCACGTCAGACCATGGTGGAGTTCGACGAGGCGCTGCTCTTCGTGACGGCCGCGGGGGACGGCAGCTGCCTGTGCGTACTGACCGCCGCCGAGGCCGATGTCGGCCAGGTCGCCTACGAGATGACCCTCCTGGTCAACCGGGTGGGCGAGCACCTCGGCGTGACGGCCCGCCAGGAGGCCGAGCGTATCGACCATCTCTGACCTGCGGTTCCTGCGGGGATCCAGGAGTTATCCACAGGCTCCCCGCGTGATTGCTCCCCGGGCTACCGTGGTCACACAGAGTATTCGACCTCACGGGGGAGGACGGTCATGACCGTTACGGAAGCCACCCGCACGCACACCGCAGGGGCCGCGTCCATGTGCGTGCCGGCGGGACGGGCAGCTCAGGAACTGACGTTGAAGCGAGGCGAGTTCGACCTCGCCGTCCACCTCGGGCTGATCGCTGTGGAACCGGCGGCGGTCGGGGGAAGGCCGCGGATCCGTCAGCAGGAGATCGACCGGCTGCGCGGGCTGCCGGGATTTCCCGGATCGCTCCGGGACCAGGTGCGTACGGCGGGCACGGCGGAAGCGGCCACGCTCCTCGGGGTAAGGCCCGTGCGCTTCACCGGGCTTGCCCGCATCGGGTGCGTCACACCGGTCGCGTTCTACCTGAACCGCTACCGCGCGGTGGTCTGGCTCTACCTGGTGGACGATCTCCTCGCCTTCGCCGCGAGAGAGCCCGGCCTGATCACGGGCAAGAGCCCGGCGGGGATGCGGACCATGCTGGACGCGGGCATCGACCGGCGCGCGCGCAACTGGCGTTCCCGCAGGATCGCCCGGCTGCTCAGCCGGGCGGAGGACCCGTGGACACGCGCGGCCCTGCAGGCGTCCGCTCTGGACCCGGTTCAGCTCGCGGAGGTCGTCGAGGATCCGTACGAGCGGGCCTATCTGGCCCGGGTACAGCCGGATTCCGTGTTCGGCCGCCCGGGGTCCGTGTCCGGCAGGGAGGCCATGGAGAGGCTGATGCTGGCGGACGACCCGGACGAGATCCTCTGGCGCCGGGTCAATCTGACGCTGGAGCTGGAGCGGGCACGCGAACTCCGCCCCGCACCGCGACCCGGACACGACCCCGGGTTCCACCCTGTCAGGAGCGGTCCCGCCCGGAGCCGCCTCGCCCGGGGCCGTATGGCCGCGGACCGGCCGGCGGCCGGACTCCTGGTGCCGGTATCCCCGCAGGCGGGCCCCTCACCCCGCCGGCCTGCGGGAAGGCCCGGTGCCGGACCAGGGTTGCTCGCGAGGATCGGCCTGCGCAGGCCGGGGCGCGGAGATCGTTAAGGGGTTGCGCACAGATGTACGGCGGGGCATCTTGACGCCCATGCTGATCAGAGAAGCCACCGACAAGGACTGGCCCGCCATCTGGCCGTTCTTCCATACCATCGTCGCCGCGGGGGAGACCTTCACCTTCCCCTTGGACCTCGGCGAGGACGATGCCCAGGGCTGGTGGCTCATCCCGGAGCCGGGACGCACGGTGGTCGCGGTCGACGAGGCCGGGATCGTCCTCGGTACGGCCAAGATGAACAGGAACCACATGGGCAACGGCTCGCACATCGCCAGCGCCAGCTACATGGTCGCACCGGAGCACTCCGGCCGGGGCGTGGGCAGGGCCCTGTGCGCCTACACCGTGGACTGGGCGCGTACGGCGGGATATCGCGCCATGCAGTTCAACGCCGTGGTGGAGACGAACAGCCACGCCGTGAAGCTGTACCGCTCCCTCGGATTCGATGTCATCGGCACCCTGCCCGAGGGGTTCAACCACCCCACACAGGGCTATGTGGGGCTGCACATCATGCACAAGTCCCTCTGAAACCACCCTCACAGTCAGCCGGAGCGGCCGTGAGGCCAACGGCTTCCGGCCATCCTGGCGTGTCCGTCATGTCCCAACTGGCGGTGATGTGGGCACGGTTGGGGTGCCGCTGAGACATGGGGCGGGTGCGCCCCCTGATACGGGGGGCAGTACTGTGCGCCCCACCGCCATCCCAGCGGTGAACTCATATGGAGGAAGAATCCATGACCATACCCAGGAGATCGTGGCGCGGCGCGGGAGCATTCGCGGCCGCCGCGGTAGTCGGCCTGGCCGGCGGAGTCCTCTCCGCAAGCCCGGCCGCAGCTCACACCCCCACCTGGGCCGTGACCTGCTCCGAAGTGACGCTCAACCTGACGGCCTACTCGGGCAACGCCACCAACGAGGTGACCGTTTCCGTCGTGGGCGGCGACGATCTGCTTGCCACGACCAAGTTCGGCCGTGAGTACAGCACCAAGACGCCGCTCCAGCTCCCCGAGCACGACAAGGAGCTGACCGTCCGCCTCGTCGTCAAGGCCGGGGACAGCGACAAGTACTCCTTCGACGACACGAAGACCGCTCCGGTGTGTGAGGACGACACCCCGTCGCCCACCCCGACCGAGGCGACGCCTTCGGAGGCCCCGAGCACGGAGCCGCCGGCCTCGGAGACCCCCGAGCCGAGCGCGACCCCGAGCGAGACCGCCACGGAAGCCGCGCCTGCCCCGGCGGAGCCGAGCAGCAGTGCTCCGGACCTCGCCGAGACCGGTTCGTCGTCCGCCACGCCCGTCATCGGTGGAGCCGCTGTCGCGGTTCTCCTCGCCGGCGGCGGCATCCTGTGGTCCGTCCGTAAGCGCCGTACGGCGCAGCACTGACGTCACCCGGGCATCCCGGCGCGGTGATGGAAGAACACCGCCGCGCCGGGTGGGGGCGCACCGTGACAACTCCGTCGCGGTGCGCCCCCGCCGCGTTCCGAGGCCCCGCGGCGCCCAGCTCCAACCGCAACGGCAGCCGCAGCCGCTGTCCCGGCCACCGGTGCGGCCGCGGGATCAGGGGACGGGGCCGATCTCGCACCAGACCGCCTTGCCCTCGCCCCGCGGCTCGATGCCCCAGCGCTCGGCGACCGCGTCCAGGAGCAGCAGGCCACGCCCCGAGGTCGAGGTCTCGCCCGGAGTGCGGCGCCGTGGCCAGACACTGGAGCGGTCCTGGACGGACAGCCTGATGCGCCGGACGGGCTCCGGCAGCACCTCCAGTGTGAGTACCGCCCCGCCCTCCGTATGCAGCAGCACATTGACCAGCAGCTCACCGGTGACCAGCTCCGCGTCGTCGGCCAGGCCCGCGAGGTCCCAGTCCGTCAGCGCCTGACGCACGATCGACCGGGCCTCCGACAGCCCCTGCGGATCCGCCTGATGGATGTACTGGTGCAGCCGGGGAGCACGCGGCGACCCGAGGTCCGGACTGCGCCGCAGAACCAGCAGGGCCACGTCGTCGCCCGAACCCCACCGCTCCCACAACCGGTCCGACAGATGGTCGGCCAGCGCCTCCGCACCGTCGGGCCCTTCGCTCACCTCGTGGATCAGCGCAGCGACCCCCGAGTCGACATCGGCACCCGGCTCCTCGACCAGCCCGTCCGTGTACAGGACGAGGGTCTCGCCGGGCACCAGATCGAGACGGGTCTCCGGATACTCCTCGTCCCAGAAGTCCGAGGAGAGGCCCAACGGCAGCCCCCCGCGCACCTGCGGGACGCCGACCCGCCCGTCCGTATGCCTGATCAGCGGCCCGAAGTGGCCCGCGCGCACCACGCGAACCGCACCCGTGGCGAGATCCACCTGTGCGTACGTCGACGTCGCGAACCGGTCGGTGTCCAGCTCGGCCAGGAAGCGGGAAGCCCGCGCCAGTACGGTCGCCGGAGGGTGCCCCTCGGCGGCGTACGCACGCAGGGCGATACGCAGCTGGCCCATGATCGCCGCGGCATGCGTGTCGTGTCCCTGCACATCGCCCACCACGACGCCGATACGGCCCCTGGGGAGCGTGATCACGTCGTACCAGTCGCCGCCGACCTCACGCCCGCTCCACGCCGCGTGGTAGCGGACCGCGATCTCACCGCCCTCGATCTCCTGGATCCGCCGCGGAAGCATGGCCGACTGGAGGCCGGTGGCGAATTCGCGTTCCTCGTCGAAGAGGATCGCCCGCTGCAGCGACTGGGCCACGATGGCCGCCAGGCCCAGGCACAGGATCCTCTCGTCGGCACTGAACACCGTGCGTTCGCGGTAGAAGAGGGCGAGACCGCCCAGCGAGCGGGCCTGAGCGATCAGCGGAAGGTAGGCGACGGCCTGGAAGTTCAGCTGGCCGATGTGGGGTTCGAGCGCCGGGTAGCGCCGGATCAGCGATCCCAGCGAGGTGATGAAGCGGGGGCGCCCGCTGAGGATGGTGTCCCCGAGGGGAAGCGTCGCGTCGAGCTGCCCGGAGCCCAGGCCTTCGAGCACCTCCACCGAGTCACCGCTGAGCGCGATGATCTTGAGGGTCGAGTTCTCCACCAGCCCGAGGGCCAGCCCGTCCGCACCGATCCCGACGAGGCCGCCCGGGCCGGTGAGCGCGGCCGTGACGTCGTCGACGGTCACCGCACGTGACATCGCAGTGGTGGTGCGTTCGACGATGCTCGTCTGGCGGCGGCGGCGCTTTTCCACATCCAGCACGAAGGCCGAATGGGTGACCTCGGCCGTCGCGTCCCGCACCACACCGATGACACGGTGTGCCCGGCCGTCCTCCGACCGCAGGATCCGCGCCTGGACGTGCGTCCACTGCCAGGTCCGGTCCTCCAGGGGCACCTGGAAGTGCACGCTGTACGAGTCGCTCCCGCCGGAGATCGCCTCTTCGACGGTGGCTTCGAGACGCGCGCGGTCCGTCGCGTCCAGCCGTTCGAGCACGACCCCCGGCCGCGCGTCCGAGGTCGCGGGATCCAGGCCGAAGACCATGAGCCCCGCCTCGTCGATGTCCAGCGTCTCGGCGTCCAGATCCCACTCGAAGCTGCCTGTGCGGTTCAGGGCGAGGCGCTCCTCGATACCGGTCCCACCGGCGTGTCGCCGATCGGACCGGGGCGGCGACGCTGCGTCGCCGTCTGCTCGCCGTGAAGAGTCGGTCATGCCTTCTCCGGAGGTCGTCCGGCGGGGCTGCTGGACGTCGCGGCCCATCGGTCTCAATTGTCGAGCCCGCGATGCGGGAGTGCCACAGCGGTTTCACAGGAGACCCGGCGCCAGGGCTCCGCGACGGCCGTCGCAGAATGGCAGCAGAGATCGTCCACGGCTGACCGGAGCGCACACATGAACGACGAAGAGCCCGTCCTGCTGCACACCGAGGGCCACATCCTGCACATCACCCTCAACCGCCCCCGAGCCCTCAACGCGCTCACCCACACCATGGTGCGCGGCATCGACGAGGCGCTCACCGTGGCCGCGGACGACGACGCCGTCACGGCCGTCGTGATCGCCGGGGCGGGTGAGCGGGGCCTCTGCGCCGGCGGCGACATCCGGTCGATCTACGAGGACGCCCGCGCCGGCCGACGTGCGTCCGTGGACTTCTGGCGTGACGAGTACCGTCTGAACGCCCGGATCGCCAGGTTCCCCAAGCCGTACGTGGCGCTCATGGACGGCATCGTGATGGGCGGCGGGGTCGGGGTGTCGGCCCACGGCGACGTCCGCGTCGTCACCGAGCGCTCACGCGTCGCCATGCCCGAGACCGGGATCGGCTTCGTTCCCGACGTCGGCGGCACCTACCTCCTGGCCGCCGCACCGGGCGAGCTCGGCACCCACCTCGCACTCACCGGCAGGGCCGTCGGGGCGGCCGACGCGCTGCTGTGCGGGCTGGCCGACCACTTCGTCCCGTCCGGCCGTCTCGCCGACCTGACAAGCGCGCTCGCCGCCGCCGGGACCCCCGACGAGGTGACGGCCACCGTGCGCCGGTACGCGACCGACGCGCCGGACGGAGAGCTGGCCGGCCACCGTGAGTGGATCGACGCCTGCTACGCCGCCGACACCGTCGAGGAGATCATCGACCGGCTGGTCGACAGCGGCGTCCCCGCCGCCAAGGAGACCGCCGCCGAACTCCTCACCGCCTCGCCCACCGCGCTCAAGGTCACCCTTGCCGCCGTACGCCGGACGAAGCGGCTCGGCAGCCTGGAAGCCGCTCTGGACCAGGAGTTCCGTGTCTCCTGCCACGCGTTCGCCGGACATGACCTGGTGGAGGGCGTACGCGCCCGGATCATCGACAAGGACCGGGCCCCGCGATGGAGCCCCGCCGAGCCCGGCGACGTCACGGCCGCCGACGTGGCGCGCCACTTCGAGCCGCTGGGCGACGAGGAACTGGGCCTGGCCCCGGCCTGACCCTCCCGGCCTTCCCGGCCCGGCCTGACCTTCCTGGCCCGGCCGGGACGTGGACCCGACCCGTGGCCCGTACACCGAGCTTCCCGTCCGGCCCCCCGCTCACCCCGGCAGCGAAGCCCGAGGGGGGCGCCGGGGCCGCTCAGGCGCACGCCTCCAGCCGTCCCGCCGCCCGGTCCCAGGCACCCCTGTCCCCCCGCGGCGAGTAGTGGCGCAGTTCCTGCGTGCGCGCGACCAGCCCCCGCATGTCGCTCAGTCCGCCCACCAGCCCGTGCGCCCGTGCCTGGAGCAGCACATTGCCGAGCGCGGTGGCCTCGGCCGGTCCCGCGGTGACCGGCAGACCCGTCGCGTCGGCGGTCCACTGGCACAGCAGCGCGTTGCGCGACCCTCCGCCGACCAGGTGGATCCGAGTCAGCTCACGGCCTGCCAGCTGCGCTGCCTGCCGCAGCGTCCTCCGATGGGCCAGCGCCAGGCTCTCCAGCACGCACCGCACATACCCGCCGGGCCCGTCCGGCGGCTTCTGCGCGGTCCGGGCCAGCGCGGCATCGATCCGCGCCGGCATGTCGCCCGGTGCCAGGAACACCGGATCGTCCGGGTCGATCACGGCCGCGAACGGCCGGGCACGCGCCGCCTCCACGAGGAGATCCGCGAGACCCGTCGACGTACCGGAGCGCTCCCACGTACGACGGCACTCCTCCAGCAGCCACATCCCCATGATGTTGCGGAGGTAGCGCACGGTGCCGTCCACACCGCGCTCGTTCGTGAAGTTCGCCGCCCTGGACTCCTCGGTCAGCACCGGCGCGTCCAGTTCGAGGCCGGCCAACGACCAGGTGCCGCACGACACGTAAGCGAAGCCCGGTCCGGTCGCGGGGACCGCGGCCACGGCCGACGCCGTGTCGTGGGAGGCCACGGTGGTCACCGGTGTCTCCTCCGGCAGACCGGTGTACCCGGCCACGTGCGGAAGCAGGGTGCCCGCACGCTCGCCCGGTTCACGCAGGGCGGGGAACAGCGAACGCTCCAGCCCCAGCCGGCCGATCAGCGCGTCGGACCACGTGCCGGTACGCGCGTCGAACAGCGCGGTCGTCGACGCGTTGGTCACCTCCGCGCCCACCGACCCCGTCAGCCAGTACACCAGCAGATCGGGCATCAGCAGGAGCGTCCGGGCCGCCGGCCACTGAGCCGCGGAGCGGTGGGCCGCCAGCTGGAAGACCGTGTTGAACGGCAGATGCTGCAGCCCGCCGACCTCGTACAGCTCCCGTGCGCCGATACGCGCCAGTACCTCCTCGGCCGCAGGCGTGTTGCGCTCGTCGCGGTAGTGGTACGGGAGCCCGAGCAGCGACCCGTCGGAGTCCAGGAGCCCGTAGTCCACGGCCCACGTGTCGATGCCCACCGAGGTCACGGGCCCCCGGTGGGCAGCCGCCCGCAGACCGTCCAGCACGCCCTGGTACAGGGCGAGTACGTCCCAGTGGAGCCCGTCGGGGAGCCGCACCGGCGTATTGGCGAAGCGGTGCGCCTCGGCCAGCTCCAGTTCGCCGGGGCCGACCCTGCCGGTGATCACCCGGCCGCTGGTGGCCCCCAGGTCCACCGCGGCGAACACCGGGTCGTGCCGTGAAGTCGCAGACATGGAAGGTCTCATCCGATCCGGGCGGCGCCGCGCCCCGGGTGTGT
>NZ_JAERUC010000083.1 GCF_016745505.1 Streptomyces silvae | reverse complement strand
CCTCCTGGTCTCGTACAGCCCGAAGAAGCTCGGCTTCTTCCAGGGATGGAAAAGGGGCGCCGACACCGGTCCGTCGCCGGTCGACCGGCAGAAGGCGGGCAGCAAACACCAGCTGATCTGCGACGGACCCGGCACCCCGCACCGGCCTCCTCGTGGGGCGCAAGAAGCTCCGCTCCGCGGGCTGCGGCGGCCTGCCGGCGACCGCCGCCATGCTGGACTTCTACGCGGACCACGACATCACGGCGGACACGGAACTACTGCCGTCTTCACCGGTGCACGAGGCCCTGACGCGCCTGCGCCGCCACGGCAGCCTTCTGTCGGCCCACGCCGAAGTACGCTCCCGGCGTGGTGCCGGTCTCGCGCCGGAACGCCGCGACGAACGCACTGACCGTCTCGTATCCGACGGAGTGTGACACCCGCTGGAGCGGCTCACCCGCGGCCAGCGCGGGCAGCGCCGCCTGGAGGCGGACGAGGGTGCGCCAGCGGCCGAACGTCATGCCCGTGTCGGCCAGGAACAGTCTGGCGAGGGTACGCCGCGAGGTACCGACCCGGCGTCCCCACGCGTCCACCGCGAGTGCGCAGGCCGGATCGTCGAGGAGTTCCAGAGCGACCCGGCGGGCGCGAGGGTCGGCAGGGAGAGGGGTCTCCAAGGCGGTGGCCGTCACCGGCCGGAGCAGGTCGAGGAGCAGTGCCTCGCCGCGTGACCGAGATCCGGAGCCGAGGTCCGGATCTCCCAGATAGCCGATCAACTCCGCCAGCAATACCGGAACGTGAACTGCCTGGACCGCAGCCCACCGCCCCGTGTCCTCAGACGGGGACGTCGGCAGATAGAGCGAGGTCATCGTCGCGCGACTCGTCGAGACGACTTCGTGCGGCACCCCGAGTGGGATCCACAGGGCGCGCGTAGTGGGCAGTACCCACCGTCGCGCCTCCACGTCGACCGTCAACGTGCCGCATGAGGCCCAGGCCAGCTGATGGGTCGGGTGCGTGTGTTGCGTGAAACGAGTTCCCGCGGGCATGGCATACGTCCCGATGGAGACCAGCACACCGGCCTGTCTGTTTCTCGACATGGGTTGGAAGGCTACGGCCTGTCGGACAAGCGTGCCGCTCCCTAGCGTCTACGTCATGAACACAGACCACGCTGAACTGTGCGCGAGCCCCGGGTGGGCCGCCCATCTGCACGACGAGATGCTGCCGTTGGCCATCGGGCGGCCCGAGCTCGGTGAGGAGCTGCTCGAAGTCGGCCCCGGTCCCGGAGCGGCGACCGACTGGCTGCGCACCAGGGTCAGCCGCCTGGTGGCCGTGGAGATCGAGACGGAAGCAGCAGCACGCCTGTCCGAACGATTCGCGGGGACGAACGTGGAGGTCCGCCAAGGAAGCGGCACCGCCCTGGAGTTCGCCGACGACTCCTTCGACTCGGCGGCGTCGTTCACGATGCTGCATCACGTACCGACGACCGCTCTGCAAAACCTCCTCCTCGCGGAGATCCTCCGGGTGCTCAGACCGGGCGGAGTGCTCGTCGGGGCCGACAGTCTGCCCAGCCAGTCGCTGCATGCCTTCCACGAGGACGACGTCTACAACCCGGTCGAGCCGGCCGCATTCCTCGTACGCCTTCAGACGCTCGGCTATGTCGACATCACGCTCGGCGTGGGCAGCCGGCTGACGTTCTCCGCGCACAAGCCTCCCGTCAGGCTGAGCGAGCTGTCCGAGCCCTGATCCCGTCAAGCACGATGTCGAGCATCCGGTCGAACTCCTCGGCAGAACCGAAGTCGGTCCACCGGGGCGCCAGGGCGGCCATGCCGGGGTACGTATCGGAGTCGAACTCGGGCACGGGTGCGGGCCCTTCGGGTCCGCCTCCGGTGGATGCCAGCAAGTGCCCGTTGAGGAAGCCGAACAACACCATCGGGGCATCCGCTGCCACCCGGTCGGGCAGGCCGGCCATACGCATCGCGGAGACCAGTCGCTCCAGGGCGGTCACGGCCACCGGCGAGGTCTGAGCACGGGTGGCCAGCAGCGGGAACACCCGAGGGTGGCGGCAAGCCATGTCCCGGTAGGAGTGGGCTGTTCGCCGGGCGATCTCCTCCCAGTCGTCCGGCGCACCCTCGGTGGCATCCGCCACCTCGGCGAGCACGGCCTCGCAGACCACGTCGAGGAGCGCGGCCTTGCCCTTGACGTGGTGGTAGAGCGACATCGGGTCGACCCCGAGCTCCTCCGCGAGTCGCCGTACGCCGAAACACTCAAGGCCGTCCCGGTCCACGAGCGCGACGGCCGCGGACTTGATCTGCTCGCGGTCGAGTCCCGCCGACGTACCCCGCGCCCGTCTGGCCACGTCCACTCCCTCCCGTACCCCCTTGCCAAACCTACGTCGTAGAACTTAGCTTACCCAGCGAAACCTACGCCGTAGGTTTAGGAACGACTTGCCGAAGGACACGAGGAACACGGATGAGAGACACGAGCGATCACTGCCGTGGAACGGCCGGCACAACCCGACTGGTCGTCGGTGACGGCCGAGGGCCTGGCCGCCTACCGCGTCGCGGAGAACCACTGGCGGGCGTCCGACGCGGCCCGGCCCCTTCTGGGACACCCTGAGCTGGAATTCCTCCGCGCGGCCCTGGCCGAGTGAGCGACGGCCGATGAACCCCGGACCGCACACCCGGAAACCTCGTACACCCAAGGGGAAAACCATGTCGAGCGTCCGTCGGCGAGGAGTAATCGCCCTGATGTACACGGGACTTGGGCTCACCGTCATCGCGACCGTCACCCCGTACGCAGACCGTGCCACCACCCACCTGCTGGCCGACCACATTCGGGACGGCTATCCGGCGTACTCGCCGGCCCAGGTGGACTCGGCCGTCAACACCTACCTGGTCCTGTTGTCCGTCGTCGGGGCACTCGGCGTCCTTGCCTGGTTCGGGTCGACCTGGGCCGTCAAGGCCGGCAAGCGGTGGGCCCGCCTTGCCTCGACGATGGTGTTCGTCCTCGGGGCAGGCGTCGGGCTGACCGGGCTGCTCATCAAGGACACCTCCGGCGCGACCGGACTGCCACCGGCCCTGGGCTGGGCCGGGGTGGTTCCCTCTCTGGCAGGCGCCCTGGCGATCGCTCTGCTGTGGAGAAACCCACGACACGGCCACCACGCGTCCACGAGGACGGCACCGTGAAACGCATCGGCATCATCGGAGTGGGCGAGATCGGCCGGGCCCTCGTGCAGGGCCTGCGCGGCGCGGGCAGCCCGGCGCCCGAGGTGTTCCTCTCGCCGCGCGGCGCCCGCACCGCCACCGAACTCGCCGAGGGGTACGACGGCGTCCACGCCTGTGCCGACAACCAGCAAGTCGTGGACTGTGCCGAGCTGGTGATCGTCGCCGTACGCCGTCAGAACCGCCACGATGCGCTGGACGGCCTGCGGGTGGACAAGGCCGAAGTGGTGGTCAATGTGATGGCCGGAGTGGCGAACGACGACCTACGCAGCATCCTCGCCACCGACGCCCCGCTGGTGCGCGCCATCCCGCTGCCTTCTGTGCGTGAACGTCGCTCCGTCACCGTGACCTACCCGTCGCACCCGGCCGTCGATGCCCTCTTCGAGCAGCTCGGCGGAGCGCTGCCGGTCGCGACCGAGGAGGCCTTCGATGTCTTCTCGGCGCTCACCGGGACGCTCACCACCCACCACGCCTACCTCGCCGCGCTTACGTCGTGGGCCGCCGGGCACGGCGTCCCCGCTCAGGACGCGGAGCGCTACGTACGGGGTCTCTTCCAAGCCGTGGGCCACGCCTTGGGCGACGAGACCCGCACCCTGCAACAGCTCGCGGCCGACCACGAGACCCCCAAGGGCAACAATGAACGCATCCGGACCACCTGGTTCGACCAGGCCAATGCCTCCACCCTCGACAGCGCACTTGACGGCCTCCTCACCGACCTGCGGAGCATGACCACTTCGCCATCGGGATGACCGTCCCGCCGGCCTTCTCGAGCCCCCCGAGGGTCTGCTCCGCAGTGCTCGTGACCACCCCTCGTCGGCGAATACGCCGAGCGACTTCTCGCTCTCCCGGGTGTGCCGCAGCGGCGTCACCGCTCCCCCGGCAGTGGCGCGTGAAGCGGACCCGGGGGACGCTGGTCAGGGGGCCGGACCGAGGAGGGGCAGATGGCCGATGAGCGGATACCTGGCATCGATCCGGACGTCCCGCCGAGCAGTGACGGCTGCGTGGAGTGCCTGGCGGGCGCCGATCCCGGCTGGTGGTTCCACCTGCGCCGCTGCGCCGCCTGTGGGCACATCGGCTGCTGCGACTCGTCCCCGGCGCAGCACGCCTCACGACACGCCCGCGAGTCCGGGCACGCCTTCCTGACCAGCTTCGAACCGGGCGAGGACTGGTTCTGGAACGCCGAGACCCAGGAGTACTACGACGGCCCAGCCCTAGCTGCGCCCGGTTCGCACCCGACCGCCCAGCCCGCCCCCGGCCCCGTCGGCAAGGTTCCCGAGAACTGGGAACGGCTGCTGCACTGACCCGGTCCGTCGTCGGCTGCCGCCCAGGCCCGGGCCCCATCGCACACCGGGAGGCTCTCCGTGAGCGAACCTCGCCCTACGTGGCCGACGCTGGTCCACGAGGAGCTGGCGTCCATGGTCGGATACGTCAACCGGGTGGTACAGGTCGCAGGAAAGTACACCCTCGACGAGCCCTTCGAAGTCGGCTGGGGAAACGTCGTCCTCGACGTCACCCCCCGCGGGCTCAGGACACCGACGTTCCGGCAGCGAGGAGTGACCTTCACGGTGCACTGCCGCCTGCTCGACGGCGACGTGCTCATCGAGGCCGACACGGGCTCGCGGACAGTGCCCTTGTCGACGGGATCGGTCGCCACGTTCTATGCGGCGTTCCGCGACGCGGCGGCAGAGCTCGGCATCCACCGGCCGCGCTCCTCGCTGATCTGTGAGATTCCGGATTGCGCGCCGACTTTCGAGGCCGATCACGTCGAACGGAGCTGGGATCCTGGTGCGGCTCGGCTGATGTGGGAGGCGTTGAACCTCGCCGCCGGCGGGCTCGAAACGTGGCAGGCGCCCTTCCGCGGGCACCGCCCCCGGGTCGGTGTGATGTGGGGCGGCTTCGATCTGTCCGCCACCCGGCACCGGGTGCAGCCCACCGAGCCACCGCCCGGTCGTCCGATGTTCATGCAGAATGCCCAGCTCGCGGCGTACGTGGCGGTGGGATTCTCCTTCGGGGACGCCACGTCGCCCAGCGCCGGTATGTACGCCTACATCTGGCCTCAGCCAGACGGTCTCGAAGGCAGGTCCTGGGGTGTCGACGGCGCGGTCTGGAACGCCGACGCCGGTCTGGTCCTGCTGCCGTGGGACACACTCGGCGAGACTGCCGACCCGCATCAGGCCATCGTGGCGTTCGGTGACGCCGTTTACGACGCCGCCGTCGAGCTGGGAGGCTGGCCGTCCGGCCTCATCGGGCCCCGCGTCGACGGGTGGTACATGAGCAGGACACCGCCGGAGGTCGTTCGAGCCCAACACCACTCGGCTTGAAGGGGACCGCAAATCCACCCCCGCGGTGAACAGGCACACGGGCATCGCCGAGCAGGGACATTGCGCGGCGTCGGCGCCATAAAGCCGCGCCCGCGGTTACGCACGACGGAGCCCCCGAAGCCGACTCCGGGTCTTGGGATCCACGTTCCACGTCTCTGGCGGATCGCTGCCGCAGAAGACGCAGACGGGGGCCGGAGCCCTCAGGGCTGCTGCGGGTCGTCGTCGGCGCCGCGGCCGTAGCGGGCGAGCATCGTCGTGACCGCCTCGTCGACGGCGTGGCCGACGTCGGCGGGTGCGGGACTCCAGTCGGCGAGCAGCATCCGCGGCCACAGGACGTAGTTGGCGATCATCCCGAGGAACTGGTTGGTGGCGCTCTCCGCGTCCGGTACCACCGCAGTGCCCGCAGCGTGCTGGGCCTCCAGGTAGTCCTGGACGGAGACGAAGTAGGGCAGCTTGCCCAGCTCGAACTGAGCCCGCCCCAGTTCCGGGAAGCGCGGCAGTTCGGCGATGACGATGCGGAAGAGGGCCGCCATCGCGGGCCGGCCGATCAGGTCGGCGTACTGGCGGCCGATGGCGCTCAGGCCGGCGCGCAGGTCACCGGGGTGCGTCGCGGGGGCCGCCGGGTCCGGCCCGCCCTTCCAGTACTCGGTGACGATGGCCTCGAAGAGCGCCGCCTTGGTGGGGAACTGCTTGAACAGCGTGGACTTCGAGACGGCCGCTTCCTGCGCGATCTTCGCCAGCGAGGTCCCGTCATAGCCCCCTTCCAGGAACAGCTTCGTAGCCGCTGCGGTGATCGCCTCGCGCTTGCGCTGAGCGAGTCGTTGATGGTGCGCGGAGAGTCCTGCGGTCATGGGACCAGTATGACTCATGGCGAGGCGAGTCACTTGACTTACCACTGTGCGAGTGTTTACGTGGCCAGGGAGGCGAGTCGTACGACTCGCATCCGGTCGGCGGGAGTACTCCCCCGCCGGCGCCGTTCCGTTCCCACGGGGAGAAGCACTCATGGAATCAGGCAGGATCGCATTGGTGACCGGCGGCAATCGCGGGCTGGGCCGGGCCACGGCCCAGGCGCTGGCCCGGCACAGGCTGCGCGTCATCGTGACCTACCGCGGCGACGCGCAGGAGGCCGAGGAGACGGTCAGGAACGTTCAGGAAACCGGCGCCACGGCTGCCGCGCTGCGGCTGGACATCAGTGATGTGGCCTCCTTCCCTGCCTTCGTCTCCGAACTGGCCGCGCAGCTGGAGCGCTGGGACGCGACCCGGCTGGACGTCCTGGTCAACAATGCCGGGGTCGGGCTGTTCGGACCATTGGAAGCGGTCACGGTCGACGACTTCGACGCGGTGATGGACACCAACGTGCGCGGCACGTTCTTCCTCATCCAGGCGCTCGCGCCCGTGGTGGCCGACGGAGGGCGGATCATCAACGTCTCCTCCTCCCTCAGCCGCCACACCAGTGCCGGCACCTCGGTCTACTCGGCCTCCAAGGCGGCGGTCGAGGTCCTCAGCCGGACATTGGCCGTGGAGCTGGGAGCGCGCAAGATCCGCGTCAACGCCATCGCGCCGGGCCCGACAGCCACCGACTTCAACGGCGGCGCCATGCGGGACGATGCGCAGATGCGCGAGGGACTGGGCGCGCGGACCGCGCTCGGCCGCGTCGGTGAACCGCAGGAGATCGGCGACGCGATCGCCGCGCTCGCCTCCGAGGACCTGCGATGGGTCACCGCCCAGCGCCTCGAGGTGTCCGGCGGCGCCCTGTTGTAGGGGCACCCGCCCACACGGTGCGCCCCCGCGGCCCCGGTGGGTGGCGTAGCGGGCCGTGTCAGCCGCAGCGCCGGGTGCTCCGCCGCCCTCACGTACCGGCCGATGTTCGACACGTAGCCAGCCACCGCCTCCACCGCCCAGGGCATCCCGGTACGCCACCAGTGTTCCGATCCACCGCTGGATCTCGGCGGGCCTCGAACTCGGCCGTGTCTCCTTGGTCAGCCTCGGTCCTACCTGCTGGCGGGCCACCGGGCCATCCGACCACACCTGTCGCCCTCGGATGACCGGGCGCCCTATGTCCGCCGTATTCGCGTTCGGTTAGGCTGACCTTGCCTGGCGGGTACCGGGCGTGCGGGTTCCGGTGCCGCGGGTGGGAACCCGGTGGGCGATCAGGCAGAGGCAGGGCGCAGGTGGGAGACGGTGACCAGGCTCGTGCGCATCGCGCGTCCGGCGGGCCGGGAACGCTCACGCGGGTGACGCGGGATGTGGGTTCCGCCCTGGCGCCCGGGACGAGGCGTCGTGGATAAGCTCGCGCTCACGGCCGGGACCCTGTACGTCATCGTCCTGCTCCGCGCCGGAGGTACCTTCGCCATCGGGTGGCTCGCCGGCGCGGGCGCGCGGCGCAGAAGGTTCGCCGGGCGGATCTCCTCGGCGAAGTTCCGGCGTGCCGAGCAGGCGATCCAGCGGTGGGGCGCGCCGGTGGTCGCCGTCTCCTTCCTGACCGTCGGTTTCCAGACCGCCGCCAACTTTCTCGCGGGGAGCATGCGCATGCCGTTGCCGCGCTATCTCCCTGCCCTGCTCGTGGGCGGAGCCGCCTGGGCGCTGATCTACGCGACGGCCGGGCTCGGCGTGCTCGAAGTGCTGGCCAGACTCTTCGCCGAGCGGACGGCCCTCGGGGGATCCGCCGCGGCCGTCCTCCTGCTCGCGGTGTGCGGGGTGGTGGTGTACCGCAGGAGAAGGGCGGTCCCGTCCTCCGAGGGCACCGCCACCGACGAGGCGTGAACCGCTGACCGCGGGTCGCCTGGGCGAGGTTGCGCCCGCCCCGGCCTCCACCGATATCTCCCGGGTTATCGGGCCATGTGAAGCCGGGGATTGTTCGCCTGTACCCCTCGCCGCATCCTGAGTCACGCCTTTCCCGAGGAGACCCTGCGGCACTCGGCGCAGGCGCGCTGGGGACGTGCTCGATCGACGTGAGGATCACCGCGATGAAGAAGCGTACGGCGCTGGCCGGCGCCGCCGGTGCGGCCGTTCTGGCCGTGCTCCCCTGGCCGGCATCGCCTCCGCGGCCGCATACACCGTGACGTACACGTCAGGGCCGCACACCGGCGACAAGTGCACCTGGGCGAACAGCTGTGCCGGCTCGGCGTCGTCCGTCCATGACGGCGACCACCTCCTGGTCTGGGACAACGCCGGCGACGGGCACTCCGTGGTGCTGGAGTACGAGCGCTCCGATGTGGGCGGCAGCGACTACACCCGCGACTGGAACCACTACGGCAAGTACGCCAAGCTCGACGTCAACATGAACATCCCCGAGGACGGATGGATCACCTACCGGGTCTGCCTGGACGAGTACGGCAGTCGCCAGGCCCTGAGGGACACCTGCTCCTCCTTCTTCTGGGAGTCCGCGGGCTGATCGCCGCGCCATGACCGCCGCGCCCCCGCGGCGGAGGCCGGCTCGGCCTCCGCCGCGGGGGGCGTCGCCGTGTGCCCGCCCCCCGCCGTCGGTCGCGCGGCGCACAAGGATTCCGGGATCGCTTGGTACGTATGGAGCATGGAGCAACTTCGACGACTCAGCGACATCGGTCAAGTCACCCCCGCTCACGGCCTGTTGATATGGGCGGCGCAGGGACGGGACGGCGGGGGCCTGGGGCCGGGGGTACGGGCCTGGCGCCATGGAGCCGCGTGGGCGGTGGCCAGTCCGAGCCGGCAACAGAACCGGCTCGCGGTGGAGGGGGACGTCGCCGATGCCGCCGTGCTGGTGCGGCGGGTCCTGGCCGAGGCCGGCCCGTCCTACCGGGTCCTGGGAGGGGCCGGCCTGATCGATGCGATGGTGCGGCGACTGCCCGGTCTGGCGCCCGTCCACCACTTCTTCTGGATGGAGACCACGTCTCCTTCCGGTGTCGCCGCCGAGGGGGTGCGGTGGCTGGACGCCCGCGAGGAGAAACAGACGGCCTCGCTGTTCGATCGCTTCTTCCCCAACTCCTACGCGCGACCGGGGCGCGCCGGTGTGGGCCGCTGGGCCGGGATCGCCGGTGGAGCGGACTCGCCCTGGCCCTGGTCCTCCCCGGAATCCTGCGGCTCGTCCGGAATCTCGGCATCCCCGAGGACATGAACGACCGGGGCATATGGCGCGGGGTGCTCATCGTCGCGACGCTCGCCCTGAACGTGGGTGGCTGCGTGCATCTCCGGCGCACCAGGCGTCGTTGACCGGCTCCCGGCGGCGGGCGCGTCCGGTCACCCGCCGGTCGTCCTCCCACCCCGCGCACACGCTCCGGGCCCGTTCCTGCGCCGCCGTACGGAGCGGGCCTGCTCAGGCGATTTCGCCCTCCGGTCCCACCCGAGGGTTCACCGCGTGTTCGATTACAGTGCGCCTTGATGAACGTGCGAGAACCTGAAGGCACCGGTCCAGCGGCCCCGTTGCTGCGTCTGCGCCTTTTTGGTGGATTCCGGGCAACCCGCGACGGTGGCCCCCCGCTCGCGGAACGGTGGCCGCGCCCCGGTGCGAGTGCCCTGGTCAAGCTCCTCGCGGTCGTACCCGGGCACCGCCTCCACCGGCAGCAGATAGTCGCCGTCTGCTGGCCCGACGCCGATCAGCGCACCGCCGCGGGCAGCCTGCGCGTCGCCCTGCACAGCGCCCGCCACACCCTGGAACCGGAACTCCTCCCCCGCGCCGCCTCCTCGTACCTGGTCTCCGACGGGGCGTTCCTCCGCCTTGATCCGGCGACCGTGCGCATCGACGCGGACGAGGCCGAGTCGTCGGCCCGCGCGGCGCTGACCGACGGCGGAGTGGACGCGCTGACGGCCGCCCTCGACCTCTTCACCGGTGAGATCCTGCCGGAGGACCGTTACGCGCGCTGGGCCGACGACCGTCGCAGCCGACTCGCCCTGCTGCGCGAACAGTTGCTGCTCCGTCTCGGCAGGGAGCACCTGGACCGGGGGGCCGCGGCCGACGCGGTCTCCGTCGCCCAGCAGGTCCTCGCGGCAAGCCCCGCCGAGGAGCTGGCCCACCGCATCCTGATGGACGCCTGGCTGCGCCAGGGACTGCGCCGGCGCGCCGTGCACCAGTACCACGTGTGCCGCGAGGCGCTCGACACGGAACTGGGGGTGCGGCCGGGGCCGGAGACGGAGTGGCTGCACCGGGCGGCCCTCGCCTCCGCTCCCGCGCCCGGCCCCGCCACCCCGCTGCTGCCGGCCCCGCTCCGGGCCGGGGGCTCCGCGCCGCCGTTGCGTGGCCGCGACGCCGTGCTCGACCGGCTCCTCGCGGAGGCCGGTCCGCCGGTCACGCTGCTCACCGGTGAGGCGGGTGTGGGGAAGACCCGCCTGGTGGGCGAGGTGGCGCGGCGGGCCGTGGCGGCCGGGACGGCCGTGCTGTGGGGCGGCAGCCAGGACGCGGAGGGGCACACCCCGTACGGGGCCTTCGCGGAGGCGCTCGAAGGCTGGCTCGCCGAGCACACCGCCGCCGAGCGGGCCCGGGTCGGCGCCGAGTATCCCGAGCTGGCCGCGTTCCTGCCGTCGCTCGGGCAGGTGGGGGCGACCGGCGAACGCAGCCCGGAGGAGGAGCGGGACCGGTTGTTCCGGGCGAGTACGGCGCTGCTCGGCGACCTTGCCGCGGTGCGCCCGGTCCTGGTGGTCCTCGACGATCTGCACGCCGCCGACACCGGGTCGTACCAGTTGCTCGGCCATCTGGCCCGGCGGGCCGTGGAGCGGGGCACGGCGCTGCGGTTCCTCGTGACGTACCGCGAGGAGGAGCTCCCCGAGGGCGACCGGCGCCGCTCGGTCGTGGCGTCGCTGATCCGCCAACGCCTGTGCGTGCGCGAGGAGCTGGGCCGGCTCGACGAGGAGGCGTGTCTGGCGGTGGTGCGCGACGCCGCCGCGGACGTGTCCCGTCACGAGTACGACACCACCGCGGACCTGTCCCGTCACGAGTACGGCACCACCGCGGACCTGTCGCCCGACAAACACGACACCACCGCCGACGTCTCACATGACGTACGCGACGCCACCGCCGACGTGTCGCGCGACGAACACGACGCCGCCGCTGACCTGTCGCGCGACGAACGCGCCCGTCGCGTCTGGGAGCTTTCCCTCGGCAACCCGCTGTTCGCCGTCGAACTCGCCCGTGACCTGACCGCCGGCGGCACCGGCGACTTCGCTCCCGAGGGCATACGCGAACTGGTGTCGGACCGGCTCGTACGGATCGACGCGGACGCCCGTCGCATCGTCGAGGCGCTCTCCGTGGCCGGGGGCGAGGCCGCGCTGTCCGAACTGCTCGACGTCGCCGAACTCGGCCTGCGCCCGCCGGTGTCCGGCGCCGCGGCGGTCGATGCCCTGGAACGGGCCATCGCCGCCTCACTCGTCGAGGAGCGGCAGATCGTGGTGGCCGGGCGGCCCGTGGCGGGGGTGGCCTTCCGCCATCCGCTGGTCCGGCTGACGTGTTACGAACAGCTGACGGTGGTCCGGCGCAGACAGTTGCACGCCGCGTTCGCGCAGGCCGTACAGCGGCGCAGGCCCGACGCGGTGGACACCCTGGCCTCGCACTTCGCCCGCGCCGACGACCCGCGCGCGGCCGAATACCTGCGCCGGGCGGCCGAGCGGGCCGCCGCCCTGTACGCCAACGACACCGCCGACCGTTACTACCGGGATCTGGTCGACCGGCTGGACGTCGACGCGGCCCGCGCCCGGCTCGCCCACGCCCATGTCCTGCGGAGGATGGGCCACTTCGCCCAGGCGGCCGACACCGTGCGGCTCGCCCTGGCCGAGTTCGAGCGGCGCGGCGACCACGACGACGAGGTCCTCGCGGCGGCGCTGCTCGCCGAGACTCTCGTCAAGGCGAGCGCCCCCAGGTCCGGCCGCAGGGCTCTGCGGGAGCACCCGGTGACCGTGGACACCGCTCCGGAACCCGCCGCCGGCCACTACCTCGCGCTGTCCGTCGTCCGCTGCGTCGAGGGGCGGTACACGGCCGGAGCGGAGGCCGCGAGGAGCGCCCTGGCGGCGGCGCGCAGTGTGCCGGGAGTGCGGGGACAGGGGCTCGTGGCCCGGGCGTTCGCGCTGCAGGCCGCCAATCTGGGGCTCGCCGGCCGCTTCGACCAGGCTCGGGAGGCGGGCGACGAGGCACTGGCGCCGGCCGAGGCGTACGGGGATCCCACCTTGCTCGGCTCGGTCCTGTCGACGCTGCGTGAGAACGCCCGGCGGTCGGGGCGGCTGCGCCAGGCCGTCGAGATCGGGGCCCGTGCGCTCGGTCTGGCGGAGCAGTCCGGTGATCCGACGGCGGCCGCGTTCGAGCGGACGAACCTCGCCGAGCTGCGGCTCCTGCTGGAGGAGCCCGAGCCGGCCCGTGTCCTCGCCGAACAGGCGGTCGCCGGCGCGGAGGCGTACGACGCGTGGTGCTTCCCTTACACGCTCGCGACGATGGCGCGCGTGCGGCTCTTCTCGGGAGAGACGGCGGAGGGTGCGGCCCTCCTGGACCGTGCCGAACGGGCCGCGGCCGCGCACGGGGACCGGCAGGCGGAGCACGAGGTGCGCACGGCGCGTGCCGAACTGGCACTGCACGCACGCCGCCCGGACGAGGCCCTGCGCGCCCTGGAGGGGTACGCCGACGACGCCCCGGTTCCGATGGCCTGGGCGGAACTCCTGTCGGGGCGGGCCGAAGCCGCGGTGCGGCTCGCTCGCGCCGAGGTCGCGCGGGCCGAGCGCACTGGGGAGCGCCTCGCCGAGGTGGAGGCGCGGATCGTGCTGGGAGCGTCCCTGTCACGGCTCGCCCCGACTCCGGAGGGCACGACGGAGCTGTCCCGGGCCGAGTCGCTGGCGGAAGCGCTGCCCTATCCGGCCGGGACCCGCCGGGCGACGTGGGCACGGAATCTGCTGCACGAGACGCAGCAGCACTGAGTACCCCGAGGTCCGGCGGCGGTCGTGCGGAGCTCAGCCACGCAGCGCCGAGAGGAAGATGCCGGGCAGACGACGCCAGTTGGGCGCGGTGGTGTAGCCCGTCAGGCGCTCGACGGTCGTACGGGCTGTCCGGTTGGTGACGAAGTACGGCGGGCGGGGTGACAGCGAGGGCGAACCGGTGAACCACCCACGCGGGGCGGGGGCGAAGGGCGCGTTCAGCACGGTCTTCTCCACGTCCTCCAGCATGAAGGCGTTGTGTACGAAGCCGATGCCGCTGCCGATCTCCTGGCGTGTGTGCCCCGGGAAGGCGCCCCACGGCGTGTATCCCAGGAGGAATCCGAACGCCGACCAGCAGTTCACGCCCACGGTTCCGTACCGGAGTCCGGCGACGGCGGCGTCCACGGCCGTGGGGTGGGCCCGCCGGGTCCGGGGGTGCACCAGCAGGGTGGCGCCGAGGGTTCCGGGCAGCTTCTCGTTGGCGAACTCGGTCGCGTTGCGCAGGAATTCCTCCGGGCTCCCGCCGTCGAGGCGCACCACGCCCAGGGCCGCGGCGAAGATCTCCTGGGTGATCATCGGGTCGTCGTGGCGGGTGAGGTCGGACACGAGTATGGCGCCGGCGTCACCGGTGAAGGTCTCGGCCTGCGGGTGGAGCCGCAGCACCTCGCGCAGCCGCTCCGAGGCACCGGGGTAGTAGTCGCTGCGCTGCGGGAGGCCGCGCAGCACCCGGCGGATCTCGGTGAGCAGCCGCTCGGTGCCGTCCCAGTCGCGGGGCACCACGAGGATCTGGCTGGCGACGCAGTTGTGCCCCGCGTTGTTCATCTTGCTGGTGACGATGTGTTCGGCCTGGTGGCGGAAGTCCGCCCGGTTCCACGGCCCGGGGGTCACGATGCAGGGGCTGACGCCGCCCAGCTCGCTGGTGAACGGCCTGTCGTTGAGCGGTGCGTCGTCCTGCCTGCGCTGTGCGGACCGTGCGTCCGTGCCCCAGACGATGGCGTCGTGGGTACGTTCGCTCCCGGTGACGTGGATGGTGTCGACGTGCCGGTGGTCGGTCAGGTGGGCGCCCTCGGCGGCGCCGCCGTCGACGAAGCGGACCCATCCGCGCTCCACGAACTCGGTGAAGACCTTCTCGAAGTGGGGGCGGAGGTAGGCGTTGACCGGGTTCATCTTGGCGACGACGACCTGGCCCTCCACGTAGAGCTTGTGCAGGATGTCGAGCGGGGTGATCGCGGCGACGTTCCCGGCGCCCAGGACCAGCGCGACGGCCGGCGGACCGGGGCGGCCCCGGTACTCGCCGGCCGCGCGCGCGAGTACCTGCTCCCGGGTGGTGCCGGGCAGTGTCCACACCTGGGCGGAGAACCCGTTGAGCAGCAGGCGGTCCGACGCGGTGGCGGGGAAGACGTCGACGACGGTACGGCCGTCGTGCTCCCGGACGGCCCGGGCGTCGAGGGGCCCGCGGCCGTCGGCCAGCCTGCGCAGCACATGGAGGTAGGCGCTGACGGTCTGGGCCAGCGCCCAGGGGGCGGTCAACCAGTCCTCGGCGGCGGGCGGTGCGGTCGGGCCGTAGCCCTTGGCCCGTGCGGCGTCGGCGACCATGGCGTGGGCTCCGTGGGCGATCCGCGGCAGCATGCGTTCGAGCAGGGCGACGCGTTCCGCCGGCGGCGTACGGATCCAGGACGCGGCGTTGTCACGCAGCTCCCGTACGGCCTGGTCGAGTGGCGCGGTGGCAAGTGCCGGGGTGGTGCTCACAGGTGCAGCTCCTTCGGGTGTACGGGCGGTCGGTGCGGCAGTGCTCACGACCGGAGTGACGAATCAGCGGCCGAGCCGTGCGATGTCCCGGGCCGGGTCGACGAGCAGGAAGGACGCGGCTGCTCCGACGGCCAGCAGCAGGCCGGAGAGCAGCACCGCGGTGTGGTAACCGGTGTCGCCCTGGGCGTCCACCAGGGCGCCGACCACGGCGGGTGCGACGAGACCGGCGGAGGTGACCACCGCGTTCATGACGCCGAGTGAGCCGCCGCTCCTGCCGAGCGGGGCGAGTTCGGCGACCGTGGTGACGGCGATCGTCGCGTACGAGCCGCCGAGGCCGAACCCCAGGGCCACCAGCACGGTCTTGGCCGTGGACCCGTCGACCAGGGTCTGGGCGAGCAGGCAGGCGGCGCCGAGGGCCAGTATCCAGCCGCCGACCCGGCCCCGTGCCGTACGGCTGCCGACTCCCCGCCGCATCAGGCGACCGGTGAGGACGGCCTGTGCGAGCAGGACGACGGCGCCGATCGTCCAGGGGGCCACGACGAGGACGGCCGCCGTGTCCGCCGGGTGGTCCAGCGCGTTGCGCAGGTAGGACGGCAGCCAGACCAGCATGAGGGCGACCGTCCAGTAGCTGGTGAAGTAGGCGGCCGTGGCCCCGATCCAGGTGGGGCTGCCGAAGATCTTGCGGTAGGGCACCGCGGCCGGGGGTCCGGACGGGCCGGCGGTCCGTACGGCGGGCTCCCCGTCGGTGCGGTGCCGGCCGTCGGCCCCCAGCACGCTCCAGGCAAGGGCCCACACCAGGCCGGTGGCCGCGAGCACCCAGAGGGCCGATCGCCAGCCGTGGTTCCGGATCACCCATGACAGCCCGGGCGCGGAGACGATCACGCCGAGTGTGACACCGAGGGTGATCAGTGCGCTGGGCAGATTGCGGCGGTGGTCGGGGAACCACGACAGTGTGGCCTGCTGGGCCACGGGGAAGGCCGGGCCCTCCGCGGCCCCGAGGACGACGCGCGAGGTGACCAGCACGGCGAGGCCGCCCCCGATCGCCGCCGGAGCCTGGGCCACGGACCACAGGAGGGCCATGGCGAGGAGCAGCACCTTCGGCGGGACGCGGTCGGCCAGCAGCCCGACGAGGACCGCCGCGGCCGAGAAGAGCAGGAAGAACGCGCTGTTGGCGAGTCCGAACTCGGTGGCACTCAGGTGGAGGTCGGCGCGGATCTCGTCGGCGGCCAGGCCGAGGACCGACTTGTCCGCGAAGTTGACCATCATGAACACGACGAGCAGGGCGGTCACCGTCCAGGCACGGGCACTGCCGGTGGCCGCGGCGGTCCCAGGGGGGTGCTGGGGCAGGGTCGGGGCCGCGTTCATGGGTCCTCCTGAGGAGAAGACGGGGGCAAGGGATTGAGGGGGGTGGGCGCCGCGGGGCGCGTGTGCGGGGCAGGGCGCCGCACACGCGGCCCGGGCGGTGTCCCGAGCGGTGTCAGGAGAGCGGGACTCCGGCGACGGCGATGCGCTCCATCACGCGGCGGCGCGGGTAGTAGTCGCTGATCGCGTAGTGCTGCGTCGCGATGTTGTCCCAGATCGCGACGGAGTCGGGCTCCCAGTGGAAGCGGACCTGGAATTCGGGGACCCGTGCCTGGAGCACCAGTTCGTCGAGCAGTTCACGGCTCTCGGTGTCGGACAGGCCCACGATGCGCGTGGTGAACGGCTCGTTGACGTACAGCGTCCGGCGGCCGCTCCGGGGGTGGCACACCACGACCGGGTGCTCGACCGGCGGCAGGCTCGCGCGGAAGTGGGCGATCTGCTCCTCGGTCATGGTCGAGCCCCAGCTCGGCACCCAGTCGTGCACGGCCGTGAGGTTCTCGATCCGGGCCTTCAGCTCGTCGGAGAGGTTGTCGTAGGCGGCCCCCATGTCGGCCCACATGGTGTCACCGCCCGCAGAGGGGACCTCGATCGAGCGCAGGACGGAGCCGAGGGCCGGGGCGGCCATGAAGGAGTGGTCGCTGTGCCAGATGTTCTCGTTGCCGATGGCCGTCGCGTCCTTGGCGAGCCGCGAGACGCCCGTCGTCCCCGTCTTCGGGAAGAAGGGGTTCACCTCCGGCGGGCCCCAGACCGCGGCCAGGTCGAGGTGGTGTTCCTCGTCGAGTCCGGCCTGGTCACGGAAGAAGATCACCTTCCATTCGAGCAGCGCCTGCTTCAACTCCTCGGCGGCGGCCTGGCCGATGGGCTGCGCGAGGTCGGTGCCGCTGATCTCGGCGCCGATGTGCGGCGTCAGAGGCGTGACACCGAGGATCCGGTACTCCGGAGCCTCGGCGCCCGGCGCCAACCGGTCCAGGGTCCGGCGGCCGTAGCGCATCAGCGGCTTGTCGAGCACGGGGCGGGGGGTGTCGGTGGCGGCTGTGACGGTCATAGGGGTCCTCCCAGCGGCGAACACTTATTACGTAACCGGCAGTATCGATATTCGCCGACAGTGGGGCAAGGGGTCTGACCCAGGAAATTTCAGGGACGCCCCGACCTCGACGGGATCACCGCGGAAGCTCCGCACACCACAGCGCGGGAGGCTTCGAGGAGCACAGCTGACGGTCTGTCAGGAGCAGCCGTCCGGCTCACTCAGGGACACCGACCGCGCGGCTGATCAGGTCCACCACCGAATCGACGAGTGCCTCGTCCGGCAGCCGCTGTTCGCCGACCATCCGGAAGACCAGCGAGGCGGCGACCAGCGTCGCCGCGGCGGCCACGTCGACGTCCGCCCGTACGTCGCCCCGGGCGACGCCACGCTCCAGCAGGTGCCGCGTCTCGCTCATCACCCGCTCCGTGTAGGCGCGGTAGGCGCCGGGCTCCGCACCCGATTCCGCCGCGGAGCCGATGACCCCGGCGAGCAGGCGGTTCACACCGGGCTGCCGGTACGCCTCCATGCGCGCGGTCAGCACCGCCCGCAGCTCGGCACGGAAGTCCCCCGTGGCGGGCACGGACAGCGGGCCGATGCGCGACTCGGCAGCGGCGATGACGAGGTCCTGCTTGGTGGGCCAGCGCCGGTACATGGCCGGCTTGCTCACCCCGGCACGGGCGGCGACCGCGTCCATGGTCAGCGCGTTCATGCCGCTCTCGGCCACCAGCGCGACGACGGCGTCCAGCACCGCCCGGGTGACGCGCTCCTCCCGCGGCCGCCCCGGCCCTCTCCGCTCACGCTGCACCCGGTCCTCGGCCATGCCGCGACCCTACGCGGACCAGGGCCGCGCCTCGCCCATGGGGTGCCACGTGACGACGGACGCCGCTCCCCGGCAACGGGCCGCCATCAGACGCCGAGCTCGCCCCGCAGTACGTGCTTGGTCACCTTGCCCGAGGGGGTGCGGGGCAGCTCCGGCCGCAGGACCAGGTCCCGTGGGATCTTGTACCGCGCGATCCGTGGCTCCAGCCACTCCCGTACGCCCGCCAGGTCCAGCCGCGCCCCCTCGCGGGGCACCACCACGGCGACGACGCTCTCACCCCACTGTGCGTGCGGACGGCCGACGACGGCCACGTCCAGGACATCGGGGTGGCCGCGCAGGGCGCCTTCCACCTCCTGCGAGGCGACGTTCTCCCCGCCGGTGATGATCACGTCCTTGATCCGGTCGACGACGGTGACGAACCCGTCCTCGTCGATCCGGCCCAGGTCGCCGCTGCGGTACCAGTCGCCCGAGAACGCCTCGGCGGTGGCCTTCTCGTCGTCGAGGTACCCGGCCATCCGGGTGTCCGAGCGCAGCCAGATCTCCCCGGTCCGGCCGGCCTCGGCGTCGGAGCCGTCCGGCCGTACGACCCGCAGATCGACGCCCGGCATCCCGCCGCGTCCGATGGATCCCGCCTTCTTCACCTGCTCGGCGGGGGAGAGTGTGGCCCCGACCGGGCCCATCTCGCTCATCCCGTACACCTGGTGGAAGTGGTCGCTGCCGTACGCCGTCATCAGCCGGCGCGCGGTGCCGGCGTCCAGCGGGCCCGCCCCGTAGATCCAGGAGCGGACCGAGGAGAGGTCGAAGGAGGCGAAGTCGGGAACCGTCTGCACCGGGGCGATGAGCGCGACCGGCGCCCCGAACAGCGCGGTGATCCGCTCCCGCTGGATGGTCTCCAGCATGGCGCGGGGGGCGTACTCGCGCTGGAGCACGACCGTGCCGCCCAGCAGGAGGGTGCCCATCGTCCAGTTGTTGAGCGGCGAGGCGTGCCAGATCGGCATGCAGACCAGGAACCGCTCGTCGCGCCGGAGAGGGATCGCGGCCGCGGTGCAGGTGGCGGTCAGGGCGATGCCCCGGTGGGTGTGCACACAGCCCTTGGGCGTGCCCGACGTGCCCGAGGTGTAGAGGATCTGCGCGATGTCGTCGTCCGGGCCCGCCTCACCGGACCACCTCTCGGCCCGGGCGACCAGAGCCTCGAACGAGTCGGCCGGAAGCTGTTCCGCGAGGGCATCCGGGCCGGTGTCCGAGCCGGTGTCCCAGGCGGCGCCCGAGGTGGCGTCCGGGTGGCTCACCAGCCAGCGGACATCCGCGTCCGCCGCCGTCGCACGCTCACCGATCTCCTGGTCGACGACGGCCAGCCGGGCCCCGCAGTGGCGCAGTTGCTGCCGCACCTCGCCCGTCTGCAGCTTGTGGTTGACGGGCACCAGCGTGGCTCCGGCGTACCAGGCGCCGAACGCGGCGAACAGGAAGGCCGGGGTGTTGTACGTCATCACGGCGAGGCGGTCGCCGGGCCGCAGCCCGGCCTCCGTCAGCACGGTCGCCGCGCGGCGGGCCGCTTCCGCGAACTCCTCGTAGGTCCAGCGCCGGTCCCCGTACACCAGGGCTTCCTCGCGGCCGGCCGAGCGAACGACGCTGTCCAGCAGGGCAGTGAGATGCACACGTTCTCCAGGGGTTCCGAGCCGGGGGACACCGGCCCTGTCGGGAAACTATGAATGATGGTTCACTTCTTCCATGGCCTACCGCAAGACCCCTGCCGAGATCCGCCGCCTCGAAGCGGCCCGGGAGCACCTCGTCGCCCGCGCCACCGAGGTCGTCGCCGAGGTGGGCTGGGCCCACGCCTCCGTGACGGCGGTCGCCGACGCCGCGGGAATCGCCGCCGGCTCCGTCTACCAGCACTTTCCGTCCAAGGCGGCGCTCGCCGTCGAGGTGTTCCGACGCGCCGCGGGACGGGAGGTCGACGTCCTCAGCGATGTGCTCAAGGGCTCCGGCGACCCGGTCGAGCGGCTCGCCGACGGCGTCCAGGTCTTCGCCCGGCGGGCCCTGGAGAACCGAGGGCTGGCCCACGCGCTGCTCGTCTCCCCCGCCGAGCCGGCGGTCGGAGCCGAACGCCTCGACTTCCGCCTGCGCTACCGCACCCTGTTCGCCGAGGTCATCCACGAGGGCATGCGGGACGGCCTGCTACCGCCCCAGAACGGGGAGGTGACCGCGGCCGCCCTCACCGGCGCGATCGGTGAGGTCCTCGTCGCCCCGCTGGGGACGCCGGAGGAGGACGGCACCGGCGAACTGCTGGAAGAGCTCACCGCCATGGCGCTGCGCTGCGCCGGCGCCGCACCCGCGACGCCCCGTCCCTGACCCTGCCCTTCACATCGGAGAGATCCATGCCCGCAGACCAGGCACCGTACAGCCGCCCGGGTTCGACGACCCACGAAGTGACCAACCAGCCCCCGCCGCTGACCGGGCATGACGTCGCCGACGACCCGGTGCTGATCGAAGGCGTACGCCGCGAGGGCGCCGAGTGGCACCTCGACGCCCTGCACCGGCTCGGCCGCCGGGCCGGCAGCGAGGAAGTGCAGCGCTGGGCCGACGAGGCCAACCGCTACGAGCCGGTGCTGCGCAGCCACGACCGCTACGGGCATCGCGTCGACGAGGTCGACTTCCACCCCTCGTACCACGCCCTGCTGGACGTGGCGATCAGCGAGGGTCTCGCCGGTGCGGCCTGGGCGGACGAACGCCCGGGGGCCCATGTGGCCCGCGCCGCCGGGTTCATGGTGTGGAGCAGCGCCGAGGCCGGTCACGGCTGCCCCGTCTCCATGACGTACGCGGTCGTGCCGGCCCTGCGCCACACCCCGGATCTCGCCAAGACGTACGAGCCGCTGCTCACCAGCCGCGTTTACGATCCGGGCCTGCGCAGTCCCGCCGGCAAGCGCGGGCTCCTGGCCGGCATGGGGATGACCGAGAAGCAGGGCGGCACCGATGTGCGCGCCAACACGACCACCGCGTCGGAGCGTCCGGACGGCAGCTGGCGGCTGCACGGGCACAAGTGGTTCACCAGCGCCCCGATGAACGACCTCTTCCTCGTGCTGGCCCAGGCACCCGGCGGCCTCTCCTGCTTCCTTGTACCGCGGGTCCTCCCGGACGGCAGCCGGAACACCTTCCGCATCCAGCGGCTGAAGGACAAGCTGGGCAATCGCTCCAACGCCAGCAGCGAGCCCGAGTTCGACGACACCGTCGCCTGGCTCGTGGGTGCGGAGGGCAAGGGCGTACGGACCATCATCGAGATGGTCACCATGACGCGTCTGGACTGTGTGCTCGGCTCGGCCGCCGGCACCCGCGCCGCGCTCGCCCAGGCGGCACACCACGTGCGGCACCGCTCGGTCTTCGGCGCCAAGCTCATCGACCAGCCGCTGATGCGCAACGTGATCGCCGATCTCGGCCTGGAGTCCGAGGCCGCGACCACTCTCGCGCTGCGGCTGGCCGGGGCGGCGGACCGTGCCCGGCGTGGCGACGCACAGGAACGTGCCTTCCTCAGGCTCGCCACGGCCGTCGGCAAGTACTGGGTGTGCAAGCGCCAGCCCGCCGCTGTCGCCGAAGCCCTGGAATGCCTCGGCGGCAACGGCTACGACGAGGCGTCCGGCATGCCGCGCCTCTACCGTGAGGCCCCGCTCAACGGAATCTGGGAGGGCTCGGGGAACGTCAACGCCCTGGACATGCTCCGCGCGCTGACCCGGGAGCCCGAGTCCCTGGACGCCTTCCGTACGGAGGTCGAGTCGGCCGCCGGGGCGGACCGCAGGCTGGACACCGCCTGGCGCGAACTCCAGGCCGAACTCGTCCTGAGCGAGGACGCCCCGCTCCGGGCCCGCCGTGTCATCGAACGCGCGGCGCTGGTCCTCCAGGGTTCCCTGCTCGTCCGCCACGCCCCCGCGGCGGTGGCCGACGCGTTCTGTGCCTCTCGGCTCGCCGGCGACCGCGGCCTCGCTTTCGGGACGCTCCCGCCCGGGACGGATTTCGCGGCTCTGCTGGGGCGTCTGCCACGCTGAGCCGTGCGGGCGGGAGCGCGCCTGGCCCGGCCGACCCACGTGCAGGCATGGGCCGTTCGTCATCGCTGCCGGTCAGCCGTGCTTCGCGTTCCGCACCGTACAGGTGTCGGCCGGGCACCAGTGCGTCCGGCCGCCCACCAGGTGGAGTTCGAGGTCCGCGTCCGCCATTCCGTCACGGTCGAGGGCGGCGCGCAGCGAGCTGGGGGCGGGCTGCGGCGGGAGCCCCAGCACCCCGATGACGACAGTGCCGTTGCGCGCCTCGACCGAGGCGTCCTGCAATGGCGGGTCGCCGCCCACCGTTCGGCGACCGGTCTGGCGTCCGCCGCGAGTGCGCGATCCCGTGCCACGGTCACCGTGCCGCTCGTCAGGGGCACGGCGACCAGCACGACGACGCACGCGACCGCCGCGAGAGTCCATCCGCGGAACCTGCCCACCCGCAGTCCCGATTCCTGCGCCGCGCCCCGGATCCCGTACACGAGGAACACGACCGTTCCGGTCGCCACGATCGCGGCCACGTTCGTCCCGAAGAGCAGGGCCGACTCGGCCGCGTCGTGATAGCGGCCGACCGTGATCAGCAGCCCCGTCACCGCGAGGGGCGGCACCAGCGAGATCGCGATCGCCACCCCGGGCAAGGTGTCGGAGATGTCGGCGCGGACGAGCGCGAAGGCGCCGACCGTGCCCGTGGCCAGAGCGGCCAGCAGATCGATGAGACGGGGGGTGATCCGGGACGACACCTGGCTGTTGGAGGAGAAGGCGTCCGGCGGTGAGACGATCCAGCCGAGCAGCATGCCGATCGCCACCACCGCCAGCGCTCCTCCGAGCACCAGAAGCACGCACCGTACGACCTGTGACCGGTCGGCGAGGACGAGCGCGAGGGCGCTGCCGAGGATGGGGGTCATCAACGGAGCCACGATCATCGCGCCGATGACCGTGGCCGTCGAGTCCCCCACCACCCCGGCGCTCGCGATGACCGAGGCGAGCACGAGCAGCCCCCAGAACCGCGTCGAACTCGGGCTCCGCAGCCGCCGCTCGATGAACAGGGCCTCCGTCATCCGGTGGACCGCGGTCACATCGGCCGACGCCATGGCCGGCCCCCCTTCACTGATTCGGCATGCCCTCGGTGACGGTGGGTCAGGGGGTGACGATCGGGAAGTCCTGGTCACCCGGGTCGAGCACGGCCGCGAGCCGGCCGAGCACGGAGGCGTCGCCTTCGACCTGGATGCCTGCCTCGGTGAGACGCTCCGGTGACAGGCTGCCGAGGGCCAGTGCGGGCAGGGACCGGGCGTCGGTCCGCAGGGTGACGTCCGCCGTCCCCTTCTGCGGCGCCGCGGAGTACGTGAGGACCCCGTTGGTCAGCCGGAGCCGGTACCGCTCGCCGGAGTCGGTGAGGTGGACGTCGATGCTGAGCGTCTCCCCCCATGCCTTCGGGCCGTCGATCTGGACCGCGATCGCGTCGAAGAGCATGGGCGGCGTGAGGTTGGCGATGACGTCCGGGGACGCCGCGACCGTGGGGGTGCCGAACTGCCCCTGCCGCAGCTCGGTGGCACCGGACAGATAGAAGTTGCGCCAGGTGCCGTTCTCCGAGCCGTAGCCGAGCTGCTCGTAGGTGTCGGCGAGCAGCTCGCGCGCCGCAGCGTGGTCCGGCTGGGCGAACACGACGTGGCTCAGCACCTCGGCGGCCCACCGGAAGTCGCCCTCGCCGAAGGAGCCGCGCGCCTTGTCGACCACGGCGTCCGCCCCGCCCATGAACGCCACGTACCGCTTGCCGGCCTCGACGGGGGTGTGCTGCCACAGATGGGCCGGGTTGCCGTCGAACCATCCCATGTAACGCTGGTAGATGGCCTTGAGGTTGTGGCTCACCGAGCCGTAGTAGCCGTGGGTGCTCCACGCGTTCTCCAGCGCGGGCGGCAGCGGGAGGTGCTCGGCGATCTCGGTGCCGGTCCACCCCTTGTTGATCAGGCGCAGTGTCTGGTCGTGCAGGTAGCCGTACAGGTCCCGCTGGATGCCGAGGTAGCGCACCGCACGGTCCTGGCCCCAGGTGGGCCAGTGGTGGGAGGCGAACACCACGTCCGTCCTGTCGCCGAACAGGTCGATCGACTCGGTGAGGTAGTGCGACCACGCGTGCGGGTCACGGACCACCGCTCCGCGCAGGGTCAGCAGGTTGTGCAGCGTGTGCGTGGCGTCCTCGGCCGCACACAGGGCCTTGAAGTCGGGGAAGTAGATGAGCATCTCCGACGGCGCCTCCGTGTCGGGTGCCATCTGGAAGATCATGCGGACCCCGTCGACGACCTCTTCCTGGCCCGTCTCCGTGATGTCCACGGTCGGCGGGATCAGGGTGATGGTCCCGGTCGACGTGGTCTGCCCGAGCCCGGCACCGACCTGCCCCTGCGGGCCGCGGTCCAGTGCCGCCCCGTACATGTAGGCGGCCCTTCGCCCCATCGCGGTGCCGGCGTAGACGTTCTCGGACACGGCGTGGTGGATGAAGCCGACGGGCGCCAGGACGGGCAGCCGCCCGGCGTCGACGTCCTCCTGCGTGGTGACCCCCTTCACCCCGCCGAAGTGGTCGACGTGCGAATGGGTGTAGATGACGCCGGTGACCTGCCGGTCGCCCCGGTGCTCGCGGTAGAGCGCGAGGGCCGCCTCGGCCGTCTCCTGGGAGAGCAGCGGGTCGATCACGACGACGCCCGCGGTCCCTTCGACGAAGGTCACGTTCGACAGGTCGAAGCCGCGAACCTGGTAGATCCCCTCGACCACCTCGAACAGCCCCTGTGTGGCAACCAGTTGGGACTGACGCCACAGACTCGGGTTCACGGTGTCCGGCGCATCGCCCTCGAGGAACGCGTAGGTGTCGTTGTCCCACAGGGTGGTGCCGTCCCCGGCCGTGACGGCGTTCGGCTCACGCCGTCCGACGAGCCCCCGGTTCGCGTCGTCGAAGTCCTGCGTGTCGGAGAACGGGAAGCGCTGACGGATCTCCGCCTGCTGCTGAGCGGTGGACGGCTGGGCCGGCTTCGGCGTCGTAGTCATTCGACCAGATTGCCCGTTTTATCACAAAAACGCCTCGCGTCGGGGCGTGTCGATACGAATGTGCCGTCCGCTGCGGCCTCCCGCCAGGCGGTGGATCTGCACGGAGTCGGCGCCGTACTGGGTGATCTCGGAGAGGGCGAGGTCGAGCAGGGCGGCCCAGTCGGGGCGTACGACGGTGAGACGGGCGGTGCCGTCCTGGTCGTGCAGGGTGGCGGTGCCGAGCGGCCGGGTGGCGATGCGCAGCTCACGCGGGGTGCTGTCGGTCAGCTTGACGACGGCGAACGAGGCGGCCAGCAGGGCCAGCGCGGTGCGGAACATCGAGTGGCGCGGGCGCCCCCAGGAGGGAGTGGCCGCGGAGGAACCGGGCTGGATGAAGAAGATCGACACCTTCACCCCCCTGCACCGGTCCTCCTGGACCCCGACGGTTCTCCCCTTCCCCTGGACGTCCCGGAGGGACCGGCCCTCGGAGCAGGCGGCGGATCCGCCTACGCCCCTGCCACGGTCGAACTGCCCGCCGGCAGCCTGATCGCGCTCTACACCAACGGCCTGACAGCGGCGTGCGGCGGGGACACCGGCTCGCGGCTGTACCTCGAACGGGTCCTCGCTCCGGCCGAGCGACTGCTGCAGGAGCTCTGCGACACCGCCGTGCACCGCATGAAGCCCCCGCGTGACGACGACGCGGTCCTGCTGCTCGCCCGCACCCGCGCCCTGACCCACCACCAGGTCTCGGAGTGGACGCTGCCCGCCGACCCCTCCGTGGTGGCCACCGCCCGCCGGCTGGTGGACCAGCAGCTCACGGCCTGGGGTCTGGGCGAGGCCACGTTCACCACCGGGCTCGTCATCAGCGAACTCGTCACCAACGCCATCCGCTACGGCGAGGGCCCCATCCGCCTGCGCCTCATCCACGACGGAGACCGTCTGCGCCGCCTGGACCCGTGCGGTCGGCATGGCATCCGCGGGAGGGGCGCGTCGACGCGCCCGGCAGCCATCGGCACCGCTCAGGCGGAACCGCTCAGGCGAGGACCTTCGCCTTCGCCCTCTCGTACTCCTCCGCGCTCAGATCCCCGTTCCGCTTCATCTCGGCCAGCTTGGCCAGCTCGTCCACGTGCTCGCTGCCGCCCGGTCCGGCGGCCTTCCTCACGTACGAACGGAACGCCTGCTCCTGCTCCTTCGCCTCGGTGATGTCACGCTCCCGCATGCTCCGCCCCCGCAGCACGAGGTAGAGGAACACGCCGAGGTAGGGCAGCACCAGGACGACGATCAGCCAGCCCGCCTTGGCCCATCCGCTCAACGAGTGATCGCGGAACAGGTCCGTGATCACCTTGAAGAGCAGGAAGAACCACATCACCCACAGAAAGAAGTACAGCATCGTGAGAAACAGATTCAGCAGCGGGTAGTCGTCCATGCCGTGGTCCTTCCACATCATTCCGCGCCGTACGGAACCGAACCGGAACCGGATATCCCAGCGATACCGCCTCCGGACGGACCCCGCATCCCGGGCGCGGCTGACGAAGGGACCGGCCCGGCCTCACCACGGAGCGCCGTGCCGTCCTCACACGGTGAGCCAGCCCCGCAACGCCGCCTGCACGCCGGCCTGGAACCGGGTCTCCGCGTTCAGGGCGTGCATCAGGCGGGTGATGCGGCGGCGGACCGTGTGCACGTGGATGTCGAGGCGCCGGGCCATCGCCTCGTCCTTCAGGCCGGAGGCGAGCATGGTCAGCAGTTCGCGGTCCTCGTCCGTGATCCGGTCGTGCGTGACGGAGCCGATGGGCACGGCCCGCTCCCAGACCGCCTCGAACAGCGGCACCAGGGCGTTGCTCAGGAGTGAGTCGCTGACCACCAGGGCGGAGGCCGTCGGGTCCGCCGCGTCGGTCGGCGGCAGCAGGGTCACCCGCCGGTCCACCGTGATCAGTTTCGTCGGCAGGTCCGTTCCCACCCGTATCTGCACGCCCTGTACGGCCAGATCCCCCAGGCCACGGGCGCGCCCCTGGAAGCTCAGCCCCTCACGGTCCACCGCGACGCGCACCCGCACCCCGCGCCGGACCGGCTCGGCCACGTCGAGGGGTGCGGGCATCCCGTCCGGCTGGCTGGTCGCATAGGGCGGGCGGTCCAGGAGCGCCACCTCCTCACTCGCCGACACCAGCAGCGAAGCCACCCGCGCGCCGATCGCCGCACCGCCCCGGACCGTCTCGATCCCGATGGCCCGGGGGGTGTTCACGGAGCTCAGCAACTGGGCGGCGATCCGGTCGACGGAGCCCGTCAGCTCCTCCAACTCAGCTGATCTGTGCAGGATTTCGGCCTGCCGGAGGTGGATCAGACTGCGCAGCGCGGTGGAGGGGGCCACGGCGGCCGGCAGTCCGGCAGCACCTCGGGCCGGCTGGGTGAAGCCGTGCCCGGCCAGGTGGTCCAGCGCCTTCGCGACCCGGCGCGCGGTCAGCCCCAAGGACTGGGCGAGGGCCGTGCGGGTCGGGTGCCCGGGTGCGTCGAGGAGCGCCTCGTACACCCGGAGTTCGTCCGGTCCGAGCCCGAGCGCCTGCCATTGCGTGTCCCACCCGTTCAGCCCCACCTGCGGAATTCTCATCTGTCAACGCAGGCCACACAAGTGTGGACGTCCACAAGTGCGCACCCGGAACGCATTGTTCACACCGCTGTCCCAGCACTTGCATGTCCGTATCCGAAATCCGTTCATGCAGCGATGGCACCGGAGGGGCACCGTGCGGAGTTCAGCACGCAAGAGATCAGCCAGACCAGGACAGGGTTCCGGCAGTGTGATCATCGGCCGGGGAACGGCCGCGGGGCTGCTGGTGACGGCGGTACCGGCCGCCCAGGCGGACACCGCCACCGCGGCCGCCACGTCCGAGGTGACGCCGGGTTCGGAGACCGACACCCCGTCGCTCGTCACCGGACTCGACGAGGACACCACCGCCACCGGCACCGCGGCCGACGCCGCCCGCGGTCACCTCGGGTCCAGGAAGGGCCGCAACCACATCGCGGACACCTCGGCGAAGGAGCTGGCCTCGGCCGGGACCATGACCGACAAGGGCGGCAAGGAGACGGTCCGCCTCCAGCAGAAGTACCGGGGTGTCGAGGTCCTGGGCGGCCAGTACCTGGTCCGGATGGAGAAGAAGGGCGGCAGGCGCACCGTCACCGGGACGTCCGGCAACTACTTCACCCGGCTGAAGCCCGGCACGGTGACGCCCGAGATCTCCGAGAAGACCGCGATCGAGCGTGCGGTCGGCGCCGTCTCCTGGCAGTTGGGCGGAGGCCTGCTGCGCGCCCCGGCCAAGGGCGGGAAGCCGGGTGGGCACAAGCTCGCCGGCACGGCCGAGGGCGTGACGATCCTGCCGCAGGGCACCGGCGTGCTGACCCGGCGGATCACCGTCACCGGTGTCAGCCCGGTCGACGGGCAGCCGGTGAAGCAGCATGTGTACGTCGACGCGCACTCCGGCTTCCCGGTCCTGCAGTACAGCGACATCAAGACGTTCGGCGCGACGGGTACCTCCGCCGCCGGCACCGGCGGGACGGGCGCGGCTCCGGAAGCGCCGGCGGCCGCCGCCGATCAGCTCGTCGTGAAGGGCTCCGGCACGCGTTACGACGGCGAGAAGGTCGAGCTCAACCTGTACAAGGACATCAACGGCGAACTCCAGACGATCGACTACGGGCGTCGGGCCCCCGACTCCCCGTACGCCGGCCCCATGCTGTCGACGTACGACGCCCGCGGCCGCGAGGTCGCCTCGGCGTCCGGCAACTGGCCGTCCGGGATCAAGACGTTCCGCCCGGCCTCGCCCGAACTCGGCCAGGAGTACACCGACTCCGGCGCGGTGGACGCCCACTGGGCGGCCGGCCAGGTCTACGACTACTACAGGAACCACTTCGACCGGGCCGGCCTCGACGGCGACGACGGTTACATCTACTCGCTGGTCGGTGTGGTCGCCAACGGGCAGCCGTACAACAACGCCTTCTGGGACGGCGCCAAGATGGTGTACGGCCAGGGCGGCGGCGACTACCGGACGTTCTCCGCGGACACCGACGTCGTCGGCCACGAGATGACCCACGGCGTCGTCGAGCACACCGCCAACCTCGTCTACGCGGGCCAGTCGGGCGCCATGAACGAGGCGATCGCCGACTACTTCGGCAACGCCATCGATCTGGAGGCCAACCACCAGTCGATGGACGACCCGGACGCCGGGCTGCTCGGCGAGGACCTGTGCACCACGCTCGCGCCGCGCGAGTGCGCACTGCGCGACCTCAACGACGGCGCCACCACGTCGAAGAACTTCATAGGCACCACCTACCGCGGCGACAACGGCGGCGTCCACCTCAACTCCACGATCTTCTCCGGTGCGCTGTGGGACATGCGCCAGGACCTCGGCAGTGACCTCGCCGACAAGATCGTCTACCGTGCCCTGTCCGCGTACATGACCCCGCTGGACGGCTTCACCGAGGGCCGCGCCGCGGTCGTCGCCGCCGCGCGGGAGCTGGGTGCCACCAAGGCGCAGCTGAACACCGTGAAGAAGTCGTTCGACGCGCACGGCATCGTGCCGGGCTGGGAGAAGGCGCTCGGTGTGGACACCGACACCCTCCAGACAAAGGTCAACATCGCGGGGACGGGGGTCGGTGCGGGCGGCGGCAAGTACGCCGTGTCCAACTCCGACGAGGAGGGCGGCGAGCCCTACTCGGTGTGGCTGGGCAACACGTCCGGCAAGGGCGCGCCCAAGCTGATGAGCGCCAACAACGGGAACTACAACGTGTACCCGGACACCGACGGGAAGACCGTCGTGTGGACCGAGTTCGGCTCGTCCATCGTGTTCAAGGCGCGTCCCGTCGCCGGGGGTCCGGCGAGGACCATCGGCGGTCCCGGCGGCAACACCTCCGGCCTCACGGTCGACGGTGACCTCGCGATCTACTCGGTGACCGACCCCACCACCGGGGCCCAGCACGTCGGCTACATCAACATGAGGACGGGCGCCCGGAGCCTGGTCGACCCGGGGCTCCCGTACATCTCCACGGCGCTGCCGTCCGTCCGGGACGGGAAGATCGCGTACGCCAAGCTCTGGTACGAGGGCGACGGGCCGAAGCTCGGCGTGGAGGTCCTGGACACGGTCAAGGGCACCAGGACCCTGATGCCGATGGACAAGAGCACCACGGCCGGTGTCGGCCAGACCGCGATCACCGACGACGGTGTCTTCTGGATCGAGGACGCCGACGGCACCGACACCGGCCAGGCGGCCGTGCGTCGTGCGGACCTCGACGGCGCGAACGCGGTCACCCTCACCCCGGAGGCGGGAGAAGGCTCCCTCCACGCCTACTCGATGACCGCCTCGGACGACGCGGTGACCATCACCACGCTGCCCCCGGCCACGACGTGGGCCAACGACACGCTGCCGAAGCTGTTCCAGGTCTCCCCCGACGGCAAGGGCGGCGCACAGCGCATGTCCTGCAACCGCGGTGACCAGGTGTTCGGCTCGGCCGACGAGGGCAACCGGGTGCTGTGGCTCGACGGCACGACCGGCTACACGAACCTCGTGAAGCGGGACCGCCCCGCGGGCCGGTGCTGATCCGGCCGGACGCATGACGGGGAGGCGGCCGGGCTCCGGGGAGCCCGGCCGCCTCCCCGTCCCACGGTGGGGATGGGCGCTTCTGCGCGGGTACCGGGGCGACCGGTACAGTGCGCGCCGGCAGTCCCGTTGCTCGAGGAGGGGAAGCGTGACCGACACCAGCGAAGCCAGATCCGCGGACGGTGCGGCTCAGGGGGCCCGGCAGAGCGGGCTGAGCCGCCTGATGCGCTACGTCCCGATGATCGCCCCCGTCCTGCTGTGGGCCGTGCCCTGCGTGGTGCTCCTGTACGCAGGACAGCACTGGCCGCTCCCCGTGACGCTGGGCGGCACCGCGCTGTTCGTCATCGGTCTGGTCGTCATGCCGCTCGCGATGGTGCGCGGCCACGGCCGGCGGCAGCAGGACCGGGCGGCCGTCGTCGGGGACACGCTCCTCGGGGCGAGCTGGGTGCTGTTCACCTGGTCCGTCCTGCTCGGCGTCCTGCTGCGCCTGGCCCTGACCGTGGCCGGCGTGGGCGACGGGCAGAGCCGGGCCCGGATCGTGGGTTACGTGGTCCTCGGCGTGGCCGCCGCGCTGCTCGCCTGGGGGTACCACGAGGCCCGCCGGGTGCCGCGGGTGCGCCAGGTCGACGTACAACTCCCGCGTCTGGGGCCCGGGTTGGACGGCACCCGCGTCGCCCTCATCACGGACACCCACTACGGCCCGCTCGACCGCGCCCGCTGGTCGGAGCGGGTCTGCGAGACGGTGAACTCCCTGGAGGCGGACCTGGTCTGCCACACCGGCGACATCGCGGACGGCACGGCGGAACGCCGTCGCGCCCAGGCCGTCCCGCTGGGCACCGTGCGGGCGACCCGGGCCCGGGTCTACGTCACCGGTAACCACGAGTACTACAGCGAGGCCCAGGGCTGGGTCGACCTGATGGACGAGCTCGGCTGGGAGCCGCTGCGCAACCGTCACCTGCTGGTCGAACGCGGTGGCGACACGCTGGTGGTCGCCGGCGTGGACGACGTCACCGCGGAGTCCTCCGGGCTGGCCGGCCACCGCGCCCACCTCGCCGGGGCCCTGGACGGCGCCGACCCCGACCTGCCCGTCCTGCTCCTGGCCCACCAGCCCAAGTTCGTCGACCGGGCAGCGGCGGGCGGTGTCGACCTCCAGCTGTCGGGCCACACCCACGGCGGCCAGATCTGGCCGTTCCACCACCTCGTCCGCATCGACCAGCCCACCGTCGCCGGCCTGAGCCGCCACGGCACCCGCACGCTCCTCTACACCAGCCGGGGCACCGGCTTCTGGGGCCCGCCGTTCCGCGTCTTCGCCCCCAGCGAGATCACCCTGCTCGTCCTCCGCTCACCTCAGCAGCCTCCCGCACAGCCCTGACGAGCCGGCCCTGGCTCCAGCCGTCCGTGACGTGGTGACCCACCTCGCGGGCGGCTTCCGTCTGCCCGCGCGTGCCGAGGACGGCAGGCGGTCCCCCGGGTTCAGGCGGTGCCGCGCGCCGGGCGCTCGGGGCGCGGCACGGCCGGCAGGGGCGGGGAGAGGAGGGGCTCGAGCAGCTGAGTGAGCTGCGCCCGCTGCCCCGGATCGAGCCTGCCGGTGGCCGGCGCGAGGACGCGCCTGATCTCCTCGTTCAGGCGCTCGGTGAGCTCACGTCCGGCGTCGGTGATCAGGACGACGACCGCGCGCTTGTCCTCGGGGCTGGTGCCGCGTGTCAGCAGCCCACGCCGTTCGGCGCGGGCGATGAGACCGGACAGGGTCGACTTGTCCAGGCCCAGGAAAGCCGCGAGGTCGCTCATGCGGGGGCACCGGTCGCGCACGATGCCGAGCACACGGAGCTGGGTGAGGGACAGGTCGTGCTCGGCACCGATGCGGGTGAGCACGCCCATGACCTGGAAGGCGCTGCGGACCAGGCCGTCGATCAGGTCGTCCGTGGTGCCGTCGTCCGGGGAGTCGTGGGGAGCCATGCAGGCCACCCTACTTGACATTGTTTGCATTACCAACAACTCTAGTGGTGATTGGTAATGCAAACCATCTGGAGGAGTCCCTCATGCATGCTGCGGTCATCACGGCGTACGACGCACCGCCCGCCTACGGCGAGCACCCCGAACCTATGGCCCGGGGCGAGCACGAGATGGTCGTGGACGTCCTCGCGGCGGGCCTGCACCATCTGACCCGGTCCAAGGCGAACGGCACCCACTACTCCGCCACCGGCGTCTTCCCGCTGGTGCCCGGCGTCGACGCTGTCGTACGCGACTCCTCGGGCCGCCTGCGGTACGCGGTCCTGGACGACACGAACCTCGGCACCTTCGCGGAGCGCACGGTGATCGACGTACGCCGGAGCGTCGTCCTGCCCGACGAGGTGGATCCCGTACGGATCGCCGCCGCGATGAACCCGGGCATGTCCTCCTGGGTCGCCCTGCGGCGCCGCATCGCCTTCCGTGCGGGGCAACGGGTTCTCGTCCTCGGCGCCACCGGCAGCGCCGGACGCATGGCGGTCCAGGTCGCCAAGCGGTTCGGCGCCGCCCAGGTGTTCGCCGCCGGCCGCGACACCACGCGGCTCAAGGCGCTGCCCGGCCTCGGCGCGGACCGGGCACTCACCTTCGACGAGATCGCCGCCGCGGCGGACGTCGATGTCGTCCTCGACTTCGTGTGGGGCGCTCCCGCCGCCGACGCCATGCTCCCGATGCTCACCGCCCGGGCCGACCGCTCCGCCCCGCTGACCTGGGTCCAGATCGGCTCCATGGCGGGCGCGTCCGCCCCGATCCCCTCCGCGTCACTGCGCGCGGCCCGGCTGGAGATCGTGGGAAGCGGTATCGGCTCCGTCCCTCCCCGCGACTTCATCGCCGAACTGCCGGAACTGGCGCAGGCGGTGACCGAGGGCGCCCTCGACGTCCAGGCCCGTGCGGTGCCGCTGGCCCGGATCGCCGAGGCCTGGTCGCAGGGGACCGGCGAGCGCCTGGTCTTCGTCCCCTGATCCCCCGGCCGGCTTCCCACCTCATGGGGTCCGGCTGCCTGCCGCCCTTCCAGCCGGCGGGCAGCCGGCCGAAGACAAGGAGTGAGTCATGCGGAAACGGGCGCTGGTCGTGGGCCTCGGCATCGCGGGTATGTCCGCGGCCTCAGGTTTACGCCGGGCCGGATGGACGCCGGTGATCGTCGAACGGGCACCCGAGCGCCGCACCGGCGGCTACTTCATCAACCTGACCCCTGAGGGCATGCGGGCGGTCTACGACCTCGGGCTGGACACCCTGCACACCCGTAACCCGGAGCGCGGAACCACCTGGTCGCTGAACCGCCGGGGCCATCGCAGGCCCGCCCTGGGCTGGCTCGACCTGCCGGGACGCCCCACCGCGATGGTGCGGGGCGATGTCGAGGCCGCGCTCTGGCAGCGGATCCGGCCGGACGGCGGGAGCGGGGAGAGCGGGGTCGAGGTCCGCTTCTCGACGGCACCCGTGGAGATCGTCGACGACGGCACCGTGGTGGAGGTCGAGCTGGAGGACGTCTCCACCGGGCGGCGCTCCCGCGAATCCTTCGACCTGGTCGTGGGCGCGGACGGACTGCGCTCCACCGTACGGCGCCTCGCGTTCGGGCCCCATGAACGCTTCATGACCACGTGGAACGCGATGATCTGCGCTTTCCCGCTGCCCGGACAGGCCCCGTCGTTCGGTGCGCAGGACAGTGTCATCAGCGCCCGCTCCGGGCGCGCGGTGTGGGTGTTCGGCCTGGCGGACAGGGCGCCCACCGCGCTGCTGACGTACTGCACCAAGGACGTCGGCGCACAGTTCACCGGCGACCGCACCGAGCGGCTGCGCGACGTGTTCGCGGACATGGACCATCCCGCCGTGCGCCATGTCCTGGACGCGCTGACGACCACGACGGACTGCCTGTTCGACTCGGTGCACCAGGTGAAGATGGACCGGTGGAGCACCGGACGGGTGCTGCTCGCCGGCGACGCGGCGTGGTGCCTGAACCTGTTCTCGGGCATGGGCACCACCGCCGCCCTGAGGGGCGGAGCGGAACTCGGGCGCGTCCTCGCGGAGCACCCCGACGACCTTCCCGTCGCGCTGGCCGCGTGGGAAGCCCGCCTGCGCCCGTTCATCACCACCCATCAGCGCCTGGCACGGCTGAAGCACCAGTGGTTCGTACCGACCAACCGCGCCCTGACCGGAGTGCGTACGCTCGTACTGCATCTGGCGGTCAACGCCAGGCGTGCCGTCACCGAGGCGCGGCTCCTCCGGGCCGCCGCTCCGGCAGCGAGCGGCGTTCGACGAGGAGCTGCGTCCCCATGACGTCCAGGAGTGCCAGGCGTTCGGCGTCCTCCGTGCCGGGCCGGGCCGTGTAGACCATGATGCGTAGGTCGCTGCCGGCGGCGCTGAGGACGTCGCAGTCCAGGGTCAGGGGGCCGACGTCGGGGTGGTCGACGGTTTTACGGGCGGCGCTGTGCTCGCCGACTGCGCCTGACTCCCACAGGGTGTCGAAGTGGGCGCTGCGGTGGCGCAGTTCGTCGATGAGGGCGCGGAGGTTCGTGTCGTCGGGGTAGCGGCCGGCGGTGCGGCGCAGATCGGCGACGTACGCGGCCTGGAGTGCGCCCCTGGACTCCGGGGTGTGACGTACGCGGCTGTGCGGGTCGAGGAAGTTGCGCCGCACCGCGTTGAGGTCGGCGCCCTGCCACTCCCCCATGAGCGCGGTGTACAGGGGGTTGGCGAGCAGTTGGGTCCAGGCGGCGTCGAATACGGCGACGGGCGTGCCGGCCAGGCGGTCCAGCATGTGGTGGACGCCGGGGGTGATGTGCTGCGGGATCGTGCCGGGGCCCGGCGGGGCGAGGCCGGCCAGGCGGAAGAGGTGGGCGCGTTCGTCCTGGGTGAGGCGCAGGGCGCGGGCCAGGGCTTCGACGATCTGGGGCGAAGGGTGGGTGGCGCGTCCCTGTTCCAGCCGGACGATGTAGTCGGCGGAGACCCCGGCCAGCTGGGACAGCTCCTCGCGGCGCAGACCGGCGGCGCGCCTGCGCGCGCCCACGGGCAGGCCGACGACCTGGGCCGGGGTCTGATCACGCCAGTGGCGCAGGGCCGTGCCGAGTTCCGTGGTCGCCATGCCTCCGATTGTGGCAAGCGAGGGGTGGCCTGTCCTGGTACCGGCGTTCCCAGGACAGCGGGTCTGCTGGCTGAGCAGGCGTTTCCCGCCGACCATGGGGGCATGTGCCGGCGCGGTGTCGTCCCGGGCGCCCAGGCCGGCACCCGAAAGGAACGGACCCCCATGGACAAGCTCGCCCTCGTCACCGGCGCCACCTCCGGCATCGGCAGGGCCTTCGCCGACCGCCTCGCCGCCGACGGTCACGACCTGATCGTCGTCGGCCGCCGCAAGGAACGCCTCGATGAGTTCGCGGCCTCCCACCCGGACGTCACGGTCCGGGTCGTCGCCGCCGACCTCTCCACCGACGCCGGCATCGACACCGTGGCGGCCATCGCCGCCGCCGAGCCGCTGACCGTGCTGGTCAACAACGCCGGCGTCGCCCACTACATGCCCCTGGCCGAACTGCCCGCCGACAAGGCCCGTGAGCTGATCCACGTCAAGGTGCTCGCCCCCACCCTGCTCACGCGCGCCGTGGTCGCCGGTATGCAGGAGCGCGGCGAGGGAAAGATCATCAACGTGGCCGGAATGATCGCTTTCAGCGGTCCCGCCGACCCGTCCGTCATGCCTCCCCGCGCCGTCTACGCGGGCAGCCTGGCCCATCTGGTCGCGATGTCCCAGACGCTCAGCGCCGAACTGGAGGGCACGGGTGTCCAGGTCCAGGTGCTGTGCCCCGGCATCGTCGCCACCGAATTCCACGAGCGTCAGGGCCTCGACATGAGTGTGGTGCCGCGTATGAGCGCCGAGGACGTCGTCACCGCCGGCCTGCGCGGACTCGAACTCGGCGAGGTCGTGTGCGCCCCCGGCGTCGAGGACGCCCACCTCCTCGACGCCGTCTCCCGGGCCGACCTGGCCGCCTTCGGCGCGCAGAGCCCGGAACTCGCCTCCCGCTACCGGGCCGGCTGAACCGGGGCCCGTGCCGCGCGGCCTCGGCCCTTCGACGCCCGAACCGCGTCGAACGCTGACACCGGCAGCCGGCGAACCTCCCGGCACACCGCCCCTCACCCGGAGCCGGCGATCCACTCCGTGATGCGCTCCAGCACGCGCCTGCCCGTCGGGTTCTGCTCGGACAGGATCGTGACCTGGAAGACGTGCGGCATGGCCTCGTACACCTCGACGGAGACCTTCGTCCCGGCAGCGGAGGCCGCCTGCGCGTACCGCAGGGTGTCGTCCAGGAGCGCCTCGGCGGACCCGACCGTGAAAAGCAGGGGCGGAAGGCCGTCGAGGGCGCCGTGGATCGGTGACTGCGGGGCCCGGCCGGGGTCGGCGTCGCCCAGGTACTGGCCGATGAGGCGGGTGAGCAGGGCGCGGTCGACGCCCGAGTCGCCGGCGGCGTTGTCGTCGATGGACGGGCTGGACAGGGTGAGGTCGGTGATCGCGGAGTTGGCGACGACGGCGGCCGGGAGCGCGGTGCCGGAGTCCTTGAGGGCGAGCAGCGCGGAGAGCGTCAGCGTGGCACCGGAGGACTCGGAGAAGACGACGATCTTCGCAGCGGGCACCCCCTGGTCCAGCAGGCTCCGGTACACGGCGACCACGTCGTCCAGCGGCGCCGGGTAGGGGTGGGCCGGGGCCAGGCGGTAGTGCACGACGAGCACCGGACGGGCGGTCGCCCGGGAGATCCGGTGAGCCGTCAGGTTCATCAGCTCCGGCATGCGGTGCTCGAACCCGCCCCCGTGGACGTAGAGCACCACACCTTCCTCGACGGACGCCCCGCCCGCCGTCACCCAGACCGCGGGCACTCCCCCGCTCTCCGGCAGGACCGGGCTCAGGTCGGCGTCGGCGGGCAGCGCGAAGGACCGGCTCCCCAGGCTGGCCAGCTCTGCCATGACCGCCGCGGCGGCTGTGGTGGGGTCGGGCTCGGCGGGGATACGGGTGATGTCCATGAGGCAGAGACCTATCAGGGTCTCATCGGCGTCGGCAACGCATTTGACCGTCGCTCCGAGGACGGAGGAGACCTGTCCGACCGTCCATGAGGGGCACGTGGACGAGGAGTTGGAAGGCACCTCCGAGCGCCACTCAGCCCGTGGCGAACCGTGTGATCACAGCCTCCGGGCGGACGTCCGGCAGGGTGTTCCGGAACGTACGGTAGTAGCCGAGCTCCTCCTTGCTGCGCAGTTCCGGCACCCCGTCCCGCGCCACCTCCGCGGCGAACTCCCCGTCCGTGATCCGGCTGTTCCAGAGGGGGCTGAGCAGACTCTCCGCTCCGCTGCCCGTGCCGAACTGCTCCTTGCGGCGCCACAGCAGACGGTCCGGCAGCCGGCCTGCGAAGGAGCGGCGCAGGTGCCCTTTCTCCATGCCGTTCTCCTCGAGCAGCTTCATGTGCGGGGGCAGGGACATGGCGTGGGCCACGACGTCGTGGTCGAGGAAGGGGACCCGGGCCTCCAGGCCGTGGGCCATGGTGACGCGGTCGCAGCGCTGGAGGTTGAGCCCGTGCAGCGCGCCCACGGTCCGGCGGAGCTCCGCGTCCAACTGCTCCGGGGAGGTGTGCTGTTCGTGGTAGTAGCCGTAGCCGGCGAAGAGCTCGTCCGCGCCTTCCCCGGTCAGTACGACCTTGACGTGCCGTGAAGCCAGCTCGGACAGGAACCAGTTGGGGACGGCGCTGCGGATGAGGCTTGCGTCGAAGGACTCCACACACGCGACCACGTCGTCGAGCACCTTCTGTGCCGCCTCGGCGTCGAGCAGCGCCTCGTGGTGCTCGGTGTCCAGATACGCGGCGGTCTCCCGGGCGGCGAGCAGGTCCGGGGAGCTCTCGGTGCCCACGGCGAACGTCCGCAGTCTGCGTCCCTGCCGGGCGTACGCCTCGGCGGCGACGGAGGCCACGATGCCGGAGTCGAGGCCGCCGGAGAGGAACACACCGACCTCGACGTCCGCCATCAGGTGCCTGCGCACGGAGTCCGCGACGGACTCGAACGTGGCCTTCTCGACGACCTCCTGGGGAACGCCGCTCCAGTCCACCGTCCCGCTGTGCGCGGGGACCGGCTCGGCGAAGCGGTGCAGGCCGTGGTGCGGCGACCACCAGTGGCCGGGCGGGAAGGTCTCGGCGCGTGCCTGTGCCTCAGGGTCGAAGGCGCGCAGTTCGGAGGCGAAGTGGACGGCCGTGCCCGTACGCGCCCAGTACAGGGGCTTGATGCCGAGCGGATCGCGGGCGGCGACGAAGCGGCCGCCGGGTGTGGCCGCGCACAGCGCCCACATGCCGCGCAGCCGGTGCAGGCCCTCGGGGCCGTCGGTGCGCAGGACGGCCAGGGCGGCCGCGGAGTCGGAGGAGGAGCCGAAGGCATCCGCGGGCAGCTCGTCCCGCAGCGCCTGGTGGTTGTAGATCTCGCCGTTGCACACGAGCGACCAGTCGTCGGCTCCGTCCGTACCTCCGAGGGGCTGATGTCCGCCGTCGAGGTCGACTATCGAGAGCCGTCGGTGCCCGAGCCAGGTGTGGGCACCGACCGTCCGTGTCCCGCGGTCGTCAGGACCACGGTGGGCCAGCCGGTCGAGCATCTCCTCCGCGGCCGGGCAGGCGTCCTGGGTGCCGGTGTCTCCGCGGGGGCTGTGTATCGCTGCTATTCCGCACATGCCGTCGACCCTAGGGCGGCCGGGTGCGATGACGACAACGAGAGTTGCTGTATACGCACGGGTGCGCCAGGGTGGCGGCATGGTGAGCGAGAACCTGAGCAGTGTGCGCAGAGCACTGGACGTACTGCGCGCCCTGGGGCAGGGCCCCCTGGGGGTGCAGGAGGTGGCCGGGGCCGTGGGCCGGGAGAAGACGCAGGTGTCCCGGACCCTCAAGGTCCTGGCGGAGGAGGGGTTCATCGAGCGGGATCCGCGCACCCTGCGCTACCGCGTCGGCCCCCAGCTGCTGGCGCTCGCCGCGTCGGCGGGCGAGGACCGGTTGCAGCGCGAGGCCCCGTCCGTACTGCGCGAGCTGGTGCACCAGCTGGGCGAACCCGCGTACCTCACGGTGCTGTCCGGACACGGTGTGGTGACGGTGCTGACCGAGCGGAGCTCGCGCGGCCTCCAGGCGCACGAGTGGATCGGCCGCACCACTCCGCTGAACTGCACCGCCACCGGCCGCGCCCTGCTGTCCGGGCTGGCCGACGCGGAGGCCGAGGCCCTGCTGGCCACCGGGGGCGACGCGCGGCTGCCGGGGACGGACGCGGCACCCCGGGACGTACCGGCCGTGCTGGAGCGCCTGCGCACGGAGCGGGCGCGAGGGTACGCGGTGGCGGTCGAGGAGATGGAACCGGGGCTGATCGCGGTCGCCGCGCCCGTGCGCGATCACCGCGGCGATGTCGTGGCCGCGCTCAACGTGTCCGCGCCCGTGTTCAGGCTGCCGCCGGATGCGGTGCCGAAGGTGGTGGAGGCCGTCGTGGCCGCCTCGCACCGGCTGTCGGCCCGCCTCGGCGGAGGTGAGCCGGTGGCCTGAGTCCGGCCGGCGCCGCACGGCGGAGAACAGGAACGGAGAACGGGAGCAGAACGCGCCCGCCCACGCTCGGCTACCGCCGGCACGTCACCTTGTGAAGGTCTGACCAAGGATGTTCGGGTTCCTTGATCAGCTCTTGCGGGCGCCACTTACCTCAGAGTAACTAACTGTTTCATGAACCTCTTCAGCCGCAGCTCCCTCCTCCGTCGTCCGGAGCCCCGCACGGAGGAGACCTCCCCCGCCCCGGCGGCCGCAGGTACTGCTGTTCTGCCCGATCCTGGTCTGGCGGCCCTGACCGGGGAGTGGATGATCGACCCCGCCCACAGCCGGATCGGGTTCTCCGTGCGGCACGCCATGGTGACGACGGTGCGCGGCGCGTTCCTGGAGTACGAGAGCCGGCTGTACTTCGACGGGCGTAACCCGGCGCGTTCGCGGGCCGAGATCTCGCTCGCCACCGCCAGTGTCGACACCGGTGTCGAGCAGCGTGACGCACACTTGGTGGGGCGCGACTTCCTCAACGCCGCGAAGCACCCGCGCATCAGCTTCGTGAGCACCGCCGTACAGCTCATCGGCAAGGACGTCTACCGCATGAGCGGGGACCTCTCCATCCGCGGCATCACCCGTCCCGTGGTCCTGGACCTCACCTACATCGGTTACGTCACCGACCCGTTCGGCTACGAGCGCGTCGGGTTCGACGGGACCACCACCATCAACCGGTCCGACTGGGGTCTGACCTACAACGCCCGTCTGGCCGAGGGCGGCGCCATGGTGAGTGAGAGGCTCCGTCTGCAGTTCGACATCGCCGCCATCCGTACGCCGCCCGCCGCCTGACCTGTCCAGGGCCCGGGCCTCGGGCTACGGGCTTCAGGTGACCGTGCCGTCCGCCGTTCCCCTGAACGTGCAGCGGTAGGCGCGCGGTGACACCCCCAGGGCCGCGTGGAAGTGCTGGCGCAGGGCGGTGCCGGTCCCGAAGCCGGCTTCGGCGGCGATCCGGTCCACCGGCAGGTCGGTACGCTCCAGCAACTGCCGCGCTCTGTCGACGCGTTGCTGGGTGAGCCACTGCATGGGCGTGAGGCCGGCCTCCTGCCGGAAGCGCCGGTTGAACGTACGCACACTCATCGACGCGCGGTCGGCCAGCTCGTCGAGCTTCAGGGGCCGGTCCAGGTGCCGGAGCGCGTACTCCCGGGCCGGTCCCGTCGAGCACTGCTCGGGCGGGGTGACCGGGCGTTCGATGTACTGGGCCTGGCCGCCCTCCCGGTGCGGGGGTACGACGGTCCCCCGGGCCACCGCGTTGGCGACCTCCGCCCCGTGGTCGGTGCGGATCATGTGCAGGCAGATGTCGATGCCCGAGGCCACACCGGCCGAGGTGAGGACGCCCCCGTCGTCGGTGTACAGGACGTCGGCGTCCACCTCGATCTCCGGGTAGAGCGTCCGGAACTCCTCGCACGACTTCCAGTGCGTCGTCGCGCGCCGGCCCGCCAGGAGCCCCGCCGCCGCCAGGACGAACGAGCCCGTGCAGATGGACGCCACCCGCGCTCCTGCCGGGACGCGGGCCAGTGCCCGGGCCATGTCGGTGCTGATGCGGCCGCGTTCCTGCGGCTCGTAGTCCTCCTGGGCGGCCGGTACGACGACGGTGTCCGCGTTCTCCAGGGCCTCGGGGCCGACGGCCACGTTGAGGGTGAAGTCGGTGTCCGTCGGGATCACGCCCGGCCGGGGCGTGCACGTGACGACCTCGTACAGGGGTTCACCGGACGGTGAGACCGCCTGGCCGAAGAGCCGGTGCACGATCCCGAGCTCCATCGGGAGCAGGCCCGGTCGCACCAGCACCACCACCTGATGCCTGCCCCGGGGCGAAACCGTCGCCGTCGCCTTGGTCGGATCCATGGCCAGATTCTTGCAGAAGTCGTCCATCTCGCCAGTGGTTCGGCCCCGGGGCGGCGATGACGATCGAACGCATGGATGCAGTCAACGGAGTCAACGGCCTTCCGCACCGCAGCCGCCTCGGGCACCGTGCCTGGTGGGTGGCGGCTGCCGCGCTGCTCGCCATCGTCGTGGCCGGTGCCTTCTCGACCCTGCCCGGCCTGCTCACCGGGCCCCTGCACCAGGAGTTCGGCTGGTCCCGCGGGTCCATCGGGCTGGCGGCCTCGGTGAACATGGTCCTCTACGGTCTCACCGCACCGTTCGCCGCCGCGCTCATGGACCGCTTCGGCATGCGGCGCGTGGTGGTGGCCGCCCTCCTGGTCATCGCGTCGGGGGCCGGGCTCACCACCGTCATGGTCTCGGCCTGGCAGTTCACCCTGTACTGGGGCATGCTCGTCGGCCTGGGCACGGGCTCCATGGCCACGGCCTTCGGCGCCACCGTCACCCAGCGCTGGTTCGTACGGCGGCGCGGGCTGGTGACCGGGGTGCTCGCCTCCGGCAGCGTCTTCGGGCAGATGGTGTTCCTGCCCGCCCTGTCCTGGACCGTGGACCACCACGGCTGGCGCCCGTCCCTCGTCACCCTCGTGCTCGCCGCGTGCGCCACGGCGCCGCTGATGTGGCTCGTGCTGCGGGACCACCCCGCCGACGTCGGCCGCGAGCCCTACGGCGCCGACCGTGCCGCCCCGGGGCCCGTTCCCGACCCGAGCGCGGGCAGCGGTCGCGCGCCCACCGGCGGGGCGGCGCGCAGAGCGCTCGCCGTCCTGCGCGGTGCCGCGCGCACCGGCCCGTTCTGGCTGATGGCCGGCGCGTACGCGATCTGCGGGGCCTCGACCAACGGCATCATGTGGACGCACTTCACCCCGGCCGCCCACGACCACGGCATGCCCGCCACCACCGCGTCGTCCCTGCTCGCGGCGATCGGGGTCTTCAACGTGGCCGGCACAGTCGCCTCCGGCTGGGCCACGGACCGCCACGACCCGCGACGGCTGCTCGCTGTCTTCTTCGCCCTGCGCGGGCTGCTGCTGATGTGCCTGCCCCTGCTGATGAGCGCCACGGTGCAGCCGTCCATGATGGTCTTCGTCGTCGCCTTCGGCCTTCTCGATCTCGCGACCGTCCCGCCGGTCATCGCGCTGTGCCGTGAGTTCCACGGCGATGCCGGCGCCGTGGTCTTCGGCTGGGTCAGCGCCGCTCACCAGGTCGGCGCCGCCCTCGCCGCGTACGGAGGGGGCGCCGCCCGGGATGCCTTCGGGACGTACGCTCCGGTCTGGGTCACGCTCGGCGCACTCTGCGCGGCGGCCGCACTGCTGTCGTTGCTCGTCCGGCGCACCGCTGCGGCCGGGCAGGCGGGACTTTCAGAACACGCCCTAACCGCCGTAGACCGCCTGTGACTCGGCGAGGGCGTCCGCGAAGTCGGCTGCCAGGAGCGTGGATTCCTCCGGGGTGAGGGTGGCGGTGGTGACCCGCACCCCGGGCGGGGACGCGATACGGAAGCGGGTTCCCGCGGCGGTCCACCAGCCGCGGGTGCGCAGGGCGTTGACGACGGCGGACTCATCCCGGACGGGCACCCACACATTGAGGCCGCTGGCCCCGTGGGACGCGATGCCGTGCTCCTCCAGTGCCGAGCGCAGGGCGTCGCGGCGGGTGGTGTACGTACGGGACGCGTCCGCGACCAGCCGGGTCACCGCCGGGTCCGCCAGCAGGTCCGCGACGGTCACCTGGAGGATGTGGCTGACCCATCCGGAGGTGAGCAGCATCCGTCCGTCGTGACGCGCGAGGGTGGCGGGGTCGCAGGCGAGGGCGGCCCAGCGCAGGTCGATCCCCAGGTGTTTGGAGACCGTACGCACCTGGGCCCAGCGGGGCGGTCCGCCGGAGGCGAGGGTCACCGCGTCCGCGCCGGCGATCTCCGCGTTGTGGTCGTCCTCCACGACCAGGACGTCCGGAAAGTCACGCAGCACCGCGAGGAGTTCGTCCCTGCGGGCGGGGGTGAAGCGGGCGCCGAGCGGGCTCTGCCCGCGCGGGCTGCACACCAGGGCCCTGGCTCCGGCGCGCAGTGCGGTGCGCAGCCCTTCGGGGCGCAGGCCGTCGTCGTCGACCGTCACCGGCAGCATGCGCAGACCCAAGGCCGGTACGAGGTCGAGGAGATGGTGGAAGCCGGGGTCCTCCACGGCCACGGCGTCACCGGGCTTGAGCTCGGTGGAGAGCAGCCTGGCGATGCAGTCCAGGGCGCCGTGGGCGAACGTGACGGATCCGGTCGGTACGCCGTCGCGGGCGAACCAGGCGCGGACGGCGTCCTCCAGGACGGCGAACCGCGGTGCGGCACGGTGCGATCCGGACACGGGCCCCACGCTCGCGGGCGGGGTCAGCACCGGGAGGCAGGCGGGGTCGGGGTGCCCGCCGGCCAGATCGCGGAGCCCCTCGGGCACCTTGGGCGGCCGCCGCGAGGTGACGACGGGGGCGGACGCCACCACCGTGCCTCCGCGCCCTAGCGTCACGACCACCCCGCGCCCGCGCAGCTCCTTGTAGGCCGCGGCGACCGTCCCGGCACTCACGCCCAGCTCCTCGGCGAGGCGCCGCACGGGAGGCAGCGAGGCGCCCGGCCGCAGCGTGCCGTCGGACACCCGGCTTTCGACGGACGCCGAAATCTCTCTGGCCGTACCGCCCGCGATCCCATATTGTTCTGCCACAGATCACAGTTTGTACCGATACAAAAAATGTGTCAAGGGGGATTCCGATGGAACCGACGCGGAGCCGCGTGCCGTTCGTCCGGCGCCTGGCCGTTCCCGGCGGGCGTGACGGACGGCTGATGCTGGTGGTCGCCGTCATCGACAAGATCGGCACCGGCTTGTGGACCGGGGCTGCGACGCTCTACTTCCTCTACGTCGCCCATCTGTCGGTGGCTCAGATCGGCCTGCTGATGGGCCTGTCCGGCATTCTCGGCATAGCCGGGCCCCCGCTCGCGGGGCGGCTGGCCGACCGCTTCCCCGTGACACGCATCCTGCTGGGCGCCCAACTCGCCCGGGGAGCCGCGCTCCTGGCCCTGCTGACGACCGACGACTACGCGCTGCTGGTGCTGTTCTCGGCGCTGGGCGCCCTGCCGGACCGTGCGTCGAGCGTCCTGACCAAGCTCTTCGCCGCACGTGTCGCGGGACCCCACCGCATCCGCTACCAGGCGATCCAGCGCACCGCCGCGAACATCGGGTGGGCCGTCGGCGCGGCCGGGGCCGCCGCAGCGCTCACCGTGGGCACCACCGCCTCCTACCAGGCGCTCCTGCTCGCCAACGTCGCCTCGTACGTGGTCATCGGCGCCCTGACCCTGCGGTGCGCGGAACCGCCGGCCCCGAGCCGCGTCGTAGCGGGACAGTCCTCCCCCACCGGCACTCCCCGTACCCCGTCCGGTCCTTCCGGCGCCCCAGCCAAGGCGGCGACACCCTGGCGGGACCGCCGCTATCTGGCGTTCACCGGGTCGGAGATCTGGCTGTTCCTGGACGACAGCATCCTCCAGGTCGGGTTCCCGCTGTGGATCGTCCACGCCACCGACGCACCGGTCGGCCTGGCACCGCTGGTGCTCGTCCTCAACAGCGTGCTGGTCATCGCACTCCAGGTCCCGCTGTCCCGCTTCGGCGAGACGAGGACGGCCGCCCGCCGTCTGCTGGTCCCGATCGGCGCCGCGCTGTTGACAGGCGGGGTGGCGCTCGCCGTCTCGGCCGGCGGCGGTCCGTGGTTCGCCACCGGCGCCGTCGTCCTCGCGGCCGTCGCCTTCACGCTCGCCGAGATCCTCCACTCGATCGCGTCCTGGGAACTGTCCATCGCCCTCGCGCCCGGCGAGGCACAGGGCGCCTACCTCGGTGTGCACGGACTGGCGCAGTCCGCACAGCGCAGCCTCGGCCCCGTCGTCGTCGGAATCGCCGTCGGCGTCGGCCCGCTCGCCTGGCCGGTGCTCGGCGCCACCCTCGTGGCGGCCTGCCTGGCGCAGCACCGGCTGGTCCGGCCGACCGCCGTGGCCGAACCCCGCGTCGAGGCACCGGCGCACTGAACTGGCGTGCTGACAGGGAAACTTGGGGCGACCGGGTCCGCGACCGCCCGGGTCGTTCAGCCCGGGTCGTTCAGCCCGGGTCGTT
>NZ_JAERUC010000082.1 GCF_016745505.1 Streptomyces silvae | reverse complement strand
TCCAGATCATGGGTGCGCTCCAGGAGCGTTTCCCGGTCTCCGGTGAGGTCGACCCCGAGCGTATGGGTGAGCTGCGGACGCTGGATGACATCGCCGGCTTCCTCGCCTCCGCCTCCGGTGCGGTCCCCACCCCTGACGGTTCGCCCGTCGAGGTGTCCGCGCCCGCCGTCGAGACCCCCCTCGTCGTCACCTACCCCCAGGCGGCCGGCGTGGGACGTACCTTCGCGGCCGTACGGGAGCTCCCCGCGGTCTGCCGGGTCGTTCGGGCGTACGCCGAGCAGCCCGTCGCCCTCGTCCTCGACGACGGGTCGACGCTGACCCGGCCGCTCGTGGCCGGTCTGCGCGCCGACGGCTGGCGCGTGGAGGTCGTCGTCCTGCCGGGCGTCACCACCTCCACGGAGGCCGACGCCGTCCGCCCGCTCCGTACGTGGGACGAGCAGGAGCTTGCCTCGGCGGTGACAGCCGAACGGCTTGACCTGGTCGTACAGATGGCCGCCGAGGCCGGACAGGAGTGGGCCGGGGTGGCACGCCGCCTGGCGCACACCGTCCTCGTGGCCAAGGTAACCCAGGCCCCGCTCAAGGCCGCCGCCGGCGACCGCGCCGCGTTCGTCGCGGTGACCCGGCTGGACGGCGCCAACGGCTACCGGGGCGGTGGCACCGGATCCGCCCTGCTCGGCGGGGTGAGCGGGCTCGTCAAGACGCTGGCGATCGAGGTCCCGGCGCTCTTCACGCGCACCGTCGACTTCGCTCCCGGCCTCGACGACCGCACCGTGGCCGCGCGCTTCCTGGACGAGATCCACGACGTGTCGTCCGACCTGTCGGACGTGGGCGTCGACCCGGAGGGACGCCGCACGATCGTGCCGTCCGCCGAGCCGCCGGCCGCGCACGTCACGGCCGTACCGGAGATCGGGGCGGGGGATCTGCTCGTCGTCACCGGGGGCGCCCGCGGCATCACCGCGGACTGCCTCCAGGCGCTGGTCCAGGCCCGTCCCGCGGGGCTGCTGCTGCTCGGCCGCAGCCAGGTGACCCCGGAGCCCGCGTGGTCGGCGGGTGCCGAAGGCGCGGCGCTCAAGGGCCTCATCGCCAAGCGGATCACCGCTTCGGGGGAGAAGGCCACCCCGCGCGGCGTCGAGGCGGTCTACCGCGAGGTGACCGGCAGCCGTGAGATCCAGGCCAACCTCGACCGGCTGCGGGCGACCGGCGCCACCGTCGAGTACCTCGTCGTCGACATCACCGATGCCGCCGCCGTCCGTACGGCTCTCGCTCCGTACGCCGCGCGTGTCACCGGTGTGGTGCACGGCGCGGGCGTCCTGGCCGACCGGCTGATCGCCGACAAGACCGGTGACGAGATCGACCGGGTCCTCGGTACGAAGATCGTCGGCCTCGGCAACGTGCTGGACGCCCTCCGTGGCCCGGCCGACCTGCGCCACCTGGTGTTCTTCTCCTCGGTCGCCGGATTCTTCGGCAACCGGGGCCAGTCGGACTACGCCGTCGCCAACGAGGCGCTCAACCGTCTCGCCGTGCGGCTCAGGCAGGAGCTCCCCTCGGCCCGCGTGACCTCCGTCAACTGGGGTGCGTGGGACGGCGGGATGGTCACCGACGACCTGCGCAGGATGTTCGCCTCCCGGGGCGTGGCGCTGGTCCCGGTGGCGACGGGGGCGGGTATGTTCGCCGAGCAGTTCACCGCCGCCCGTGGCCAGGACACGGTGGTCGTCGCCGGCCCGCTCACCCCGCTGTCCGCCCCGCCCGCCGACGGCTCGCCGGCCGCGCCGACGCTGCTCGTCGACCGTACGCTCGCCGACATCTCCGCCGATCCGCTGCTCGCGGACCACACGATCGGCGGCAAGCGGGTGCTGCCCGCCACCGCCGCGCTCGGGGCGCTCGTCAACACCACCGAGCGGGTGACCGGCAGGCCGGTGACCGAGGTCTCCGCGTTCAAGGTCTTCAAGGGCCTCGTGCTGGACGCGGCGCAGGGCGAGGGGGCCGACGCCTCACGGCTGCGGCTGTTCATCGAGCCCGGACCTGCCACCCGGCCGCACGCGATCGAGGTGCTGGCCTCCGCGGTCGACGACGCCGGACGGAGCAGGCCGTCGTACGGGGCGAGCCTCTCCACCGACGTGACCCCGGCGCCCGCGGACCGTACGGACCTCGCCCGTGCCGCGCGTGCCGCGAACCGCACGGACGCCGCACCGCTCTACCGGGACGGCACCCTCTTCCACGGCCCGGCGCTGCGCGGCATCCGCTCGGTGCTGGTCGCGGAGGAAGGACTGCTGCTGCTCGGCGCACGGCTCGGTGACGGGCTGCCGGCGCGCGGCGCCTACCACGGCCGGTTCCACAGCCCGGTCATCGCCGATCTGCTGCTCCAGTCCGCGCTGGTGTGGGTGCGCCGGTTCCGTAACCGCGCCTCCCTGCCGCTGGAGATCGGCAGCGCCCGCTTCCACGCTGAGCTGCCGGCCGACCGGGAGTTCCTGATCGCGGTGGAGAACGTCGTCTCCGGGCCGAGCGGCATCACCTGCACGATCACCGCGCTCGACCAGGAGGGCCGTGTGCTCCAGGTCCTCGACGGTGTGGTGGTCGTGGAGGACGCGCAGCTGGAGGGCAAGTTCGGAGCGGTCGAAAGGACCGGGACCGCGACCGTCTCGGTCTGACGCCCACCCCCTGCCGGGTCCGGCCCCGCCCCCCGGGGCCGGACCCGGCCGTACCACCCCTCCCGACCCCTGACTCCCCGAACCGAACCATGCGGACACCCGGAGGCTGACCCAACCATGGGCAAGTACGCGATCGTCGGCCTGGCCTGCCTCTTCCCGGGGGCCGGGACACCCGACGACTACTGGCGCAACCTGATCGCAGGTGTGGACTCCCGCACCGACGGCGACGACCGTGTCTTCGGGCACACCCCCGAGGCCCGGGAGACCGACCCCGAGGACCGGCACCGCATCTACTGCACCAGGGGCGGATTCCTGGACGAGTACGACGAGGGCGCCGCAGGACTCGACCCGGAGAAGTACCTCCTTCCCGCCGACTACCTGGCCGGCCTGGACCGCTCGTTCCACTGGGCGCTCAAGGTCGCCGGGGACGCGCTGGCCGACGCGGGCCACCCCCTGACCGCGGACGGCCGACAGGGCCGGAGGACCGGGGTGGTGTTCGGTAACTACCCGTTCCCCACCCCGGCCTCCGGCACGTTCGCCGGTGAACTCTGGGACTCCGCCGTGGCCCAGGGCCTCACCGAGGCCGGCCTCCCCGTGCCCGACGGCCTGATCACACCCGGCGCCCCGGATCCGTCCGGCGCGGTCACCGCGCACAACCTCTGGGCGGGCGGCATGCCGGCCCGTGTCGTCGCCGCCGCTCTGGGCCTGGAGGGACCGAGGTTCACCCTCGACGCGGCGTGCTCCTCCGCGCTGTACGCCCTGAAGCTCGCCTGCGCCCACCTGGAGACGGGCCGGGCCGACCTGATGCTCGCGGGGGGTGTCTGCGCACCGGACCCCACCGTGATCCACCTGTCCTTCTCCGACCTGCGCGCCTACCCGCAGGACGGGTTCAGCCAGCCCTTCGACGCCCGCTCCCGGGGCATCGTCACCGGGCAGGGCGCCGCGATGATCGCGGTGAAACGGCTCGCCGACGCCCAGCGCGACGGCGACCGCATCCACGCGGTGATCGACGCCCTCGCCCTGACCAACGACGGCCCCGGCAAACACCTGCTCGCGCCCAACGAGGCCGGCCAGCTCGCCGCGTACGAACTCGCCTACCGGGAAGCCGGTGTCGACCCGTCCGCGATCCAGTACCTGGAGTGCCACGCCACCGGTACACCGCTGGGCGACAGCACGGAACTCGGCGGCGCCGAGGCCTTCTTCGGGCGTGGCCCGCTGCTGGGATCCGTCAAGGCGAACATCGGGCACCTGCTGACCGTGGCCGGCATGTCCAGCCTCCTCAAGGTCGTCCTCTCGCTGTCGCACGGAGTCATACCCCCCACCATCGGTGTGGAGCAGCCGCTGCCCGGCACCATCGCGGACCGGGTCGTCCGGGAAGCCGTGCCCTGGCCGGACCCCGCCCCGGGCGCTCCCCGCCGGGCCGGCGTCTCCGCCTTCGGCTTCGGCGGTACGAACGCCCACGTCGTCCTCTCCGCACCGGAGACACCGGCCGCACCTGCCGGTCGGCCCGCACCGGAGGGCGCTCCCACCGAGCCGCCCCCGCTCGCCGTCATCGGGATGGGCGCCCACTTCGGGTCCTTCGCCACCCTCGACGAGTTCGAACGGGCGGGCTACGACGGGCTCGTCGGCGTACGGTCGCTGCCCGAGCAGCGCTGGCGCGGCTTCGAGACCGTGGAGGGCGGCCCCCTGGACCGGGCGGGTCTCGGCGGGGACGCGGCCCCCGAGGCGGCCTACATCGAGGACTTCGAGGTCGACACCACCTCGTACCGCATCCCGCCCAAGGACCTCGCCCACTTCAACCAGCAGCAGCTGCTGCTGATGCGCGTGGCCGAGGAGGCGTTGCGCGACGCGGGGTTCGAGCGCAAGCGCCCGGGCGGCACGGCCGGCCCGGACGCACGGCGGGTCGGTGTCGTCATCGGCATGGAGATGGAGCCCAGCGCCCACGGCCACGGCTCCCGCTACGAGCTGGGCCGCAAGCTCACCGAGTGGTGCGAGGCAGCGGGCGTCGACCCGTCGCCGCAGCAGCTCGCCGAACTGACCCGGGCCGCGCGCGACGGGGTCCACGACTCCATCGAGCCCAACGAGGTCCTCAGTTACATCGGCAACATCATGGCCAGCCGGGTCTCCTCGCTGTGGAACCTCACCGGCCCCTCCTTCACCCTCTCCTCGGACAGCGCCGTCGGCGTCGAGGCCCTGGACGTCGCCCGGCTGCTGCTGCTCGACCCCACCGTGGAAGCCGTCCTCGTGGGCGCGGTCGACCTCGCGGCCGGCCCGGAGAACACCCTGGCCCGCGAACTGCTCGAACCGGGCACCGTACGGGACGGCCTGCGCATCCTGGGCGAGGGCGCCGGCGCCGTCGTCGTCACCCGTCCCGACACCGTCCCTCAGGGCGGCAGGGTCTACGCCACGGTGGAGTCGATCGCCGTGCACCACGCGCCCGACGTCGCCCCCGGCACGCACGCCGGACTCGTCGAACGCGCCGCCGAGGACGCACTCGCCGCGGCCGGCATCGGCCCGTCGGACGTCGAACTGGTCGAGACCGGCGGGGCGCACCCCGACGAGCTCGACGGCCTGGCCCGCGTCTGGAGCACCGAACGGGCGGGCGGCGAGCTGCGCACCGCCCTGTCCTCGGCCCGCCGGGCCGTGGGCGACACGGGATGCGCCTCCGGGCTCGCCGCGCTCATCCGGGCGGCGCTCTGCCTGCACCACGCCTACTTCCCCGTCGCCCCCGACGGGATCGCGGCGGACGGGACCGACGGCTCGGCGTTCTTCCTGGCCGCCGACTCCCGTCCCTGGCTGCGCTCCCACCGCGAGGGACGGCGCGCCGCCTCCGTCAGCGTCGTCGGCGCGGCCGGCAGCCACGCCCACCTGGTGCTCACCGGCGGCCAGGTGCGCGGCGAGATCACCGAGGCCGACTGGACCCGCTCCGGCGGGGGAGTGGTCGTACCCGTCGGCGCGGACGACTTCGACGGGCTGCTGCGGCGGCTCGGTGAGCTCCGTACCGCGATCGGCGCGGACGAGGCCGGGGACGGCGGCTGGCAGGCGGACTTCGGTGACCGGCCGGCGAAGGTCAAGGCCGTGCTCGTCGCCGACGACCGGGCCGGCCTGCTCCGCCAGATCGACCAGGCCCTCAAGGACCTGCCCGGTGTGTGGCGGTCCGGCGGGGAGTGGACCTCGCCGTCCGGGAGCTGCTTCACCGCACGGCCGATCGGCCCCGACGCCAAGGTCGCCCTGGTGTTCCCGGGTGCGTTCAACTCCTACCTGGGACTGGGGCGTTCGATGTTCCGGGCCTTCCCCGGGCTGCTTCCCCGCTTCGAGGCCCAGGCCGAACTCCCCGCCGAGCTCCTGCGCAGCGCGGCGCTCTACCCCCGCTCCCGCGAGCCCCTGGGCCGACGTGAGCTGATGCGGATGGAGGGCGAACTCGTCGAGGACATCCCGCTGATGCTGGCGGCCGGCACGAGTTACGCCCTGCTCTCCACGGACCTGGTCCGCGAGGTGCTCGGCGTCCCCGTGCACGGATCCTTCGGCTACAGCCTGGGCGAGAGCAGCATGCTCTTCGCCACCGGCGGATGGGTCAAGAGCGCACGCGGGGACGAGAAGATCAGCGCCTCGCCGCTCTTCGACGACATGCTGCGCGGGCCCAAGCGCACCGTCCGCGCCCTGTGGGGGCTGGGCGACGACGTCCCGGACGCGGAGGTGTGGGCCACGCATGTGCTGCTCGCGCCCGCCGACGACGTACGGGCCGCACTGCGCCGCTACGACCGGGTGTTCCTCACCCACGTCAACACGCCGCAGGAGGCCGTCGTCGCAGGCGATCCGCAGCAGTGCCGCGACCTGATCGACGAACTGGACTGCCGCAGCGCCCGTTCGCCCGCCAACCACGTGATGCACTGCCCGGTGGTGGACGGGGTCCTGCCCGAGCTCGCCGACCTCAACCGCTACCCGACCGGCGACGTGGGGGACCTGGTCCTCTACAGCAGCCGGCACTACGCACCGGTGACGGACTTCGACGCGGACGCGGTGGCCGGGAACATCGCGGTCACCCTGCGCGAGACCGTCGACTTCCCCCGGCTGGTCCGGCGGGCGTACGACGACGGCTACCGCTGCTTCATCGAGGTCGGCCCGAGCAGCACCTGCTCGCGGTGGATCCACGAGACCCTGGCCGACGAGCCGCACCTGTCGGTCTCGGTGGACCGGCGGGGCGCCCGCGGGGCGACCGACATCGCCCGGCTGGCGGCCCGCCTCGCCGCCCACGGCATCCCGGTCGACCTCAGCGCCTTCGCGCCCCTCCCGCACAGCGGTCCGCGCCGGTCGCCCGGCCTGCGGCCGTTCCTGGCGGGCGGCGCCCCGGTCCCGCCCCTGGTGGCATCGGCGGCGGCCCCGACGGTGGCCACGCTGCCACGCACCCGGATCCCGGCCGTGGCGGGAGCCGCCCCGCGCGCCGCGACCCCGTCTTCCGCTGCTCCAACTGCCCCGGTACCGGCCGTGGTTCGGTCCGCGTCGGCGACCTCGGCCCCGGGTTTGGCTTCCGCTGCGCCGACTGCCCCGGTACCGGCCGTGGTTCATGCCACCCCGGCCCCCGCCGTGGCCTCCGCCGCGCCGACCGCCCCGGTCACCCCCGCCCCCAGCGCCCCCGCACCCACCGCCCCGCCCGCCCGTCCAGCCGTTCCGGTCGCGGCGCGCCCCGGTCTTCCGGCGGAGGCCGGGCCGGCCCTCGGGGGCGCGGGCTCTCTCCTTGCCGAACCGGCGCCCGGCACGGGCGCCGAAAACTCCACGGAATGGGACACCGCGATGCCGACCCACCCCTCCGCGCAGCCGCCGACGCCAGCCCCCCTGGCGTTGGAAAGGGAGCCCGTCACGATGATTCCGGCCGGTGCCCAGGTGCCGCCCGCCGGCCTGCCCGCCGAGACCCCCCGGACGCCGCCGGTGAGCGCCGTGTTCGGCGCTCCGCTGCCAGTGCCGCCCCCTCCCGCCAGGAGCACGGCGCTCACCGGTGACGAGACCGCGGCCGTCCTGGTGCGCGGGCTGCGCAGCGAGATGCTGGAGGCGCACCGCGAGGTGCTCCAGGCCCAGCGGGAGCTGCGCGACCAGCTCGTCGCGCTGCTCACCGAGGGCGGCACCCCGCCGCCCCGCCCGCCCAAGCCCGAGGGCGTGATCTGGGACGAGCACGACCTCCTGGAGTTCGCCACCGGCAAGGTCGGCAACGTCTTCGGCCCCCGTTTCGCCGAGATCGACGCGCACCGCCGCCGCGTCCGGCTGCCCGCCCCGCCCTACCACTTCGCGACCCGGGTCACCGCCCTGGAGGCCGAGCCGGGAGAGTTCAAGCCCTCGTTCATCCGTACCGAGTACGACGTACCGGTGGACGCCTGGTACGCCGTCGACGGCCAGGTCCCCCCGGCCGTCACCATCGAGGCCGGCCAGTGCGACCTGCTGCTCATCAGCTACCTGGGGGCCGACTTCACCAACCGCGGTGACCGGGTCTACCGCCTGCTCGACAGCAGCCTCAGCTTCGTCGGCGACCTGCCCCGCGTCGGCCAGACCCTGCGCTACGACATCTGGATCGACCAGTTCGTACGCCAGGGGGACACCCTCCTCTTCTTCTTCCACTACGACTGCTACGCCGACGGGGAACTGATCCTCAAGCTCAACAACGCCTGCGCCGGCTTCTTCACCGACGAGGAGCTGGAGAGCTCCCTCGGCATCCTGGAGGCCAAGGTCCGCCCGCCCGTCGGCGACGGCACCTTCTCCGGCTCCAGCGCCTTCAAGCCGCTGGCCCGCACCGAGCGCACCGCGCTGGGCCCCGCCGACCTGGCGCACCTCGCCGAAGGCCGGATCGCCGACGTGTTCGGACCGGGGCACGGCCAGCCCGCCGGCTGCAACACCTCGCTGCGGCTCCCCACCGAGCGGCTCCGGATGGCCGACGAGATCACCGTCCTGGACCGCAAGGGCGGCGCCGCGGGCCTCGGACGTATCGAGGCCGTGAAGCATCTCGTGCCGGACGGCTGGTACTTCACCAGCCACTTCCCGGACGACCCGGTACTCGCCGGCTCGCTGGTCGCGGAGGGCGCCGTCCAGCTCCTGGAGGTGTACGCGCTCTCCCTCGGGCTGCACCTGTCGTTCCCCGACGCCCGCTTCCAGCCCGTCCCCGACCTGCGGACCGAGGTCAAGGTCCGGGGCCAGATCACCCCGGAGCACGACAGGATCGAGTACCGCGTCGACATCACCTCCCTCACCCTGGTGCCGCGCCCCGCCATCACCGCCGACGTCGTCGTCCTGCGCGACGGCAAGCCGTCCATCGGCGTCACCGGGCTCGGCATCCGGCTGGTGGAGAAGCCGGGCGCGCGCTACCGCCCCGAGACCGGCGGAACGGTCCCGCACTTCCTCGGCCGGCTGAGCCCGGCGAGCGGGAAGCCCGCGCTGCTCAGCGAGTTCCACATGGCGCACGCCGCCAAGGGCGACCTGGCCACGGCGATGGGGCCCGAGTTCGAGGTCTACGCCGACAGCCGCGCCCCGTACATCCCCAACGGCGACTTCCTCTTCGTCGACCGGGTCATGGAGCTGGAGGGCACCCGGGGCGTCCTCAAGCGCGGGGCCGTCATGGTCACCGAGTACGACTCGCCGGACGACGCCTGGTACTACGACCACAACGGGCACCCGCACATGCCCAACTGCGTCCACATGGAGTCCAGCCTCCAGGCGGCCATCCTGCTCGGCTACTACCTCGGCGCCACCCTGCCCTTCCCCGAGGAGCAGTTCAGCATCCGCAACCTCGACGGCCGCGCCACCCTGGTCAAGGACGTCGACCTGCGCGGCAAGACCATCCAGCACCGGTCGACGCTGCTCTCCAGCGACCAGATGCCGGGCTCCATCCTGCAGAACTACAGCTACGAACTGTCCGCCGACGGCGAGGTCTTCTACCGGGGCGAGTCGCTCTTCGGCTACTTCAGCGCCAAGGCCCTGGAGAACCAGGTCGGCCTCGACAAGGGCACGCACGTGGCGCCCTGGATCGACCGTCAGCCCTCCCGGCCCGCACAGACCCGCCGCGTCGACCTCGCGGCCTACCGGGCCGCCGAGGCGACCCGCCCCGGGCCCCGGATCGGCCGGGACCACCTCGACCTCGTCCAGTGGGTCGACGTCCTGCCCGGCGGCGGCGACCACGGCCAGGGCTATCTGCGCGGCCACCGCACGATCCGCCCCGACGACTGGTACTTCTCCTGCCACTTCCACCGCGACCCGGTGATGCCCGGCTCGCTCGGCGTCGAGTCCCTGCTCCAGGGCCTCCAGGTCTACGCCGTGGAGACCGGCCTCACCGACGGCCTGGTCAACCCCCGCTTCGCCCTGCTCTCCGAAGCGGAGACGACCTGGTCCTACCGCGGCCAGATCCTGCGCGACGACCCCGAGATGGAGTTCGACGTGCACATCAAGGAGGTGCGCCGCGCACCGGGCCGGATCCAGCTGCTCGGCGACGCGAGCGTCTGGAAGTCCACCCTGCGGATCTACCAGCTCGGTGGCATCGGCATCGAGATCCACCACGACCAGGCCTGATCCGCGTACGACCGACAGGAGACGCAGCATGACCACCGATCAGCACCGGCCGCGGTGGGCCGGGCCGGCAGACCCGGCCGTCGGCGACACCGGGGTCTACGACACCCTGATGCGCCTGGACGAACCCGTCTACATCGTGCGCGGGCCGTACGGACTTGGCGCGGCCGCCGGCGGGACGCTCACCGGCGACGGCCCCCACGAAGTGGTCGCCGCCGCGCCCCCGCTCGGCCCCGAACGCCTCGGCAGCGCCCGGTTCCTCGCCGCCCACGGCCTCCAGCAGGCGTACATGAGCGGTGCCATGGCCAACGGCATCGCCTCCGCCGACCTCGTCATCGCGATGGCCCGCGCGGGCTTCCTCGGCTCCTACGGAGCGGCCGGACTGCTCCCCGAAGCCGTGGAGAAGGCGCTGATCCGCTTCCGCGACGAGATCCCCGGCCTCGGCTACGCCTGCAACCTCATCCACAGCCCGAGCGAGGACCGCCTCGAACGGACCGCCGTCGACCTCTTCCTCACGTACGGCGTGCCCTGCGTGGAGGCGTCCGCCTTCCTCAAACTGACGCCGCACCTGGTGCGTTACCGGCTCGCGGGACTGCGGGCCGGCGGGCCGGACGGGGTCATCGCCTCGAACCGGGTCATCGCCAAGATCTCCCGCACCGAGACCGCCGAACTCTTCATGCGGCCCGCCCCCGAGGCCATGGTGCGGGGGCTGCTCGCGGACGGCCTCATCACCGAGGAGCAGGCACGCCTCGCCTCCCGGGTGCCGCTCGCCGACGACATCACCGTCGAGGCGGACTCCGGCGGCCACACCGACCGCCGGCCGCTCCCCGCCCTGCTGCCCGTCATCATGCGGCAGCGCGACGCGATCATGCAGGAGGCGGGCTACGCCGAGCGCATCCGGATCGGGGCGGCCGGCGGCATCGGCACCCCGGACGCGGCGGCCGCCGCGTTCGCGATGGGCGCCGACTACGTGGTGACCGGATCGGTCAACCAGTCCTGTGTGGAGGCGGGTACCTCGCCGCGCGTCAAGGAGATGCTCGCCCAGGCCGGCATCGCCGACTTCGACATGGCCCCCGCCGCCGACATGTTCGAGATGGGCGTCGAGCTCCAGGTCCTCAAGCGCGGCACGTTCTTCCCGATGCGCGCCAAGCAGCTGTACGACCTCTACCGCACGTACGACGGAATCGAGGGGCTGCCCCAGGACGTACGGGCCCGGGTCGAGCAGCAGATCTTCCGGCGGCCCCTGGACAGCGTCTGGGAGGAGACCGCCGAGTACTTCGCGCGCCGCGATCCCGGCCAGCTCGCACGGGCCGAAGGCCACCCCAAGCGGCGGGCGGCGCTCGTCTTCCGCTGGTACCTGGGGATGGCCTCGCGCTGGGCGAAGACCGGCGAGGCCGACCGGGCGGTGGACTACCAGATCTGGTGCGGACCCGCGATGGGCAGCTTCAACTCCTGGGTGCGCGGGACGTATCTGGCGGCACCCGAGCACCGCAGGGTCGCCGACGTGGGGCGGCAGATCATGAAGGGCGCGGCCTTCCACCAGCGCCTCGCCATGCTGAGGGCGGCCGGCGTCGCCTTCCCCGCCGGCATCGCGACCCGCCCGTCCCCGGAGGACTCCGCGCCCCGTGACTCCTCCGTCGGGGTGGGGCAGTGACCGTCGTCGACACGCCCTCCCCGGCCGCCGTGCCCGCCCACGCGGTGCCGGCGGCCCCGGCCGGGGCCTTCGCCGGGGCGGAGCGCCTGGACCGGCTGCTCGGCGACCCCTGGTCGCCGGAGAACCCGTACGGCTTCGCGGCGGGCGTGGCCCGGGACGCCGCCGAGGAGTACCCGCACGAGGCCGAGGCCCGGCTCCGCGCTGAGGACTTCCACCTGTGCCACCTCCCCGGCGCCCTCGGCGGGACCCTCCGCTCCTTCGAGGACACCCAGCTCCTGGTCCGGGTCGCCGCCCGGCGAGACGTCAACGTCATGCCCGCCACCATGTTCAGCATCTCGGCGGTCATGACCGTGCTCGCCGCCGGCACGGAGGCCCAGCACGAGGTCGTCGCCCGCTGGCTGCGCGAAGGCCGCACCATCGCCTTCGGGTTCTCCGAGGAACAGGCCGGCAGCGATGTGCTCGCCAACAGCTGCGCGCTGACCCCCGAAGGACTGCTGAACGGTACGAAGTGGCTGGTGGGCCGGGGGAGTTCGGCCGACGCCGCGGTGATCGTGGCGCGTACCGCTCCACGCGGTGCGGGTGCCTTCACCGCCGTACTGCTGGGACCGGAGGAGCTCTCCGCCCACCAGGTGACGCGGCACGCACCGCAGCGCACCACCGGGATGCGCGGCATCGACTTCGCCGACCTGGAGTTCGACGGCCTGCCCGTACCGCCGCAGGCCGTCGTCGGTGACACCGGCAGCGGTCTGGCGGGCGCGCTGCGCGCCCAGCAGATCGTCCGGCTGATGAGCACGGCCGGCTGCCTCGCCACCGCGGACACCGCGCTGCGCACGGCGCTCCGGTTCGCCGAGGAGCACCGCACCGGCGGCGAACGCGTGGCCGGCACCCCGTACGGCGCACGTGAACTCGCCCTGGCCGCAGCCGAGCTGATCGCCGCCGACCTCGCCGTGCTGACCGCCGCCCGCCAGGTGCACGTCGCGCCCGGCGCGTTCGGCCTGGCCTCCGCCGTCGTCAAGCACACCGCCGTCCGTCTCACCGCCTCCTGCGTCAGCCGCTCGCACGCCCTGATCGGCGCACGGGCGGTCCTGCGGGACGGCCCCGGCGCCGTACTCGACAAGGCGGTCCGCGACAACGCGATGGTCGCGGTCATCGACACCAGCGTGCTGGGCAACCTGCGCGCCCTCGCGATGCACCTCCCCGCGTACGCGCCCGCCTTCCCGGACGACCCGGCCGCCACCACCGAGCCGGACGGCCCGGCGGGGGAGCGGCTGCGCGCGGTGTTCGCCCTGGGCGAGGCCGACCGGCTGCCCCCACTGGACCCCGCCGCACTGGACCTGGGCGTACGGCCCAAGGACGACGTGCTGCTCGGCTTCGCCGCGTACGCCGGGGCGATCGGCCGGGAGCTGAGCCGGCGCGGCGAGGACCGGGCGGCCGAGCTGGTCGCCGGGGTGCGCTCGGCGCTGGCCGCCGTCGTCCACAACACGGCCGCCGCCCAGCGCGACCGCGCCCGCTCGGCGAAGGTCTCCCCGGAGACCCTGGACCTCGCGGGCCGGTTCTGCCTGCTCCACACGGCGGCCACCGCGGCCCTGACCTGGTGGCACCACCGGGACGGGGACGGCCTCTACGGCGCAGCCCCCGGCGACACCTCCTGGCTCGTCGCCGTACTGGCGCTGCTGACCACCCTCGCCGACGGCCGCGACCCGCGCACCGCGCCGTACGGGGACCTCGCCCCGGCCGGGCGTCTGGCCACCGGACTCGACGCGGCGCGGCGCCTGTTCACCGCGCTGCCGGTCCGGCTGAGCGACACATCGACGAACAGCGGCACGTCCACGAACAGCGACACGCCCATGAAGAGCGACACGAGCGACGAGAACGAGGAGGCCGACGAGCGATGACCGATCTGCAGGCCCTCATGGCCGACCTGGAACGCCACATGGGCGACCCCTTCGACGACGACGGCCCCCTGCCCTTCAGCCGCGTGCTGGAACTGGACGAGCGGGAGACGTACCCCGACGAGTTCGTCGACCTGCTCGCCTCCTGGGGGCTGTACGACTGGAGCATCCCCGTCGAGAGCGGCGGCCGGGCCGTCGACATCCAGGACGGCTTCAACCTCTACCGGCTGGTCGCCCGCCGCGACCCGACCACCGCGACCGCCATGGTCATCAGCACCATCAGCTTCATGCCGCTCTGGGTCGCCGGCACACCGGAGCAGCGCAAGCACTTCGCCGACCTCATCAAGAGCGGGTCGAAGCTCGCATGGGGCCTCTCCGAACGCGAGCACGGCAGCGACATCCTCGCCAACGCCACCACCGCCCGCAGGACCGAGGGCGGCTGGCTGCTCGACGGGGAGAAGTGGACGATCGGGAACGCCACCGTCGCCGACGTCGTGATGGTCTTCGCCCGTACGTCGGAGAAGGGCGGCCCGGGCGGATACTCCATCTTCGCCGTCGAGAAGGGGCTGCTCGCGGAGGGACAGTGCGAACCCCTGCCGCACGAGCCGCTGCACGGCCTGCGCGGTCTGGACATGAGCGGGGTCCGGCTGCGCGACTGCTTCGTTCCCGACACCGCCGTCGTGGGCAAGGCCGGCCAGGGCCTCGAAGTGGCCCTGAAGAGCAGCCACCTGGTCCGCATCGCCATCACCAGCATCGCCATGAGCTGCGCGGACACCGCACTGCGCGCCACCCTCGACTTCGCGACCCGCCGCATGATCTTCGGCGCGCCGGTCTCCGAGGTGCCCTACTCCCAGCGCCAGCTCGTGGAGAGCTACGCCGACCTCCTCGTCGCCGACGCGCTGACCACCGGCGCGATCCGCAGCCTCCAGCTCACCCCGGAGCAGTCGAGCATCTGGTCCTCGGTGGTGAAGTACTTCGTCCCCACCCTGCTCCAGGAGACGCTGGCCAGGCTCGCCATCGTGCTGGGCGCCCGCCACTACCTGCGCACCCACCCCCGCTACGGGGTCTTCCAGAAGGCCGTACGGGACTGCGCGGTCGCCGACTTCGCCGACGGCAACACCGTCGTGAACCTGAAGAACATCGCCCTCCAGCTCGGGAACCTCCTGGACACCGCGGTCACCCAGGACCCCGACAAGGTCGCGGGCGCGGTGGAGCGCACCCGTGCCCTCTTCGACCCCGCCCACCCCATGAAGCCCTACCGGCCCGCCGAACAGCAGCTGTTCAGCCGCGGTGTCGACGACCCGGTGCTCGCGCTCCGCTCGGCCGTCGACGACCTGCACCAGGCCGCGGCAGCCGCCACCGGGACCGACGCGGCCCGGCTGGCCGCCGCTGCCGACGCGGCGGGATCCCTCGCCGACGAACTGGACCGCATCGCCGCCGAGCACCGCAAGCTCTTCTCCGACCTCGGCAAGAGCGCCGGCCAGTCCGCCGAACTGTACGACCTGGCCAAGCAGTACACCTTCGTCTCCGCGGCGGCAGCCGTCGTCCACCTCCATCTGCACGGCCACGACAGCGTCCACCCGGAACTGCGCTCCCCGGCGGTCCTGCTGGTCTGCCTGGAGCGGCTGCTCAAGCGTTTCCACCCCACCGTGAGCGTGGCCGGACCCCGGGAGATCGCCGAGGTCGCGGACGCACTCACCGCCGCGCACCGTGAGGGCCGCCTCTTCTCGTTCCGGTCCTTTTCCGTCAACTGGTGAACCAAGGAAGGAGACCGAGCCCATGGACTGCACGGCACCGTTCGCCGACCCGCTCGCCGACACGGCCGAGGTCTGGCTGCTGGCGGAGGAGGACGTGGACCGGTTCGCCGAGGCGACGGGCGGCGCCGCGCTGCTGACGGACGAGGAACGGGCCCGGCACGACCGGCTCCTGTTCCCGGCCGCCCGCCGGCGCTTCCTCGGCGCCCGGCTCCTGTCCCGCCAGGTCCTCTCCCGGTACGCCGACGTGGCACCGGACTCATGGCGCTTCAGGACCGGCACCTACGGCCGCCCCGAGGTCGAGGGCTGCGCCTGGGGGCTCGACTTCAACATCACCCACACCAACGGTCTGATCGCGGCCATCGTGGTCCGCGGCCGGACCGCCGGTGTGGACGCCGAGATCACCCCGGCCAAGCCCGAGGCGATGCAGTTCGCGCCGAAGGTGTTCACCCCGCTGGAGAACGAGGTCCTGCGCCGCAACCGGGAGGGCCAGCGGGGCCACGCCTTCGCCGACTCCTGGGTGGCCAAGGAGGCGTACACGAAGGCCACCGGCATGGGCATGTGCCGGGGCTTCGACGCCTTCTCCGTCCACCGGCTCAGGGACGGCGGCCTGGCCGTCGTCGACGAGGACATCCCCGAGACGGAGCGGGACCTGTGGCAGGTCCAGGTCCTCCAGGTGTGGGACCGCTTCGCGCTCGGCGTGGCGATCCGGGCCGACCGGAGCGACACGGGCCCCCTCCCGGTCCGGCTCCGCTCCGCGATCCCCGACCTGCTGCCGGAGGAGGCGCGCTCATGACCGGTGCGGCCCGCGACCGGCGCTGTCCACCTCTGGCCGGTCCCCTACCTGAAGGCGTATCCGCTTGCCCCGCGCGCCCCCCAGCGGATTCCATGGGCGTACTCCCCTCGACGCCGTCGAAATCCTCGCACCATCCCCCCGCACCATCCCCCCTCACGAAGGGAATTCCCATGCCCCGTAAAGCGAACGCGGAACTGCTGGCGGGGTGCGCACGTGGCGAGCAGGAATCCTGGGACGCCATGGTGGAACGATTCGGCAGACTCGTCTGGTCCGTCGTGCGCAGCCACCGGATGAGCGATGTCGACGCCGAGGACGTCCGCCAGCTGACCTGGTTACGACTGGTCCAGAACGTCGAGCGGATCCGCGACCCCGAAAGGGTCGGGGACTGGCTCGCCACCGTCGCGCGCCGGGAATCCCTCAAGGTCCTCTCGCGCCGGAAACGACTCGTCATGGTCGGTGACAGCGAGACCCTCGACGGACTCTCCGGCCACAGCGAGAGCCCCGAGCAGATCACCCTGCGCGCCCAGCGCAGGGAGGACGCCCAGCGGGCCATCGACACGCTCTCCGAGCAGTGCCGCGGCGTGCTGATGCTGGCCCTCGCGGACCCGCCGGCCTCCTACGACGAGATCTCCACGGCACTGGCCATGTCGGTCGGGTCCGTGGGCCCCATACGCACCCGCTGCCTGCGCAGACTGCGCCGCGCGCTCGCCGCCGCGGACGCCGGTGAACGTGTTCCGGCGGTGCTGGGCCACGCCCGCTGCCCCCTCGCATCAGCACATGCGGACGTGTCCGGTCCGCGGCACCGGAAGGCTCTGGTGGGGGGAGGCCCCGAAGCTGCGGCCGGACAGGCCGGGCAGGCCGGACAGGAGTGACGCGCATGTCCCACTACGACGTGAACGAACTGGTGCGGTCGATCGTCATCGACACACTGGGAATCCCCACGGACCTGTACAGCACGGATCTGGTCTTCTCCGCCGATCTCGGCCTGGAATCACTGGATCTGCTCGACATCTTCTTCCGTATCGAATGCACCGCGCCCGTCATTCTCTCCGTGGAGAAATGCGGGCGGTATCTCCAGGGAGCGGTTCCCGACACGGAGTTCTGCGACGCCCGCGGAATCATCAGCGGACGCGGAATGGAACAGCTCACCACCGTGATGCCCCAGCTCGACGCGGTCCGGTGGGACGGAAAGCTCACCCTCGACCGCATGCTCGCCGAAATGACCATCGGAAACCTCATCTCGATGGTCGAGAACCTCCTGGCCGAAGGGCAGGCGGCCCATGCCTGACCCCGGGAAACCCGCGGCCGGCGACGGGGGCCGGCCGCCCGCCGGGACCGACAGCGTCCTCCGGGTGGGCAGTTACGGCGTCGACACCGGCGCCGTCGAGCGGCTCGTCGCCTGGCACGGCCCCGGGGCCCTCCAGCTCTCCTCGGGCGGCGGCGCCGGCGGAAGCTTCACCACCGGCGGCTCCGCCGTCGCCTGGGCGCTGCGGCAGGCCGCCCTGCGCGCCCTCGCCGCACCGCCGAGGATCGCCTCCCGCTGGAACGACATCTCCCTGCGCGGCACCGACGAGGGCCCCTGGACCCTGGTCTTCCGGGGCGAGCTGGCCCGGTTCGCCGAGCGCGTCCTGCACGGGGACGTCTCCCTGTCGGTGACCTCCGGCCCCGGCCGCGTCACCGCCCACGCCGTCCTCACCCGTGCCGGCACCCCCGACCCTTCTCCCGAGAATCCGAGGTAACCAGGTGAGCACCGTCACCGAAACCGGCCTGCTGACGAGCCGCGAGATCATCACGGGCGAGGAGCTGGGCAGCGTCCCGCTCGCCACCTCCGGCGCCGTCCTCTCGGCGGCCCGCCGGGCGGCCGCGGCCGCCCCGGGCTGGGCCGCCACCCCGGCCGCCGAACGGGCCGCGATCCTGGACCGGGCCGCGGACCTGCTGCTCGAACGCGCCCAGGAGGCCCAGGACCTGCTGGTCAGGGAGGGCGGCTCCATCACCGGCAAGGCCTTCTACGAGGTCCACGCCGGCGCGGCGGAACTGCGCCACGCCGCCCAGCTCGCCACCGCACCCCAGGCCCCGCACGGCCCCGGCTCCGACCCGGGCCGGGACACCGAGGTGCGGCGCGTCCCGCTGGGCGTCGTCGGCGTCATCGTGCCCTGGAACTTCCCGGTGCTGCTGGGCATGCGCTCGGTCGCCCCCGCTCTCGCCCTGGGCAACACCGTCCTGCTCAAGCCCGACCCCCACACCCCGTTGAGCGGCGGCCGCCTCTTCGCCGAGGTGCTGGCGGCGGCCGGACTGCCCGAGGGCGTCCTGGAGGTGGTCCACGGCGACGCCGACGCGGGCGCCGCACTCGTCCGGTCGCCCGACGTCTCCATGGTGTCCTTCACCGGATCGACCGAGGTGGGCCGCGAGATCGGCGCCACCGCGGGACGGCTGCTCAAGCGCGTTGTCCTCGAACTGGGCGGGCAGAACGCCTATGTCGTCCTGCCCGACGCCGACATCGAGGCCGCCGCCTCCGCCGGCTCCTGGGGCTCCTTCCTGCACCAGGGCCAGATCTGCATGGCAGCCCGGCGCCACCTGGTCCACAGGGACGTCGTGGAGAGCTACACCGAGGCGCTGGCCCGCCGCGCCGCGGCCCTGCGCATCGGGGACCCGTACCGTACGGACGCCCAGATCGGCCCCGTCATCGACCGGGGCCAGCTCACCCGGATCGCCACCGCGGTCGAGGACGCCGTCGCGCAGGGGGCCCGCCTGGTCACCGGCGGCACGGTGCAGGGGCAGTTCTTCCCGCCGACCGTGCTGGCCGACGTGACCCCGAAGATGTCCGTCTTCCACGCCGAGGTGTTCGGGCCGGTGGCGACCGTGACCTCCTTCGCCGACGAGGAGGAGGCCGTGGAGCTCGCCAACACCTCCGACTACGGGCTCACCGCCGCCGTCTACACCTCGGACGCCGAGCAGGGCCGCGCCCTGGCCTCCCGGCTGCGCTGCGGTGTCGTCCACGTCGGCGACCAGACGGTCAACCACGACCCCCACCTGCCGTTCGGCGGGGTCGGCGCCTCGGGCAACGCGTCCGGGTTCGGCGGTCAGGCGGCGATCGACGCCTTCACCCGCTGGCACACCCTCACCGTCAGCAGTCCCGCGCGCTCCTACCCCTTCTGAGAGGAAACCATGGATCTCAAGGTCGTCACCGAACCGCGCATCGCCTCGGCACCCGAGGGCACGGTGGTGCTGCTGATCGGCACCCGTATCAACAAGTTCTGGATGGTGCACCGCTGGGTGCCCGTCATCGCCTCGATGATCCCGATGCTGATCGAGCTGAAGAAGAACAAGGACCACGGATTCCTGTACTCGCGGGCCTGGTTCAACCGGACCGTGATCATGCTCCAGTACTGGCGCAGCATGGACGACCTGATGCGCTACTCGCACAACACCACGGGCAAGCACCGCTCGATGTGGGCCTGGTTCAACCGCGCGGTGCGCAACGACGGCGCCGTCGGCATCTTCCACGAGGCCTACATCGTCGACCCGGCCCGCATGCACACCGTGTACCGGAACATACCCGAGTTCGGGATCGCGGCCGCCACGGAGTCGGTGCCGCAGCGCAAGAGCCCCTCCGTGCCCGGCGCCACCGGTTCCGGGAAGGCGTGAGACGGCCGTGCGCCAGGAACAGGAGCCGGTACGCGCCGGCCAGGACGTGCAGTGGCGCCGGTGCGGGGCCTGCGGGGCCTTCGTCTACGGCAAGAGGCTCGACCGGAACCTCAAGGTGTGCCCGGAGTGCCAGTTCCACTTCCGTATCTCTCCGGACACCCGCATCCGGCAGCTCGCCGACCCGGACAGCTTCCGGCCCCTGCCCGCCGACTACGAGCCGCGCGACCTGCTCGACTTCAGCGACAGCAAGCCGTACCCCGACCGGCTGCGCGACGCCCGGGCCAGGACGGGGCGCAACGACGCCCTGGTCGCCGGTGAACTGACGATCGAGGGGCACGGCCTGGTCGTCGCCGCCGTCGACTTCAGCTTCATGGGCGGCAGCATGGGCGCCGTCGTCGGCGAGGGCATCGCGGCCGCGGCCCGGCACGCCCTCGCCCGGCGGCTGCCGCTCCTGCTGATCGCCGCGTCCGGCGGCGCCCGTATGCAGGAGGGCGCCGTCTCCCTGATGCAGATGGCCAAGACCGCCCAGTGGGTCGCCGCGCTGCGCGAGGCGGGGCTGCCGGTCGTCAACCTCAACACCGACCCGACCTTCGGCGGCGTCAGCGCCTCCTTCGCCATGCTCGGCGACGTCATCCTCGCCGAGCCCGGCAGCCTCATCGGCTTCGCGGGGCCGCAGGTCATCCGCAACACCATCCGCGAGGAACTGCCCCCCGGCTTCCAGAGCGCCGAGTTCCTCCTCGAGCACGGCATGATCGACGCGGTCGTCCCGCGCGAGAACCAGCGGGAACACCTCGCACGGCTGCTGTCCCTGTTCGGCCCGTCCGTGCCCGAACTCCCTGAACCCGGGGGAGCCGAACCGCTCACCGAGCCCCTCCCGGCGCTCCGCGGCGCCCGTGAGACCGTCGCGCTCGCCCGGAACACCGGCCGGCCCACCGCCGCCGACTACATCGGGTACGTCTTCGACGCGTTCATGCCCCTGCGCGGTGACCGGGTCTGCGCCGACGACCAGGCCCTGCTCGGCGGGATCGCCCGGCTCGGCGGTCAGAGCGTCGTCGTACTCGGCCACCAGAAGGGCCACGACACCGCCGAGCTCGTCCGCAGCAACTTCGGCATGCCGAACCCCGAGGGGTACCGCAAGGCGCTGCGGCTGATGCGGCTCGCCGAGCGGTTCGGGCTGCCCGTCGTCGCCCTGGTCGACACCCCGGGCGCCTTCCCCGGCATCGGTGCCGAGGAGCGCGGCCAGAGCCTCGCCATCGCCGAGTGCATCCTCGAACTCTCCCGGATCCGGGTCCCGGTGGTCTCCGTGGTCACCGGTGAGGGCGGCAGCGGCGGGGCGCTCGCCCTCGGCGTCGCCGACACGGTGCTCATGCTCCAGAACGCCTACTACTCGGTGATCAGCCCCGAGGGCTGCTCGACGATCCTCTTCGGCACCGCCGAGCACGCCGGACGTACCGCCGACGCCCTGCGCCTGACCGCGTCGGACCTGCTGCGCCTCGGTGTCGTGGACGCGATCGTCCCCGAACCGCCGGACAGCGCGCACAGCGCGCCCCACCCCACCGCGCTCAATGTGAAGACCGCTCTGGTGCGCGCCCTCACCCCGCTCCTCGAACTGCCGGGCGACCGGCTCGTGGAGCTGCGCAGGGAACGCTACGACCGTTTCGGGCACCCCGAACACCAGCCGGTAGTCGACTGGGAGGACCACGATGACCACTGAGACGACGACCGCCGCCGACACGATGACGGTCGAGGAACTGCGCACCCAGACCAGGCTGCTCGCCGGCGAACTGCCCGGCACCCTGCGCCGGATCACCCTCAAGGCCGGCGGGATCAGCGTCGACGTCGAGTGGGAGACGGCCCCCGCGCCAACCCCCGCGGCAGCCCTCGCCACAGCCCCCGCCGGGGTCCAGCCCGCCGCCCCCGCCCCTCCGGCCGCCGCCCCCGCCGACCCGGACCGGCCCGCCGGCCTCGTCCAGGTCACCGCACCTCTGGTCGGCACCTTCTACCAGGCGTCCTCACCCGGTGGCGAGCCGTTCGTCCAGGTCGGCGACATCGTCGAACCCGGACACCAGCTCGCGATCATCGAGGCGATGAAACTGCTCAACTCCATCACGGCCGACGTCCGGGGCCGGGTGCACGCCGTGCACCCGCAGGACGGCGAGGTCGTCGAGTACGCCCAGCCCCTGTTCGACCTCGTCCCCGTCGACTGAGCCGGCGGCCACACACACCGGAGGACCGAGACGTGTTCGACAAGGTACTCATCGCCAACCGCGGCGAGATCGCGCTGCGGATCATCCGCACCTGCCGTGATCTGGGCGTACGCACGGTGGCGGTCCACTCCACCGCCGACGCCGACGCCCGGTTCGTCAAAGCGGCCGACGAGGCCGTGCACATCGGCCCCGGAGCGCCCGCCCGCAGCTACCTCAACATCCCCAACATCATCGGCGCGGCCGTCCGCACCGGCGCGCAGGCCATCCACCCCGGGTACGGATTCCTCTCGGAGGACCCGTACTTCGCGGAGATCTGCGCCGACGACGGCATCACCTTCATCGGGCCGCCGCCGGACGTGATGGAGAACGTGGGGGACAAGGCGACCGCCCGCAGGCTCATGACGGAGGCGGGCCTCCCGCTGCTCCCCGGCACCGTCGAACCGGTCGACTCCGTCGAAGCGGCCGAGGCCGTCGCCGCCGGCATCGGCTACCCGCTGATCATCAAGGCCGCGGCGGGCGGCGGCGGCCGGGGCATCACCGTCGTACGCCGCCCCCAGGACCTGCGCGACGCCTACGCCGGCACCAGGGCCAGCGCCCAGGCCGTCTTCAAGAACAGCGCCGTCTACATGGAGCGCTACCTGGAGAAGACCCGCCACATCGAGATCCAGGTCGTCTGCGACGACTTCGGCGGAGCCGTCCACCTCGGTGAGCGCGACTGCTCGGTGCAGCGGCGCCACCAGAAGCTCATCGAGGAGTCGCCGTCCGCCATGGTCACGCCCGAGCTGCGTGCCCGGCTCGGCGAGGCGGCCGTCGCCGGGGCACGCGCCGTCGGCTACCGGGGCGCCGGGACGGTGGAGTTCCTCGTCGAGGCGGGGGAGAACGCCGCCGAGGACGCGTACTGGTTCATGGAGATGAACGCCCGCATCCAGGTCGAGCACCCCGTGACCGAACTCGTCACCGGCGTCGACCTGGTGGCCGAACAGCTGCGGGTGGCCGCCGGAGGGCCGCTCTCCGTGAAGCAGGAGGACATCGAGGTGCGCGGGCACGCCATCGAGTGCCGGATCAACGCCGAGGACCCGGCCCGTAACTTCGCCCCCACCCCCGGCCTGCTGGAGACCTACACCGTCCCCGGCGGCCCCTGGGTGCGGGTCGACACCGACTACGCGCCGGGCTCCCGGGTCAGCCCCTACTACGACTCCATGATCGGCAAGCTGATCGTGTGGGGTCCCGACCGCGCGACCTGCATCGACCGGACCCTGCGCGCCCTGTCCGAGTTCGACGTATCCGGCCCCGGCGTGCACACCACCGTCCCCCTGCACCAGGAGATCCTCGACCACCCCGAATTCCGCCGGGGCGACATCGCCACCGACTTCCTCGAACGGCACTTCGCCCTGTGAGCACCGCCGCTGAGGGGAGCGAGGCCCCGGGGGGAGGCGCCGGCCCGGGCGGCGGACCGCTCACCGACGAGGACATCCGCGTCTACCGCCACTTCCTGGAGGTCTCCCCGGACGCGGACGGGGCACCGGCCCGCCTCGGCATGCCGCCCGCCCGGTTCGCGGAGTCCGTCGCACGGCTCACCGCCCGGCAGTTGCTGCGCCCCGACGGGCCGCACCGCCACGAGGCACTCTCCCCGGGGCTCGCGGCGGCCTCGCTCACCACGTCCTCCCAGGCCCAGGTGCGCGAACTGATGCGGCGGATCGACACCACCCACCGCGAACTCGGCCCGCTGGGACCGCTGTACGAGCGCCAGGTGCGCCGGGGCCTCGAAGGCACCGCGACCGAACTGCTCACCGACGGCGAGGCCGTACGCCACCGGCTCGCCGAACTCTCCGCGCAGGTACGGCACAGCGTGCTCACCGCGCACCCCACCCTGGGCGGCCCCGAGACGCTGCGCGCCGCCAGGGAGCTCGACAGCGACCTCCTGGACCGCGGGGTGCGCTACCGCACCGTCGTACCGCACACCGCCCGCCGGCAGCGCGAGGCACTGCACCACATGACGCTCCTCAACGGCCTCGGCGCCGAGGTGCGCACGGCCGCGGTGATCCCCGGCCGGCTGATCATCCTCGACGACGACACCGCGGTCGTGCCCACCGCGACGGGCGGTGCGGCCGTGCTCCATGACCCGACCGTGGTCACCTTCCTCACCGTGATCTTCGACCACATCTGGGAGCACGCCCGGCCGGTCGGCACGGGCGGCGCGGACAACGAGGTCTTCGAGGACGTCGAACTGGCCGTCCTGCGCCACCTGGAACACGGCAGATCCGACGACTTCATCGCCCGCAAACTCGGGATCTCGACCCGTACGATGCGCCGCTACCTCGCCGGGCTCTGCGAGAAGCTCCAGGTCGAGACGCGGTTCCAACTCGGCCTGGCGGCCGCGCGGCTGGGCCTGCTCAGCGACGCCCGGGCCCAGGACGACGGCGGATAGGAATTCCTGATCGACCACATCGGGAATCACCGCCGAGGCGGCTGGACCGGGCCGCGGAGCGGGGCGGATAGTTTCCAGGACCGCTCGCCCACATACCCCCGGGGGGACCGCATGAACGTCACGGCCTGCGCCGGGCGACGCCTACGCGTCGTCGTCTCCGGTCTGTCCTCCGACGCCCACCTGTGGAACCTCGTGCACCTCCAGCTGTTCCTGGAGGACCTCGGGCACGAGGTGGCGAACCTGGGCAACACGACACCCGACGCGACGATCGTCGAGGCCTGCCGCACGGGCCGCCCCGACCTGCTCGTCCTCAGCACGGTCAACGGCCACGGGCGTACGGACGGGCTCCGGCTCATACGCGCCCTCCGCGCGGTGCCCTCCCTCGCGGCCCTGCCCGTCGTCATCGGCGGCAAGCTCGGCATCGACGGCCGCGACCACGCCGGCACGCGGCTGACGGCCGCCGGATACGACGCGGTCTTCGACGACGCGGCCGAGGGCGGCCCCGAATCGGGCCTGGCGCGCTTCGAGTCCTTCCTCGGCGCCCTGGCGGCCGGCCACTCCCGCGGGGGTCCCGCCGCAGGGGCCGGAGCCGCCTGATGACGCCCACCGACCGGTTCACCGGCTTCGTCGACCGCGCCCGTGCCGCGGGGCGCCTCGTCGTCCAGCCGCGCATGGGCTTCGGCGAACTCCACCGCATGCGCGCCGGCCTGCGTGCCGTACGGGAGGCGGACGCCACCACCGTCGGCACCGTCACCCTGGACAGCTACACCCGCTGCCACGACGACGGGACCGCGCGCCGCGCGCTGCGGGACGACCCCGCCGGGCTCAACGGCTTCCCGCTCCTCGCCCACGGCGTCCCCGCGGTGCGGTCCCTCCTCCAGGACTGTTCGTCGGCCGGCTTCCCCGTGCAGGTCCGCCACGGCACGCCCCTGCCCCTGCGGCTCTTCCGCGCGATGGCCGAGGCCGGGGCGGACGCCACGGAGGGCGGGCCCGTCTCGTACTGTCTGCCCTACGGCCGGGTGCCGCTCGCGCGGGCGGTCGCCGAGTGGAGCGCGGGCTGCGCACTCCTCGCCGCGCAGCCCGTCCCGCCGCACATCGAGACCTTCGGCGGCTGCATGCTGGGTCAGCTCTGCCCGCCGTCGCTGCTGGTCGCGCTGTCGGTGCTGGAGGCGATGTTCTTCCAGGAGCACGGCCTGCGCGGCATCTCCCTCAGCTACGCGCAGCAGATCCACCAGGGCCAGGACCTGGAGGCACTCGCGGCGCTGCGGCGGCTCGCCGGTGAGCGGCTGTCCACCCCGCACCACCTCGTGCTCTACACCTTCATGGGCGTCTTCCCGCGCACCGAGGCCGGCAGCCGCCGCCTCCTGGCCGACAGCGCCCGCCTCGCCGTGCGCGGCGGCGCCGAACGCCTGGTCGTCAAGACCCCGGCCGAGGCCCACCGGATCCCGACCGTCGAGGAGAACGTGGCCTCGCTGGAATACGCGGCCTCCGTGGCCGCCGCCACCGCGGCGGACCGCGAGCGCAGCCCCCGTGCCACCGAATCCGGCCTGTACGAGGAGGCCCGCACCCTGGTCGACGCCACGCTGGAGACCGGCCGCACGGTCGGCGACTGCCTGGCCGCCGCCTTCGCCCGGGGCGTCCTCGACGTGCCCTACTGTCTGCACCCCGACAACGCCAACCGCGCCCGCGCCACGATCGACGACCGGTCCATGCTCGGCTGGAGCCGGGCCGGCGCCATGCCCGTGACGGCCACGGCCACGGCCCCGGTCACCGCGCGGCGGCTGACCGAGCTGCTCACCTTCAACCGTCGGCGCTTCGACCGCGACGCCGTACCCCACCCGCTGAGGAGCGCCTCATGACCCGCCCCGTTCCGGCACCGAGGCTGCGCGCCACGGGCCGTTCCCTGTCCCGCCCGGCCCCGCGCCCCCAGTCCCGTACGGCGAACACCCCGGCACCGTACGACGAGAGACCCCCCGAGTCCCGCCGGACCGCCACGGCGACGCTGCGCGCCGCCCGCGCCCGGGGAGCGCTGCGGGCAGCCGTCTCCCAGGGCATCCACGGGCTGTCGCGGCGTACACCGGAAGGCCGCTGGTCGGGGCTGGACACCGACATCACGCGCGCCGTCGCGGCGGCCGCCCTCGGTGACCCCGAGGCCGTCGACTGGCGCCCCGTCACGGCGGGCGACCGGCTGACGGCGCTGGAGGAGGGGCACGCCGACCTGACGACGTGCAACCTGACCTGGACCATGGGCAGGGAGGCCACCCGCCGGGTGCTCTTCGCCGGGGTGACCTGCTACGACGGCGAGGGGTTCCTGGTCCCGGCGGGCTCCGGCGTCGTCGATCCGGCGGATCTGGCCGGCCGCCGGCTCGCGGTCCACAAGGGCTGCACGACCACGTTCAACCTGGAGGCCTGGTACGGCCCGCGCGGCCTGGAGGTCGAGCCCGTTCCCTTCGACGACCCGGCCGACGCCCTCGCCGCGTACGCCGACGGGGACTGCGCGGCCTACGTCCTGGACCGCACCGCACTCGCCGGCGCCCGGTCCCGGCTGCCCCGGCCCCGGGACCACCACATCCTGCCGGTCTCGATCTCGCGCGAGCCGATGGCCGCCGCGGTCCACGAGACCGACCCGCACTGGTTCCGCCTGGTCCGCTGGGTGCTGCAACTGCTGCTGGCCGCCGAGCACGAGGGGCCCGAGGCCGCGGCCCGGCACGCCGGCCCGCACGGCCCGGCGGTCGGACTCGACGAACGGTGGGCCGGCCGGGTCCTGTCGGCGGTCGGCACGTACGCCGACATCTACGAGCGCAACCTCGGTGCCGCCTCCGGCCTGGACGTACCCCGTGGACTCAACCATCTGTGGACATCGGGCGGGCTGCACTATCCCGTGCCCCTCCACTGACCCGCCCCTCGCCCAGAACGGAGAAGTCTGATGACTCTCGTCACCGACCCCACCGCCCCGCGCATCGCCATCATCGGTGCCACCGGAGCCGTGGGCAGCACCCTCATCGAGCTGATCGAGGAACGGGATCTGCGCTACCGCGAGCTGTACCTCGTCGCGTCGAGCCGCAGCGCCGGCCGCCAGATCCCGGTGGGCGGACAGACGCACGAGGTGTGTTCCCTGGAGGACTTCGACTTCGGACTCGTGGACATCGCGTTCTTCTCCGCCGGAACCTCCGTCAGCAGGGCCTGGGTGCCCGCCGCCGTCGCCAAGGGCGCCCTGGTCATCGACAACACCCGCGCCTACCGGATGGACCCCGACACCCCGCTCGTCGTCCCGCAGATCAACTACGCCGTCCTGGACCGGCCGCCGGGCAGCGGTGTCATCGCCAACCCCAACTGCTCGACGATCCCCCTGGTCCGGGTGCTCCAGCCGGTGGAGCGGCGCTGGGGGATCAGGCAGGTCGTCGTGAGCACCTACCAGGCCGCGTCGGGGCAGGGACACCAGGGCATCGAGGAACTGCTGGAAGGCACCGAGGTCGCCCTGCGCGACCCGGACGCCGACCTGCCGTCCGAGCGGTTCAGCCCGCCCCTCGCGTTCAACGTGGTCCCTTTCGTCGACGAGCTCCAGGACAGCGGATTCACGCTGGAGGAGCAGAAGATGGTCCAGGAGTCCCGCAAGATCCTCGGCCTGCCCGACCTCGACGTCACCGCGACCTGCGTCCGCGTCCCCGTCGTCAACTCCCACTCCGAGGCGGTCTGGGTGCAGACGCAGGAGCCGGTGGACCGCGCCGAACTGGTCGGTCTCCTCAGCCGCCAGACCGAGGTCACCGTGCACGACGCCGAGAACCGGGCGGCGTTCCCGACCCCCCTCAAGGCAGGACACCCCGACCATGTGCACGTCGGCCGGGTGCGGGTGTCGCCCCACAACCCGCGCGGCTTCTGGCTGTGGCTCGTCTCCGACAACCTGCGGGTCGGCGCGGCCCTCAACGCCGTCCAGATCGCCGAGTACGCGCTCGCCCGCGGCTTCCTGTCGGGAGGAGTGCGGTGAACACGCCGGTGGTCCTGAAGTTCGGCGGCTCCACCTTCCGCACCCCCGAGGCCTACCACGAGCTCGCGGAGGGACTCGACGAGCGCATCCGCAGCGAGGCCAGGCCCATGGCCGTGGTGGTGAGCGCGATGCAGGGGGAGACCGAGCGGCTGCGCGCCCGGCTGCACGAGATGGACGCCCGGCCCGAGGCGGCCACCGCCGCCGGCCTGCTGACCACGGCCGACCTGGTCAGCGCCCATCTGCTGGCGGGTGCGCTGCACAGCCGGGGGCGCACCGCCACGGTCCTCGCGGGACACCAGCTGGGGCTGACCACCAACGCCTCGTTCCTCTGGGCCCGGGTCACGAGGATCGACCCCCGGCCCCTGCGCCGGGCGCTCGCCGCGTACGACGTCGTGGTGGTGCCCGGCGGACAGGCGGCGGACGCCGAGGGGCGCCCGACCTGGCTGGGCAAGAACAGCTCCGACCTGTCGGCGCTCGCGGTCGCCCGCGCCGTCGGCAGCCGCTCCTGCGAGATCCACTCCGACGTCGACGGGATCTACACGTCCGACCCCCACCTGATCACCGGGGCCAGGATGCTCCCGGAGGTCTCGTACAACATGGCGGCCCTGATGTCGCTGTACGGCGCGAAGGTGCTGCACCGCCGGGCCGTCCAACTGGCCCTGCGGCACCGCATCGAGATCCTCCTGCGCTTCAACCGGGCTCCGTACACGATCGGTACGACGATCAGCGGGGCGGGCACCCAGGCGGCGGCCGTGGTCCTCAACCAGCGGTCGGTGGTCCTGGACTACCCCGACGAGGCGCGTGCCGACGCCGCGCACCACGCCTTCCACCTCGAAGGACTCGACGTCGTACGGCTCAGCACCCGGCCGTCGGTGGCGGTCGTCGGCGGATACGTCGACACGGAGGCCGTCCAGCTCCGGCACGGGGTGGTGCCCGGGCGGGAGGCGGGCGTGCCCGTGGCGGAGATGCGGGGGAGCAAGGTCACCACGCACGTGGCCGGGAGCGGCACCGACGCGCTGCACCTGGCCCAGCAGTTGCACGACGGGCTGGACTTCCCGGACCTGCCGCGGACCGGCACACGAGTGGGGGTACGAGCGACATGAGCGGGGCCACCATGACCTTCACGGACCTGGAACTGCCCGATGACGTACGGGATTCGATCGGCCGCGCGCTGGCCGGGATGCCCGATCCGGGGCATGACTTCGACGGGGCGACGGCCCGCTGCCACCAGATCTTCGCGACGCTGCCGCTCGGACTGCTGCGTGCCGTACTGGACTTCGGCCGGCACATCGACACCCCGGGCGTCGCCCTGGTGCGCAACCTCCCCGTCGACACCGAGACGGGCCCGACACCGCTGGACGGCGGACCGGGCCGGGGCAAGAGCGGTTTCGTCAGCGAGGGTGTGCTGCTGGGCCTGACCGGTCTGCTCGGTGAGGCGCTCGGTGTGCTCACGGAGAAGGGCGGCCGCCTCGTCCACGACGTCGTCCCGGTCGCCGGGGGAGCCCGTACGCAGACCAACCAGAGCTCCGCGGTCTTCCTCAACTTCCACAGCGACATCACCTACGACGCGACCGGCCGTTACGACGTCGCCAACCCGGACTTCCTCGTGCTCAACTGCCTGCGGGGCGACCCCTCGGGAGGGGCGGTCACCTATTACGCGGACGCACGCGACCTGTGCCGCCGGCTGGACGCCGGTGCGCTGGAACTGCTGCGGCGTCCGCTCTTCCGGCTCAACGCGCCGGGCAGCTACACCCGCAGCGCGGCGGGCGGGGCGGAGGTGCTGTCCCACCCGGTGCCCGTGATCAGCGGCACCGCGGAGCACCCGGAGATCGCCGTGTCGGCGAACGGTGTCCGTTCGCTCGACCGGGACGCGGAGGCCGCCTTCGAGCACCTCCAGGCAGTCGCCCGGGAGGTGGCGCACGCCGTGCGGCTGGAGCCGGGGCAGGCCCTGCTCATCAACAACCGCAAGGGCATCCACGCCCGTTCACCCTTCGAGGCCCGCCACGACGGCCGCGACCGCTGGCTCCAGCGGACCTATGTGCGGCGGAGTCTCTGGGACATCCGCTACCGGGTGACCCCCGAGGACCGCCGCGTGCACTTCTGACCGCCGCGCGCGCCGTCACACGGCGCGGCGGTCGCCTCACACACGGGACGAGCACGCCGCCCGGGCCCCGGCGACTCGAACGCCGGGCCCCGCGCGCCGTGCTCGTCCCGCACCGCCCCCCTGGTAGCGCTCGGACCCTTGGTCTACAGGGTCCGGCGCGGCCAGTGCAGAGTCCCCGAATCGACGCGGAGTGTTTCGTCACCGGTCGCGATGAGTTTCCTCTGGAACACCGTTTGCTCCTCGGTAATTCTGCGCGGATTCAGGAAAGGGAAGAGAGCGCGGCGGCGGCCACGGCACCGGTGGGCGGCGCGGGCGGGACGACGTCCCACTTGTCATCGGCGACGGTTATCCGGCCGGACGTTTCGTCCGCTCCGGCGCTCGTCGGCGTCAACTCCACGGAGTGAAACATTCCGATTGCGAGTGCGGTCGCGGCGATGCCCTGAGCCAGGAAAGTACGTGCCTTCATGTCGCGTGTCCCCCTGTGCGTCTCATTTGTTTGCGGCGCCGTCTGGGCCGCACTGGAAATGTGTCAGTTCCTGAGTTCCAGTTCGAGGGGCGTGGGGTGTCCTATGATGGAGCGGCAGCAAGTGGATAGCGACATATCGGGCATTCGATGGGGGCTGGTGGCCGATGGACGAGCATCACGAGTTGGACGAAGTCGCCGTCGCGACGTACGAGTTCGCCTTGCGCACCGGTTCCTTCGGGGACGAGGACGTCGCCGGCCACCTGGGGGTCGACGTCCGGCTGGTCGCCGAGGCGCGCAAGACCCTGCAGGACATGAGGCTGCTCGCCTCGGCGGGGAGCAACCGCGCCGTGGTGGCGCTCGACCCCGAGATCGCGGAGGCGGAGCTGGTCACGCCGCTGGAGCTGTCGATCGCCCAGCGCCGCCGCGAGATCTCCAGCATCCACCAGCAGTTGCGCGTCCTGTCCGCGATGTACCGGGCGCGCGCCCAGCCGGTGGCCGAGGACGTGCCGATCCGGGTCCTCGACGACTTCGAGGACGTACGGCGCGAGATCGACCTGGCACGAAGACGGTGTACCGACGAGCGCATCACGCTCCAGCCCGGCGGCGGCCGCAGCGCGGAACTGCTGGACCAGGACCTCCTCCAGACCCTGGAGATGCGCGAGCGCGGCATCCGTATCCGCACCCTGTACCAGCACACCGCACACGCCAGCCTCGCCACCCGCGCCTACGTACGCCAGATATGCGAGGCGGGCGCCGAGGTCCGCACCGCCGAGGAACTGTCCGAGCGGCTCATCATCTACGACCGCAAGCTCGCCTTCATCCCCAAGGAACGTACGGGCAAGGAACCGCCCGGCGCGGCCATCGTCACCGACCCCACGATCGTCGCCTATCTGTACCGGTCCTTCGAATCCGTCTGGCAGGGGAGCCAGACCTTCGACATCGGGGGGACCGCCGAGTACCACCACGCCGAGGACCTGCGGATGTCCGTCATCCGGCTGATGGCGATGGGCCTCAAGGACGAAGTGATCGCGCGCCGCCTGGGTATGTCCACGCGCACATGCCGCCGTCATATCTCCGGAATCATGGGGGAGGTCGGAGCGACGAGCCGATTCCAGGCAGGGATCCTGCTCGCGAAGCAAGGGCTCGGCCAGGACGACGAAAGCGTGACCGTTTCCTGACGGCGTCTGTCCTCGATAAGACAGCTGGTAGTTCTGGCCTCGCCCTCCCATGGGCTGATTTTCTTGTGTCCGCCACGTTCGGCGAAAACCGGACCTCGGAGGGGACATGGATATTCGGCAGTTGGCGACGTTTCACAAGGTGGGGACGCTGCTCAGTTTCACTCGTGCGGCGGCTGAACTGAAGTATGCACAATCCAGCCTGACCGCCCACATCAAGAGTCTCGAGGAATCACTGGAGGTCAGCCTTTTCGACCGGCTCGGTGGCCGGATCGAGCTCACCGAGGCCGGCCGGCGGCTGCTTCCCTACGCCGAGCAGATGCTCACGCTCGCCGGTGAGGCGCGGGGCGCCGCCCTGGGTTCCGAGGAGCCCACGGGCGCGCTCACCGTCGGATCCATGGAGAGCATCACGTCCTACCGCATGCCGATGCTGCTGGAGTTCTTCCACCACCGTCACCCGGCCCTCCAGATCGTCCTGCGTCCCAGCCTCTGCGCCGAGACCTGCCACGCCCTGCGCCAAGGGCTGTTCGACCTGGGCTTCCTCATGGAGGCCGAGACCCGGCACCCGGGCGTCCAGACGGAGGTCCTGGGCTCGGAGCCCCTGACCCTCGTGGCCGCTCCCTCACACGCGCTGGCCCAGGCGGAGAAGGTGACCACCGAGGACCTCCGAGGCGTCCAGGTCCTCTCCGCCGAGGCGGGCTGCGCGTACCGGGAACTCTTCGAGACGGAACTGAACGACGGCACCGGGGAGTCGCTGCCCTTCCTGGAGTTCGGCACGATCGAGTCCATCAAGCGGGGCGTGTCCGCGGGACTCGGCGTCAGCCTCCTGCCCACGGCCACCGTCGCCGACGCCCTGGAGGCCGGCACCCTCGTCTCCCTTCCCTGGGCCATCCCGTTCACGGTGTACACCCAGATCGCCTGGCGCCGGGGCAAGACGCTGACGCGCGAGATGCGGGTCTTCATCGACCAGACGATGCGGTTCCTCACCGAGGAGTACGCCCAGTAGTCCACCCGGCAGTACACCCACGCCCCCACCCATGACCCGCCCCCTGACCGGCAGGGGCCGCTCCCGGGCGACTCGCCCGAGAGGCGGCCGTCGTACGAGGTTCGACGCGCCCCGATGTGGAAAGCTCTATCGGAGCACGCCGCTCACGGACGCGCCCACGGAGCCGCTTCGGCGTGCCCTCGGGACACCTGAGGACCGCGGCCCGGAGGATTCCCCGAGCGCCGGCGGTCCCGGCCGCCACATCCTCGCGTTCCCTGCCAGCACCTGGACCAGGAGCATCTGTCATGGATTTTGGACTCGTCCTCCAGACCGACCCGCCCGCATCGGCCGTGGTCGGACTCATGCGCCGCGCGGAGCGGAACGGCTTCCGCTACGGCTGGACCTTCGACTCGGCGGTGCTCTGGCAGGAGCCCTTCGTCATCTACAGCCGGATCCTGGAGCACACCGAGCGGATGCGCGTCGGGCCGATGGTGACCAATCCGGGGACCCGCACCTGGGAGGTCACCGCCTCCACCTTCGCCACGCTCAACGACATGTACGGCAACCGCACCGTGTGCGGCATCGGGCGCGGTGACTCCGCCATGAGGGTGGCCGGCCGCAGCCCCAACACCCTGGCCCGGCTCGGCGAGGCCATCGACGTGATCCGGGACCTCGCCGAGGGGCGCGAGGCCACCGTCGACGGACAGCGGATCCAGATCCCCTGGGTGAAGGACGGCAGCCTCCCCGTCTGGATGGCGGCGTACGGCCCCAAGGCGCTCGCGCTCGCCGGGCAGAAGGCCGACGGCTTCATCCTCCAGCTCGCCGACCCCTACCTCACCGAGTGGATGGTCAAGGCCGTACGCGACGCGGCGGCCGAGGCCGGCCGTGACCCGGACTCCGTCACCATCTGCGTCGCCGCGCCCGCCTACGTGAGCGAGGACCTGGACCACGCGCGCGAGCAGTGCCGCTGGTTCGGCGGCATGGTCGGCAACCACGTGGCCGACCTCGTCTCCCGCTACGGCGAGCACTCCGGCCTCGTACCCGAGGCCCTCACGGCGTACATCGCGGGACGCTCCGGCTACGACTACAGCCACCACGGCCGCACCGGGAACCCGGACACGGCCTTCGTCCCCGACGAGATCGTGGACCGCTTCTGCCTGCTGGGCCCCGCCGAGGCCCACATCGAGAAGCTCCGGGCCCTGCGTGATCTGGGCGTCGACCAGTTCGCCGTCTACAACATGCACGACGCGCGTGAGGCGACCATCGACGCCTACGGCTCCACGGTCATCCCCGCACTGTCCGCCTGACGCCCCCTCACGTCCTGCCGCCCGCCCGCAGCGACTGGCCGGGCACCGCACACCCGCGCCCCGCACGGCACCTCTCCCGAGCGAAGGGTCACGCCATCATGACCGCTGCCGTCCCACCCGTCCCACCGTCCCCGTCCGGGGAGCCGATAGCCGCCCCGCCGGGCGGCCGGGTCGAGCTCGCCCCCGGGGCCGTGCCCGCGGGCTCCCGTTTCGTCAACGACGATCTGCTGCCCGTGCCCCTGGAGCGGCGCCGCTGGACGACGTACAACTTCGCGGCCCTGTGGATCGGGATGGCCCACAACATCCCGTCCTGGCTGCTGGCCTCCGGGCTCGTCGCGCTCGGCATGGACTGGAAGCAGGCTGTCCTCACCATCGCGCTGGCCAACGTGATCGTGCTGGCGCCGATGCTCCTCACCGGGCACGCCGGACCCAAATACGGCATCCCCTTCCCGGTGCTGGCCCGGGCCTCCTTCGGGCTCCGCGGTGCCAATCTGCCGGCGCTGATCAGGGCGGCCGTCGCCTGCGCCTGGTTCGGCATCCAGACCTGGATCGGCGGCGTCGGGATCTTCACGCTGCTCGGCAAGATCTTCGGCGGCTGGGCGCGGGCCGGTGAGATCGGCGGGCAGCCCTGGACGCTCTGGCTGTGCTTCGTCCTCTTCTGGGCACTCGAACTCGCCATCATCTACCGGGGGATGGACACCCTGCGCCGCTTCGAGAACTGGGCGGCGCCCTTCGTCATCGTCGGTGCGGTGGTCCTGCTGGTCTGGATCGCGGTCAAGGCCGGCGGATTCGGCCCGCTCCTCGACCAGCCGTCCGCGCTCGGCTGGGGCGCGGACTTCTGGCCGGTCTTCTTCCCGTCCCTGATGGGCATGATCGCCTTCTGGTCCACGCTCTCCCTGAACATCCCCGACTTCACACGCTTCGGCGCCGGCCAACGCGCCCAGATCCGGGGCCAGTCGCTGGGGCTGCCGACCACGATGACCTTCTTCGCCCTGCTCTCCGTCTTCGTCACCTCCGGCTCCCAGGCCGTGTACGGGGAGGCGATCTGGGACCCGGTCCAGCTCGTCGCGAAGACCGACAACGTCTTCGGCCTGCTCTTCGGGCTGATCACCGTGCTGGTCGCGACCATCTCCGTGAACATCGCGGCCAACGTCGTCTCACCGGCGTACGACCTGGCCAACCTCGCCCCGAAGTTCATCAACTTCCGTACGGGCGCGCTGATCACCGGCATCGTCGGTGTCCTGATCATGCCGTGGAAGCTCACCGAGACACCCGAGCTGTACATCTTCACCTGGCTCGGCCTGGTCGGCGGTCTCCTCGGCACGGTGGCCGGCATCCTGATCGCCGACTACTGGATCATCCGCCGCACGGTGCTGGACCTGCCGGACCTCTATCTGCCGGGAGGCCGCTACTGGTACCGCGGCGGCTGGAACTGGCGTGCCGTCGTGGCCTTCGCCGTCGGCGGTGTCCTCGCGGTGGGCGGCTCCCACTCGGCCCCGGGCAAGGGCCCGTTCCCGGCCGACGGGCTGATCCCGTTCCTCGAACCGCTCGCCGACTACGGCTGGGCCGTCGGCCTGGTCTCCTCGCTGCTGCTGTACACGGTGCTGAGCCGGGGCCTCAGGACTGCGACGGACCCCGGCCGAGCACGGCGCTGACGTCCACCGTCTCGTCCGCGGGAGGCGTGGCCGTGGGCACCGGCTCGTCGAAGCCGGAGAAGTCCACGGCCGCGTCCGCCCCGTCGCCGCGCACGGTGATCCGCACCGGGTAGTGCGTGCCGCCGGTGTCCACGTACGCCGTCAGCTTCTGCTCGTTCAGGGTCCGGGTGACCGGGACGGTCCGTACGCCGTCGACCGTCGTCACCTTCCCCTTGCTGTAGGTCCCGGCGTCCGTGCCGGCGTTGTCGGAGACCAGCTCGCGGAAGGTGTCCAGGTCGCACGCCTCGACGACGGGCCGCAGCCGGGAGTCCGAGGCGGAGCCCTTCATATACCGGCCGGCGAGGATCGCCTCGAAGGCCGAGCCGCCGACCGGGACCTGGTTCTCCCAGAAGTCCGCGTCCGGCTTGAGCCAGACCGAGTCGCCCCGTTTGACGATCTTCACCGAGCCCTTGTCCTTGCCCAGGTCGACCCCGCCCGCACAGTTGCCGTTCCGGTCCAGCGTGAGGTCCACCGTCATCGGGGAGCGGCCCTTCCCGAGATCGCCCCGCGCCCGCAGATGGACGGAGCTGACGTCCAGCAGGGCGTCACGGGACCGGTCGGCGATCTGCTCGGCGGGAAGCGCCTCGAAGTTGTCGTCCGCCCGGGCCACCGTGCCGCCGGCGACGGCGAGCACGGCCACGGCCGCGCAGGCACCTGCACGGGTGGCGATGCGCTGTCCTGCCACGGCGCCTCCTCGGAAACGTCCCTGCTCAGGGCCTTGCACGCGGGAATCACCCACCTAGTGAGCGTACGCCCGCGCACGGATGCGTGCATCGTGGCCGGGAGAGCGGAGGTTGACCGGATGCGCCGGGGGGCGGTACTGCTGGCCGGTGCACCGGTCGTACGCCGGTCGTACCGAGGAGGGGGCGCAAGGTGTGGTGGGGCAGGAAAGAGGCGGGCGGGCTGCCGAAGATCCCGCGGAGTGTGGATCCACGGCGAGCGCGAGCGCTGCCCGTTCCGGCCGATGCGCAGGCCGACGCGCGCATGTTCATGCAGGGGGGCGACACCATCCGCGCGCTCAAGGTGATCGTGGACGCGACCGGTTACGACCTGCGGCAGGCCCGGGACATCGTGTACGCGCTGATCTACGACATCGAGGTGCCGAGGACAGGCTGAGCCACGGCGCGACGCCCGTCACCGCGGGGTGACCGGGTGTCCGCAGGACGGCGCTGCGAGCGCGTCCGCTCCTCCTTCCAGCCACACCCGCAGGTGGGAGGGGTGCTCGACATCCATGTGGACGGTGTTCGTGGCTGTCGCGGTGCGGCGGGTGGCCGCCTCCGGTTCGCCGGTGTTGGTGTTGGTGTCGAAGCGGGGGAAGTTGCTGGAGGAGACGTCGAGGCGGATGCGGTGGCCGGCGGCGAACCGGTTCGCCGTGTCGGGGGCCGTCACCTCGATCTCGTACACCGCACCCGGGGTGAGGAACTCCGGCTTCTCGTACGAGCGGTGGAAACGGCAGCGAACGATGCCGTCGGTGAGGTTCATGGCGAAGCCGCGCGGATAGTCGGCGTTGGGCGGGTGGACGTCGATCACCTTGATGGTGAAGTCGGTGTCGGGGGCTGTGGTGGAGATGTACAGCCGCGCCGAGACCGGGCCGGCCAGCACCACGTCCCGTTCGAGTGGCGGTGTGGTCAGACTGATCACGTCCGGGCGGGAGTCGAGCGGCAGGTACGGCTCGCGCGCCCCGTACACCCGGGCGTCAGGGGTGTTCTGGTCGTACGCCCCACCCGTCATCACCGGCTCACCCGAGGTGACCTGGCCTCCCATGGTGGGGACAGGGTGGCGTGGGTCGAAGTCGTAGCTCACCGATGTGCCGGCCGACGTGGGCGGGTCGGCCTCCAGGGTGCCGCCGGTGGTGAGATACAGGGCGACGGGGGCCGTCGACGACGGCGGCCACCGGGTGTCGGTGCGCCATTCGCCGCCGTGCCGCATCCGCCCGGCCGTGTCCCGTCGGCCGTCACCGCCGCCCATCAGGAAGTACTGGACAGCGGGGAGGTCCGCGCCGTCCGGACCGTCCGCGACTGCCGGGCGCCTGCCCAGAGCCCGGTCGAACCAGCCGCGGCGGAACTCCAGGTACGACGGGGCGAGGTTTCCGTCCAGTGTCGCCCGCGGACCGAAGTCCACGTCCCCGGCGTACGTCTCGCAGCGGTGCCCGTGCGTCCACGGGCCCATCACCAGGTAGGAGGGTGCTGACTTCAGTTCCCGCAGGGCGGTGAAGTTCTCGATGGTGGAGCGGACGTAGGGGTCGTACCAGCTGCCCATGTGCAAGCTCGGAGCGTCCGGGAAGCGCTCGTAGAAGCCCCGCCCGTAGATCGCCGGGCTGCGGTAGAAGTCCCCGAAGGTGTCCTGCCGCCACTGCTCCAGCAGGAAGTCCTCGTACGCCGGCAGGTGCCGCAGCGGTGTGCAACCCGGGCGCCACGGCATCGCTCCGAACCAGCCCGCCACATCCACCTGCCGCAGCTCCTCCGCCAGCACGGGATCCGCGGCCGCCTCGGGGCTCCTCGCCGCCTGCCGCAGCGCCCAGGTCACCTGCTTCAGCTCGAAGGCGCCGCCCATGCGCATACCGGCGTCGTACGCGGAGGAGAAGCCGCCCGAGTCCTGGAACATGGCGGCGAGTTCGGTCACCCCTTCGGCTGCTGCGGCTGCCTGGACGTGGGCGGAGTAGGAGACCCCCGTCATCACGACCCTGCCGTCGCACCACGGCTGGTCCCTGAGCCAGGCGATGGTGTCCGCCCCGTCCGGGCCCTCGCCCAGGTACTTCACGAACGTCCCCCCGGAGTCGCCGCGGCCCCGGCAGTCCTGCCGTACGACGTGGTACCGGGCTTCGGTGAAGAACCGGGCGACGTCCTCCGGCTGCGGGACCGGCATGCCGCCGCGGTCCTGGTCCGAACCACGCTGTGCACGGCGGCCGTACGGGGTGCGCTCGAGAAGCACGGGCAGCGCGGTCGCCTCCGGGTCGGCCGAGGCGGAGTACAGGTCGGCGGCGAGGAGGATGCCGTCCCGCATGGGAACGCGCAGGTCACGGCGCCAGAGGGCACCGCCCTGGAGCGGTTCGGACCGGCAGGCGCGGGGGCTGTCGTACGAGATCACCCCGGTGACATTAGGCAGTGGCCCAGCTCATGGCGATCACTTGACTTCATCAGGTCAACTGTCCGGGCAGACGGTGACGGAACCGGATCCGGGACCTAATGTGCAGCGCAACCCCGGAACGCCGTGCGTGGCATCCCGCGACCGGGGCCCCCTTTCCCGTACAGCGCCCGCGGCGGGGCCGCGCCGTGCCCCTTTCACCGTCCCGCCGGAGGCCGCCTTGAGCACGACAGACAACCGCGACCAGGAGGTGCGGGACCTTGAGCCGGACGAGCGGGGACGCGGCTCCGGTCTCCTCGACCTGGTCGAGCGCGCCGGTAACGCACTGCCGCACCCCTTCTGGCTGTTCTGGATCCTCTGCGGGGTCGTCGCCTGCGTCAGCTGGGCGCTGCACGCCGCCGGCCTGCGGGTCGAGGAGCCCTCCTCCGATGAGCTGGTCGGCGTCCGCAGCGCTCTGTCCGCGGATGCCGTGAAGGACCTGATCGGTGGCGCCGAGGAGTCCTTCGTCACCTTCGGCCCGCTCGGAGTCGTGCTGATGGTGATGCTCGGCGTCGCGGTCGCCGAGCGGTCGGGACTCTTCGAAGCGCTGGCCCGCCGCATGCTGTCGGGGCTGTCGCCGCGCACAGTCGTCCTGGGCGTGGCGCTGGGCGGGGTGCTGGGGAAGTTCCTGTCCGACTCCGCGTACGTGGTGCTCATCCCTCTCGGGGCGGTGGCCTTCAGGGCCGTCGGCCGCTCCCCGCTGCTCGGCATGATCGTCGCGTTCGTCGCCATCAACGCCGCGGGCGACGCCAACCCGCTGATCGCCCCCGGTGACGCGCTGTTCGCCTCCGTGGCCACCGAGGCCGCGCAACTCGTGGACGGGGACGTGGTGGTCCGCGCGACGGACAACATGTACTTCACCACGGTCTCGGCCTTCGTCCTGGCCGGGACGATCGCCTTGGTCGTGGACAAGATCCTCGCCAGGCGCGAGCACCACCTGGTCCCCGACGAGGACCTGGAGGCCGCCGCGCTGGAGCAGGGCGCCGCGGCCCGGGTGGACGACGCGACGGAGTCGCGGGCCCTGAGGCTGACCGGGCTGGCCGTGCTCGGATACGCGGCGCTGATCGTCCTGGCGATGCTGCCCGCCTCGTCGCCGCTCCGTGGCGAGGGGGGAGCCCTCGTGGAGTCCACCTTCATGGACTCCATCGCCGTCTTCCTCACCGTCTTCTTCCTGCTCATCGGCGCCGTGTACGGGCTGTTCACCGGGCGGATCAGCGGGAGCCGCGCGATACCGGAGTTCATGGCGGAGGGCGTGCGCTCCATCGCGCCGCTGCTGGTGCTCTTCTTCGCGGTGTCCCAGTTCCTCGCGCTGTTCAGGTGGACCAACATCGCCACGGTCGTCGCGGTCGAGGGCGCGGACTTCCTCAAGCAACTGGGCGCACCCACCCTGGTGCTGTTCACCCTGCTGATCGTCGCGGTCGCCCTGATGAACCTCCTCGTGACGTCCGGCTCCGCCCTCTGGGCCCTGGTCGCACCGGCGCTCGTGCCGATGCTGATGCTGCTCGGCACCAACCCGGCCACCACCATGGCCCTCTACCGGATCGCCGACTCGTGCACGAACTCCATCACTCCCATGAGCACCTCGTTCATGCTCTGCGTCGGCTACCTGCAGACGCTCCGGCGCAAGGCCGGCATCGGCACCCTGATCTCCTTCACCCTGCCCCTCGCCATGATCATGCTGGCGGTCTGGGTGCTGCTGTTCTTCGCCTGGTACCTGCTGGGCATTCCACTCGGCCCCGGCGCGCCCGTCCGCTGAAGGCCCAGGGGGTGTTTTGAAAGTCCCGCCTGCCCGGCGACGCCTGGCACG
>NZ_JAERUC010000081.1 GCF_016745505.1 Streptomyces silvae | reverse complement strand
GCCGCGGCCGTCCGCTCGGCTTTGTCGTCACAGGCGGCAATGTCAACGACTGCACCCAGCTCGAGCACGTCCTCCAGCAGGTCAAGGTCTCCCGCCAGGGCCCGGGGCGACCGCGCACCCGCCCGGGCCATCTCCTGGGCGACAAGGGTTACAGCTCCCGGAAGATACGCAGCTACCTGCGAAAACGCGGTATTCCGCAACCATTCCCGAGCGCGCCGACCAGCGGGCGAACCGGCGTCGGCGCCGCAGCAACGGGGGCAGACCACCCGCCTTCGACACCGAACGCTATAAACAGCGCAACGTCGTCGAACGCTGCTTCAACGCCCTGAAGCAGTACCGGGCCATCGCCACCCGCTACGACAAGACCCGCGAATCCTACGAAGCGGCCCTCACCATCGCGTCACTCCTGATGTGGATCTGATCTTTCAAAACACGCCCTAGCCCGCGGGTGCGACCGGGATCCGCGCCCACACGGTCTTGCCCGCACCGGAGGGCTGTGACCACCCCCAGGAGCTGCTCAGGGCGTCGATGATGCGCAGGCCACGGCCGCGCTCGACGGAGTCGTCCGCCCGGCGCAGTACGGGCACGGCGGGGCTCGGGTCGTTGACCGCGCAGACCAGCGTCCCGTCCTGACAGGCGAGGCCGAGCCGGGCCGCCGGCCGCCCCGGGTGCTGCGCGGCGGGCGGCAGCCCGTGGCAGACCGCGTTGCTCACCAACTCCCCGGCGACAAGGGTGATCTCGTCCGCGCACGCGTGCAGTCCCCAGTCCGCGAGCGCGTCGCGGACGAACGCGCGTGCCTCCCGCAGACTCTCCGGATCCGCGCCCAGGCCGCGCGTGGTGAACCCCGGGGCACCGATCCCGAGATCCCGCGCCAGCTCCTCGTGCGGATCCGTGCCGCCTCCTGCCGGACCGGGGGCGGGCGCTGCCGCTCCGTGACGTGGCGTGCTCTCCGCGTACATGAGCGCTGATCACTCTCCGCTGAAGGCTGGTCAGGGGTGCCGTGGGGGCCGGATGACCACTAGTATCCTCGCCGTCCGCACCCACCGTGCAATTGCATCCGGAATTGCACCCAAGGGTGTGACCAAGGGACACCTGTTCACCCGGCGCGGGTGCCTGACTCACCCGGAAGCGTCAGCGCAACGAAAAGGACGGACCGCATGCAGCACATCGACAACGGCGTTCCCGCCAACTCCCTGACCGGCGTGGAGTGGAAGAAGAGCCATCACAGCAATCCCAGCGGGAACTGTGTCGAGATGGCGCTTCTGCCCGGCGGATCCGTGGCCGTACGCAACTCCCGTTTTCCCGAAGGGCCGGCCCTCGTCTACACCGAGGACGAGGTGCGCGCGTTCCTCGCGGGCGTCAGGGACGGCGACTTCGACACGATGACCCCCTGAAGACGCGGCAGGAGGGCTGAAAAAGCACGGCACTCTCGCATCGACCGGGCCGTGGAGGGGCTCCTGATGGCACACTGGCGTCACGACGCCCGTCCTCAGGAGTCCGCATGCCCGGCATCGAACCGCTTCAGCCGTCACGGAAGCCGACGCTCACCCCGGCCACGGGGGCAAGCCCGACAGCGCTGCGGCTGGTTCTCGGCGCGCAGTTGCGGCGGATGCGGGGCGAGGCGGGTATCACCCCCGAAGTCGCCGCCGACCGGATCCGGTGCTCGACGGCGAAGATCAGCCGAATGGAGACCGGGCACTCGCCGTGCAAGGAGCGCGACGCCGCCGACCTCCTCGAACTCTACGGAGTGACCGACCCCGCCAGGACGGCCGAGTTCATCGACCTGGTGCGCAAGGCCGGGCAGCGCGGCTGGTGGCGCACCTACGCCGATGTGCTGCCGGACTGGTTCGAGCCCCTGGTGGGCCTCGAGGAGGCCGCGGCGTCCATCCGTACGTACGAGGGGCACTACGTGCCGGGGCTGCTGCAGACGGCCGACTACGCGTACGCGGTGGTCCGCTCCGGGCACGCCCTCGAATCGGAGGACATCACCCGGCGCCGTGTCGAACTGAGGCTGCGGCGGCAGCAGTTGCTGGAGCGACGGGACGCGCCGAAGCTCTGGGTGCTGCTGGACGAGGCGGTGCTGATGCGCCCGACGGGCGGCGCCCGGGTGATGCGTGAGCAGCTCGCCCATCTGCTGGAGATGACGGAACTTCCCCATGTGATCGTGCAGGTGGCCCCGTTCGAGGTGACCGCCCACACGTCCCCGGGCAACGGGATCACCTATCTGCGCTTCGCCGTCGAAGGGCTTCCCGACGTCGCGTACATCGAGCACCTGACCAACGCCACGTCGGTGAACAAGCAGGAGAGCACGGACGAGTACCGCTGGATCCTGGACTCGCTCAGCGCCCAGTCACCGAGCCCGGCCGCGAGCAGGGACCTGCTGTGGGAGGCCCTCAAGCGCTACGGCGGAGGCGGCCCGGTCGTGTGACCCGCCTCCCGCGCCCCGCCGGGGCGGCGTCGATCCGACCGCCCCGGCGCCAGGCGTCAGGTCATCACCACTTACGGGCGACGCCGCCGAACTCGATCCATTCGCGGGTCGCCTGCTTCGGCGCCAGGTCCGAGTCGGGCCGCCACGTCGAGACCTCCACCAGACCCGGTTCCAGGATGTCCAGGCCCTCCAGGAACGTGTGCACGTCCGCCTGCTGACGCACCCGCCCCCACTGGTCGCCGGTGCTCTTCGCCATGAAGTCCGTGACGAAGTCGCGGGTCGCCGCGTCCTCGCTCACGAGCTGGCACACCACCAGGAAACTCCCGGGAGCCAGCCGGGCCGCCGTACGGCGCACCAGGTCGGCCGGGTCGTCCCTGTCGGGGATGCAGTGCAGTACGGAGACGAAGAGGGCGGCCACCGGCTCCTCGAAGTCGATGAGCCGGCGCACCTCCGGGTGGCCGAAGATCCCCTCGGTGTCCCGCATGTCCGCCTGGATGACCGCGGTGCGGTCGTTCTCCTCCAGTATGGCCTTGCCGTGCGCCAGGACGATGGGGTCGTTGTCTATGTAGACGACCCGGGAGTCGCGGTCCACGAGCTGGGCGACCTGGTGGACGTTGTCCTGCGTCGGGAGCCCTGATCCGTGGTCGATGAACTGACGGATCCCGTACTCCGACGCCAGGTGGTGCACGACACGCCGCAGGAACCTGCGGTTGTTCACCGCCAGGACCTTGGTGCTCGGAACATGCTCCAGGAGCTGCTCACATGCCACCCGGTCGGCGGGGTAGTTGTCCTTGCCGCCCAGGTAGTAGTCGTACATCCGCGCGACGCTCGGCACGTTCACGTCGATGTTCTTCGGAATGGAGGTGTCCCCGTTGCTCATCCAGCCCTCGCGGTTCTCGGAGAGAGAAGTCGGTGTCCGTGAGGGGCCATGCTAGGGATCTCTCCGGGTGGCTGACAGTCCTCGGGGGAGTGAGGCAAGGCCGCAGGGTCCCGAATCGGCCACCCGGGGCCGCGCGCCGGGCGCCGCAGGACCCGGTACCGCCCCGCCCGTGCGGTACTTCGAGCCGACAGGATGTCAACTCTGCCTGCTGAAAGACCTATTGTCGCTCTGCGTACGGAGTGGAGGGCCCACCCGTACGCCACGCGGAGCACCCTTCCAACGCGGCTGGAAATCGACGGCAACCGTACCCCCGCCGGTCCCACCGCGGCGGCCCTGGAGGAGGCATCCCGCACCGCGTCGCAGGAACGCCGTACGGGGCCGGCGGTCTATCCTGTGAGCCATGTCCGCCCCTGAGCTGATCCGCATCGTCTCGCGCGACTCACCCATGGCCCTGGCCCAGGTCGAACGCGTCAGGGCCGAACTCGCGGCCCACAACCCCTCCATCGCCACCGAGGTCGTCCCCGTCCGGACCACGGGCGACAAGTGGATGGGTGACCTGTCGAAGGTCGAGGGGAAGGGCGCCTTCACCAAGGAGGTCGACGCCGCCCTGCTCGCCGGCGAGGCGGACCTGGCCGTCCACTGCGTCAAGGACATCCCCGCCGACCGCCCGCTCCCCGCCGGTACGACGTTCGCCGCGTTCCTGGAGCGCGACGACATCCGCGACGCCCTCGTCCACCCGGACGGGCTCACACTCGACCAGCTCCCCGACGGCGCACGCGTCGGCACCTCATCCGTCCGCCGGACAGCACAACTCGCCGCGTCGCACCCCCACCTGAACTGCGTCCCGTTCCGCGGCAACGCCAACCGGCGGCTGGCGAAGCTCGCCGCGGGAGAGGCCGACGCACTCCTCCTGGCCGTCGCGGGCCTCCACCGCATCGGCCGCCCCGACGTCATCAGCGACATCCTCTCCCCGGAGACGATGTGCCCGCCCATCGGCGCGGGCGTCCTCGCCCTGCAGTGCCGCGAGGACGACACACGGACCATCGACGCCGTGAGTGTCCTCAACCACCCGGGCACCTACCGGGAGGTCACAGCCGAGCGCATGTTCCTCCACGTCCTCCAGGGCCACTGCAACTCACCGATCGCCGGGTACGCCACCTCGCACCGCAACGGAGACCTCTCGCTGCGCGCCTGCGTGTTCACCCCCGACGGCAAGACCGTCCTCAACGCCCACGAGTGGGCCGGCCCTCTCGACCCCGCCACCCTCGGCACCTCCGTCGCCGTCGCCCTGCTGCGCCAGGGCGCACGCGAGCTGATCGACACCATCGCCCACTGACCCCGGGGCCCGCGGCCCGGCGGTTTTTGTCCGCCGGGCCGCACCCGCTCAGGTGCCGAGCCGGACCGGCAGCGTCGAGGAACTGTTCGAGAACAGGGACGGCACCGCGATCAACTCGTCGGGGTCGACGGCCAGCGACAGGCCCGGGTACCGCTCGAACACCGAAGGCAGGGCCAGCGCGGCCTCCAGCCGGGCCAGCGGCGCACCGAGACAGAAGTGCGGGCCGTTGCTGAAGGCCAGATGCCTGCGCTGCTCCCGGGTGATGTCGAACCGGTCGGCGTCCTCCCCGTGCTGCCGCACATCACGCCCCACCGCGCTGAACGGAGCCATGATCGCCTCGCCCTTCGGGATACGCACCCCCGCGATCTCCACATCCTCCAGGGGATAACGGAAGGGGAAGTTCCCGATCGGCGCGTCCCAGCGGAGCGTCTCCTCCACCACGTCCGACCAGACGTCCGCGTCCCCCCGTACGGCGATCTCCCGCTGACCGGGGTGGGTCAGCAGGGCCCGTACGGCATTGGTGATCAGGCTCAGCGTGGTCTCCTGCCCCGCCGACAGCATGAGCAGCAGGGTGCCCACCAGTTCCTCCTCGCTCAGCGAGTCGGGGTCGGCGGCCCGGGCCGCGATCAGTGCGCTGGTGAGGTCGTCGCCGGGGTCGCGCCTGCGGCCCTCGACCACCCTGGCCAGCAGCTGGTACTGCTCGATCTGGCTCGCGGTGACCTCCTCCGGCGTCAGGTCGGAGCGGAAGATGTTGTCCATCAGCTCCTGCAGCCGGGGACGTTCGTCCGCGGGCACCCCGAACAGCTCGCAGATGACCTGCATGGGCACGGGGTGCGCGAAGTGCCTGCGGAGGTCGACGCTGCCGTCCGTGTCCGCGTGTGAGGGCAGCTCGTCCAGCAGCTCGTCCACGATCTGCTGGATACGGGGACGCAGCGCCTGGACCCGGCGCGGGGTGAAGGTCTGCGTGACGAGCTTGCGCAGCCGGCGGTGCTCCTGCCCGTCCGACGTCACCATGTTGGTGACCTTCACCATGCCGATGAGGGGCCAGCCGTCGGATATCTCCTCCCGGATGATGGCGTTCCAGTTGCGCCAGTCCTTGCTGAAGCGAGGGTCGGTGATCATCTCGTTGAGCAGGGCGTGGTCCGTCACCGACCAGGCCATCACGTCCCCGGGCAGCAGGACCTTCACCACGGGACCCAGCTCACGGAGCCTGGCGGCCTCGCCGTGATGGTCCTTCCCGTGGGGATCCAGGGCGACGACGGGGATCCGGTCCTCGGCCGGGGACCGGTCCTCGTCGGCGGAGTTCGTCTGTGACGTCATAGCGGTCTGCTCCTAGTCTCAGGACCCGCCGCGCGGCGGACCTGTCGGATGCGGCAGTTCACCGGCCTGCCCCGCCGGGGGTACGGGCCGGTATGCGGGCGGCGGAGAACTCCGCCGGCAGTGCGACCGGAACCCTGGTCCAGGGGGAGGGGCGCCAGGCCAGCTGCTCCGCCGGGACGGCGAGCCTCATGTCCGGCAGCAGGTTCAGGGCTGTCTGCACCGCCGTACGCGTGATCAGCCGTGCGGGCACCTGGGCCGGACACACATGCGGACCCGAGGAGAACGCCAGGTGCGAGCGGTTGCCCCAGCCCTCCTCCGCGCCGTCGGGCCTGACGTCCGGATCGTCGTTGGCCGCGGCGTGCCCGAGGATCAGGCAGTCGCCCCGCCGGATGTACCGGCCGCCGAGCTCGGTGTCATGGAGCGCGTACCGGGCGGGCATGTTGTTCATCGGCGGATCGCGCCACAGCGCCTCGTCCAGCGCGTCGTCCACCCCGAGCCGGCCGCCGTGCAGGCGCGCGGCGAAACGCGGATCCGTGAGCATGAGCCGCAGGGTGTGCGAGATCCACGCCGTCACGGTCTCGTTCCCGGCGGAGATCATCACCACGATCGACTGGAGACGCTCCGCCTCGTTGTGCAGGTTCGGGTGATCGATGAAGACCGTCGTCATGTCGTCGGTGGGATTCCGGCGGCGCTCACGCACGGTGTCGAGCAGGATCTGCTCGAAGTCGCGATTGCCCGCCTGGGAGTCGTCCGCGCTGCCGAACAGGGCGATGAGAGCGTCCAGCAGCTCCCGGCCCTCCGTGCTGTCCAGGCCGAACAGCGAGGCGAGCGACAGCATCGGGACGATCGTCGCGTACTCGTTGACGAGATCGGCGCTGCCCCGCTCGGAGAACGCCGCGATCAGCTCCGTGCACAGCGCCTCGACCTCCCGGCGGACCCTGCGCTGATCCATCCGCGCGATCCCGTCGTCCAGAGGCTTGCGCAGCCGGCGGTGCTCGGGACCGTCGGCCCCGATGACATTGGCCCGCCACCCCATCATCGGGATGAGCCCCGAGTGCGGGGACACGACGCCCTCGTTCAGATCACGCCAGTTGCGCGCGTCCCGGGAGAAGATCTGCTCCTGCCGGGTGATCGTCAGCAGTTCCCGGTACCCCATCACCAGCCAGGCGCGGACACCCGGTTCGAGCTCCACCTCCGCGACATTGCCCCACTGCTCGCGGAGTTCCCGGTAGACGGCCCGCGGATCGGGCGAACCGACCACGGAGGGCAGCGACAGCGGACCACCGCCGTGCCGCACATGGGCCGGGCACCCCGGCGGCGGCGTACTCACGAGACCGCCTCCGAGCGCCGGGCCGCACCGAGACCCGACACGTGCTCCACCAGTGTGATCAGCGAGTCGACCGACGAGACGCGGTCACGGGCGTCGCAGAGCACGATCGGTGTCTCCGGCAGCAGATCGAGCGCACCCCGCAGCTCCTCCTCCGCGTAGCGCTCGCTGTCCGGGAACTGGTTGATCGCCACCGTGAAGGGCAGCCCGCGGATCTCCAGCTGCTCCAGGACGTCGAAGCTGTCCTCCAGCCGGCGGGTGTCGATCAGCACGAGCACACCGAGAGCACCCTCGGCCAGCCCTTCCCACAGATCCCAGAACCGCCGCTGGCCCGGCGTACCGAACAAGTACATGACGAGCCGTGAACTGAGCGTGACACGGCCGAAGTCCATCGCCACCGTGGTCGTCGTCTTCCCCTCCAGCCCGGCCAGTTCGTCGACGCCCACACTCGCCTCCGTCATCACCTCCTCGGTGCGCAGCGGTGCGATCTCGCTGACGGACCCGACGAGCGTTGTCTTGCCCACGCCGAACGCACCGACGACGAGGATCTTGACGGCCTGCTGCACCGTGTCGGGCAGATAGCGGTCAGCGGAGCCGACGGAGACCATCCAGTACCTCCTGTAGCAGTTGCTTGTCGGGCAGCGCGGCCCGCGGAACACCTGAACGCGCGGACAGATGCCCGCTGTCGACCAGGTCGGACGCCAGCACCTTCACCAGACTGACGGGCAGCCCGAGATGCGCGGCAGCCTCGACCAGCGAGAGCAGCTGCCCACACATCCGTACGAGCGCCGTCTCCTCCCTGGTCGCGGAGAGCGGGAGTGCCCGCGCGGGCTCCACGGCGACGAGCAGGGTCTCCACCCCGATCGTGTTGCGGGACGGCCGGGAACGCCCCTTCGTGATCACGTACGGCCGTAACGCACCCTCCGAGAAACCCTCTCCCGCCCCGCTCATGCGGAGCCCTGGCGCGGCGGGCTGGTGAGGTTGCGTGCTCCGATCTTCATCACCTGGGCCTGCATCTGCCTGGCCACCAGCTTCGGATCGACCACGGGCCCCGTCACGACGGCGAGATGCGCGCCGTTGGCGCTGCGCATGAACAGGAAACCGCCGTTGAACTCCACCATCTGCTGGTGCACGGTGCCGCCGTCCTCGCCGAACTCCCGTCCCAGGCCGCGGCCCAGCGACTGGAGACCCGAGCAGCTCGCCGACAGGCGGTCGGCGGAGTCACGGTCCATGCCCTCCGAGCTCGCCAGCAGCAGACCGTCCGAACTGAAGACGATGGCCTGGCGCACGCCGGGCACGGCGGCGACCTCGGAGATCATCCAGCCGCGCTGCTCCGGGTTCTCCACGTAATTCATGCTCACTTCTGTCCTTCCGAGGAATCGGGGGATTCGGAGGGGTCGTACGGGGGGTCGTACGAGGCGTGATCCGGGGAAGCGGATCCCGCCGGGGGAGGTGGGGTCCTGCTGCCCTCGAAGAACTGCTCCATCCAGTCGCCGGCGTCCTCCGGCGAACCCGGCGGGGTGACGGCGACCGGAGCCTCCTCGACGGCCGGGACGTATCCGTCCCGGCGGGACCGGCGCTGGGGGAGCCGGCGGTGGCCTGCCGGGCCGTCGGCTTCTCGCGCGGGCGGCTCGGCGGACGGCACCGGGCCATGGTCGGGCTCCGGCGCCCGGGCGGGAGGCACGGCCTCGGGGGTGGCCTCGGCCGGCACCAGGGCGGGCGGGGGAGTGGGAAGCACCCGCCCTGCCGTTCCGGCGGGCGCGAGGGTCTTCAGGAGCTCCAGCGGTACCAGGATGACCGCACGGACGCCTCCGTACGGCGACGGGCCGAGGTCGACGCCCAGACCATGGCGGTGGGCGAAGCGTCCGACGACCGCGAATCCGGTCTGCGGAATCTCACCGACGTCACCGACGCCCAGCAGACGACGCCCCGAGACGACCTCACGCGCCTCGGCCAGCCGGTACTCGTCGAGCCCCAGCCCGCCGTCGTCCACCTCGATGACCGCGCCACGCTGCACCGTACGGACCGTGACGGGCACGCTGGTCCTCGGCGGCGAGTACTCCGTGGCGTTGGCGAGCAGTTCCGCGATCAGGTGGATCAGAGGCTCGACCACCGACGCGGTGACCCCGACATCGGGATCGCCGGTGACCTCCACGCGCTTGAACGAGACGATCCGGCCCGAAGCCGCCCGCACCACGTCGACCAGGGCCAGGGGCTTCTGCCACTGCTGACCTGGCCACTCGCCGCACAGCACCTTGAGGCTCTGGGCGTGCCGGGCCTGCTGTGTCGCCGCATGGTCCACCTGCATGGTGGCCTCGAGGAGATCCGCGTCGGACGGGTGGCGCTCCGCCACACCCGAGACCGTCGCCTGGATCCGGTGCGCCGAGGTCTGGACCCGGCTCGCCAGCTCGACCAGCGCGATCCGCTGCGACTCCTCACGGTCGTCGACGAACTCGGACACATCGGCGAGGAGCCGGTCGTACCACTTGGCGAGTTCGACGGCCAGCGGCTCCTCGCTCTCCGGGGACGGCGGGATCTCGCCCCGGCCGAGCGCGGCGGGCACCCGCTCCGCCACGAGGAATTCCGCCTCCTGGAGCGCCGCCTCCGCCTGGGTGCGTACGTACGCGTGCCAGTCCGCGTCACGGCGGGTGGCCTCCTCCTCCCGCTCCCGTATCTCGGCGCGCAGACGCGCGGCTTCGGCCACGGAGGCCAGATGCTGCTTCCGCAGGGGGACCAGCAGGGCGAAGACCAGCAGGGAAGCCGCGGAGAAGGCCACGGCCGCACCGATGCCGAGCCCGGCGACCGGCACGACCGCCGCCGCGAGCGCCACGAAGGCGACGACCAGAGCCACCGCCCACAGGCTGCTGCTCCTACGGGGTTTGACGGGGGACGTGGGGGGACGAGCCATGGGAGACCTTCGAGTCGGTGATAAGTCGGTGCCCGGGGGACCTGGGGCTTCGGACATCAGGCGACGTGCGGCGGGGGGAGGACCGGGCGAGCGGCGCCGGACCGCGAGGGCCCGGGCGTTCCGTGGGCGTCGCCCCGGTTCGACTTCGTGTACATGAGAGGAACCACTCCTGCACCAGAGGTTGTTCAAAGATCGTATCTCCCCCACAGCCAAGCGGAAGCTACTCGTAACTCCAACTCGGCCGGTCTCCACGACACTTGGACACGGTCGCCACAGGTCACCGCATATACAGATCTAGTCGGGCGTGCCGGAATCGCTCAACAGTCCCCGGAAGAGGAACCCGCCGCCGCTCCTTCCGGCGCCGTCCGCAAGAACCCCCGCCCGTGACCTGCGACGTCGGTCTGTCTCCCGGACCGCTCCGGCGCCGGGCGGCAGACCGCGGACGGCCGGCGGGTCCTGAGCCACCCGATTGCCCGCCGGACGTGCCCGTCCGGCTGCCGACCGGTCCCGGAGCGCGGATCCTGGAAGTCGGCGTCACTCAGGGTGTGCCACGCCGTGTGCCGCGCCCGCCGTACGAGAGGAAACCTCATGCCCCGGTTCGAGGCGACGGTCGACATCGACCGTCCTGTCGCAGAGGTGTTCGCCTTCCTGGCGGACGGCGAGAACGACAGGAAGTTCAGCCCCCGTGTCCAGGACATCGCCAAGTCCCCGGCCGGTCCGACCGCTGTGGGCACCGTCTTCCGCAGCACGGTGAAGGACGCGGGGATGACGACCCGGCGTGAGTTCCGGATCAGCGAACTCGCGGCTCCGACCCGCATCCGCTGGAACGAGCTCTCGTCGAACCTCGTGACGGCCCGGGAAGGCGGCTACGACCTGGAGCCCCTCTCGGACGGCCGGACGCGGGTGCGGATCTTCAACGACCTGGAGGGCCACGGCGTGGGCAAACTCCTCGTCGGGTTCGCCGCGGCCGCCGCACGGAAGGACGCCCCCGCCTTCGGACAGCGGATCAAGGCAGCCGTGGAAGCCTCCTGACCGAGGTACGCCGCCGCCCGGCACCGGCCCCGCGTAGGGTTCGGGCATGGTGCACGTACTGAGCAGCAGGGTATTGCTGAGGCCCGCCGACCCGGAGGCCTCCCGCGACTTCTACGGACGGACGCTCGGGCTGCCCGTCTACCGGGAATTCGGCACCGGCCCCGAGCGGGGCACGGTGTACTTCCTCGGCGGAGGCTTCCTCGAGGTGTCCGGGCGTTCGGACGTACCGCCGACCGGGACCCTGCAGCTCTGGATGCAGGTCGAGGACTGCGCGGCCGCACACGAGGAGGTCGCGGGCCGCGGGGCGCGGATCCTTCGCCCGCCGCTCCAGGAACCCTGGGGCCTGATCGAGATGTGGATCGCCGATCCGGACGGCCACCGCATCGTGCTCACCGAGGTGCCCCCCGACCACCCGCTCCGCTACCGGCCCTGAGCGCTTCCCGAGGACCGGCCCGCCCGGGTGAAGGCGCCCAGCGCGACGCGCGCCGCCCCCGCGACGAGCGCGTCCTGAGGCTCCGCGTCACGGGCGTCACGGCGCGAGAACACCGCGAGGACGATCGGCGCGGAGCCGGGCGGCCGGACGACGGCGATGTCGTTACGCGTGCCGTAGCCGCCCGTGCCGGTCTTGTCGCCGACCACCCATCCGGCAGGAGCACTCGCGCGGATGAGGGCGTCACCGGTGGTGTTGCGCTCGAGCCAGTCGTTCAGCACGGCCCGCGCGTCCGCGCCGAGAGCACCGCCGAGCGCGTAGGCGCGCAGATCGGTGGCCAGGGCGCGGGGCGTACTGGTGTCGCGGACATCGCCGGGCGCGGCCTCACTGAGATCGGGCTCGATGCGGTCGCACCGGGTGGTCCGGTCGCCGAGAGCGACGAGCGCGTCCCGCAGGCCACCGGGGCCTCCGAGCTCCTGGAAGAGGAGATTGGCCGCGGTGTTGTCGCTGTGGCGGACGGCGGCGTCGCACAGTTCGCGGACTGTGAGCCCCGTGTCCACATGCTGCTCCGTGACCGGGGAGTTGGCGACGAGATCACCGGGGCCGTACCGGACGCGCCGGTCGAGCTGCGGCAGCGTGTACGTCTTCAGCAGGGCACCCGCCAGAAGCGCCTTGCAGGTCGAGGCGTAGGCGAAGCGCTCGTCCGGACGGTGGGTGACGGTCAGACCGCTTCCGGTGTCGACCGCGTACACGCCCACCCGGGCGTCGAACTTCTGCTCCAGCTCACCGAACGCCTGCTCCCTCCGGCGTACGGCCTCCTCGGACGGGGACGGCGACGGCCCGGAGGCGGCCGGCGGTGCGGCGTCAGGGGCGGCCGAGTCGCACCCGGCGAGCGGGAGGGCCACGAGACCGGCCAGCGTGGAGAGCGCGGCACGACGGGGGAGAGGGGTGGGCACGAAGATGACGGCTTCCTGGTCCGGGGGTGCTGCCGACACCTGTCCGCGCGGTGAGCGCCCCCGGAGAGCCCGGGATGTGCAGGGCGTACGGCGCGGCCGACAGCGTTCTGGCGCCCCAGACTAGGGCGGGCGCGCCCGTTCACCACCGAGGCACCGGCCGTGTCGCCGCCCCGGCCTCACTGCGCGAGCCGGAACGAGGCGTGCCGTGAGGCGGAGCCTTGTGCCAGGATGCCCGGCATGGCCGTCCGTGCGCGAACCTTCGGAGCGATGGCGGAAGCGTACGAACGGTTCCGGCCGGGGTACTCCGTGGAGCTCTTCGACCTGATCACGGCATACGCGGGCCGGCCCCATCGGACCGCCCTCGAGATCGGCGCCGGTACGGGCAAGGCCACGCGCCTGTTCGCCCGGCACGGTGTCGCGGTCACCGCCACCGAGCCCGACGGGGCGATGCTCGCCGAACTGCGCAAGCGGCTGCCGTCGGGCGTCAGGACGGTGCGGGCCGCCTTCGAGGATCTGCGGCCGGACGAGACGTACGGGCTGGTCTTCGCGGCGGCCGCGCTGCACTGGACGGCCCCGGAGGGCCGGTGGTCACGCATGGCTGCGCTCCTGGAGCCGGGTGGGGTGTTCGCCTCGTTCGGCGGGCCGATCCAGCCGGCCGATCCGGCCGTGGAGGAGGCTGTGCGCGCCGCGCGGGCGCCGTACCTGGAGAGCGACGGGGTGCCGTCGCCGGACGGGACACCTCCGGACCATGCCATGCAGTGGCCGGGTACGGAGCTCCGGCGGTCCGAGTGGTTCACCGGAGTCCAGCAGTCCGTGATCGAAAGGCGTCTGACCATGAGCGCCTCCGACTACGTCGGCCATCTCTCGACCGTCTCCGCCTATCTCGTGCTGCCGGCCGGCGAGCGGGCGCAGGTGTTCGGCCGGATCATGCGGGTCCTGCCGGAGACGGTCGAGATCGACGCCGACCTCACGGTCCACCTCGCCCGTCGGCGGCGCACACCGTAGGACCTCGCGCGCGAAGCCTCCGAAGACGTCGACGGCTTCCGTCCGCGCGCCGGGGCGCGGACGGCACCGCCCTGCTGTGCGGCATGATGAGGTCATGCGAACGCGACCTGTGCTCATCTACGACGGCGACTGCGCTTTCTGCACCTCGTCCGTCAGGTTCGTGGAACGGCACATCAGGCCGAGGTGCGAGATCACCCCGTGGCAGTTCGCGGAATTGGACTCCTTCGGTGCCACCCGGGAGCGAGCGGAGTACGAACTGCTCTGGGTCACCCCCTCCGGAGCGATCCACGGCGGCGCGCAGGCCGTCGCCAAGCTGCTGCTGAGCGCCGGAAGAGGCTGGGCCGTCCCGGGCGCGCTGCTGACCCTGCCTCCGCTCCGCCAGCTCGCCCACGGTGTCTACCGGCTCATCGCGAACAACCGTGAGCGGATGCCGGGCGGCACGCCTGCCTGCGCCCTCCCCGCGGACCGCCGGCCGCAGATCTAGGCCCCGTCCCCTCCGCTCAGAGCTGGAACTCCGCAGGGGACAGACCCAGCGCCGTGCACGCCTCCCGAAGGATCAGGTGCTCGGCCTGGGAGAAGTCGCCGTCGGCGCCGGCGACGACGATGCCGGTCTGCACGACCGCCCTCGCCTCGGCCGGCTTCTTGGACGTCTTGGCGATCTCCTGCAGGGCATCGGCCTTGCCCTGCGGGAAGTTGAGAGCGAGCTGGTCCACGTGCTTGTTGAAACGCTGGCGCAGCTGCTCCGGCGGGAAGTTCTGCAGGACGTCGTTGCCGAGGATCATCGATTCCACGTGCGCACGCTCGGCCGGGTCCACATGGCCGTCCGCCGCGGCGACCAGGGCGCACATCGCCATACTCGCGTCCCGGTAGGCGCCGCTCTTCAGCTCCGCCTTGAGCGAGGTGAGCTGCGACTTGAGCGTGCTCACCAACTGGGCGCGCGCACCGCCGCCGGATCCCCGCCCACTGCTCCGTCCGGCCGTCGACCCGCGTGCTCCCTGGGACTGCTGGAGAGTCCTGGCCTGATCCTTGAGCCGGTCCCACACTGCCATCGACGTCACCTCGGTCTTCGTCTGAGTGGTCGTTCACGAGCCTGTGCGCTCATCCGGTCAACGGGCCGTCCCGGGTAAAGGTTCCGCAAAATGACCCAGGGCCGGAAGTCGCCGATGAGTCCGGATCGGGCGCTCTAGACTCCGCGCATGTCCAGCGACCACCACCTCCAGCTCACCGTCCTGGGTTCCGCGACGCCCTACGCGAGCGTCGACAACCCCTGTTCCGGCTACCTGGTGTCCGGCGGTGGCACCCGGATCTGGGTGGACGCGGGCAGCGGGACCCTGGCCCAGCTCCAACGCCATCTCCGTCTCGACGAGCTCGACGCCATCTGGATCTCGCACCTGCACGCCGACCACAGCGCCGACCTGCTCACCGCCTACTACGCCGCCCTTCACGCGGACATCCAGCTCGCCGCGCCCATCCCGCTGTACGGACCGCCGGGCATCGCCGAACGGCTGGCGCACTTCCTCACCCACACCGCCACACGCAGCCCGGTGGAATCCGCCTTCGCCGTGCACGAGTTGCACGACGGGCACCGGGCGCGCGTCGGAGCGCTCACCCTGACCAGTCGTGAAGTGGCGCACGGAATGCCTGCCTTCGCCGTGCGCATCGAAACGGCGGGTGCCTCGCTCGTCTACTCCGGGGACACGGCGCCCTGCCCGGGTCTCGTGGAACTCTCCCAAGGCTGCGACGTGCTGCTGTGCGAGGCCGAGAGCGCCCAGCCGCCCGCCGAGGGGGACCAGGTGCACCACACGCCCGAGGACACCGGGGACACGGCGGGCGCGGCCGGGGCGCACCGGCTGATCGTCACCCACGTCGGGCCCTTCCTGACGCCCGAGCAGGCGGTGGCACGCGCCTCGGCCCGGTTCGAAGGGCCCGTCGCGTACGCCGCCCCCGGGGCCACCTTCCCGATCGGACAGGACACCTCCGCCCCAGCCTGACCGGCCGCCCCGATACACACATGCGACCCTTCCGTACCTCTGCGTGGATGCGGTGCAACCATCCGTGCCGTTCGGCGGTCACATCAAGTGGGAGCAAACAGCTCTCAGGGACACAAGGGGGAAATATGAGAATCGTTCGTAATGTCGCGGCTGTCGGGGCAGCAACCGCGCTCGCGGTCGGCGGCACGGTCGCGTTCGGCGCGACGACCGCCTCCGCCGCGCCGAACGTCACACCGCAGGGGGTCTGCGGCAAGGCCTACAAGACAGTGAACTCGGTACCTGTCGGCTCGCTGGGCACCGTGTACCTGACGTACAACTCGGCCAACGGCAAGAACTGCGTCGCGACCATCCGCACCAACCCGGGCTCGGCCAAGCCCATGTCCACGTACATCTACGTCCCCGCCACCGACGACTGGGCCGGGGACGACGGCAACTTCACCTCGTACGCGGGCCCGGGCTACGTGTACGGCAAGGGCTACTGCGTGAGCTGGGGCGGAAGCATCGCCAACGTGTACGTGTCGGTGGACAACTCCAACTGCGCCTCGCTGAAGGAGCAGCGCACCACCGAGATCCGCTGATCCCCCTCGCCGCCCTCAGTACGTTCTCTCACCCACACCGGTACGGGCGCGCTCCCCACTGAGCCGCAGCGGGGGAGCCGTCCCGTGCCGTGATCAGCCGCGGGCCCGGCAGGAACGTCTGCCGGGCCCGCGCCGCATGTCGTGGCAGAGGTTCAGGCCGCGCGGCGGCCGGCGTGCAGGGGCGAGCCCCCGGCCAGCTCCTCCGGATCCAGAGCCAGCGACAGCGCGGCGGTGGCGCCGACGTCGGCCAGACTGCGTGCGTCCGGCAGGAGCTCGACCCCGCTCGTGCCGGGCCGGTGGATCAGCACCGGCACGTACTCCCGGGTGTGGTGCGCGTGGCCGATCGTGGGGTCGTTGCCGTGGTCACCGGTGACGATCAGCCGGTCGCCCGGTTCCCCGAGCAGCGCCGCGAGCCCGGCGAGCCCCGCGTCCACCCGCTCCAGCAGCCGCCCGTACCGCGCGGTGTCCTGCTGATGCCCCGCCAGGTCCGTCTCCTGCACGTTCGCCACCACCAGGGCGTCGCCCCCGGCACGTACCGCCTCCAGGGTGTGGGACAGGACATCACCGGTGTCCACGGCCGGATGGCGCTCCGCCGCCTCGCACACCAGGATGTCGGCCGCCTTGCCCACCAGGGTGACCGGGATGCCGGCCCGGGCGGCCAGGCCGGGGAGCTGGCGGGTGTGGTCCAGGGGAGCGCCCAGGTGCTGCACCTGGAGGCCGCCGTTGCGGTAGAAGCCCGTGGCCGGGGTGTCCAGCCCGACCGTGCCCCCGTCCCCGGGGCGCACGAAGGAGGGCAGCGGACCGTCCGCGTGCCCGCCGACCGCGATGACACGGGCGACCGGGGCTACGGAGCGGACGGTCCGGGCGATCGCGAGGATCCCTCCCGGCCCTTCGAACGGCAGGTCGTCGAGGCGGCCTGACGCGTTCCAGTTGATCCCCGGATCCGCCTCCAGGTTGTCGTGCACCAGTACGGCGCCGTCGACGACCAGCAGCGGCTTCCCGTCGGCCCGTTCGGCCCGGTGACCGGCGGCCCGGAGCGCGTCGGTCACCTCGTCGAGGTGATCGGCGAGCCGTGCCACCGTCACCCGGCTGAAGTCCGCGCCCATCATCGTCTGGTGGCCCGCGAAGGTGTCCGCACCCGGATAGCCGAGCGCCGCCCGGCCCGCGGCCACCGGCAGATGCGTACGGCGTGCCAGGTCCGGATGCGGATGGACCAGCCCGAGCCCCAGCGCCCCCAGCATCGGCAGGCGCAGCGGCCGGCCGAACGCGGTGCGGGCGTGGTCGAGGACATGCCCGCAGGTGTCGGCGGCCAGGTCGCCGGGGCGAAGCTCGCCCGCGTCGGGCATGGCGCCGACTCCGAACCCGTCGATGACGACGATGACGGTCTTGGCCATGAGGTGCTCCTTACAGGGCTCGGCCCTGGGCGTCGTACAGGCCGTGCAGCCGCGGAGAGCCGGAGGTGGCCCCGGAGACGACGGCGACGGTCGAACGGGTGACGAAGATCTGGGTGCGGAAGGCGAACAGCGCTGTGTCACCGACGCGGACGTCCGCGCCTTCGGCGGGCGCGTCGAGCAGCCGGTAGTAGTCGATGTTCTCGGCGGGGGAGTCCCGCACGCCCAGCCGGGCGCCGGTACGCGGCAGAAGGGCGCTGCGGATGTGGGAGCGGGCGTAGAACCCGCCGCCGTACACCGCCGGGCGCCCGTCGTCGAGGAAGTGGGCGACCTCGCTGACGTACACATAGGCGGGCTTCTCGGGCTGCGCCGGATCGACGGCGTGCAGCGGGGTGGTGCCGGTGAGGGCGTGGCCCGGTTCGCCGTGGGTGGCGCCCAGCTCGGCGAGCAGCGGGAGGGAGGCCATCGAGGTGGCGCTGGGTGCACTGAGCCGGAGGCCGTGGTGCCCCCGCGACTCCAGGAGTTCGCGGGCCTTCAGCGCCAGAGCGAAGTTGGGGGTGGCGGCGGGCCGGCCCGTCGACGGATCGCACAGGACGCAGGGGAAGGCGGTGACGCCTCCGATCCGGATCCCCTCCAGCGCTTCGGCGGCCTCGGCGAAGACGTCCAGCCTGGAGAGCGGTACGCCGCCCTCCTGGCCGGGGTACACCGAACCGTCGGCGCCCTCGATCCGGATCAGGACGTCCTGGACGAAGCCCAGCTCGAGCGCCGCGTCGGAGACCGCACGGGCGTTGGCCTGATCGAAGACGGTGACGGTCTCCGGTCGGTGCGACAGCACCTCGGGCAGCGCACGGCGCGGGATCTGGACGAGGTGGCCCACGTTGCCGGGACGAGCTCCGGCGGCCCGCAGGGTGCGGGCCTCGGCCAGGTCGATGGCGGCGGAGCGCGGGATGTGCCGGGCGATGGCCCGGATCAGCTCGGGGTTGCGGCCGAGCTGCTTGACGACGAACCAGAGCCCGACGCCGAGCCGTTGCGCCTCGGCCGCCAGCAGCGCGGCGTTCTCCTCGACGGCGTCCAGGTCCATGACATAGGTGTCGGGCGGGATCGCGCCGTCCCGGTGGAGGGCGGCCGCGGTGTCGACGAGCCCGGGGTTACGGGTGATCAGGGTGTCGAGAAACACGGTCAGTGGTCCTTCTGGTCGTCCAGGGCGGCGAGCGAGCTGCGCAGGATGCCGATGACGAGGTCCGCGCCGGCCCGCATCGGATTGATGCGCACGGTCCAGTCGGCCAGCTCGGGGGAGTCGTCCAGGGCGGAGCTGGACATGCGGTAGAAGAGCGGGGCGATCTCGTAACGGGAGTTGGAGCCGACGGGGTACGGGGCCGCTCCGAAACGGGCCGCCACGGCGGGCAGCTCGCGGGCGACGGGGCGGTCCAGACGGACGAGGAGACAGCGGTCCTGGGCGTTGGCGACGCGCACCTCCGCGACGCCCTCCACCTCTCCGGCCGCCAGCCGTTCCGCGACCTCGGCACCGACGCGGGACTGCACGGACCACATGACGGGGACGTGGGTGAGGGCGCGCAGGGCGTCGAGCGCCTGGTGGCCCTGGACCTGCCCGCCGCCCGAGTAGTTGTCCCCCCGGATGTGCGCGACGAGATCCCGGGCCCCGACGACCATGCCGACACCCTCCGGCCCGTGCAGCTTGAACAGGGAGAAGCAGGAGGCGTCGGCGCCCAGCTCGACCCCGGCGGCCGGGGTGCGCATCACCGCGTAGTTGTCGTCGACGATCGTGCGGACCCCGGCCGCCCGGCAGGCCGCGAGGACCTCGGCCGGGTCGTAGGAGTCCGCGAGCCGTTGCCTGGTGTGCTGGACGTACGCCCACCGGAACTGCCCGGACGCGAGGGCCTCCTGGAGAGCCGCGGGGTCGTTGAAGTCCACCTCGACGGTCCGCACGCCGATGCCCCGCAGGGTGACCTCGGTCGTGCGGTAGACCGGGGCGCGGTGGATGAGCAGCGGGTCACCGGCCCGGACGGCGGCGTTGAGCGCGGCCCGGATCGCACCCGTGCCGGCGCCCTGCACGAAGGCGGCGTCCTCGGCTCCGAAGAAGTCCGCGAGGACGGCCTCGACGCGCGCGGTGGTGCGTGGACGGCCCAGGCCGGGGACCACGCCGGCGTCGGCCGAGAAGAGCTGAGGCCCCTCGAAGTGGGCGGCGGTGGCCTCCAGAAGCCGGAACTGCCGCGCGACGGCGTCCTCCAGGGGGACCGTCGCCAGCGGGAAGGTCCGTGGCAGTACGGGGCTCATGTCAGTTGTCCTCCTCGCTCGCCCCGGTCAGGAAGCGCAGCGGATTGCGGCGGGTCAGCAGATCGATCACACCGTCGTCGGCGCCCGCCGCCCGGAGCCGGGGAAGGAAGCTCCGGAACAGGTGGCCGTATCCCTGGCCCCCCTCGTCCAGGAGGTAGCCATGGCGGGAGATGTCGCAGCTGAGCAGTACGCGGTCGGCGTGTCCGGCCTCCAGAAGGGTGAGCAGCAGCTCCAGCCGGTCCCGGTCGCTGCGGTACGCCGACTTGCCCACGGTGTCGAAAGCGACGTACGCCCCCCGCGCCGCGAGCTCCCGGTGGACACCCGGGTCGTCGAGCAGGTCCTGGTGGCCGATGCTGATCCGGTGCGCCGGCAGGCCCTCACCGGTGAGCAGCTCCAGCTGGGCGGGCCCGCCCCGGCCGAGCTGCGCATGGGTGGCGACGGAGAGCCCCGTGGCCAGCGCGGCCCGCGCCCCCGCCCGGAGCACCTTGGCCTCGGCAGCGGTCGGAACGTCGCCGTGGCTGCCGATCTCGCCGAGGACACCCGGCAGCACACCGCTCGCGCCGATGCCGCCCTCGGCCTCGCGGACGAGGAGACCGGCGAGCTGCTCCACATCGCCCACCTCGGTCTCCGGCGTGTGGAACGGCTCGTAGTACCAGCCGGTGGCCGCGACGACGGCCACCCCGGCGTCCCGCGAGATCCTGGCCAGGGCCCCGGCATCACGGCCCATGCCCCGGCAGGTCAGCTCGACGACGAGCGAGAGCTCGAACTCCTCACGCAGTGAGGCCAGTTCGGCGGTCACCGCAGCCGAGTGGTGCTCCGGATGGAGGACGGCAGCGCCGTCGCCCAGGCGGTCCAGATCGAGGACGAGGTGCTCGTGCGCGAGAACGGGACCGCGTACGGAGGCGGCGGGCAGCTCTCCGGTGACGGTGCGCAGGGTGCGTGGTGCGGGGCGGTTCATCGTGGGGGTCCCTCTCTCGTACGGCCCGGTCCTGTCCCGGAGTGGTCAGCCCTTGAGCGGGGTGAACAGGTCGAGCCAGTACAGGATGTTGAGGACGATGCCCCCGACGATCACGGCCGCGGGAGCGGCGGCCATCCTCACGACCGGCCGGCCCATCGCCTCGTTCAGCAGGTAGAGACCGCCGACGACGAGGATGCCGAGCCCGCCTCCCATGGCGTTCGCGGCCATCAGCGACCCGAAGAGGATCGCCAGCTGGAGGGTGTCCCCGATGGCACTGCGCAGGTGCTCGGACGAGTCCCGCACGCTGGGCAGCTTGCCGAGTATCCGGCCGATCCAGGAGAGCGCCAGGACCTCGACGGCGAACACGACTGCGCCGACCACGGCCGCCAGGAACGGGTTCGGCATGAGGTAGCCGATCGGGTACACCAGCGTGAACCCGGCGATCCCGTACGCGCCGGAAGCCAGCGCGGTCGTCGCGATGAGCGGGATGAAGCCGAACACCCGGTAGAAGTCCACCTGGGCCGCTTCGGAGTACTGCCCCTTCGCGATCAGGAAGCTGGTCGCCTCCCCGCCGCCGAATATGTGCATCTGGGCGAGCACACAGACCCCGGCCCCCAGCACCATGAACAGCGGCAGATACCTGCGCAGACGGGCCGCGCTCGCGCTGAAGAGGGAGGCCATCGGATCGTCCTGCGGGACCTCCTCGACGACACCCGCTGTCCGGTCCGCCCGGCGCTGCCTGACGTCCTTGGAGACCGCCAGTCCGATGAGCATCAGCACACCGGCCGCCATGGCGAGCGCCCCGGCGAACATGTTCGGCCAGAGCTTCATGGTCATCACGACGAGGACCAGTTCGAGGCCGCCCGCGACACCGCCCCACCTACGGCCGAACTGCTTGGTGATGGCGAGCACCGGGAACAGCGTGAAGAGGAAAAGGATCGGCGTCGACATCTGCTGCATCGCGGTCAGGAAGTCGACCGGCAGGTCGTGCGCCACGTTGTTCGCGCCGTTCAGCCCGAACACGACGACGGCCCCCCAGGCCGCACCGAGAATCGGCGCGAGCCACTTCTTCGGCGACAGCATCCCGAGGATGTCGGTGGGCAGGAAGACGAGCCACGGATTCAGCACACCGGTGGAGAGCGCCATCGGCGCGCCGAGCCCGAAGATGAACCCCGCGGAGAGACCGAAGGAGACAGCCGTCGTCGCGCTGCGGGTGGTGCGCCCCTGGATGAAGTCCAGCAGGAAGGGACGTACGCCGTCGTTGAAGACGGCCAGGGCCATGTGCGAGATGTAGGCCGTCAGCGCACAGAGGGCGATCACGGTCAGTTGCTGGGCCAGCGTGAAGTCGAGGCTGGTACCGGCGGCGAGTGTGGTGCTCACGAGTCACTCCTTGGTGCCCGGGACGATGCGAGGATGCTGCGGGTCAGCCGCGGGCAGCGATGGCGCGCGCCATCATGGGGGCGATGGCGTCGATCTGGTCCATCGAGAAACCGAAGACCTTCTTGCCGTCGGCGAGCAGGGCGGAGATCTCGTCCTCGGTGGGCACGCTCCGCCCGAAGGTGTGGCAGGCGGCGCTGCCCATGAGACCGACGAGCACGCCCAGCGACGCGCCGGCGCCGGTGTGACAGGTGCCCACGTAGTAGTCGGCCTGGCCGACCCTGAGCTTCATCGCGGCGTCCATGTCGCTGGAGGGGACGACGTCGAGCGCGTCGATCCCGAGCCTGCCGATGGCCCGGGTGACCTCGACCTTGCCGACTCCACCGGTGAGGATCTTCGTCATCGCTGTTCTTCTCCCTGTATCAGGTCGTGCGCGGGGTGAGAGATGTCCGTACAGCCGGATGCGGCCGGTCAGGGCGTGGATGGGGAAGGGGGCTGCTGGGCGAGGACGGCCAGGTGCATGCCGAGGAAGTTGACCTCCGACTCGGGAAGCGCCGCCCCCAGCTGCCGCTCCGCGCGCACCGAGACGGCGCGGGCCCGGGCGACGGCACCGGGATGCCCGGCGAGCTCGGCGGCGACCTGGTCGTCGGTGAGGAACTGCTCGATCGGCTCCCCGTCCAGCAGACGGCCGAGCGCCATCATCAGATGGCTGGTGAGCATCCCGGCCGTAGCCTCGGTGACGGTGAGACCCTCGGACTCCAGCGAGGTCAGTTCGGCGGTGACGAAATCAGCGACCTCGGGCCTGACCTGACCGCCCTCGCGGAAGAGCTGGAGCCGCAGTGCGAGCTGGTCGTCCATGGTGATCCTCCTAAAATCAACAGTAACCAGGATTCTGTATTTTGAGGACGGGCGACGCTCCGGAAAAGTGAGACTCCGGTCACCGGCCCGCCGCCGGTCAGTAGGAGGGGATGCGCTCACCCCTCAGGACCTCACCCTGCAGCCGGGTCACCAGCGACAGATCGAGCGAGGTGCGGATCGCGGCCAGCGCCGTCATCCCGTCGGACCGGCAGATCACCGCGGCACTGGAGTTGCGCAACGCCAGCTCCCGGGTCACCTCGTCACCGAGCGGCAGTACGTCGACGCCGAGCCCGATCCGGTCCTGCGCCTCGTCGAGATTCCACACCGTCGCGTCCACCTCGTCACGGGAGAACAGGTCGGGCAGCTGCATGTACGAGGCCTCCCGCCACTCGATGTCCTCCCGGCCGGCGAAGACCCGCTCCACGAGCATCCGCAGATCCTCCGAGGTGTGGTCGATGGCCACCCGCAGACCCGGCGCCCGGAGATCGGCTCCCCTTCGTACGAGCATGCCGTGAGCACCCACATAGGTGGCGGGCCCGAGGTCCGCCACCAGCTCCACAGGGTGCTCCGCGATCAGCTGGTCGGCGGCGAAGCGTGACAGGACGACCAGGTCGACCTTGCCTTCCAGCAGCGCCGCGGTCCGGGCTCCGGCACCCCGCATGAAGGTCACGGCGAACGGCGCGCCCGCCTCCTCGAAGGCGCCACGCAGCCCGGTCGCCAGACCCTCGTACCGACGGGAGTAGGGGAGCGGCATCGCGGCGAGGAGGGTGCCCAGCCCGGACAGCCGCCACAGGATCGTGCGGTCCGAGCGGACGAGGAACGTGCCGAGGTGGCCCCGGGCGGTCGTCGAGATCGCCCCGGACTGCTCCAGCAGCTGAAGAGCCGCCTGGACCGTGCCGTTCCCACAGCCCAGCTGCTCCGCGAAGTCCCGCACGCGGGGCAGCCGGGTCTCCGGCTCGTGATGCAGGAGCACGGCGGCCAGCTGCCGTGCGGCGAGGCCGTTACGCGTGAGGAAGCGGGCATCCAGGTCGTTCACAAATCAAACAGTAAACAGGATTCTGGATATTGACAAGGATCCGTCGACGGGGGATTCCGGGCCCGGCGGGCGGCCCGTCCCGGGCACCGGAGCGGGTGGTTCGGCGCCGGTCGCACCGCGAGCGGACGGGTGCGTACCGATCGACAATGGCGGCAGGCGGCCGGAGCCCATGAGCGCGGCCGGACGTTCACCGGCGGGAGGCGTGCGGCATGACGACATGGCCACGGCCGTCACACCACGCCCGCCCAGGGCACGGGCTGCCGGCCGTGAGGGCGGTACACCTGAAGGCGGCACGAGCGTGACCGCCGGGGCGGGGAGGCCGGCGGTCCTGCGCAGAGCCCTCCGCATCACTCTCGCGGCGCTCGCCGGCTTCTACCCGCTCCTGTACGCCGCCGAACGACCGACCGCGGCGCTCTACGCGCTCTTCGCCCCCATCGCCGTCGGCCTGCTCTCCGCCATCCCCGGATCCGGCCGCCGACAAGCCCTCGTGGTCCTGCGTGTGCTGCCCCCGGCACTGGCTCTCGCCGCCCTCGGCACGGCTCTCGCGGTCAACACCTGGGCGGCGAGCGGCGGCATGCTCGCCGTCGGCTTCCTGCTGGCGTTCGCCGCGGTGGCGGGCCCACGGGCGGCGGGCGCCGCCCCGGGCCTCCAGCTCTTCTACATCCTGGCCTGCTTCCCGCCGTACGACCCGGATTCGCTGGGGGACCGGCTGACCGGACTGACCGTGGGCATCCTGTTCCTCGCGGCCACCGAGCTCCTGCTGCCCGACCCGTCCGTCCCGGCCTACCGGCAACGGCTCGCGGACGCCGTCGGCACGGCCGCCCGCGGAGCCTCCGGTGCCGAGGTGCCGCCGCAGAACCTCCGCGATGCCGGCGCGAGGATGCGCCTCTCCCGGCTCCCGCCGTCGGAACGCCCCGCCGGTGCGAGCCGGACGGACCGCGCACTGGAGCAGGCCGGCCGCGCGGTACGAAGGCTCCTGGACCAGCTGGCCACCCTCGCCGAGCTCCCACCGGCAGCCGACCCGGCATCCGCCGCTCTCCTCGGCCACATCGCGACGGTGTGCGACGCCTGCGCGCAGTCCCTGCGCACCGGTCGGCCCCCGCCCGTGCCCGGAGCGCTGGAGGAGGCCATGCGCGGATTCCAGTCGGCACGCGTCCGCCTGGCTTCCGAGGCATCCGCCCCGGGTTCGCCGCCCCGCACCGACGTACTGCGACGGCAGTCACGGGTGCTGGCCCTCGCCGAATTGGCACGGATCGTGGAGGTCGCCGTCGACATCGCAGCCAACGGCAGACCCGCCGTCCAGCCCGCCCCGCACGACCTCTTCTGGTACGCGCGGCTCTCCACCCCGAGGCTGTGGGCGCGGCGCGTCCTCGGCAACATGACACTGCGGTCGGTGCTCTTCCAGAACGCCGTCCGGATCGCGCTCGGCCTCGCCGCCGCCCGGCTGGTCGCCGGCTCCCTCGACCTGGCCCATGGATTCTGGGTGCTGCTCGCCGTGCTGACCCTCGGACGTACGACCGTGGGCGCCGCCTGGAAGGCGGTCCGCGAGGCGCTCGTCGGCAACGCGGTCGGGGCGCTGGCGGCAGGAGCCCTCCTGATCGGGCTCGGCTCGCACACCGACGCGTACGCCGCACTGCTCGCCCCCGCGATGCTGCTGGGATTCTCCCTGGGGCCGCTGCTCGGAATCGCCTACGCGCAAGGGCTGTTCACCCTGGTCGTGGCCACCGCCTTCGCCCAGATGACGCCCGTCACCTGGCAGTTGTCCGAGGCACGGATGATCGACGTCGCCACCGGGAGCGCCATCGGCCTCCTGTGCGGGCTCCTGGCCTGGCCGGCCGGCGCCCGCCGCGAGGCCGTCCGCGCCATGGCCGCACTGCTGCGCACCTGCGGCACGCTGGTACCGCCGACCGCGGAGGACCTGCTCACCCCGTCACCCGTGGCGCCGGCCCCACCGCGAACCCTGCCGAGCCTGCACCGGCTGCGCCTCGCCGAGGCGGCGTACGCCCAGTACCGCAGCGAGTCCGGTACGGCAGCGGACGACACGGGCCCCGACTGGCACGCGGTGCTCCTCGTCGCCGACCACATCCTCATGGGCGCCTACCGGCTGCCCCGCTTCGGGCTCCGGCCCGGAAGTGGCCCGTCGCTCCCCTGCGCCGACTGGGCGCGTGCCTCGGCGTCCCATCTCGACCGGGAGACAGGCCGGATCGCCTCCCTGCTCATCGGGGACCGCCCTGCCCCCGGGACGCCCCTCGTGCCCCCACCGGAGGGCTGCTCGCCGGCGAGGCTCTCCGTCGACCTCGAGGTGTGGATGACGAGCCTCGGCCTCCAGCTCACCCGGATTGAGGCCTCGGCCGCCCAGGCACACCGCAGTCCGGACCGCCGGGAGGACCCCCGGGAGGATCGGCGGGAGGACCGGCGGTGAGGTTCCCGTGGCACCCGCTCAAGGTGCCGCCATCCGCGCGCCGGGTAGCATTTCGTGAGAAGGGGAGCCTCGGGCCAGGGCGTGAGAACCTCCGCGAGCCGGTTCCGGGACCGCACATCCGACGAGTGGACCGAGGTGGGCGACCGATGGCGGACGACAGCGTGCGGTACCCGCGCCTCATCACCCCGGTCGGGCATGTCGAACCCGTGCCACGGCGGGTCCGGGGGACGCTCGGCGGACACCTCGTCTTCGACACCCGCCGCGCGCTGTACGGGTGGGAATGGCCCCCGTACCCCCAATTCAGCATCCCGGCCGATGACTTGGTCGACGGAGTGCTCACCGACGAGCACCACGTCGAGGCGCTGGGCGCCTGGTCCGCCCGGCGCCATACGCTCCGGGCCGGATCCGAGGTCCGGGAAGGTGCGGCCTGGGTCTGGGACGACACCGCCCCGGACGCCCTGCGCGGCGCCGTACGGTTCGAGTGGGCGGCGCTGGACTCCTGGTTCGAGGAGGACGAGCCCGTCTTCGTCCACCCCAGGAGCCCGTACGCCCGGGTCGACGCGCTGCGCTCGTCCAGCAGCGTCCGCGTCGAACTGGAGGGCGTCGTGCTGGCGGAAGCCCCCGACTGCGTCACCCTGTTCGAGACCGGCCTGCCCACCCGCTACTACCTCGACCGCACCCACATCGACTGGAGCCGGCTGCGCCCCTCCGACACGGTGACCCGCTGCCCGTACAAGGGCACGACGACCGGCTACTGGTCGTTCGACGGCCCCACCACCCGCCACGGGGACATCGCCTGGGCGTACGACTTCCCGACGGTCCAGGTCAACCGCGTCGCCGGCATGGTCGCGTTCTACAACGAGCACGTCGACCTCCGCGTCGACGGCACATTGCTGCCGAGGCCCTCCCGTCAGGCCCCGTAGACCAGCGGCTCAGAGCCCGGTGACCTTGGCGCTCGCCGAGATCTCGTAGACCAGGGTGACCGTGCGGTGGCCGTCGGGCGGCAGCGTGACGTCCCAGCGGACGATGCCCTCGGCGTCGACCGTGTCCGGCTCGGGAGAGCAGGACTCCCGGCGCAGGCGCACCTCCACGGCCGAGACCTCGGAGACCGGAAGCCGCTCCCTCAGGACGACCACCCGCTCCCCCCGCTCGCCGGGAGCGGAGAACCGGGACAGGTGCAGCCGCACCGTACGGGTGATGACGCTCCGCTGGGTGATACCGGCGGTCTCCCGCGTCTCCTCGGTGTGCCGGACCACCCGGTGGTCGTCGCAACTGCCGAACGCCAGCTCGGCCGGAGCCCCGGGGGCGGTGAACTCCAGCGTGCCGCGGCCGGCGAATCCGCTGCCGCGGACCAGGTCCACGGGCCCCGCGAGCAGCGCATGGCCGGCCAGGTTGTCGAACCGTACGACCCGGGTGACCAGAGGGGACAGCTCGGGGGAGCACGCGTACTCACTGCGCGCGGCGGTGCTGAAACCGGACAGCGGCACGCGGTGCGCCCGCCCGTCGCCAGGCACGGAGACGGGCGCCGGGGGCCGCAACACCCGTACCTCCCCGCCGTCGTCCACCCCCGGCAGACCCACGACCGGGGCGGGACCGAGGTCCCCGATCTCCTCCTCGCGCAGCTCGACGCCGACCGTGCGGCGCTCCGCGGCGGAGCGGTCCGTGAGCGTCAGCCGGTCCTCGCCCAGCTGCGGCGGGTCGGTGGCCAGCGCCGAACGGGCCGTCGACAGCGTCAGCCTGACGTCCGACCAGTCCTCGCCGGTGCGCTGCCAGACCATCGCATCGGTCTCCAGCGTCAGGGAGCCGCCGTCCAGCACCGCCCGGTAGGCGGGCCGCCACAGCGCACACGAGGTGAGATGGCTCAGCCCCAGCCCGACCGGCCCGGCCGCCGCGCACTCCACGGTCAGCTCGACATGACCGACGAGCTCAGCGGGCTCCTCCTCCGACGCGTCGACCGCCCGCTCGGTCTGCCCGAGCTCATCGGCCAGGGCGGCCAGCTCGCCCTCCACGGTACGCAACTGCTCCCCGCACGAGGCCCGTTCCTCGTCGACCTTGTCCAGCTCACCGGCCCAGCGGGCGCTGTCCGTCTCACCCGCGCCCGCGCCCTCGCCGATGTCCCGCAACAGATCGGCCGCCAGCCGGCCGAGGAGGTCCCGTCGGGCCTCCAGCCGGTCGCGCCGCTGCTCCAGCGCGAGTTGCTCGCCCCGCAGCGTGTGCACCCGCAGGCGCAGCGCTGAGTCCTCCTCGGCATGAGGTACCGGCCCGCGCGGTGTCCAGCTGCGGGTGATCCGGACGTCGAGCACGGCCGCCGGATGATCGGCGGTCAGCTCGGCGTGGAGCGTCCGGTCGACCGCCAGTGCGCTGACCGGACCGAGACGCAGCCGGTGGACCCCTGCCTCCAGGTCGAGCACGACGGCACGCTCGACGTGCGCGCGGTCCTCCAGGCAGGTCACCGCGGTGACGGGAAGGGCGATCGGCTTCGAAGTCGTGGTCATGGCGTCTGTCAGCTCCTGCGGTTGCCGCCGACGACGGCCTTGCCGGCCGGCATTCTGATCTCGTAGCCGCCGTCGAGCACGGCGGTGCCACCGGCGGGAAGGTCCACCCGCCAGACGCGGGTCCCCGGTGCGTGACGATCGGGCCCCGGGCCCTCCCCGGGCGCAGACCAGTCGGCCCGCTCCTCGATCCTGACATCGGGTTCGGAGGTGACCGGCACCCGTTCGCGGACCTCGACCGTGGCGGGGCCGGCGAGGCGGTTCGCCAGCTCCACATGGACGCGGTGGTCGAGCACCGTGGTGCTGTTGCGCAGCCCCGACGTGGACTCGTGCAGGTTCGTACGACGGGTGACCCGGATGCCTTCCGCCGGCCCGAGCCCCACCCTGCGGACACCGCCGGGAGCGAGCGTGGGCAGGGCGGCGGTCAGAAGGAAGTCGTCGTCGACGGTGACGTCCACCGGACCGGCGAGCAGGGCCTGGTCCGTGGAGTTGGAGAGCACCAGGGTCGCGTACACGGTCTGTTCCACGGACGGTACGCACAGGTACTCGGTGTGCATGCCGACGGCGATCTCCCCCACGGTGACGGTGTGCCAGGTGCCGTCCGACGGAATGTCCACGCGGGCGGCCGTGTCGAAGCGGTGGTCGAAGGAACCTGCCGACTCCCGGGGCCGTACGGCATGCCCCGGCAGCGGCAGCGCGGCCACCGACTCGGCGCGGCGCCGGTACTCGGCCGCCACCGGATCGAAGGAGGCGCCGGGGAACAGCCTCCCCCTGCGGTCCCTCTGCTCGTCGGGGCCGGACAGGACGAGCGCGGCGTAGTCGAGCTCGGCGCCGCTGGGCCGCGGAGGACCGGGCGGCTGAGCGGGCGGCGGCGCGCCTCCGGGCGCCGAGGGGGCCGCGGCGGCGGGAGCCGGGGAGGGCGCGGCACCGTAACCGGGCCCGCCGCCCCTGCGCGCCCGGGCCGGCTGCGCCGGGGCGGGCATCCGGCCGTCGAAGGCCTCGGGCGAGGCACCCCCCGGTGCCGGAAGCCCCCCGACGGGAGGCGCTCCGTACGCCATCGGCGGCGGAGGCGGAGGCGGAAGGGCCCCCGCGGCGCCGGCCACCGGCACACCGGCCGTGGCAGGACGGGGGCGTGCCCCGTCGTACCCGGTGAACAGGTCCGCGAGACCTGCCGGAGGCTCGCGCCAGCCGGAAGGCGCGGACGTCGGCTGACTGCGCCCGATCCGGATCGAACGGAGCTTCGGCAGGCCGGTCCCGCGCCGCAGGTCGGCCGTGGCCAGGCCGACGGCCACACCGGTCCAGTCCTCGCCGGTGCGCTGGGCCACCGAGGCGCGCAGCACCAGACGTCCTCCGCCCTCGCCCTGACGGTAGGCCAGCCGGTAGGCCGGCACCCAGAGGGCACCCGGCACCCCGTACTCGAGCTCGATCCCCACCTCGGCACCCGGGTCGTCGGCGCCGGACACATCGACCGTCAGGACGGCCGAGACGGTGGTCCCCACGTGCGCCGACGGTACGTCGGTGGAGGCACGGGCGAGTTCGTCCTCGGCGACACCGAGCTCGTGCTCGGCACTCCGCAGCGCCTCCTCCAGCTCGACGAGGCGGGTGTGAAGCCCCGTCAGCCGTTCGTCCACGAAGCCGCCCAGCTCCAGCCACGCGTCGACCGGGGTGCGACGGTGCCCGTCCTCACGCCTGCGGGCCGGAGGGACGGGGCGCAGCGCCCTGATCTCCTCGATGAGGCCCAGCTGGTGGTCCCGGCGCCCTCGCGCCGCCGCGTACTCCTCGCGCAACCGCTCGACCCTGCTCCGCAGCCCCTCGGGCGCCGGCGCACCGAGAGGCTCGGCCTCGACCTCCACCCGGGCCTCACCGACGCGCACCCCGTGGGCGCCGAGGACGCGGGCCCGCAGCGAACCCGGGTCCAGCGAGCGGGGCAGTCCTGTCACCCGGACCCTGCCGTCCGGTGGCACGCCGCCCCTGGCAAGGCGTCGGCAGAGCGCACCCTGCTCGTACACCACCACGGAGTCGAGCGTCGACTCCCACCTGTGAACCGTCCCGGCCGTCATACGTTGCGCCCCCCGTCGGTGCTGTGCGCAGTTTATGCCCGGGCCGTTCGGCGCGTCCGTGCAGCCCTGGGCTCAACCGAGGGGCCAGGCCTCGATGTCGCGGTAGTGGATGGGCCCACGGCTCCGGCCGGCGTTGCTGCCGACCAGATGCAGACGTCCGGCGGGCCACCGCAGGCCGCTGAACCCGGCGAACCCCTCGGCGATCTCCGCTGCCGAGGTCAGATCCCCACGGCGGGCACGGGCCAGGGTCAGATGGGGGCGCAGGGGCCGCTCCTCGAAGGTGACACCGCAGGCCTTGACCGCGGAACGTACGTCCGCGGCGAGCATGTGCAGCTCGTCGAGGTCTCCCTCGATCCCGCTCCACAGCACCCGGTCGTCGAAGACACCGCTGCCGCGCAGGGCCAGCCGGGGCGGCCGGTGGTCCGCCGCGAGGGCGGCCAGCGGTCCGTGCAGGAGCGGAACGGTGCCGACCGGAAGCTCCCCGAGGAACGCCAGGGTGATGTGCCAGTCCTCGATGCGGTTCCAGCGCATCAGGGGGTACGCGTCCTGGGCGGCACGCAGTTCCCGGGCCAGTTCTTCCTTCGCGTGGTCGGGCGGGGCGAGAGCGATGAACACGCGAACCGTCGCGGGCTGAGTCTGTTCGTTCACACAGCTCTTCGTACAGCATGCCGGTGACCGGCCGACGGACCGGGTGCGGGGCGATCGGCACGGTCCGGCTCGGACGCCGTGGACGCCGCCCCCGACCGTATGCGGGGGCGGCATCCACGGCTATGGACGGCCGGCTCAGTTCGGGTTGTCGCCGTGGGTCAGCGTCTCCCAGGCCACGAAGAGGTTGTTGCTGCCGGCCGGGCGGTTCCGCTCGGTCAGCCGCTGGGTGTTGGTCATCGCGATGCCCAGGCGGTTGTGCAGGGCGTTGTAGCCGACCTCGGTGACCGGGCCGAGGCCGGTGTGCAGCGATCCGCCGCACAGCCAGCCCGGTGCGGACTCGCCGAGCTCGTACTTGGACTGGAAGCCGAGCGCCTGCCGCAGCCGCTCGCCCACGTCCGTGCCGTAGAGGTCCTGGCCCTGGATCCGGCTGGTCTCGGCGATGTGCGCGATGGCCGAGATGCCGTAACCGGTGTGCGTGAAGTCGCGGCAGGTCTCCTGGGTCAGCCCGGTGACGAAGGTGGACTGTCCCTGCCAGTAGTTGACGATCTTCGCGGTGGTGTCGAGGTTCTGGCTCGGCACGGTCCTGGGCACGGCGCCGTCGGAGGCGAGGTAGACGTACGCGGCCGTACGCGTCCGGAACTTCGCCATGGCCTTGTCGTAGGACGTCTTGTCGTCGAGGAAGACGGAGATGCCGACGGCGGCCTCCATCATCGACAGCTCCCAGTTGCCGTTGGAGTTCGAGCCGTTGATGAGCTTCGGCAGATAGACGTCGCGCAGCATGGTCGCGAAGCGGCCCGAGTTGGACCACGTCCCCGTGTAGGTGTGCTTGATGATCTCGGCCGCCTTCGGCCAGGAGGAGCCGGCCCAGCCGGTCTGCAGCGGGGCGTTGCTGTTGGTGTGGTCCTTGATCACCGCCGACCAGGCGTCCATCAGCTCGATCGACTTCTTCGCGTACCGCTCGTCGCGGGTGATGTACCAGGCGAGCGCGTTGGTGTACGCGGCTATCGCGTCCTCACGCTCGTCCGTGCAGCCGTAGTTGGGGTTCGAGTACGAGCCGCACTCGACGGTCGCGCGGGGCTTGGCGGTGCGGTTCTGATCGGCGTACCTGCTCGCCATCATCTGGTCGTACGCGCCCTTCCACGGCTGGGCGCCGGCGTTGACCTTGCCGCGGGTGAAGTCCAGCTGCCCCTTGGAGACGGTGACTCCGGGGTGCGCGAAGGCGGCGGGGGCGGCCTCCGCGTGCTGGGTGCCGGGCAGGGAGAGGATGCCGGCCACCAGGGCGGCGGTCGCGGCGGCGGCGGTGAGCAGGAGCGCCGGGCGCCTTCTGGTGCGGTGTGATGCGCGTGTGCGGGACATGTGGGGGGCCATCCGTTCGTCTATGTGAACGATGCACTGGGTGTTGAACGATCGCGCTGACCGGTGACCATAGGTACAGACCAGAAGGCAGTCAAGACCTCGTGAGGGATCCGCAGCTCAACTGCCGTTCAAGGATGGGAACGCGCCGAAGGCGGCGTCAGGCGCGGGGAGTTCAGCCGTGCGGGCGGTGACCCGATGAGGGCGGGCGTCGTTGATCCGGTGATCGATATCGGACGGCTGGTTGGGGTACTGATGGTGACGGCTCGGCAGAAGCGCTCCCGGGCGGGCGTCGTGCTCCGGTGCGGTGCCGCGACATGCGCTCTCCTGATCGCCGGCTGCGGCAGCGGCACGGACGACAAGGGTGACGCGAAGCCGCCGGCGGGCGCGCACGCGGCGGCCGCGACCACCGCGCCGGTCGCCTCGGCCGCGCGCGGTCTCCCGGCGCCCGCTGAGGCCGAGGCCGAGGTCCTGAAGGCGTACGGCGCGATGTGGGCGGAGCGGACGAAGGCGTACCGGGCCGCCTCGGCGGAGGGGACGGACCTCGAGCTGTACCTGACGCCCGGCGCGTGGGCCGCCGTCGAGGCGGACCTGGACCGGATGAACAAGGAGGGGGCCCAGATGCGCGGTGACCTCCGGCACGACCCGGAGGTCACCACCCTCGCCGTAGGCGAGCGGCCGCCCACGGCGACCGTCAGGGACTGCGTGGACACCTCTGCATGGCAGACCCTCGACACCACGACGGGCTGGCGCCTCCCGCCGCCGGACGGCCTGTCGGCGCGACACGTGGCCACGGCGAGGCTGGAGCACGGGGAGCGGTGGACGGTCACCGAGTACGCCGAGGACAGGACCCGCTCCTGCTGAGGCCACCCCGTGCGCACCCGCCGGGGCCGGAACTCAGTCGCGTACGGCCTTCGCGTCCGTGCGCTCGGCCACCGGTACGTCCAGGGGGCGGGCGAGCCCGACCACCCCTTCGTCGAGACGCTGCAGATGACGCAGCACGCGGAAGGTCACCGTGCCGGAGGGCTCGGTGCCGGAGCCGTCGTCCCGCAGCGTCGAGGCGATGCTGGCACCGGACTCGACCTCGCCCCGCGCTCCCTCCTCCTCGACATGCGCGGCGAGCACCCGGATGTTGTGGGCGATCCGCTGCCCGGCCCGGTGGAGCCGGGGGTCCGCCGCGATCGTCTTGCTGTGCGGCACGAGCTCGGCCGTCGCCGCGAGCGAACGGGCGTGGTAGGCGCATGTCTCCAGGAGCGCCACCAGATAGCGGACGGTCCGGCGCCGGCCGCGCAGCGGGGTGATCGGGTAGGTCAGCGGATTGGTGGAGTCCCGCAGCTCGTCCAGTGCCGTGTCCAGCCCCCGCGCCTTGCTGAGCAGATCGGACGCCGGCCCGCCGGACAGCTGCTCCACCGCTGCCGACGCGACGTCACCCAGCCGTTCCAGGACGGTTCCCAGCAGTTCGTCGGTCCGGCGGTCGGTGCGCACCGGAAGCACCAGCACGGCGGCGATGACACCGCACGCCGCGCCGATCGCGGTCTCCTCGATGCGCAGCACCAGCACGTCGAAGCTGTACGAGTTCAGCAAGGTGTACAGCAGGCCCAGCATGGCCGTCACGAAGAACGACATGACCGCGTACGACAGCGGAGCGGTGAAGAACATCGCGAAGATGAAGACGAGCACCAGGGCGAACGAAACCCAGGTGTGGTCACCGACCAGCCCCGCCAGCGCCACTCCGGCGACGGCGCCGAGCAGGGTGCCCAGGAGCCGCCGGTACCCCTTGATCAGGATCTCGCCGGTGGACGCGGTGTTGAGGAAGACGACCCAGCACGTGAGAACGGCCCAGTACCAGCGCTGGTCCGAGAGGAGCTCACCACCGATCATGGCGAGCACCGAACCCACCGAGACCTGGAAGGCAGCCCTCGTGGTGGGGCGCCGCAGCCCGGACGGGTCCTCGTCCTCGGGCGTCTCGGAGGAGGCGAGCGCGATGTCCTCCGCGTCGAACTCCTCGCGGGAACGGATGGTGGCCGGGGAGTCGTCGGACTCGTCCTGGGGGCCGTCCAGCGCGAGCCGCAGCCCCAGGACGGCGCGGGCGGCCTCACCGATTCCGCGGAACGCGTCCTGGATGCCCGAGGGTGCGGCCGGAAGCCTCTCCTCGTCGCGGTAGCCGAGCAGCCTGTTGCGTATGTGGGCCACCGCCGTGCCCCCGTCGAGGGACGCCGGCCGGCTCACCAGGAGGTGCAGGGCCTTGAGGTCCCGGCGCAGAGCGATCGTCGCGTCGTCCTCGGCCGGCCTCCAGTCCCCGGTGAGCGGCACCGGGGCGTGCGGCAGATGAAGGGTCAGGGTGTCCGCACGCTCCACGCTGCGGGCGTTCAGCAGGAGCATGCCCAGCCGCTCCGTGGCTATCTCGGCGTCCGCGACCCGGCGTTGCACCAGCGCCGCCTTGTCCGCGTCCTCGGTGCCCTCCTCCAGCCGGCCCTGGATCATCAGCGCGGCCTCGTGCAGCCGCGCCGTACGCAGCCGCATGTCGTCGAGCACCTTCTCCAGCTGCTCCGGACCGGCGTCCAGCAGTTCGATCTGTACGGAGACGAGCTGGGCCAGACGCATCCGGAAGGCGTCGCGCAGCCGTGTCAGTACACGTTGGGGCGTCTCCGGGACGACACCGAACCGCACCACCGCGCTGCAGCCGAACCCGACGGCCAGAGCCAGATACAGCGCCGGCAGGGCGGACGGCGAGGCACCGACGAACAGGGCGAGGAAGTAGATCTGGAAGCCGATGAGCCCCAGCGCGGTGGCGCGCTCGCCGAACCGCCGGAAGTAGACGGCGGCGAAGATGAGGACCACGAAGAACAGGTCACCCGCGACGACCCGCGAGTTCAGCAGGGCGGCCAGCGACATGGCGGCCAGCGAGACCGGCAGCCCCAGGGCGAGGGTCACCGCCTGGTCGCGTACGAGCTTGTCCTTGACGGCGAAGGTGGCCGTCATCGCTGTCATGGCACCGGTGACCATGTGGGAGACGTCGGTGCCGAGCAGGGCCAGCACCACCAGGGTGAGCGCGATCGCCGAGACCGTGCGCAGCCCGGCCGTGAGACGCAACAGCCCCGGATCGGAGGCCGCGAACCGATCCCACACCATGGTCCCGCCCCGCCGCCGCACTGCCCTCACCCTGCACTTTCGTCCGCTACCCGCCGTGATCCACGTGCTGTTCAGCATTGCACGGCAGGGAACCCGAGGGCGAACACGGGCCCCGCGGGTACGACAGCACCGCACGGCCGTACCCCGGGGCTCCCGGGGACCGGATCTCAGCGCAGCACGCGATAGGTCACATGGGTGACGGAATCCGCCGCCCGCGACTCCACCTGTTCGAGATCCAGCGGCGGCACACCGTCGAACAGCCGGGTGCCCGCGCCGAGCGTGAACGGCACGATGTGCAGCCGCAGTACGTCGATCAGCCCTGCGGCGAGATACTGGTTGACGGTGGTCGCGCCCCCGTGGATCGACACGTCGCGGTCCCCGGCCGCCTCACGTGCCTGCCGCAGGGCGCTGTCGATGCCGTCGGTGACGAAGTGGAACGTGGTGCCGCCCTCCATCGGCTGCGGTTCGCGCGCATGGTGGGTGAGCACGAAGACCGGTGCGTGGTACGGCGGATCGTCGCCCCACCAGCCCTTCCACCGCCGGTCCCACGGGCCGCGCACGGGGCCGAACATGTTGCGGCCCATGACGAAGGCGCCGACCGAGGCCAGCTGGTCGAGCTGGGCCTGCCGCAGCTCGGGGGTCTCGAACATCCAGGAGTGCAGCCGGTTCCCCCAGCCGTCGCCCGCGTCGTCGCCGAACGGACGCTGCTCGGACTGGCCCGTCCCGGCCGAGTACCCGTCGGCCGAGACGGAGAGGTCCGAGACCACCCGGCCCGTGTGTGTGGTCACTGTTCTGTCCTCCTGAGGGGCACGGCGCGGTCCGAGGGGCACCGCTCGCCGGTCGCGGTTCGATGACATGGGACTGGTGACATAGGACAACGCGTGGCGGGGGCCCGAGTGACGGCCCCCGTTCCGAAACCTCTGAACGGGTTAAAGGCGCGGGCTAAATCCGAGGGTGCGGGCTGTTAGTGTCCGGAGCGGAGGTGGACAGCCATGGCATCCGAGGAAGAACTGTTCGCGTCGGTGGACGCTCTGCTGGAGGAGGGGCCTCAGCTCCCGCCCCCGTCCGAGCGTGCACGGCTTCGAGAGGCCGCCGGCATCACGCAGGCCCGACTCGCACAGGCCCTGAAGTCGACGACGCAGACGGTCAAGAACTGGGAGAACGGCCGGTCGGAGCCCAAGCCGCCGCGCCTGGAGGCCTACCAGCGCCTGCTGAACGGCTGGGCGGAGAAGTTCCCCGCCCACGGCTCGGGTCCCGGCACCGGCATCATCCACGGCATCGGCGCGGGGCACCCCACGCCGCCCCCCTACGTGGCCGCCGTACCCCAGCCGCAGCCCGCCCCCGACACACGCACCGCCCCGGCCGCCCCGGCCCCGGACCCCGCTCCCACGGCCACCGCACCCCCCGCGCCGATTGCCACCGCACGCCCCACCCCGGCGCCCGAGCGCCCCGCCCGCCCCGTCACGGCGGCGCGCCGTCTCCCGGACCGTACGGCCAAACCCGCCGCCGACCCGCGTTTCCCGCACGGCCCGCTCGCGGTCCTGGACGGCGACGGTTCCGCGTACGGCGTCGACGGCATCGTCCTTGACTGCCCGGCGGCCACGGTGCCGGAGCTGGTGGAGTGGACCCTCGCCGAATCCGGCCTCGGCGCCCCGCGCCTGCACCGCAACGGCAAGGACTCCGATCCCCTGATCGCGCTCACCGCCGCCGCGGCCGTGAAGCTCGGCCTCCCCGAACGCCTGGAGGGCTTCGAGCAGCGCCGCTCCCTGCGCCTGCCCGAGGACCACCCCGTCGTCAAACAGGTCGCCAAGGCCAAGTGGAAACTGACCCGGCGCGGGTTCGGCCCCTGGGCACGGATCTACCGCCCCGCCAGGACCGGACAGCGCCAGTGCGTACAGCTCGCCGTCCTCTCCTGGGACGCCCTCGACGCGCGCTCCTGGCCGGGCGTCGAGGACATGGACCCCGCCGACATCGCCCGCGTCCTGGGGATCTACGCCCAACGGGTCATCACCCCGCGCGGCAGCACCGCCGTATCCGGACTGGAGCTGATGACCGCCCTGCGCCCGCCCACCCGGGCCGTGCAGGACAAGGACAGCGGGAACTGGGTCGCCGGCCACAATCCCGGCTCGCTCGGTACGGAACCGATGGACCCCGCCCCGCCGGAAGCCAGGCCCGAACACCCCGTGGCCCAGGGCTGGAAGGGAGGCTTCCTCGACGAGGAGGCCTACCAGTGGGTCCGCGCCGTCCCGCTGCTGTCGGACGAGGAGTGCCTGCTGCCCTACGCCGTCGGCCTGGACCTGAACACCGCGTTCCTCGCGGCGGCGGCCCGGCTCACGGTCGGGCTGTCCGCCCCCGACCACTTCCACCAGCCGCGGTTCAACCCGAAGATCCCCGGCTCCTGGTTCGTCGACCTCTCCCACATCGAGCTGGACCCGCGACTGCCCTCACCGTTCACCCCCACCGGCGAACGCCCCGACGGCCCGGCCTGGTACCAGACACACACCGTCGCCTACGCCCAGGAGCTCGGCCACAACGTCACCCCGGTCGAGGCGTTCCTGCGCCGGGAGACAGGCGCCTACCTGGACCCGTGGCACGACCGTCTGAAGACCGCCTACATCGACACGCTCGCCGACCTCGGCGTCACCAAGGACCTCACCGACACCGAGTTCGTCACGGCGATGGAGCACCACAAGCAGAACGACCCCGCGCTGGCCGCCGTACTCGCCGCGATCAAGGCGACGGTCAAGGGCGGAGTCGGCAAACTCCGCGAAGGACCGCAGGGCAGGCACTACCGCGACGGTGAACGGTGGCCGGCCCTGGAGCGCCCGACCTGGCGCCCCGACATCCGCGCCGCCGTCATCAGCAAGGCCCGGGTCAACATGCACCGCAAGCTCGCCAACATGGCCCGGATGACGGGCCTCTACCCGCTCGCGGTGCTGTCCGACTGCGTCGTCTACCCGAGCGGGGGAGCCTCACCGTTGGACTTCCTGCCCTACAGCGCCTCCGGGAAGCCGCAGCCGGGCGGCTTCCGCCTCGGACTGTCCCCGGGCATGGCCAAGCTGGAGGGCGTCCAGGAGATGGCCTGGGCGGTGGACCTGATGGAGAAGGGCTACAACCCCGCCCGGCACATCAAGGGCGGGGACGCCGTCCTCGACGAGGGCGAATAGAGGTCGAGGATCGAGCCACCGGATGCGCGCCGCGCGACGCCGCGCGGCGCGCATCCGGATGATGCCGGTCAGGCGTCCTGCTTGGCCCGCGCCATCTCGCGCACCCGGCCGCGTACGACGAACCAGCCACCGACCAGAGCCGCGGCGATCAACGGCAGGAGCGTCACGGTCGTCCGTCCGACACCGCCGCCCCACCACATCAGGAACGCCACACCCACGAGGAACGCCAGCGTGACGATCTGGGTGTACGGCGCCCAGGGGAGCCGGTAGGCGGGCCTGGTGACCCGGCCGCTCTGCGAGCGGTGCCAGAACACCAGGGAGCAGAGCATGATCATGCCCCAGGTGCCGAGGATCCCGATCGACGCGAAGTTCAGCACGATCTCGAACGCCTGGCCGGGCACGACGTAGTTCAGCCCGACGCCCAGCACCCCGAAGCCCGCGGTCAGCAGAATCCCGCCGTAGGGGACCTGCCCCTTGTTCATCAGGCCGGTGAAGCGGGGCGCGGAACCCGACAGCGCCATGGACCGCAGGATCCGGCCGGTGGAGTACAGACCGGAGTTCAGGCTGGACAGGGCGGCGGTCAGCACGACCAGGTTCATCACGCCGGCCGCACCCGGTACGCCGATCTTGTCCATGACGGTAACGAACGGGCTCTGGTCGCCGGAGTACGCGGTGTAGGGCAGCAGCAGCGCGAGCAGCACCACCGAGCCGACGTAGAACAGTCCGACCCGCCACATGATGGAGTTGATCGCACGCGGCATGATCTTCTCGGGGTGCTCGGTCTCACCGGCGGCGACGCCGCACAGCTCGACGGAGGCGTAGGCGAAGACGACGCCCTGGATCACGAGCAGCATCGGAAGGGCGCCGGTGGGGAACACGCCGGTGTCCGAGACGGTGGACAGGCCCGGGGTGTGGCCGTCCACCTGATGCCGGGTGACGACGAGGAAGATCCCGATCAGCATGAAGGCGACCAGGGCCGCCACCTTGATGATCGCGAACCAGAACTCCATCTCGCCGAAGTACTTCACCGAGATGAGATTGGCCGTGAGCACCACCGCGAGGGCGATCAGCGCGAGGATCCACTGCGGGACATCGCTGAACATGCTCCAGAAGTGGGCGTACGTCGCCGCCGCCGTGATGTCCGCGACGGCCGTGGTCGACCAGTTGAGGAAGTACAGCCAGCCGGCCGCGAAGGCGCCCTTCTCGCCCATGAACTCACGGGCGTACGAGACGAAGGCGCCGGACGACGGACGGTAGAGGATCAGCTCACCCAGCGCCCGTACGACGAAGAACGCGAAGACACCGCAGACGGCGTACGCGATGGCGAGCGAGGGCCCGGCATCGGCGAGACGGCCGCCCGCGCCCAGGAAGAGCCCGGTGCCGATGGCGCCGCCGATGGCGATCATGTTGATGTGGCGGGACTTGAGGTCCTTGCTGTAACCGGCGTCGCCGGCGTCCACGTGGGGGGAGCTCGCCGGTGCGTCGGCGAGCTGACCGGCTGCTGTGATGCTGCCGTCACTCATGGAGGGGGTTCGCCTTTGTGAGGGGGAAATGACCGGTCCCGGCCGGGCCCGTGGGGGAGGCACCCGGCGATGGCTCGAAGGCGCATGATCAGGAACCCTGTGATTCTGGCAGTGCACCCGGCCTCACGAAAACAAATCTGAGGTATTTCAGAGGTTTCGGCGCAGTAAAGTAAGCGCACTCCCGAAGCCGGTCATTTCGCCCCTCGCCCTGACCGCCACCCCCTCACACGGGCCCCGCGGCCCCCTCGTCGACGGGGACGCCCAGCCGGCCCGCCACGGCGGTGAGAGCCGCTCCCAGCGGCAGCGCGACACGGGTGACGGCGTGACGGTCGCCCCGCGTCGGGTCCTGGTTGACGATCAGCACCGGCTTCCCGGCCTCGGCCGCCTGCCGCACGAACCGGAGGCCGGACATCACGGTCAGCGAGGAGCCCAGGACCAGCAGCGAGGACGCCTCACGGACCAGGGCGCGGCAGTGCTCGACCCGCTGCGGAGGCACGGATTCGCCGAAGAACACCACGTCCGGTTTGAGGATCCCGCCGCAGACCGTGCAGGGCACCACGTGGAAGTCCCCGACCTGCTCGTCGGTGAGGTCGGCGTCACCGTCCGGATTGATCCCGGCCGCCACCGGACTGAACCCCGCATTGGCCTCCTCCAGCCGCCGGGCGAGCTCACGGCGCGGACTGAAGGCACCGCACGAGAGACAGACGACCCGGTCCAGGCTTCCGTGGAGTTCCACGACGTCCTCGCTGCCGGCGGTCCGGTGCAGGCTGTCGACGTTCTGGGTGATCACACCCGAGAGCCGGCCGTGCCGCCCGAACGCGGCCACCGCGCGATGCCCGGCATTGGGGCGGGCGCGGCCGAAGGTACGCCAGCCGAGATGGCTGCGCGCCCAGTAACGGCGCCGGGCCTGTGCGCCGCCGGTGAAGTCCTGATAGGTCATTGGGGTGTGCCGACTGAGGCTGCCACCCTCGCCCCGGTAATCCGGAATGCCCGACTCCGTGGAGATGCCGGCCCCGCTCAGCACCAGCACACCACCGGCGCTCAGGGCCTCGGCGACCGGTTCCAGATCCATGGTGGCCGGCGGCAGGTCCTCCGTGGGGGTCCAGCTCAGAGTGGGGCGCATACGCATGCCCCCAGAGTACGGAACGGGCCTCGACAGGCGTCAGCCCGAGCGGACGGGCTCAGGTGCGCAGTGGGCGCGCCGGTAGGCCAGCGGCGACAGACCGAGATGGGTGTGGAAGTGCTTGCGCAGGACGACCGGGTCCCCGAATCCGCAGACGGCCGCGATCCGCGCCACGGTCAGGTCGCTGGACTCCAGCAGCCGGCGCGCCTGGGCCAGCCGGCTCTGCACCAGCCACCGGAGAGGGCTCGTCCCCACCTCGGCCCGGAAACGCCGGGTGAACGTGCGCTCACTCATATGGGCGTGGCGAGCCATGTCCTGCAGTGTGACCGGCTCGTCCAGCCGGTCCAGCGCCCACTGCCGGGTGGCCGAGGTGGAACGGTCGGCGTCCTCCGGCACCGGGTGCTCGATGAACTGCGCCTGCCCGCCCTCCCGCCACGGGGCCACCACACACCGCCGGGCTGCCGCTCCGGCCACGGTCGCGCCGTGGTCCCTGCGGACCAGATGAAGGAACAGGTCGAGGCCGGCCGCCCCACCGGCAGCCGTCAGGATGCGCCCGTTGTCGACGAAGAGGACGTCCGGATCGATCTCGACCTCGGGGAACAGCCGGGTGAACCGGTCGCAGAGCGCCCAGTGCGTCGTCGCCCGCAGCCCGTCCAGCAGCCCGGCCGCCGCGAGCAGGAACGCCGAGGTGCACAGGCTGACGATGCGGGTCCGCGGCCCGATCCGGCCGAAGGCGGCGGCGAGACGGGCGGGCAGCTCTCCCGTGGTGAGCAGATGGTCCCCGGGCTCCTGGGTGGCGATCACCACCGTGTCCGCACTCCCCAGCAGCGACTCGTCCTCGTCCACGACGATCCGGAAACCCTCGCTCGTACGGACCGGCAGCCCGCCCAGCGAGCAGGTCGTCACGGAATAGAGCCGTGCGCCGGTCGGGCCGACGGCTTCGTTGAACACCCGGGCCGCGATCCCGAGGTCCATCGGTATGACCCCGTCCAGGGCGAGAACAGCGACACGATGAGGCATGGCCGGAATGGTACGACAGGTGGCCGCCCGGCCACTCACGGCCTGCCCGGGCATCGGCGAGGCTGACACCTGCCACGGGCCGCGGGCCCGGGCCGAAGAACGTACGAAGCGGAAATGAGCGAGGACGACATGAGCGACCGGACGATGCGCGCCGTCACCATCAACGAGTTCGGCGGACCGGACGTCCTGACCACCGGCCGGATCGCACGGCCCGAACCACTGCCGACCGAGGTCCTGGTGCGCGTCCACGCCGCCGGGATCAACCCGGTGGACTGGAAGACCCGCGCGGGCCACGGCATGGCCGGCCTCCAGACACTGCCGCTGATCCTCGGCTGGGACGTCTCAGGCGTCGTCGAGGAGGTCGGCTTCGGGGTCACCACACTCGCACCCGGCGACGAGGTCTACGCCATGCCGTGGTTCCCGCGCCCGGCCGGAGCGTACGCCGAGTTCGTCACGGCACCCTCCCGCCAGTTCGCCCGTAAGCCCGACTCGCTCTCCCACGTCGAGGCCACCGCCCTGCCGCTCGCGGCACTCACCGCCTGGCAGGCACTGGTCGACACGGCGCACGTGACCGCCGGACAGCGGGTCCTGGTGCACGCCGCGGCCGGGGGAGTGGGACACCTGGCGGTGCAGATCGCCAAGCACCTCGGCGCCGAGGTGATCGCGACCGCCCGGGAGCCCCGGCACACCTGGCTCAAGGAACTGGGCGCGGACGAGACGATCGACTACACCCGCCGGCGGTTCGAGGAAGCCACGGGCGATGTGGACGTCGTCATCGACCTGATCGGCGCCGCGGACGGCACCGACGCGCGATCGGTGTCGGTCACCCGCCGGGGCGGCCTGGTCGTCTCCATCCCCAGCGGTATCTCGGACGCCCTCGCCGACGCCGCCCGGCAGAAGAGCGTGCGCACCAGCCCCCTCCTGGTCGAGCCGGACGCCGCCGCCCTCGCGGCCATCGCCCGCCTGGTCGACTCCGGCACACTCCGTGTCGAGGTCGAACGCACCTTCCCCCTCGAACAGGCCGCCGACGCACACCGGCTGGGCGAGACCAACCGCACCCGGGGCAAGCTCGTGCTCGACCTGACACAGTGACGCCGTCTCTCACCGCACGGTCCGTCATCCCCGCACCGGGCACCACGGAGCGCTCCACTGCCAGTTCCCCGTGAAGCGGCGTATTCCGTGATCACGTCATCTACGCTGACAAGATCACGGAGCACGGGGGAGGTCGAAAGCTGTGAAACACCCGACCGCACGGCTCGGCACGACCGGTCTGGTCATCGCACTGGCCCTGTTGACGGGCTGCACCGACGGCAGTACCCCGCCCCCGGACGGCGCGGCGCCCCGGGCGTCGTCCGGGCCGCAGCCCGTCATCACGACGGACGACGCGAAACAGGTCTTCGCGCGCTACGACCGCGAGAACGCCGCGGCGGACGCCGCCCTCGACGACGTAGCCGCGAGCAAGATCCAGACGGGCGTCCTGCTGAAGGAATCACTCGCCGGGTACGAGATCCACCGCAAGGCCGGGACCGAGGACGAAGTTGCCCACCTCACCCGGCCCCGCTTCCTGATGCCCGCCGAGGAAGCGGGCGCCCCGTACCCCCGCTCCTTCGCCGTACTGAGCAAGTGGAAGGGAAGCGAGAAGGACCGCTCCTCCTCACTCCTCTACTTCACCCAGGCGGAGAAAGGGGGCGCCTGGAAAGCGGACGCCGCAGGATGGGCGGTGACAGAACCCGCCAAGACGTCGGCGAGCGCATCTCCGACACCTTCCCCGGCACCGTCCAAGAAGGACGACACCGCCGTACGCGTGCAGCCGAAGGTGCTCCCGGACATCCGCCGCACTGCTTCCGGAACGGCCCAGCTGTCGGACACCCCGCAAGCCGACCGCGAGGTCTGCGACAGCTACGCCGACTACCTCAGCTTCACCTCCCCGCTCGGCAGCCCCACCGACGACCGCTTCGCGGAAGGCGGGTTCACCAGCGACCTCGTCCGCTTCTACAACGACTGGGCGGACAGCGGCCTCGGGCACACCTTCTCCTACCGGGTGACAGGCGCCGGCCTCCCCGTCTTCCGCCTCTCGACCGGCAGCTCCCTGGTCGCCTGCACCCTCGTACAGGAACACCGCACCACAGGCGCCCCGCCCACCGGCACCGTCCGGTACGACAAGGGGTCGGACACCGATCTGCTCCTCGGTGGAGGCGGCAGGCAGTGGCGCAGCGTGGACCAGACGAGCAGCCTGACCGCACTGATCGAGGTGCCGGCGCAGAAGACCCGAGCCGCCACCGTCCTGGCGTGCGACTGCTACGACCCTCAACTCCTCTCGGCAATCGGGGAACGCTCCGGCTGACGCTGCCAGGTCCGGCCCTGCGACCGGCGGGGCCACACACGCGATGTGCGCACCGTGGTCAGCGCCGGTGTCCCTCGCCGCTGAGACCCTGTACGTCGCCGTAGGCAGGCACGCTGCCGGTGACCGGCCGGCCGGAACGGATGCCGATCGCCGTATCCAGCGCCGCGCCGAGCGCGACCCGGTAGAGCAGAGAGCCCAGACTCACCCGCCGCACGCCCAGCGCACCGAGTTCCGCGACGCCGGGGCCGGAGGGCGAGTACAGGATGTTCAGCGGCACGTCCACGAACCTCACCAGGGCGGTGATGCGGGCGGGGTCGGACAGCCCGGGGACGAACACACCGTCAGCGCCCGCCCGGATGTAGGCGTCGAGCCGGGCCTCGGTCTCGTCCTGCTGGGTGCGCAGCCAGTGGGTGTCCGTGCGGGCGTTGACGAAGAGATCCGGTACGGCGTCCTTGACCGCCGCGATCTTCGCCGCGTGAACCGCTGCGGGGGTGAGCGTCCCGTCGCCTCTGCCGTCCTCCAGGTTGATGCCCGCCGCACCGGCGGCGGCCAGCCGAGCGGCGAATGCGGCGACCTGCGCCGGGTCGTCGCTGAAGCCGTTCTCGGCATCGACGGAGAGCAGGAACCCCCGGTTGCCCAACTGCCGCGTCAGCCGGAGGGTTTCGTCCTGCGTCACCGCCATGCCGTCGGGCAGCCCGGCGCCCGCGGCCACGGCGAGACTGCTGGTGCCGATGGCAGGAAACCCCTGCGCGGCCAGGGCCGCCGCCGACGCATGGTCCCAGGCGTTGGGCAGCAGGAGCGGTGACCCGGTGTGATGGAGTGCGTGGAGACTGGTCATGCCACCACGCTAGGAGCCGAACGCTTCGGTACCCGGCGAACCATGCCGAGCAGCCGGCACGGTTCCGGGCCGGCGGACGCGGCGCCGTAGCCGCCTGGTGCCGAACCCCTCCAGGACACGTCCCGCGTAGCTCGAACAGACCGCCCGAACACATCGCTCGATCCGACCTCTGTACGTGGCTCTCCCGCTCGTAGATCCTTTGTAGCTGTGACAGACACGGTGAACACTTCCTCACGGCCCACAGGCATCAGCGCGATCACCCTCTTCGTCGACGATCTGGACGCCACGAAGCGGTTCTACCGAGAGGTCTTCGGACTGCCGGTGGCCTTCGAGGACGACAACTCAGCTGTCTTCGAATTCGGCAACACCCTCATCAACCTGTTGAGGACCACCGCAGCGACCGCGGTCATCGAACCCGCCCGCGTGGCCGAGGCCGACGCCGGCTCCCGTCTCCAGCTCACCCTGCCGGTGGACGACGTGGACGCGATGTGCAAGGAACTGGCCGCACGCGGAGTCACCCTGCTCAACGGCCCCATGGACCGGCCCTGGGGCATACGAACCGCCAGCTTCCGTGATCCCGGCGGCCACATCTGGGAGATCGCCAAGTGACCGGCGCGCCGGACCCCGAGATCCGGTCGCTCCTGTCGTTCCTGCACGGACAACGCCGCCACGTACTCGGCATCCTCGACGGCCTCGACACGGATGCCCTGTGCCGGCCCGTGCTGCCATCAGGATGGAACTGCCTCGGCCTCGTCCAGCATCTCGCCCTCGACGTCGAGCGGTTCTGGTTCCGGGCGGTGGTAGCCGGCGACCAGGACGTCATCGAGTCCTCGGCCGCCGAAAGCGACGCGTGGCAGGTGGACCCAGAGGTGCAGGCTGCCGAGATCCTCGACCGGTACCGCACGGAGGCCGGCCTCGCGGATACCGTCATCAGTGCCACCGCAGCGGATGCTCCCCTGGCGTGGTGGCCCCACCACCTCTTCGGCGAGCCGCACCTGCACACCCTTCGAGACGTCCTGCTGCATGTCATCACTGAGACCGCCTGCCACGCCGGCCACCTCGACGCGGCGCGAGAACTCCTGGACGGCCGACGCTGGATGGTCCTGACCTGAGACGGCTCGGCACATGGTCCACCAGGGCCAGGCATGGAGCACGACCGGCCTCAACAGCCTTACCGGGAAAGCCTTTCGTGGGTCTCCACGATGACTATCCGGGAGCACGCCCGGTCCACGAAGTTCTCCTACCGGTCCCGACGGCGGCACGGAAGTCGGGATCGGCCGCCGTGCAGACGCCGACCACCGAATCATGATCGATTGTTGCGCTCGGCGCGGGCGGATCGCTGTTCGGCCAGTACCTCCTGTCACGGACAAGCACTCGGCAGCTCGAAGTACAGGAGTCGGCCGCGCACCGGGCGGAGCTGAAGAACGCCGTCCTGAAGTCAGCCCGCCTCACAGAGGCAGCCAGGGGCGGTACATCCGACGGGCCCGTGCTGCGCGTGTCGCAGGCGCAGTTCTTCGACGCGGCGTACGACGACATGTGGCCTGGCCATCGGCGGGCGGCTGGTGATGGGGACGCCGCTCGCGCTCCGGCCCCGCGAGCGGTTCCGTAAGGACACCGTGTGCGCGGGACAACCTTCAGCCGACCACGGACCGGCTCTCCTCGCTGTAGATGACCAACGTCAGCTCCGGCTGTTCGGCCAGGTGGAATGCGGTGTAGACGAAGTCGGCCGCTTCCCGGCCCGGAGGGCACAGCCGTTTGCGCCCGCCGTGCTGGACCTGCACGTCGTACTCCGGCCACCAGTCGCGCATGTGCGTGCTGCCCGCCTTCAGTTCGTCGATCAGCCGCGTGTACCGGCTGTTGCCCGGATGCCTCCCGGCCAGCATCCGCAGTCGGGCGACCAGGCCGCGCGCCTCCGTCTCCCAGTCGACGACGACATCCCGCGCCACGGGTTCCAGGAACGTCCAGCGGGCGAAGTTCGCGGGCCGGTCCGCAGCTGCGGTGAGGTTCGGAAACAGCTCGCCGGCTGCCCGGTTGAAGCTGAGCACGTCGTAGGTACCGTCGATGATGTACGCGGGCTGCGGCTGGAGCAGGTGCGGGACGGCCGCCACCTCAGGGGCGAGCGGCTCGGCCTCCTCGGCGAGGACCGCAGGTGCGTGACCCGCGAGCCGGAAGAGGTGTTCCCGCTCATGACGGTCGAGCCGCAACGTCGAAGCGATGGCGCCGAGCACCTGGTCGGAGGCGCGGATGTCCCGGCCCTGCTCGAGGTACGTGTACCAGGTGGCGCTGATGCCCGCGAGCAGCGCGAGTTCCTCCCGGCGCAGCCCCGGGGTACGGCGTCGGCCGGTGTAGGGGAGCCCCACCTGCTCCGGCGTGATCCGGCCTCTGCGGCTGCGAAGGAAGGCCCCCAGCTCACGACGCTGATCTTCTTCCTGCTGCATGGTGGGTACCACCCTCAGTTCTAGAATAAACGGGCTCTGTATACCAGGCTAAATCTACCGCAGACTGAAGACCAGGCCCGGGGCTCCACCACTCATCCGGGCGCCGACGGCACCTCGGCAGCAGATCCTCAGGAGCGTGTGAGCGCCGAGAGATCGAGTTGCCGCTCCTGCCGCTCACGAATCGGCCTGGCTCTGCCAGAGCCTCACTTCGGTCACCCACGGCCGGCAACAGACAAGGAAAGACCATGAGCAAGATCGCACTCATCACCGGTGCCACGTCCGGCATCGGCTACGCCATCGCCGAGGAGCTGATCTCCCGCGGCCAGCAGGTGGTCATCACGGGGCGTGATCAGGAGCGTGTCGACGCCGCTACCGCCAAGCTCGGCCCGCGGGCCTCGGGCGTCCGCGCCGACGTGGCCAGTGCCGCGGACATGGACGCGCTGTACAGCCACGTGGCCGAGCACCACGGCCACCTCGACGCCGTATTCGCCAACGCGGCCTCCGGCCACCACTCCGTTCTGGGAGCCATCACGGACGAGGAGTTCGAGCGGACCTTCTCGGTGAACGTCAGGGGCGTCCTGTACACCGTGCAGAAGGCACTGCCCCTGATGCGCTCCGGCAGCAGCATCACGATCATCGGGTCGACCGCATCGATCCACCCGCCCTACGGAATGGGCCTGTACGGCGGAGCGAAGGCCGCCATCCGGAACTTCCTGCGCTCCTGGATCCAGGACACCAAGGGGTCCGGGATCCGGATGAACGTACTCAGCCCCGGCGCGGTCGACACCGAGTCCCTGCGGGAGGCCCTGGCCCAAGCATTCGGGGCCGACGGCGTCGCAGCGCAGCTGGAAGCCATGGGCGCCGGCAGTCCGATCGGCCGTATCTCCGCCCCACGGGAGATCGCCACGGTCGCCGCGTTCCTCGCGAGCGACGACGCCGGCTTCGTACACGGCGTCGAACTGTTCGTCGACGGCGGCATGGCCCAGGTGTGACGCGTCCGCGCGGAGGCCCCAACCTCCGCAGGAACGGCCGCGGCCCGGAGACGGGGGACCGAGGAATACCGGAACGATGAGGGAGATGGAGAAGATGACAGACACCGACAAGACACAGGCCCGCGGCAAGGTGATCGCCATCACCGGCGCCAGCAGCGGCATAGGCAGGGCGACCGCGCTCGCCCTCGCGGACCGCGGTGCGACGGTCGTCCTGGGCGCCCGGCGCAGCGAGAGCCTGGAGCAACTGGCAGCAGCGATACGGCAGAACGGTGGCCGAGCCGTCGGCGTACCGACCGATGTACGCCGACGCGAAGACCTGGTCCGGCTCGTCGACACGGCGGTCGGCGAATTCGGACGCCTTGACGTCCTGGTCAACAACGCCGGGATCGGGCCGGTCTCCTTGCTGGAGGAGCTGCGGGTCGAGGAGTGGGACGACATGATCGACGTCAACCTGCGCGGCGTCCTGTATGGCGTCGCTGCCGCGCTTCCTGTCTTCCGTCGGCAGGAGGCCGGGCACCTGGTCACGGTGTCGTCGACCGCGGCGTACCGCACGGTTCCCGGCCAGGCGGTGTACTCCGCTACGAAGACAGCCGTGCGCGCGGTCTGCGAAGGACTGCGGCAGGAGGTCGGAGACCTGCGCGTCACGGTCGTCTCCCCGGGATTCGTGCACACCGACTTCGTCAACTCCGTCGCCGACCCCGAGGCCCGGGCCGCACTGCTCGCCAGCCGTGACGCCATGGCGCTGGACCCCGCAGCGATCGCGGACGCCATCACCTACGCCATCGCCCAGCCGGACAAGGTCGACGTGAACGAGATCGTGGTCCGTCCCACCGCACAGCGGTGACGGCCACTCCGCCCTCACGATGAGGTCGCGGTTGCTCCCCCCTGGAGGGCCGCGCGGGTTCGGGCCCCGCGCGGCCCATCTCTGCATCCTCTACAGCAGCGACGTGGTGGCAGCCGGACGGAGGGGACCGGTCCCGCCCACGCGGTGGCAGGCACGGTGCCCACGGGCAGCAAGAAGGACACGTGGCTGCGGGCGCCGGGGTCACTTGGATTCGAGGCGTCCCAGCGGGTGGCCGTCCGTGAGGACCGCTTGGGCGTTCTTCCAGTCGGTGAGGTCGGTTCCGGTGACGTGGCGCAGGTACGCGAGGGTCACCTGCTGGACGAGAGCGACACGGTCGGGGTTCTCGTCGGTGGTCTCCGTTACCTGGTGGCCGGAGATGCCGCCGAGGAAGTGCTCGCCGCCGCGGACGGTCAGGAGGCTCTTGTTGCCGCGGCTGAGGGTGTAGGGGTCGGCCGTCCAGGCCGGGCCCCTGGTGGAGAGCGGGAGGTCGTCCTTGTCTCCGGCGACGACGAGCCCGGGGGCGGTGATGTGCGAGAAGTCCTGATCGCGCAGCCAGGGAAGGTTGTCGTGGGCGAAGGGGGTCAGTTCGTCGCCGCCCTTGCCTGCGGTGGCCAGCTGGATGCTGGCCATCACCCGGGAATCGGACAGGTCCTCGGCGGCGCCGGTCCGCGGGTCCGTGACGCGCAGGCCCACCAGGATGCCGGCGGTCTGCCCGCCGAAGGAGTGCCCGGCCGCGACGACGCGGCTGTGGTCGATGCGGCCTTCCAGGCCCGGCACACTCGCCTCCAAGGTGGTGAGCTCGTCGAGGATCCGCCGCATGTCCTGCACGCGGTAGCGCCACATCTCGGGCCGGCGAGGATCATCGGCCGGCAGGCCGAGCCGCTTGGAGTCCAGGTGCGTGGTCTGGATGACGACAAAGCCGCCGGACGCCCAGTGATCGACCAGCGGGGCGTAGCCGTCCAGGTCCGAGCCGAAGCCATGGGCGAAGAGCACGACGGGCAGGCTCGTGCCGGTGGTGGGGGCGGTGATGCGGACGTGCTGGTCCTCGCCGCGCTGCGGAGCGCTCAGCACGAGCGGCTTGACGGATACGGTCGCGCGGGGAGCGGGGCCGGTGAGGCCGGTGGTGTGGTGCATGGTCATGCCTGTGTCTGCCTTTCGGGGAGTAACGGGTCGGGGGAGGCGGAGGGACCCGGTCCGCATCGAAGTGGTCGAGCGCGTCCCGGCCCTACTTGTCGTGCGGGGCGTGCTCCTCGACGCCGGTCACCCCGCGCGCCGGGGCAGTGCCCCGGCTCATGGAGACTCCGTTCGTCGTTCGACTCATCCCGATATGGGATCAACTGGCTCATTCGCCCGCCCTTGGGCACATGAGCTACCGTAAAACTTGACGTCGACGTGAAGGGCAAGTACGTCCGATGCAGAACACGCGGAAGGGATCGGGAATGCGGATCGGGGAACTCGCCCGCCGCACGGGCGTCACCACCCGGGCCCTGCGGTACTACGAGGAACAGAACCTGCTCACCGCCGAGCGCAGCGGCAGCGGCCAGCGCCACTACGCGGAGACCGCCGTCGAGCGCATCCACCTCATCCGCCAGCTGTACGCCGCCGGCCTGAGCAGCAAAGCCATCGCCGAGCTGACGCCCTGCGTCATCGAGGGCAGGGCCACCCCTGAGCTCCTCCAGCGCCTGGCCGTGGAGCGCAACCAGCTCGACCGGCGCATCGCGGATCTCACGCATACCCGGGACCGGCTCGACTCCGTGATCGACGGTGCCTCGTCCAACCTGCACACCGGCGCCCCCTGCCCACGTGACGCGAACGCAGAGACCCGCACCGACTCCTACCGCCTTGCCGGCACCCAGCCCCGCCCTGAAGCGGCGGCCGGCTAGGTTCCGCTGGGAGCGCCGGCCACGTCCTCGGCCTCAGGGAAGCCGGCCGGCGATCCATGGGGGCGGAGCAGGGCCCGCGACCCGTCGGGGGAGACAGGCCCCGGGTCGCGAACGGGCCGGCCGACATCGGCAGGCCAACCGGGACGGAAGCGTGTGACGAAGTCTGTGAAGTCGCTCCGCAGATACCGGGAGTCGGACGGCTTCAGCCGGATCTGCCGGCGGCTGTCCGCCCACCAGATCTCGAAATCGACAACCGTGCCCTCCGCCGGCCAGTCCTCGCCCTCGCTCGGCAGGAGCAGAACGTCGACAAATCCTCCGACGTCCAGGCCGATGTCCACGAAGATGCCGATCGCACCGGGCCTGGGAACCTTCACCACGGTGCCCTTGAAGACCTGCCCGAAGCGCAGGTCACTCCGAATCCGCGTCCACTCGGCATCTGTCACCACGAACGGATCATCGCACCTTGTCCCGCCGACGCGCAGCCGGGCGAAGTAGCGCCCGCTCGGGCCGAGTCGAGCGGCTGTGGCGGCGACAAGCAGGATCGTTGGCCCCCAACAGCACGCCGATCCGCAGGCGACCGGTCCGGACCTTCACCCCCCGCTCCCGTCTGTTCACTGCGGCGGTGTGAAGCGGCGGAGCACGTCGGCCTTACGGTCTGCCAGCCAGAACGAGCCGTCCTCCACAGCCACCAGAGCACCCAGGTCCTGGGCGCCCGGGACCGCCCACAGGGTCATGTTGCCCTGGGGGGTGAGGCGGCCGATGCGGTGGTCGGCGGTGAACCAGAGGCACTTGTCCGTACCTACCGCGAGGTGGCTCAGGTAGGTGGCATTGCGGACCGGATAGCGGGTGAGATCGCCGTCCGTGCCGAATCGGCTGATGCTGCCGTAGTCGGTGAACCACAGGGCCCGGTCCGGGCCGGTGACGAGGTCACCGGGGGACGCATCCGCAGGCAGCGGCCACTTGCGGTACGTTCCGTCGGGGGTGAGGCGGCCGATGCCTTCGCGCTGCTTCGCGTCGTACTCGTCGCGCTGGGTGAACCACACCGCGCCGTCCGGCCCCTCGGTCATGGCGACGACGCTGAACTGGGTGTCCAGCCGGACGATCCGCGTCGGCCCCTGCTCCAGGTCGACACGGCTGAAGACCTTGTCGCCCGCGGCGGAGTGCTCGTACCAGACCGTGTCGTCCGGCCCGAGGGCGAGCGCGTCAGGAAAGCCGGGCACATCAGGTCCTGCCCCAGGACCGTTACCCACATCGGCCCCGTCTCCCCACCAGGTGAACTTCCCCGACCGGCTGAGGTGGCCCAGCTGGTCACCGGCGGCGTACCAGATCCCACAGTCAGGAGAGGGGACCAGATCCGAGGGGCTGGGCGGAAAGCCGTTTCCTCGCGGCAGCGGATGCTGGGTGACCTTCCCGGACAGCGCGATCTGAGCAATCGCCGCCAGCGAGGGCTCGGCGACCCAGAGCGTCCCGTCCCGGCTCTGCACCATGCCCGCAGGCCGCGCCTTGGGCGGCAGAGGGATCACCGCAGGCGCGGAGGAGGCAGAGGGGCTGGAGCGAGCGTCCGTACGGCTGCCCGAGCCGGAGGAGCAACCGGTCACCACGAGCACCGCCGCCAGCACAGCGGCAGCCGCCCTACTTCCCACAGCGCAGCGACGACGGCGCCGGCGAATCCATGTGCTGCTCCCAGTCGCGGGGCCGTAGTTCACGGCCGGCAGTGGAGCAGACCGCGCTGATCCAGTCACGCGGATCGAGCCTCCATTGGATGAGCGTTCCGAGTTCGTCGGTTGTTGGGCCGTCCGGTGAGGGGGAGTCGGTCTCGGAGTAATCGGCCTCGGTTGCGGTGACGAGCCCCGTGCCGTCCGGGGTGAGGGCGAGCCCGGTGGAGTTCTCGAAGTTGTGCTCGGGCAGAGGGAGGGTGCCGAGGCCGGTCTGCGACGCGAGGTCGAGCAGGCGGACGGCCTGGTCCTCGACGGTGGTCCCTGCCAACAGCCTGCCGTCGGTCACCGGTCCCACCGCAGGGTCGTCCACGCCCTCCGCCGTGTCCAGCTGTCGGGCACCGGAGGCGGACAGCACCTTGATGGCACCGTTGCCCTGCTGGATCAACAGGTGGTCGCCGCTGTAGGCGATGCCACGGGTATCGACCGCCGGGGTAGTGCGGATACGGCCGGAATCCGTGCTGATCACGTGCAGGAGAGGCGCACCGGAGGAAGTGGTATCCGGTTCCCGTTCCAGAATCGCCGCGTACGCGCCTCGTTCGTCCAGTGCCACCTGGGTGAACGACGGCTGCCGGTAGCCGTCGGCAGTCGGCGACATCGACCGCGGCCCCTTCACTTTCCGTAGCGGCTTCCCCGACGCCGCGTCCCGGAACCAGACGGCACCGGACATGTGCACCTCGGCTACCGTCCGGCCGTCGGGCAGGTACCGCGCCACGGCCGGCGGATCGGACAGTCCCAGCGGATTCGGTACCGCCGGCCAGGAGCCGGCCGGCCTCCACGTCTTGCCCCGCTCGAGGCTCTGGGCGCTGCCGTCCGGCGCCAGCACGATCAGCCGCCTGCTGTCCGGCCGCCACAGCAGCGTCGAGAACCCGGGGATCCGCATCGTGCCCTCGTAGCCCCGCTGCTCGGTTCCTGGCGGGCCGAGCCGCGCCAGCGCCAGCTTGTTGCCCGAACCGTCGACGACCGCCGCGTCCTGCCCGTCCGGAGCCACCACCACCTGCGGCGCCACACAGCTCAGACCGCAGCCGGGGACGTCGATCTTGTCCTCCCAGGCGATCCGGGTGTGCTGCCTCAGGTCCCACAGGCTCAGCAGATCCGAGGAAGCCGACAAGAGCCGGTCGCCGCCCGAGCCGAGAAAGGTGACCGCATTCGCCGGCACCGATCCGGCACCCGACAGCGTCAGCGGCCCGGAGCCCTTCCCGGCCGGCTTGTGCGTCCGGCTCACCCGCAGCGTGGAGCCGATCGCCAACGCCACATGCGTACCGCCCCGGCTGACCGCGAGCGCCGAGGGCAGTCCCGGCTCGGTGTCCGCGACCCGTTCCGGCTTGTCGACCTCCGGCTTGCCCTGGGAAGGCCAGACCGGCAGCGGGGAGCCCTTGTTGCTGTAGGTGAGATAGCCGCCGTCAGGGGCGAGCGCGGAGGCCGAGTTGTGTACGCCGAAGCCGATGGTGCTGCCGGCTGTGGGCTTGAGCCGCGGCACGGAGACACGGTTCCAACCGCCGTATCCGAACTCGGCGACCACCAACTCCTCGTCTCCGTCGAAGGCGAGGGCGCTGGGACCCAAGGACAGGTCAGCGAGCTTCAGCTGTTCGGTGCGGCCGGAGTCCCGGTCCAGCACCGAGAGAGCGCCGGGGACGTCGAACCTCGGCGACTCGGTGGCGACCGCGATGAAACGGCCCGACGGTGAGACCGCGACAGCCGCAGGTGCCTGCCCCTCGGGCAGACGGGGTGCGGCACCGTGCTGCCCGGCGTTCCAGACACTGACCGTACGGTCGTCGGAGGCAGCCACGACGCGGCCGTCGGCATCGGAAGCCACCGTCTCCACCGAGCCGGGCAGGCGGCCGACGCTCTGGTGATGTCCGGTGAACCTGCCGCCCTTCAGGCCCCACACCTCCACATCACCGCTGCGGGTCCCGGTGAGCGCCCGCTCCCCGCTCTGCGAAGCCGCCACCACCGAGACCGTACCGGCGGCCCGGACCGAGCCGGCCAGATGCGGGCTCTCGGTCACTGCCCGGAACAGCGCCTTCCGGGTCTGCGGATCGGCATGCTGCCGGTACGCCTGCTCGGCGAACAGCCCAGCCAGCGTGACATCCGTGGACAGCAGATCCGCCGAGACCTCCGCCAGCCTGTGCGCCTGTGCCATGCGCTCCCGTGCCGTGGCCTCCCGGTACTGGACCACCACCCCGGACGCCACCACCGCCAGGACCATCGCCACCACGGTGACCAGACGGCCGGTACGGAACCGGCGGGCGTAACGGTCGGCCTGGCGGAGCGTCTCGGCGAACAACACGTCCGCCGGCTCGGGCGCGTGTGCCACGTCGGGCCGGTTCGCCGCGGGCGCCACCAAGCGCAGCCCTTTACGGTGGGCCGCCAGCAGCTTGCCCTGCATGCCGCTGACGCTGTCCAGACGCTCACCGTGGCCCAGAGCCCCGGTCACCGCCGTACGAGGACGCAGCCCGTGGAACACGCCGCGCAGCCACGCGGCGCTGGGCCGACGCCGCTGCGGATAACGCAGAAGTTCCCGCAGGCCCAAAGCGAACGCGACACCCAGCGAAGGCCCTTCGATACGGGTGGGGGACCGGTCGGCGAACACCAGCCGCCACAGCACACATCGCGCCCCCGGACCGCGGCCGGCCACCGCCCACGCCCGCCCCAACGCGGACGCGAACTGCCCGTCCGAGCTTCGCAGTCCGGTCATGTACCGCGGATCGGGGTAGAGACCCGGGGGCCCGGCGGGGAACTCGCAGAGCTCCAGCACGCCAGTGGCACCCTCCTCGCCGGAACGCTCCGTCCCGCCGAACACCACCGGGAGCTGGACCCGTCGCCCCGTCCGGCAGCCCGCCATCAGCAGGACCGTGGCCACCAGCATGCTGTCGGGCGCGGGGGCCGTCTCCCCGGGCAGGTGCGGGATGCGCTCCAGTACGGCCTCGAGGCGAGCGGCAGCTGCTTCCGGCACGGCGTCCAGGCCACGGCCGGACGGTTGCACGGGGCCGGGCGCGGCGTTCACCGACACCAGGCCGGAGCCGGCCCACATGGTGCGTACGGAGACCAGCGCCTCGTCATGGCCGGTCGGCGAGGCCAGGGCACGGGCCAGAACGAATGCGTGCCGGGCGGGCGTGAGGGCGAGGGGCTCGCGGTCCGGGGCATTGGCGTCGATCCAGTCCGCCAGAGCCTCAGCGGGTCCCTCGGCCAGCCAGGCGGGGTCGGCACGGGCGGCCTCACTGCAGGACTCCCACCACAACCGCCGCTCACCCAGCAGCTCGTGGACCGCCCCCTGCGGGGTGGACTCACGGAGGACGGAGTCCAGAGCCGTGCGGTGCGTGCTCGCCGTCTCTGTCACAGCGCCCCGTCGATGGTCTCGCGTATCGCCCGGCCGGTACGTTCGCCGACCTGACGCCAAGCCTCACGGGTCGCCTCGTTGTACGCGGCACGGACGGAGTCGGCCAGCGTTGCCGAGGGCCAGTCGGGGTTCTCGGGAACCGCTGCCGGGCCGGCGGCCTGCCAGGCCGAACCGGCTGCGAAGCCTTCGAGGCGGACGAAGGAGGCTGTGGGGCCCACCGGGGAAGGGGCCACCGGGATGAGAAGAGTGCGCTGTTCACCATCCGGCCGGGTATACCTGACCGTGGCCAGCTCCGGCTGGTCGGCGACATCTCGCAGGACGAGCTCAAGACCGTACTCTGCGGTTCGCTCGTCCACGCGGCGCAGGACGAACACTGCTCGGCGGTCGGGGGAGGACACCTCCAGGACCGCCGTGTCGCTTCCGGAAGCGGTCAGCGCGCCGGCCGAAGGAAGCGAGGGCAGGACGAACCAGCCCCCGGAGGCAGGGAGCACCTGTGGGCGCGGCTCGGGCGTGGAGCCGGTAGCCGTGCCAGGCGCATGTCCGAGGCGTGGGGGCAGATCGATTCCGGCGAACGACGCCCAGGCCCGCTGCCACAGCGCGTATCCGGCGCGGCCACGCTCCCTCGCGGCCGGGGGAGCAGCACGACGGCCCGAGGAGAAGGACGACCAGGAGCGCCGTACGACCGATCCGCGCGTCACGGGATGGCCTCCCCGGATGCAGGAGAGGGGGACGCCTGGCCGGAAGGAGCGGCTGGAGCTGCGGCTGCCCCCGGTGCACCCGGGGCAGCCGAACCAGAGGGCGGGGCCGCCGGGTTGGGCACCACTGGCCCCGCGGCTTCCGCAGCCGTACCGGGCGTGGGACCCCACTGCAGCGCCTCGGCGACCGTCGTGGCACTGCCCATCTGCGCCAGCACCGCAGGCGCGGAAGCCCCCACAGCAACCGCCGCGAGCATCCCGCCCAACTCACCGTGGAGCAACCAGCCTGCGGCGCAGCCCAGCACCACCCGGAACAGCGCCGCGAGTGAATCAGCAGGCGGATCGATGTACGCGCCGAGCTTCGGAAGCGCATCGCCGGCCACCCGCGACGCGTGCCGCGCCTGCTGCCACGCGTGCAGCCGCCCGAAGGTCACGACGGCCTCGACCACCAGCCCGCCGCCGGCACCGTACAGCGCGCCCTCGGCCCCCGAAAGCATCCGACCTCCTCTGAGCGACCGGCACGTGCTGCACCGCCGGGCCGATCAGAAAAATCTAGTGGTGCGTCGGCTGCGCTGACCTCGGTTCCACGGAAGTTCTGCATCCGCGCTGGGATATGGCCGGATCCGTATGGACAGCCGAGAGCAGCAGCCGGCCGTGCGGGCGGGGAAAGAGGTTCCCCGCCCGCAGCCGAGAAGTCCCACGGCCCGCGGCAGAAGTGAGGGCCTGGGGCGCGGGCTTGTTCAGACGCAGACCACGATCTTTCCTCGGGTGCGTCCGCGCTCGGCGTGCGCGTGGGCGTCGGAGATCCGCTCCAGGGGGTAGGTCTGTTCGATTCGGGGTGTGTAGCGGCCTTGCGCGCCGAGTTCCGCCGCTGCGGACAGAAGAGCGGAATCGTTCTCCGCATTGACCACATGCGTGCCCAGGCGCTGTCCGCCCGCATGGTCGGCGACCGTCGCCACGCGCTTCGGGTCACCTGTGATCGAGACGAGGTCGTCCAGGGATCCGGAGGCGGCGGTGTCGAGCACGATGTCGACGCCGCGCGGTGCGAGGGTGGCGAGGCGCTGCGCGAGGCCGGGGCCGTAGGTGGTGGGAACGGCGCCGAGTGCGGTGAGGAACCCGTGGTTGCGTTCGCTGGCTGTCCCGATCACGGTGGCACCTTGTGCTACCGCGATCTCGACCGCCGCGCTGCCCACGCCTCCGGCCGCGCCCTCGACGAGAAGGGTGCGCCCCGCGAGGGACCCGAGCGCGTTCAGTCCACCCATCGCGGTCACGGACGCGAGTCCGGCGCCGGCTGCCTGCTCGTCGCTCCATGTGGCGGGGGTGTGCGCCCAGGCGGAGAGGATGAGCAGTTCCGCGGTCGCCCCGGTGACCCCGCCCAGTCCGAAGACGCGGTCGCCGATGCTCACCCCGTGCACCCCGTCGCCGATCTCGTCGACCACGCCGGCGCCGTCGCGCCCGGGGATGGCGGGAAGCTCCAGAGGAATGAGCTGGTGCAGGGCACCGGCGCGTAGCTTCCAGTCGATGGGGTTGACGCCGGCCGCCGCGACGCGGATACGGATCTCACCGGGTCCCGGGTGGGGGTCGGGCGCTTGTTCGATCACCAGGGTCTCCGCTTTGCCGTATTCGTGGAACCGGGCTGCGCGCATAGTGGTCTGCCTTACTTCGAGACGGGCCGGAACGGCGTGTTCGTCCGACGCTCGTCACTCTAGAACCTGACGTTGACGTGAGGTGCAAGTCGCTGCTGCGGCCCGGCGCGGATGGGGGAGGTTCCCGAGCAGGCGGCGGTGAGCGCGGGGGCCTGTGCCACTGCGAGGGATCACGCCACCCGTGACGGCCGAAAACCATGAGCCCCGCCTCGGGCGGCCTCGGCGGTCCGACACGACACGAGGACTGAGGTGCGTACGTGAATCCCGTGAACGCCCTCGGACCCGCGACCAAGCGGTGGATCAGCCCCGAGGCTCGCCCCTGGGCCGATATGGCTAACCTGAAGCTGACGTCAACGTGACGTACGAGCGGGAAGGGAGTGGCCTGCGTCATGCGCATCGGACAGCTTGCCAGGCGGTCGGGGGTCAGCGTGCGGGCCTTGCGTTACTACGAGGAGCAGCGGCTTCTGGAATCGGCGCGGACGCCCGGTGGGCAGCGTGACTATCCTGACGAAGCCCTGGAGCGGGTCCAGCTCATCCAGGATCTCTTCGCGGCGGGCCTGTCCAGCCGTACTGTGGTCGAGCTCCTGCCGTGCGTGAGCACGGGCGTCGCGACCCCTGCCATGCTGGAGCAGCTGATCATCGAACGCGACCGGATCGCCGCGCGTATCCAGGACCTGAACCGGGCGAAGAAGAAACTCGGCCATGTGATCGAAAATGTGACCGCGGCGAACGTGGTGCAGGACTGATCGACCCGTTGCGAGGGGTGGGGGTCCCGGGAGTGGTTCAGGCGCTCCCCGTGGGGTCCGCGTGGGGGCTGCTTCAGAAGGCGGCGAAGGCCGGTGGGGGAGGTGTCGCTGTACCTGCCAGTACGTCCCGCAGGACGTACTGGAAGCCCGCTGATGCGCACTTTCCACGTCGTCACTCACGCACTTCAGGGTGAACAGGATGTCCCGTGGGGCCCTGTTCCTCAGCGGGAGTAGCACCGCCCGGCGGGTCCTGTCCGGCGTCTCCGCCCGGCACATTCCACTGGCCGCTCGCTCTCAACGATTCCGGCTACCGTAAACCCGGACGTCCAGCGAGCCGACGGCCATCTCCTGAATCGCATGCTCGAATCCCGCAGCGAGAGCTGACAGCCGTGAGCCCGGTGGAAAGACCCGCGTGTGTCTTTGGCGGCTCGGGAGTTACGTCTTGATGGTGTACGTGTGAGTGGTGGCGCACCGGCGCCTCGTCGCTCATTCCAATAGAAAATACCTCTAGTGGCCAGAAGGCGAAAAGCGCTCGGCTGTGAAACTCTCACAGCCGAGCGTTGGCGCGCTGTTTCCACACCGGTTGACGGAGCAATGTGCCTTTCTACCGCGCGGGCCCGTATCCGAAACGCCGAAAATTAACCTGCGCGACGATGAATCAGGCGTACCAGTTGCTCGTACCGTTGACACTCAGTCGCACGTTCACGGACCCGCCGCCCGACGAGGGTATGTTGACTGTCGGTGCGAAGCAGCCGCGAGTGAATCCCGGGTTTAAGGTCGAGCTGTTGCACAGCGTGTTGCTGCCGAAGTTCGACACAACCTCGCCGGCGACGATCGCAGCGGCGGTCCCAGTGTGCTGGATGACGAGAACAACTTGCGTGTCATTGTTGGCATTGGTGACGACACACGGCTTGAACTTGATGTTCGCGGAGATTCTGTGTGTTTTGCAAGGAAGGCAATTCCAGTTGCTGTTCGTGTTCACTTCCTGCCAGTTCGCCGCAGCGCTGGCAGGGGAGGCGGTGAACGCGAGGGCTCCCGCAGCGGCGGCAGCAACCGTCAGAGCTTTGAAGCGCACAGGAATTCTATCTCCTCGATCGATTTTCCCGCCGTGTGATTACGGAAGGGGTACTCACCCGAGCAGATTCCATTGGTCGGAGCCAGCTCGCTGATCTTATGGACACTGCACTCCGACAGAAAGAAACAAACTGGCCACAAAATCTTCACACATGGCTGAGGGGTGATGTTTGAGGCGGCCAAATTTCTTGGTGGTGCGGGCGCGGCCGTGGAGTTCGGTGGACATCGACAGTGATCCGGCTTCGCCGCCGGCCACGACGAGGACGGGCTGGGTGAGCAGGTCCTCGACCATGTGGAAGATGAGGATTCGCGAGACGATCTTGGTGAACAGGAACGTGTTCTTGGTATTGGGGTGCCGGGTGCGCGGGGTGAGGTAGTAGTCGTGCGAGAGACCCGCCTCGGGGGCGGCTTCGTTCATGAGAATGGGTTCTGGCACAGGTTCTGTGAGGTCGTCGCGCTGAGTGATCAGTCCTATTGGATAAATTTCAGAGCGCTGGGTGTGGGGGGCTCGTATGATCGTGGGCGGGATGGGGCTCGTAGCGCAGTGGCTGTCGCGCCTTCACCGCATGTGGGAGGACGCCGGTTCGAATCCGGCCAGCCCCATCCCACCCTGGCTCATGCCAACAGGACGCGTTTCCGTAGGAGTTGAAATCCTGCGCGACCGAACATCTGGCGCTTGAGCATCTTGATCCTGTTGACATGGCCTTCGACGACGCCCGAGTTCCAGGGGAGGGTGAGGCCGGCGATGACGGCTTCGCGGTCGCGGTCGATGCCCGCGGCGAGCGTGTGGAGGCTGGGCAGGTCGTCCTGTCTCACGGCGGTGAGCCAATCCGGCAGGCGCTCACCCTGGCGCTCAGTGAGCATGGTCGCGAAGGACCGAACGTGCCTGGTGAGTGCGTCAATTTCGGGGCAGTTGGCCCGGACGTGCTTCAAGTTGAGCTGTTCGGTCTCGGAGAGATTCTCCGGACGGCGGAGGACCCATCCGGCGACGCTTCGGGGCGAAGGCGGACGGGCCGTCACCGGCCGCAGCGAGGTGCGTTTCTGGCGAAGGTAGGCGCGAACCCGCTGGTAGCTGCCCGTGTAGCCGAGCGGGACGATCTCTTCCCACAGTTTCCAGGCGTTGGTGCAGCCCTCGTTCCAGCGGTCGTCGAGGTAGGGCTTGTACTCGTCGAGAACCGAGGTCCTTGCCTGCCACTGCCCGGTGAAAAGGTCTTCCGGCCTGGCGGCGTCCGCGTACCGTTTGACGGTTCGGCTTGTCATGCGGAGCTGCCGCTGGATCGCGCGGCGACTGTGCCCCGCCTCCACCAGGGCGTGGACCGAGGCGTGAACGGTCCGGGTCCGGTCGGCGAACCGGTGGCCGGTCGGCCAAGGCGAGCCGGACAACTCCTGCGCAGGTTCTGGCTCCGTCTCGGGCGTTTCAGGTGTCTCGGGAGCCAGAACACGCAGACATCGGCGGTGCTGGGCGATGCTCCGCTCGGCGGCCTCGCTGAGGTTGTGCCAGAGGTGCCACCGGTCTGCGACCTGCACAGCCTGCGGTGCACCGGCCGTGGTGCCCTCGGCGAAGAACGGCGCACGATCCCGGCACACGACCTCGATTCCGGGTCGCTGGGCCAGCCATGCGGCCAGGCTCGACGACTCCCGGTCCGGCAGCAGGTCGATCGGCCGGCGGGTTTCCACGTCGACGAGGACCGTGCCGTAGTGGCGGCCCTTGCGGGTGGCGTACTCGTCGACGCCGACCACCCGCGGAGCGGGCACCTCCGGCTCGGGAAGCGCGTCGACCAACCGCAGGACCGTGCTGCGGCTGACCCCCGCACCCACGATGTCGGCCAGGCGGGCGCCGGCCCGGCCCGCGAGGGCAAGACCGATCGCGGCCAGAGTCGACCGGAGCCGCTCGGTCCGCTGACCGTTCCTCCGGGTCAGGCCGGGTATCTGCTCGACGAACGTGCGACGTCCGCACTCAACGTTCCAGCAGGCGAACCGGCGGACCTGAAGTTGGAGAACGACGCTTCGTCCCGCACTCGGAACATCAGCGGGAAACCGCAGGTAGGAGCCGTGCACCTTGGCTGACCACGCCCCACAACCCGGACACGAGGCACCGGCTGCGGTGCACCGCACATCAACACGCACTATCGCGATGTTCACGTCTACCGACAGCACCGCGACGTCTGCGATCGACGGGAACAACAGCTCTTCCAGCCGGAACAAGATCTCATCCACAGCCACGAACTGTCGGCCCGGTCACTCGTGCCACTGCTCGCTTTGAGGCAACTTCCCATGCCCTCCACACAGTTCAGCCTTCACTCACAGTGCACGGATCACACAACCTGAGCCAGAACCCGTTCTCATGGACAAAGCCAACCGGGTCCTTCCGATGCGGCGGCTTCGTAGCAGGCCGCGCCAGGTGAACCGGGGGGCGGGACTGGGGTGCCTGCGGGCGACCGGCCGGAGACTGAGCCGGCGGGAGCATCGGCTGAACGGGCTGGGGGAACGTTGCCCCTTCGGTGGACGGCTGAGCGGGCGCGGCCGGGGCGGGGACGGCGACTGGGGGCTGGGGAGCCGGTCGTTGGGCGTGTTCGCGGGCGAGACGGCGACGGTGCGTCTCGCGGCCGTTCTGGGCCTTCTCCAGTGCGGCCATCAGCTGGAACGCGGGAGCACGCCGGAGCCCGGGGTGATGCCCGAGGCCGGACAGGGGGAGGGGGACCAGGCCCCACCAGTTGGCGCCGTCGGCCGGGCAGGGGTGGGAGATCTTCCGGAGCGTCTGAGTAGCATGAAAAATCGAACATGCAATCTAATTAGTGGATGGAGCGCTTCCCCTTCCCTGACGACCTCGTACGAGCCCAGCAGGAGTGGCACGACACCTGCCGCGCACTCGCCCTCCCGCGCCCACGCCGCACCACCGAGCTCCGCCGCCGCCTGCTTGCCCTGTCCGTCCGGATCCACTGGCACCCCTTCTGGTCCACCCCGCCGGGCCGCACGCCTGCGGCCCGGGTGGACCTACGGCGGCGGGCCCGCGGCGGCCGGCGGACGGAGGGTGCAGCGTGACGCGGCTGCCGACTCGGTGTGGCCCCGAGGCATAGCCATGCCCGACGGCACCCCGCCATCACCCGAATACAACAAAAACTTCCCGCACCGCTCGCAGCGCTGTGTACAGGTCAAGGGGCATGACCGGCTGCCGTGCGTCACAGTCAAGCGCTGAGGCCTTCGCTTGACGGGTTCACGGAAGCCGACTTCCAGATCCACCTGAGCATATAGGCGCATCGCGCCCGCACTCCGGGACAGCGCCACAACCTGCCACGGGCCCACGTCTCAGAGCAGCATTTCTCTCGGTCGGTCCCCCCGGAGCCCTCACGCCCGGGGGGCTGTGCTCTGAGCCCCATCACGACGGCGCCCGCCGCCCCCGGAAGAAGGCCGAGGGCGGGCGCCGTCATTGCATCGAGTGATGCCTCCCCGACTTGAACCGCAGGCCGAGGAAGGGGCTGAGGTGACCGGCTCTCGGGCTACTCACGCTGGTCGTGGACGGCAATCCGGCAGGGAGATCGCCTGGCAGGGCGGCTTTGCCGATTACTTCACCCTCCGCGAGCGGTCTACCCAGCGACACGACCGTTCTCCATAGGAGTGCCATGTCCACCATCCAGCCAGTGATCCTGACTGCCGACCAGGACGTCCTGCTCGGCTTCTATACGAAGCTGTTCGGCGCCGAGGAGACCTTCCGGGTACCGGAGAAAGGGCCAGCCTTCTACCGCGGCTTGCGCATCGGCGACACCGACCTCGGGCTAGTAGCCAAGACGGACCTGGGGACCGGGGCTGCACCGCGGATGCTGCTCAGCATCGGTGTTGACGACGTCGACGAAACGCTCGGCCGCGTGGAGGCTCTGGGCGGCTCGGTCCGCAGCGGCCCCAACGACATGCCGTGGGGACAGCGCGTCGCCCACATTCAGGACCCCGACGGCAACCCGGTGAACCTGACCCAGCCGATCCCGGCCCAGTGACAAACCGGTAGGGCGCCCGCTGGGATCCTCCATGGCGGGCACCATCTTCGTGGAGTCAGTCTGCCCACTGCAGTCCGAGGGCGGCGAGCACGGCGAGTTTGTCGGCGGCGAGCGTGGCCCGCCTGGTATTGCTGTGAGAGCAGGGGCGTCAGCCCGAGTCCTACCTGCCGCTGCTGCTCGGGGAGCAGGCTGCTCTCCCGCCCTGCGCCCACGCCTCATCACCCGTGCCCGCGCTGCCTCGTGGCGTGACCGCTCACGAGGGGGCCGACGCCCTTCGTCTTTGGCGGCGGCTTTCACGCGGCTTGAGGACCTCGATACGCAGTGCGCGCAGCAGCTTGAGCGTGCCGTGGTTGTCGGTGGTCAGTCAAGGCGTGAATCGCCATGAGGACGGACCCCCCGATCTGTTTCGCGGTGGCCAGGTCGTTCGCTGCCAGGGCGGCCTGATTGAACAAGGCGTGAGCCGTCGGTCAGGATCTCAGGGCGCTGCGTCGGCCAGCCGGTGAACCGGCGGATTCCTAGTGGCGGGGAGGGCCACCGCGGATGTGCTGGCGGCGCCTCGGTCGCAGATAGTCGCTCTCGTTGGCTTCACTCGCACGGGAGCCTTGTCGACCGGGGCCGAGGGCCAACTGCCCAGACCCCACACGACGGAGGGACTGAAGGGACTGGAATGTACAGACGACAAACGTGATTCCCCACGTTCTCCCCCCGACCGCCTCGGCCCCCCGCACTGACACCGAGCTCGCGTCCCAGCTACCGGAGCTACACCTGCCGGAGCAGTCCCTCACAGAACAACCGTCGGCCGACAGCCCGGCCTCCACCGGCGGCCCGACTCCCATCGACAACGAAGCCACCCGCACCGCGGACACCGACAAGGACGCCTCGTGAACCGCATCTTCCTCGACGTGCACGCCCTCCAGACCGTCCCGCCCAGCAACGTCAACCGTGACGACACCGGCGCCCTAAAGACTGCGGTGTACGGGGGAGTGCCGCGTGCCCGGGTATCCAGTCAGGCCTGGAAGCGGGCGGCCCGTACCTACTTCGACGACGAGCACCTGCTGGATGCGAGCGAGCTCGGGGTGGGACGAAGAAGATCGTGGAGGCGGTGGCCGACCGGATCACGGGGCTGGACCCGTCGGTCGGCAGCGAGGCGGCTCTGCGCATCGCGGACGAGACGGTCAAGGCCACAGGCCTGAAGACGGAGGTGCCGAGCGTGAGGCCACCGCTGCCACGGAGGGGAGCCGGAGCCGCGCCCGAGGCCAAGTACCTCGTCTTCCTCAGCTCCCGCCAGCTGGACGGCCTCGCCCGGCTGGCCGCGGCTGGCACCGACGACATCACCACTCACGCCCCGAAGACATCGGCCAGCCTTGCGCCGGCGCAGCCAGCCAGGGCGAGGCCGACCTCGGCCAGGGCTGACCGCATTCGCTCGGTCCGCTGGCTGTACCGCCGGGTCAGGTCCGCGACCTGCGCGACGAACGTCCGTCGCGCGCAGGAGATGTCTTCGCCCGTGAAGCGCCGGACGCCGAGTCGCAGCACCACCCGCCGTCCTGCCACGGGTAGGTCGGCGGGAAACCGCAGGTAGGAGCCGTGCAACCGCCCCGAACACCTACCGCAGCCTGGACACCGAGACCCAGCCGTCCGGCATCTGACACCGACTCGGATCACCTCGCCATCCTCCTGGGCCGACTCCACTCTGATCCCGGGATCCGCCAGGAAGAGCAGCTCTTCCCATCGGAGCAGTACCTCGCGCACAGCCCAGAACCATCAGCCGAACGCGGTCGGCACTGGCAGTTTCCGGACGATCTCGCGAGACCTAGCAGCAGACAGACGGTCACAGGCAGTAGGCACACCACAGAAGTCGGACCAGAACCGGTTCTCGTGAACAGAGCCGGTCAGTCGAGCAGCGGATGTACGGCCCCCGACGTGTCGGGCTCACCCCGTTGCACCCGCACCAGCCGGTGCTGTTCCGAGGTCAGCCCCAGTTCGGCCACGGGGAGTTTGTCACCGAGCAGCGCCGCCTGCGTGGACTGGGACAGCGACAGCGTCACCCCGGCGGCGGCGAGTTCCGCGAGCGACACCATCCCCTTGACCGGCACCACGGGCGGCGGCGGGGGAGGCGGAGCACCGGGCGGCCCGGCGGACGCGGTCTTGACCTGTTCGGGCACGACCCGCACGCCCAGCCGTTCCGTGAAGAGTCCCGCCACCTCTCCCAGCCAGCCCGCCGCCACGGCCGGATCGAGACCGGGCCGGACAGCCCCGCTCATGTAGCGGCCCGACTTGTCGTTCACCGTCCACCGCTCCAGCTTCTGACTCCACCGGAACTCTCCCGAGATCCGGCTCATCCCGGTGTCCGACAGTCCTGACTCACCGAAGCGGGCCGCGATGCCCGTGTGCCCCAGCCCGTCCAGGTCGTCCCGCAGCTCGTCCGCCGTCAGGTCCGGGGTCACCCGCCGCATGCCTGCGAGCAGCGCCTCGAACTGCTCGGGCGTGACGATCGCGCTCGGCCGTTCGCTGCCGAGCAGGACCCGCCCCTCCGGGTTCACCGTGTAGATCCAGACCGCGTCCCTGTTGCCGGTGATCAGCAGGGCGGGGTCGATCTCGTCAAGGGGCGTCCACAGCGGGTTCACCCGTACGTCGCCGACGGCGTCCCGCTCCTCGGGCTTGACGCGTTTCGGAGCCACGGTCTCGCCGAAGACGAGCAGGTCGGTGGGTTCCGCGGTGCTTCCGTCGTAGTGGTCCCTGCCGTTGTAGTGGACCTCGATCACTCGGGAGGCACCGCTGGGTCCGACCCTGCGGGTGTCGGCCAGGCGGCCGTTCCACGCCACCTCGATTCTGGCCTCGAACGCGTGGGCGAGCAGGGGCAGGAAGATCTCGCCGACATCGGTCATGTAGCGGTCCTCCCAATGGGAGACGGCGTCCAGGACCTCGTAGGTCTCCACGGTGTCCAGCGGGGCCGTACTCGTCGGGTACACAGCGGCCAGCTCCGCGCGCAGGCCCGCCTCCGACCGGTCGGCCAGCGTGTCCGCGTCCACGCCGTGGTGCGCGAGCAGCGGGACGAGCCCGGCTCGGTGGAGACGCGCGATCCGCTGCCCGAACTCCGTTACCGTCGACAGGCGCAGCTGTCCGGTGACGGCGTGGGGCAGCCGGCCTTCGCTCGCGGTCAGGTAGGTCCGGACGGCCTCGCGCATCGCGCTGACGACAGCGGTCTCCGGGCCGCCCGGCTCGTACCGGCTCGCGGACCTGACCACCGCGCGGCTGCTCAGGTCCGCGCGTACGCCGCTCACGTCGCCCAGCCAGGCGTACGCGTCGGGGTGGGACTCCGCCAGGCCGGGCAGTCGGCTGCGTACGTGAGCGGGGTCGCCGGCGATCAGCGCGAAGAAGAGGCACTCCCCGGTGCCCGGAACCCGCACCGGCCGCCCCCTGGCAGCAGCGCCGGATGGAAGCGGAGCGGGCGAGAACGGCGGGGACGGCGGAGCGGGCGGGGTCTGCCCCGGCCCCCGCTCACCGGTTGTGCGGCCGTGCTTCGGCCGGTCGGACCGGGGCCCGGTCCTCGACACGCCGGTTTCGGACCCGTCCGTCCCGCCCGCCGGATCGACCACGTCGACCGTCGGCTTCGCCGCCCCGGCAGTCTTCGCCGAGGTCGCCCCGGTCTCCGCACCGGGCTCGTCCGTCACCTCCACGGCCGCTTCCCGCACCGCGAGCTGGTAGTGGCGGCCGACCAGGCTCAGCACCACACGCGGTCTCGGGCCACCCGCCCGTACGTCCAGCGAACCCGCCAGGTGCCCGGTGGGGTCGGACGGGCCCGGGCCGAAGTCCTGGAAGCGCCCTTCGCCGTCCACGACCGTGATGTCGACGTCGAACGTCCGGGCGGCCAGCACCGGCAGCAGGTCCGCGGCCCCGTGGTCCCAGCCCGCCTCGCCCTCCATGTTGCCCGGGCGCGTCAACTGGGCGACGGCCAGCGCGGCCCGGGCTTCGGGACCAAGGTTCACGGAGTACGGGATCAGGCCGCCGAGCCCGTCGAACTCGCGGCCGCCAGGGGTGTTCTCCCCGAGCGGCCCTGATCCCCGCAGCCCCGCCCCGGTGGCCTCGGCGTCGCTGAAGGTGTCGGTGATGTCCGGGGCGACGGCGTCGAGCAGATCCGCGTCCGACGGGTCCATGAGCCTGGCCGCGAGCGCCCGCCGCACTGTGTCCACCGCCGCCCGTCGGTCCGCGAGGTCCACCCCCCGGTCGGTGAGCAGGTCCGGCGCGCTCCTGCTCAGCCCCTCCACCAGGGCGTGCAGGAAGGCGTCTCCGTCCTCCGGCACCTCGTGCACGGCGTACGTGACGTGGTCGGGCGAGGTCAGCCGGGAGCCCTCGCCGGTGCCGGTCCTCGTATACACCGGCGGCCGGGTGGCGGCAGACGGCTCGGGCGGCGGTGGAGCGGCGGCGGGCTTCCGGTGGCTGACGGCCGGGGGCTCCGGCCGCCCCGCGAGGCGGGCCCGGCCCTCGGCGGTGGCCGCTTCCTGGTGCCAGCGGGTGAGCTGGTCGGTCGCCGCCCGCACCCGGTGGTACTCCGCCGCCGCGGTCTCCGCCGTCGTCCTCAGTGCGTCGAGCAGGGCGCGCCGGTTGTCGAAGGCGGAGACCGCGGCGTCGCGTCGGCGGGCCGCCGTCGCGACCCGGAGCGCCGCGGCGGCCACCTCCTCCTCGGCACGGCGCACAGCGCGGCCGGCCTCCTCCGCAGGCCCGCGCAGGGCGGCCATCCGTGCCTCGGCGGCCCGCAGCCGCGCCTCGGAGGCGACAAGCGTCCCACGGGCCGCCATGATCTGCTCGCGCATCAGGTCGGCCCAGCCGTCGTGAGCGACTTCACCGGCGGACTCCACGAGCGCGTCGAGTTCTGTCCGGGCCGCCCCCACCTGCTCCCGCACCTCGTTCCGGTGGGCCGTCGCCTCCGCCAGGGCGTTGCGGGGTCCCTCGGCGGCCCGGCCGGCCGCGGCCAGGCGCCGGCCGTCCGCCTCGGCGGCCCTCTCCGCCCCGGCGAGGGTGATCCGTGCGGCGTCCCGCTCCTCCCGCAGGCCGATGGCGGCCCGTCGCTTCTTCCAGTACGCCTTGTCGGCGTCGACCCACGCCTTGCTCGCGCTGCCGACGGCGTCCCACGCGGCGCCCACCCGGGCGGGGAAGTTGGTGTCGTCGATCAGCCCGAGCTCCCTGGCGACGTCGTCCCTGACCCAGACCAGGGCGTACGCCTGGGAACTCACGGCCTTCGGCCCGGGCCGGACATGGCCGAAGGTGCCGCCGACGAAGCGCCCGACACGGGTGTCCTTGACGCCCCGTCGCACGTCGGCGACGCTCAGCCAGGAGGTGGGGACCGCGAACAGGAAGACCCGCCCCGTCTTGGGCTTCGTGTTGATGGAGGTCAGCTGGTCCGCCGAGGTGGGCAGCGCGTCGCCTTCGGCGGCGTAGGGGCCGGTGCCCGACCCGCCCAGCTGGTGGAGCCCCGTCTTGTCTGAGCTGATCAGGACACCGGCCCCCAGCGCGGAGTCCTGGGCGTTCTCGCGGCCGACGGTCGCCGCGGCGCCGGCCCCGGTCCGCCGGAGCATCTCCATCTTCTTGCCGTCGGCGACGGTCAGCAGCCGGGCACGGCTGAAGTCGGGCTTGGCGTACAGGTCGAGCTGGGCCCTTTCGTCGCCGACGATGTTCTTCTCGCTCAGGCCCGGAATGCCGTAACCCTGCGGCGTCGTCGCCCGGTGGTAATACGCCGTCAGGGCGGCGTTGCCGGTTCCGTCCTCCAGCGCCTGGGCGGATCCCGTGCCGAGCCGGGTCAGCCCGGTGTCCCGGGCTCGGCGGGGCGCGTCGGGCCCGTCCATGGAGAACCCCGCGTCGTACGAGAGGGCGAGCGCGTAGGTGTTCGCGACCTGGATGTCGGCGAGTCCGACGATCCGGCGCACGTCGAAGCCGGTGTCGGGGAAGCGGAACGGTTTCAGGGAACCGTCCCCGTGCAGGGTGTCGGGCCCCAGCACATACGGCGAGACGCCCTGCCGGGGTGCGGCGAGCGCCGTCAGGTCCGGGGCCTCCAGCAGGTCCGCGCCCGGATCCGTGTCGGGGACCATCAGACTCAGAGGGACGTGCTCCCGCAGGGTCCCGGCGGGCCCCTCCTCGGTGAGGACCTGCTTGCCCCGGAACCGGTCGAACCCGGTGCGTACCGTGCCCCGCCCCTCCGGCGGCGGATCGTCCGCCTCCAGCGTGATCCGGAGGGTGTAGGGCGTCGCGATCTCCGCGTACGGTTCCGTCGAGGCCACCCGGAACACGGTCAGGGTGGATTCGGTACGGCTCTCGCCGCTGGATTTCCGGCCGGATCCGGTCTCCGTGAAGGTGGGGCCCGCGGCCACCGCCGTGGAGTTCTCCGTGTGCACCGCCTCACCGACGAGGTACCCGAAGTCGGCGCCCTTCGTGGACTCCGCGCCCTCGGTGACGGTCTCGATCGCCCGCCGGTTCTCCTCCATCTCCACGCTGTGGTCCAGCATCGTGAACGCCGCCTCACCGGGCACGAGTTGGACCCGGATCCGGATCTGCCGCCTGCCGAGGCGGATGCTGTGCCACCCCCAGGCCCCGGTACGGGCGGGAATCGACGCGCCGCCCCCCGTCATCTCCTTGTCCAGGGACCGCAGGACCCGTGACGAGACGAGGGTGCGTACGCGCTCCCGGCCCGCGTCGTCGAGACCGAGCGCGGCCACCCGCCGTTCGAACGCGGCGAGCACCGCCGACGGGTCCAGCGCGTTGACGGCGTACGTACCGAAGTTGTTCTCCCTGAGCCATGGCTGCGGGGACCAGCGGGCCTGGGTGTAGCGCGGCACCTCGCCCATGCCGTCCTCGATCAGCCCCACGAGGTGGGCGCTCTTCTCCGGTACGTGGGCCAGCCAGCCGCCGGGCACGGTCGTCATCCGCCCGGCCGCCGCGGCCAGCCGGTCGGGCACCAGCGGCCTGCCCGCGGCTTTGGAGCCCAGCAGGCTGGACGTCAACGCCAGCCAGTGCTCGGCGGTGCCCGACACGAGCACCTGGTGGCCGAAGCCCTTGCGGTTCATGTCGTGGACGAAGGAGCGGGCCACGGTCCTGCTCGTCTGGTCGGCCGTCGACCACGGGGAGGCGACCAGGCCGTACGTGCCGAGCAGTCCGGGCCCGGTCGCGTGGGAGCGGGCGTAGACGATCTGCCCGCCGGTGAAGAAGGTGCGGGTCCTGGTGAGCTTGCCCGTCGACTGGCCGCTGCCGCCGAGCACCATCTCCGTGTCCATCGGCACCGCTCCGGTCAGCGCACGGACGCCGTCCACCGCCGTCAGATGCCGGAAGTTCGCCCAGAGGGTGGCGTACGGGCCCTTGCCCATCAGCCCCGAGGCACTCCAGCCCAGCGGCCCGGAACTCTGGTCGAAGTTGGCCGTCAGATACTGGGCCTGGAAGGCCCGGAGCACAGCCTCACGGGTGGGCGCGCCCTCCTCGGTGAGCTGCCACGCGCCACCTGACCCGGAGGCCATGACCTGCCCCAGCGCCGCGACGAGCGCGGGGGAGGGCACGACACCGACGGTCAGGAACGGATGGTTCTGCAGCTCCCGGAACATCCGCGAACCCCGGCCGTCCGGCGTCACCGGGCCCGCCTCGCCCACCACGTCGGCGGCGCGCACCAGGCTCCCGGGCCGGGACAGATCGCCCAGTGCCAGCGCCCGTGCCCGGTCGGGCCGCAGCGTGCGCACCGGCTGCGTGGCGACGGCCGTGTAGGGGTTGACCGCCCCCCGGCCGTGCGGGTCCACGGCGGGGGCGTGCGAGCCCGGGATGCTGATGAGCACCTGCCCGGTCCGGGGGCCCCCACCGACCGTACGGCCGCCGGGCGTGGTCCCGACGAGCAGGTCCAGCGGCTGCCGGAAGACGAACGGCTGGGTCCCCAGCAGACCCAGCGTCGCGGCCCCGCGCAGCAGGCCGCGGAAGCGCCAGTACCCGCCGCGGTCCACGGTCAGCGAGAGGTCGTAGCGGTAGAGGTGCGAAGGCCCGGCGCTCACCGTCATCGGCTCGTACGTGGCCGTCGCGCCGAAGCCGGTCTCGTCGTCGGACTGCCACCCCCAGCGCACACCGGCGCTCGGCCCGCCCGCGTTGTGCGGGGCGCCGATGTCGTCCGCCATCGGGTCGCGGAAAGCGAGCAGCCCCTCGACACCCGCTTCCCCGAGGCGCTTGGAGCTCTTCTGCCCGTCGACCCGCTCCACACCGACCGAGCTGTAGCGCAGCTTGAAGTCGTCCTGCACACCCTCGAAGCGACGATTCGTCAGCTCTCCGCGCAGCCATATGTAGCGGTGCCCCTGCCCGATCCGGCCCGGCTCGACGAAGCGGACCCGGATGCCGGTCGTGGTCAGCGCCTCCAGATTCCCGGCCATGCTCCGGTGCGACAGGGCGGTGAGCACCTCGAGCGTGTTGGCCAGGGCCGTGCGGTACGCGTCGTCGTCGCGCCACCGCGACGGCAGGGGGCGCGCGCCGGCGGACGACCCGGACGGGCCCAGCAGGGCCGCGGTCCGCTCCCCCCACGTCCTGCGCTCCGGCGGCGCCAACTGGTGGAGCCGCGCGACGAGTCCCGGATACGCCGCCGCGAGCGCCGTCAGCACCTCGTCGGCGAAGGTGTCCAGAAGGGTGCGCCGCTGTCCCGCGGGGTCCGGCGGCCCCGTCCTCGTACCGTCGTCGAAGGCGAACTCCTCCACCCGGTGCATGCCCAGGGTGTGCGGCCGGTCCCGGGTCAGGTATGCGGGGGCGAACGGCTCGGGCGCTCCCGTCCGCGACGCACGCCGTAGCCCGTCGTCCCAGCCGGCCAGCCGCCGTGCCTCCGTACGGGTCATCCGGTCGACGCTCCACGTGTGGAACTGCCGGGGCGGGGTGGTGTTGCCGCTGAGCTGGACGTGGACCGTCTTGCGGACCAGGTAGAGGCCGGTGAGGTTGCCCTTGACCTGGCCGGCCGACTTGATCGCCCCCGATCCGCCCAGTCCCGCGGTGCGCGACACGGAGAAGAGATAGCGGAACGCCCCGCCGAACTGCAGCCGGAGATTGAGGGTGCTGTCCGCCAGGTCGAAGAAGTTGAAGGCCGGGCCCGCGACCCCGTCGATGCCGACCGCCGCCGTCTTCTGAAGACTCCGGTCGTTGCGCACGGTCAGGGTGTTGATGTCGCGCATCTCGGCGTCGGCCGTCTCCGTGATCAGCGTCGCCCGGCCCGGCACGACGTCGACGACGAAGACACCCAGGGGCGTGCGGGCCTTGTCGTCGGCGAACAGCGGGACGGTGGTGACGCGGCCCCTCGACAGGGCGGGGCTCTGCCGCTGGAAGCTCAACGAGGAGAAGAAGGAGTTCAGTTCACCGTAGGCGGTGCTGCCCGGTGCCACGCCGAGCTCCTGCGCCGCCCAGTCCCGCATCCGGGAGACCGGCCCGAAGCCCTCCGTCCTGACCAGCCGGTAGGACGATTGCCGGTCGAGCTCCATGGAGCGGGGGATGCGCCCGGGGGCGGCCTTGGTGCTCGTCACGCTGTCCGGCAGCCGTACGGACAGCCCGTTCCGCACCGCGAACCCGCGGAGGGCGGGCGCGGTGCCGGTCACGGTCCGGCCCTCCGCGTCGGTCACCCGCAGCTCGTAGTACACGTGGTCCAGGTAGACCCGGGAGCCGTCCAGCGAACGCGTCTCCGTCTGGGTCGTCCCCTGTTCGGTCTGCCCGTACCCCACCCGGTCGGTCCGGCCGAGTCGCAGACCGATCCGTCCGAAACCGCTGAAGGCTGCAGCCCCCACCGGCCCGACGGGCCCGCCCAGCGCCAACTGGGTCACCGACTGCATGGTCTTGTTCTGCCCGGCCGCCGCGACCGAGCGGTGCATCCCGTCCACCTTCACGGGACTGCCGTACGTATCGGTGAACTGCTCCCAGTCGCCGTAGTGGCGCACGGTGACCGCCAGCTTCCGCACACCGCCGTCCCGCGCCGTGTACGGGAAGACACGCCCGTCCCCGGCCAGCGTCTTGGGCTCGTGCGTGAACGCGTACGTGACGTCGTCCATCAGGGCCGACCCGGTCGACCGGCCCTTCCCCGACGGCGCGGGGCGCACGGTGTCGCCTCCCTCCGCCAGCACCCGACCGATCTCCGCCAGCGCCTGCCCGGTGCCGCGCAGCACCACGTCGCTGTGTCCGAAGGTCATGCCGCCGGAGACCAGCGAGAGGAGGATGGCGGGCGGCACGTCCCCGATGAGTTCGCCGACGTCGTCGATGTAGGCGGGCATCCGGGTGCCGTTGCCGAAGTCGACCGGCTCCCGCCGCCCACCGAGCGGGCGGGGCAGGCCCCGGTCCAGGACGGGCGGCCTGGTGCCGGGGAGTACGGGGGCGTACGGCTCGGCACCGGGCGCGCGGCCGGCCGTGGCCTGCCGCGATGCGGACGGCGGCACGGTGACGGACGTGGTCGCCGTCGCGGGTGCGGACGCGGTGGCGGGGGCGGTGATCGGGGCCGGGGCGGCGGCGGGTGCGGGTGTCGCGGGGGTCGACCCCGTGGTGGTGGGCCGGACAGCAGGTGGGTCCCCTATGTGTGCCGCGATCAGGTCCAGGTGGCGCCCGCGCAGGCCGCCCTGAACGAGCCCCTGGGGTGCGGGGCGCCGGTAGTCCCCGAGGAGGCTTCCCCCGATGTCCGGGCGGTGCGGTGCGACAGCGTGCCGGGACTCGTCACGCAGGCCGAGCATGTGCGAGATCTCGTGGGCGTAGTCGACGGGATGGGCGTCCGCCCACCACGCGGACCGTGTCATCTGCCGGTCGCGGCCGACGATCTGGACGTCGAGACCGTTGGGGTGCGGATCACTTTCGACGCGCTCCACGGTCACGTGCAGGAGATCCCCGTTCAGCAGCCGGTGGCCGGGGGCGTTGAACACCGTCTCCACACCGCTGAGGACCTTCTCCCAGACGCCCTCCGGCAGCCCGCCGGAACGGCCGACGCCGACCTGGACGGTCAGATCGGTGACCAGCTCGCCACCTGCCTCGAAGCGCCGTACGTCGAACTTCGACCTCACCACGAACTGGGTCGTCTGACCGGGCCGTTGCGGGTCGGGCGGCGCCGACAGCGGATCGACCCAGGTGTGCGAGCGTGCCTCCGGCACCGCACCGGCACGCGCCGCCTCCCAGGCGGGCGACCCGAGGGCCCCGCGCCCGGAAGCCTCCGGACTCTCCGGCGTTCCGAGGCCGGCCGGGGCCGCTGCACCGGACGGTTCCTGTCGTTCCGCGGACCGCATGTCCGGCGACGACGGTGTGGATGCGGCCGACGGGGCCGCGGTGTCCGGCCCGTAGGCGGGCGTGGTGGTGGCGGGAAGGGCCGTGGACGGGGCGGGCACGGGGGAGGCCGGGCCCGGCACACCCGTGGCCGACGTGGTGGGAAGCGGAGACGCCGGTGCTACGGACAGGGCGGTGGACGTGGAGTCCGGCGCCACGGCCGGTGCGCTTGGCGGCGCCGCGCCAGTGATCGCGGTCTCGGAGTCGGCGGTCCCGAAACGGGTGGTCCCGGCATCGGTGGTCCCGGCATCGGTGGTTCCGGAATGGTCGGGGAGCTCCCGCCCCGGCTCATCGGCCGGGCCGGTCCGATCCACGCCAGGCCCTCTTCGCGCGGGCGGGGGAGAAGCATCCGGTGAAGCGGCGGGTGAGGACGACACCGGGACGTGCGGCACGGTGGCCGGCGCCCCCGATGGCTCCCTGCCGAGGGCGGCCTCCGTGTCGTCGCCGCTCATCTCCGTCGCCTCGGCCGACCGCTGCGGGGCCCCGGTTGCCGCGCCCGGACCGGCCGACGGCCGTATCGCCTCCGCAGCTGCCATCGCGTCGTCGCTCACGGACTCCGGAGGGGGCAGAAGCGTCTCGGCGAGCGGCGGAGGCACGGCCCGCTGCGAAACAGGCGCGGAGCCCCAGGACGGCCCCGACGCACCACTTCCGAGCCGGGCCGTGTCCGACAGACCGCTTCGGACACTGTCCGACGGCATGGGGGCGGGCGTCGAAGCGGGCCCGTCGACCGTCTGTGAGGACGTCGCGAACGGTGTGGACGTCAGAGACGTGGACGGCACGGGCGTCGTGGGCGTGCCGGATGCCGTGGGGGCTACCGGCGTCGTGACGGGCGGGGACGGGGCCACCGGCGGTGGCTCGGGCGCCGGGGACAGGAACGCGGGTGGCACGGCCGGCAACGGCATGGTCACGGGAGGAGGCACGGTGGCCGGAGGCGTCATGGTCAGGGGCAGGCCGCGTCCCATGACCGGCCCGGGGCCGGCACCGGGCCCCGTGGACGGCGCCGTACTCGCACCCGGCCCGTCGCCGGGGGTACCGCCCTTGCGCGGCGGATCGTTGAGCCTGCCGGGGGCCACCGGCGGAGCGAGGAACTTGTCGTTCAGCCAGAGTGCGCCTTGGCCGACCGCCGACTCGGCGTACATGCCGAACACCCCGCTGGTGCCGGACCCCACGAAGGTCTCCCACTTGAACTCCCATGTTCCGTCGAAGAGCCCGGTGACCAGCACCTCCGCGAGCGTCTCGCTGAGTCCCGAGACGACGAAGACCGCCGGGACGTCATACGCGTCGTTGAGTCCCTTGGACAGAACGGGATTCCGCTTCGGGAAGTCGGTCTTCAGGTGGTCGAGGTACTGGCCGCCCCCGTTTCTGAACCAGCTCTTGAAATTGTTCGAGAAGTGTCCGAAGACGCTCCCGAAGACACCCCCGAGGGCGCCGAAGGCCGCCGCCTTGCCGACATCACCCCAGTCGATGCCCGACGGTCTGCGGCCCGGCGGGTTGACCGCGATCTGGGTGAGCTTGACCGCCAGCGTCTGGATCGCCTCGACGAAGGCCTCGCTGAGGGCGGGTGCGAGGTGGGTCATCCGCAGCAGCCGGTCGATGATCATCAGCAGTGCCAGCCTGCTGCGGGCCCGGGCCAGTGCCATCTGGGAGATCGAGGTGCCGCCCGTGAAGAACGCCAAGGCGGCCAGGAAGGCCAGCTCGATCAGGAGCATGACGATTTCGGCGATGATCTCCCACTTCGACTCCTGGATCTTCATCGAGTAGTCGATCTGACCGCGCGCCATGTCGTCCAGCTGATCGACGAACCCCTGGAGCCGGTCGACCCCTCCGTCACCCGTCAGCAGCGACAGCCCCTGGGTGTACCCACGTGCGACGTCCTCCGGAAGCGCGTGGCCGGCGTTGCGCACGGACTGCTGTATGGCGCCCCGCAGTTCGACGACCCGTTTCGCCAGGTCGAGGTAGAGGTCACGGCTGTTCCAGGCCAGGTTCTCCCTGGCCTGCAACGGCATCTCGCCAAGCAGGACCCAGAGCATCTTCCTGACGTCCTCGGGGAAATCGATCTCCTGCACTCAGTGCTTCCCCTGCCCGCCTTGACCCTGGGAGCCCTCGTACCTACTTCTGCCGTGGGCCTCGATCCGTTCGGTGGCGTCGGTGCGGGTGCTCTCGATGCTGTCCAGGTTGGCGAGCGTCGCCGAGACCAGCGCGTCCAGCGCCTCGTACAGTCCCTGGACGACGTCGGCGCAGTACGTGTTGTTCCGCTGGTACCGCGGACGCACCTGGAGAGCGAAGTCGTCCGTCCAGCCGGGCCAGGCCGTGTAGGCACCCTCCTGGTGCCGGAAGTCCTGCACCATCCGCTTCGCCAGGACGGGCAGGCTCTTCATCTCCTCGACACTGTGCCGCAGACCGCTCGGGTCCGCCTCGTACACCCCGCTCATCCCCGGACACCCTGCTCCTGGACCGGCCGCGGACCGGCCGCGGGGGCGTCGGCGGGGACGCTTAGGCCGATTGCCCGGGCGGGAGCGCGGAAGCGCGGGCGGCATGGTCCGGCCATCTCTGTGACGGTCATGGGGCCTCTCTCCTGGAGTCGTGCACGCCCGAACATGCGCCGCTGCCCGAGGTGTTGGTCCGACGGATCGTAAGCACGCAGACCCGCCTCCCGGGGCGCTCCGGCAGACGGGGAGCCGGACCCTCCGCCAGCATTCACGGCCGCGCCCCTGACCGTTGTCCGGACGTTCATCACTCCCGGTCCATGCTTGCGTCGCACCCGTGTATGCCCGTTCCGAGCTGTGGTTCTGCGTGACGGGACGTCGACTGCGGGAGCAGCAGAGCCGCGTCGGGCCGCTCCACGGGGCCTGACGTGCCGTTCGTCGGCGACGTCGGACGGGCGCAGGAGTCACTCCTCGACGCCGGCCTGGGGCGCTACCCACGGCCGTAGCAGCCCCCACAGGGAGGCCCGAGCTCAGAAGGCCTGGCTGGGGAGGCCAATCCCGACAGCGGCCTCTTTCAGCGCCGTACCTTCTTCTTGCTGCCCCACGACAGGCCGAACGACCCCGAGGGTCTCTACAAGGAGGGCGCGCCGGGCGAGGCGGTCGACCCGAGGACGATCGAGCCGCGGCGGGTGGGGGAGAAGACCCCGCGCTCCCAGGGGAGGCGCAGAAACGAGAAGGTGCCCTCCTG
>NZ_JAERUC010000007.1 GCF_016745505.1 Streptomyces silvae | reverse complement strand
TGCGTCCCGCCGCCCTGCGGCCGCACCTTCGACGGCGGGAGCAGCGGCTCCGCGATCTCCCACAGTCCGTCCGGAACAGTCCAGCTCCACGTACCCCGCCCCATGAACGACTCAGCGAGCGGGTTCTGCACAGGACACGGTCCAAGGGCCTCCCCGACGCGGTCGAGACCGTCTGGCCCCGCCCGGTCGTGCGGATCTCCTTATGCCACGCAGGATCTTGGAGCCCTGCCTGGCCGGCAGCGTCGCCCCGGCCCCGCCCTCTCGGAGCCGCGTCGACCTCCCTCTGCGCGAGGCTGGTCATTCCTCTGCGTCACGTACCAGGAGTGCGATCTGCACCCGGTTGTCGACCCCCAGCTTGGCGAACAGGTTGCCTACGTGCGCCTTGACGGTCGCGACGCTGATGTACAGCCGCTCGGCGATCTCCGGGTTGCCCAGTCCGTCCGCGACGGCCCGAGCGGTTTCGAGTTCTCGTTCGGTCAGTGCGGACAGCTGTTTCCGCGCGGCTTCGCGGGACGAGTCGCGAGCGTAGGAGGACTGCGGGCTGGTGGCTGCGGCGATCACCCGTGCCGCGGCCGCTGGGGACAGCACGGAGTTGCCGTCCGCGACGGTCCGCACCGCGTCGAGAATCCGCGCCGGTGGGGTGTCCTTGAGGACGAACCCGAGTGCTCCGGCGTGCAGCGCGCCGAGTACCAGATCGTCGGAGTCGAACGTGGTCAGCATGAGCACCCGCGGCGGCGCCGGTCGGGTGAGGAGTTCCCGGGTCGCGCTGAGACCGTCGCGGCCGGGCATCCGCACGTCCATCAGAACGACGTCCGGCCGCTGCTCGTCCACCACGGTGATCGCGTCGTCCCCGTCGGCCGCTTCCGCGACGACGGTCAGGTCCGGTTCGGCGTCGATGACGAGCCGAAGCGCCATCCGCACCAGCCGGTCGTCGTCGACGATGACGACGCGCACCCGCTCCCGCTCGGTATCCACTCATACTCTCTTTTCGTGGGTGGGGTTCGGCCAGGGTAGCTGCGCGGTGAGGACGTATCCGTTGTCGGGTGTGCGGTGGTGGCTGAGTTCTCCGCCGGCGAGGCTGATGCGTTCCGTGAGGCCCAGCAGACCGAATCCCGATGTCGGTGGTCGTGAGGTGGCCGTGGTGGTGGGGGAGTTGTGGACGCTGACGCTGATGTTGGCGCCGGCTGTTCCTTCGAGGGTGATGTGTACGTGCGCACCTGGGGCGTGTTTTGCGGCGTTGGTCAGTCCTTCCTGGACGATCCGGTAGCAGGTGCGTCCGACGGCATCGGACGGTGTTCCCGCCACGGTGCCGGTGAGCGTGACGTCCAGTCCGGATGTGCGGGCTTCGGCTATCAGTTCGGGTACGCGGTCGAGGGCGGGCTGGGGAGGTTCCGGGCGGCCCGGGTCGGCCCGGAGCACACCGAGGACATCCCGTAGTTCTTCCAGTGCCTGGTGGGAGCCGTCGGCGATACCGCGGACCAGCACGCGGCTTTCCTCCGCGGTGAGATCGCTGCGGTGGTCCAGCACTCCGGCCTGCATGGCGACCAGGGAGATCCGGTGTGCGAGTACGTCGTGCATCTCGCGGGCGATCCGGTTCCGCTCCAGGGCACGTGCCTGCGCCGCTCGTGCGGTCTGCTCACGTTCCGCGCTCTCCGCCCGGTCTCGCAAGGACCGCACTTCGACGCGCCGCCCCCCGATGGCCATGCCCATGGCCACCGCGATGCCCGCGATCAGTGCCGGGAGCGCGAGCTGGTACCACAACAGGCCGGGCGAGCTCTGGACCGGGTAGAACCCGCCGGCGAACTGTGACGCGGTCACCAAGGCCAGAGCGACGACCCCGATCTCCACCGGACGACGACGCGTGGAGATCGAAACCAGCGCGAGAAACGCGGCGCCGGAAGCGAGTGCCGACGCGGTCGAGGCGATCACGACCGTCATGGCGACGGCGAGCGGGAACCGCCGCCGCCACAGAAGCGCCGTCAGGCAGCCGAAAGCCACCAGCGGATCACCGATGACGAACCACGCGCCCGTTTCGTCCGTCCGACCCCGCAGTAACACACCGATGGACAGCCAGAGCGGTATCCCCACTGCCGCAGCCGCACCCAGCCGCCATGTCTGCTGCCACCACCCGAGCCGTGGTGCTACGTCGGTGTTCACCCAGCCATTGTCGCGAAGCCGTGCGCCCGGTGAGTCCGACCCCGGGATGATGCGCCCCCGACCAGAGTCGAATCACCGCCCCGCCTCCGGTCGAAGGCGGGGCGAACCGCAGGGCTGATGTGTCTGCCGCACCGTACGGACAGACTCGTCCATGTGCCGAGACAACCGAACACCGGACGGAGAAACGCTATGCGCAAGGGTGGCTGTACGGCCCTTGAGGCGGTCGGCATGGTGGTCACAGCCCTGGCCGCCCAAGGGATGATCCGCGCTCTGCTCAACCAGGGTTCCTCCGAGCCGCTGTGGGGCGTCCTCGACCGGGCCCCCGGCGGCCTCACCGGCCGGATGATCCTCCTCGGGCTCATCGCGCTCGTCGCAACAGTGGCCGGTGGCTGGGCACACACCCGCAAGGAACCGACCACCAAGGAACCGGCCACCAAGGAACCGGCCACCGAGCGGACCGGGGGTTCTGCTGGAATCCGCGACCGAGAAGCGATCTGACGCCCATCCGGACGACAGAGTCGCCTCTACGGCACGTGAGCCCGTGCGCCCTGGGGAGAGCATTCGCCGTCCATGCGCTCAGCCTGGCCGCCACGGTCTTTGCGACCCCGCCCGGATCGACGTGCTGGTCCGCGTGAACGGCCGGCGGCGGGGTTGTCCCGAGCATGCCCGTTTCGGCGCCCCCGTGCGCCCCTCAGGAGGACATCAGATGCGCAGGAGAACCTTGCTTCTCACCCTCGCCACCACCACCGTGACGGCGGCCGCCGTGGCGCTGACCGTGCTTCCGGACGTGTCGGTGGCGACGCCCGGCACCGCGGCGACGACGCCGGACACCGTGCGGTGGGGCCCGTGCTCGGAGAAGAGCGCCGCTCCACCCGGTGAGGCCGCGTCATCCCGTCTCGAGTGCTCGACACTCGAAGTTCCGTTGGACTACCGCAATCCCGACGGCCGGCAGATCGACGTCGCGATCTCCCGGCTGGCGAGCGAGAAGCCGTCGCAGCGCCGCGGTGTGCTGCTGACCAACCCGGGCGGTCCCGGCATCTCAGGTCTCGGCTACCCAGTCGCACTCGCCGCCTCAGGGCTGCCGCAGGACGTGCTGGACTCCTACGACGTGATCGGCTTCGACCCGCGGGGCACCGGCCGGAGCACGCCGGTGACCTGCGACCTGACGCAGGCACAGCGCAACCGCGGCAACCTGCCGCCGTACGCGCACACCGCGGCCGATGTCACGCGGGAGGCGGGGAACGCACGGACCGTCGCCGGGCAGTGCGCCACCTCCCGGACGGCGTGGATGCTGCCGCACACCACCACCGCGAACACCGCGCGTGACATGGACCGGATCCGGGCGGCTCTGGGCGAGCCGAAACTCTCGTACCTCGGTGGGTCCTACGGCAGTTACCTCGGGGCGGTGTACACGACGATGTTCCCGAAGCGCAGCGACCGGATCGTGCTGGACAGCAACCTGGGCCCCGGCGGGTACGACGTCAAGGCCACGCGGTTGCTCGCCCGGGGGATGGAGGAACGGTTCCCGGACTTCGCGGCGTTCGCCGCGGCGCACCCCGAGTACGGCCTGGGCACCACACCCGAGCAGGTGACCGCGAAGTTCTTCGAACTCGCGAAGCGGCTGGAGGCGAAGCCGGTTCAGGGCATGGACGCGACCCTGTTCCGAGGGCTCACCTTCGACCGCCTCTACAGCGACGCGTCCATGCCCCTGGTGGCCGCGATGTGGCAGGCGCTCGACAAGGACATCCCGCTGCCACCCGACACCCCACCGGCGATGGACGGAATGGAGAACTCCATGGCGGCCAGGTGGTATGTGATCTGCGGGGACACGCGCTGGCCGGGGACGGTCCGGGAGTATCAGCGCAATGTAGTGGTCGATCGGGCGAGGTACCCGATGCTCGGCGGGTCCGCGGCAGGCATCGGACCGTGCGCGTTCTGGCCGGACAAGTGGGTCGAGCCGCCGGTGCGCATCGGGGATCGGGGCCCGTCGAACGTGCTCATGGTGCAGAACGAGCGCGACCCGGGGACCCCGCTGGCCGGCGCCCAGGAGCTGCGGCGGGCGTTCGGGAAGCGGGCCACGATGGTGACGGCCGACCAAGGCGGGCACGGCGTCTATCCGTTCGGCCCCAACACGTGCGCGAACGACGCGGTGACGACGTTCCTGACCACCGGGCAGCGCCCGCCGCGGGACCTCGCCTGCGCGGCGGAGCCGAGTGAGTAGCGGGAGCGGAGACATGTTCAAGGAGTGGCGACATCGTCGTGCCGTGCAGCGGGTCAAGCCCGGCGACGGGCGACCGTTGAAGGGGTTCCGCTGGTGGCAGATGCTTACCCGCGCACTGTTCCATCTTCGGCTGATGGGTGACGGCGGTCGGCAGGCGGTCTACACCGTCGACGTAAGGCATCAGAAGCAGTCGTCGAACGGCCACGTCAAGGCCCATCTGTACCTCGATGGCAGGCATCACGCCGAGTCCAGAGTCCCCGCTGTCTTCCCTGTCCCGGGCGGCACCGTCGAAGTGAGGACGAGCAATTTCGGGCTCAAGCGCTGCCACTACGTCACCGCCGAGGGCGCCGAGTTCCAGCTCGTCCCGGACACCGCCTCCGCCGAGGGACGGCGCGCGCGTCTCGACCGCGCTCACCCCGCGCTGAGCCGCTCGATCGGTTCCCTCTCGGTGATGGTGCTCGTCATCGGCCTGGTCCTCCTTATCCTTCAGCTCGTCGAACAGGTCACCCGGGACCCGGAGGGCCTCGCCCAGTACGTCGGGAGCTTCACCTCGCCCGCCGATCTGCCGGGCTGGGGCAACGCCGTGCTCGGACTCGTCACCGTGGCCGCCAGCACGGAGCGGGCGCTGCGGCTGCGCTACAGCAGGCTGCTGGATGGCGGCGCGGGCTGACCCCGCGTCTTCGGCGCCACCGGGTCGAACAGGGAAAGGTGATGCCGCGAGCGCTGCACCACCCCCGATCAAGCGGGATCGAGCGGGACACAGCCGGATTTCTGTGTCCCGCTCGATGGCCACCTCGGGAGAGCGGAGAGCGTTCCGGCGCCCGGGGCCCGTCCTGGCCCTGAAGGCGCGGGCGGACCCGGAACTTCTCCTACATCGATCGCCATCGGATGCTGCTCGATTCTCGAAACCTGGTTCGGGCTGTGTCAGACGGTGCCCGGGCGGCCGTGCCAGTCCAGGCATACAACCAGGGTGTCGTCGGGCCGCCGGCCCGGCGCCGCGGGGCCCCAGAAGTTCCTGCAGCATCGTCCTGGGTACTTGGGAAGCGGGCAGCAGCCGTGTACTGGTGATTGCCCTGGCCAATGCCCGCTGGCCGTACTTTTCGCCCCCGGTGAGAGGGCGTCGCAGACGCCGTCGCTGATGAACAACAGCCGGTCCCCGGGCTCGGCCTTGAAGCGCTGCGGCGTGTTCGGACGGATGAGGTCGTCTCGCTGCCGGTGGTCCGGGACCCGGACCGTGGGATCCGCAGATCGGTCTCGTGCCGAGGGAGAGCACCATGTGCGACCGCCTTGAGGGGCCGGTCTTTGCCGGGAATCCGAAATGTCATCCCCTGTAACAGATTTTCTGCACGCCGAATGACGGTGTTCCGTTGCCAAGCGATGTCGGAGAACTGCGCCGAGACGTGTGGGGCCGGAAAGGGAGGGCAAGCTCCCTGTCACCGTAAAGCGGAACAATCGACAAGGAGTGGGGTGAATAGACGTGAATGGCTCGAAGATCACCATCGGTGCTACGCCCTCCACGCCTTCTACGTCCTCTACGGCACGGATGGTGCGGGGCGGCAGTACCGAAAGTATCCACCGGGCTCGCGAGGCCGCCCGCGGATTCGCCTGCGGCCTTGTCCCGGCCCCGGGCTCCGACACGGTCGACACTCTCGTCCTGGTGGTCTCCGAACTCGCCACGAACGCGCTACGTCATGGCGGCGGCCGGTACGCCCTTGAACTGTCCGCCACGAGGGACGCGTTGACCGCCGCGATCAGTGACCCCAGCCTGGTGCCCCCGCGCGAGCGTGCACCCGACCTGAACGGTGGCAGCGGCGGTTTCGGCTGGCACATGGTCCGCCGTCTTACCACCGGCCTGACCGTCGCCCCCGGCCCCGGTGCGGGCAAGACGATTCGTGCCCGGCTCTCTCGCCTCGGGACCTGAACGGTCGCAGGTTGCTCGCGCAGGCGTGTGTGTGGGGCAGGGAGCTCCCGACGGGAGGCCGGGATCGCTCTTGGTGCGCCGGACTCATGGCGCACGGCCGTCCCCTGCAGAGGTGATGGGTCGCGTGCCGCTCCCTGTCGGCGAGGGTGACCCGGGCTTCCCGCTCGGGCGCAGCTGGTTTCGTACACGTGAGAGCGATCTGTGAGGTTTCGCCACGGTGATGTCGCATCATCTGAAGGTGGGCTGAGTGTCGATGGCGCTCTACGTCGCGGGGACAGCCTCAAGTTGTCGTCCGGAGGGCCCGGGCCGCTGGGCAGTGCTGGCGCGTATCACCAAGCGGTGCGGGGCCGTGAGGTCCGAGGGAGAGACCTCGTTGTCCGGACTGTAGATCCGATCCGCCAGGCACTGCAGGGCGAGCCGAGCGATCTGCCGTTTGTCGGGGGAGACCGTGGTCAGCGTCGGGCGGCCGTACCGGCCGTCCTCGATGTCGTCGAAGCCGACAACCGCGAGTTCCTCCGGAACGCGCACACCCTTCTGGTGCGCCATGTGCATGACGCCCAGGGCGAGTTCGTCACTGAAGGTGAACACCGCGTCCGGGATCTCGCCGCCGCTGTCGAGCAGGTCTGCCATAGCCAGGGCGCCGTCCTTGCGGTGCAGAGTGTTCACGGTGCGTTCCCACTCGGGCCGGGGTGTGACGCCGGCTCGTCGCAGCGCCCTGCGATAGCCCTCGGCGCGCAGGTCGGATGTTCCGTTGTGCAGGTGCGGCTGCAGGCCGATGGCCGCGATACGGCGGCGCCCCTGCATCAGCAGGTGAGTGGTTGCCTCATCCGCGGCGCTCACGTTGTCGACGGCCACGCGGTCGGCGAAGCCCTGAGGGCTGCGCTCACCGAGCAGTACGATCGGCAGGGATCTCGCGGTCGACGCAAGTTCCTGAGCGGTCAGCGCCCACGGACTGATGATCAACCCGTCCATCACGCGTCCACCGCTGCCGGTCAGCAACCGGCGTTCCGCCTCGGCGTCACCCAGTGTCTGATCGATGATCACGGTCCACGCGCGATTCCGTGCCTCCTCCACGATCAGGCCCGCGAGCTCCGCGAAATAGGGGGAGTGCAGCTCCGGGATGGCCAGCCCGATGATGCCGGTGCGACCGGCCCGCAGGCTGCGCGCGGCGAGGTTGGGCCGGTATCCCAGTTCGTCGATCGCTTCCTGGACCCGCCGGCGGGTGTCCGCCGCGACCCGCGCGGAACCGCTGACCACGTTCGACACGGTGCGCGCCGAAACCCCGGCGCGGGCGGCTACATCTTTCAGGCTGCTGCTCACCACGCCATCCTGACATGCCGCCGCCGACAGGGATCAAGATTCTCGGCCGCAGCTATTGCAACGTTGAAATCATCGTTGCAGCATGTCTCGGACAGTCTGCTGCAAGGAGGCACGCATGAGTCCGCACGCGCACCCCGGAATCTCCCCGGCCGATCTCGACGTGAACGTGAGCACCGAGGTCGAGGCCCTTTACTCGCTCGGCATCACGGCTCGCAAGGGCGCGTTCACCGCGGAGTGGGCCGACCGCCTGCACGAGGACATCGAGGCCGCCTTCCAGGAAGCGCTGACGCGGCCGGGCGGCACCGTCGGACGCGGTCCGCACCGCTACTACGTGGAGATTCACCCCGAGCAGCTGCGCGGCTTCGTCGAACTCGTCGACCATCCCTGGGTGCGTTCGGTCTGCGAGGCCGTGCTCGGCGCCGACTACCGCATCGTCGAGCTCGGCTTCGACGTGCCGCTCGAAGGCGCCGTCAACCAGCCCTGGCACCGGGACTTCCCCCTCCCCGAGGAGACCCGAGCGGAGCGGAGGCTCACCTCCCTGGCCTTCAACGTCACCGCCGTCGACACGGAGGAGGACATGGGCCCCTTCGAGATCGCGCCGGGCACCCAGTGGGACGACAACCCGGAGTTCGGACACGGCATGTTCCCGCCCCGGTCCCACTATCCGCGCTACGAGGAGCGCGCCGTGCGCAAGTACCCGCAGCGCGGCGACATCTCGGCGCGTAGCGCCCTCACCATTCACCGCGGCACGAGGAACGACTCCGCGAAGTCCCGGCCCGTGCTGGTTCTGGGGGTGGACGGTCCTGAGGCTGCCAACGGCGAACGGCATGACACTGCCGTGACCCGCGCCTTCTGGGCGGCGCTGCCCGAGCGTGTCCGGCGCCATCTGGACTGTCCGGTCGTCGACGAGCTGGCACCTATCACCCAGAAGCACACCATCGAGGGGCTGGTCATGGGCGATGCCTGAGCTGACAGTACGGCGGGGAGGCGACCGTGCGCCTGCGGACAGGGACATGCACAGCTCGCGCATTCCCGCTGCGGTCTACGCGGTCTCGGCCGTCTCCGCCCTGGGCGGACTGCTGTTCGGCTACGACACCGGAATCATCTCCGGCGCACTGCTGCACCTGCGGGAGGATCTGGGCCTGACCTCTCGTGAGCAGGAGATGGTCGTCAGCGTCATCCTGCTCGGAGCCATGGCCGGGGCACTCGTGTCGGGGCGGCTGGCCGCGCGGCACGGGCGGCGCAAGGTCGTCATCGCGGTCGCGGTGGTCTTCGCCCTGGGGGCGGGGGCCGCCGCCGCGGCGCCCGGCGTGAACAGCCTCATCGGCGCCCGCTTCGTCCTGGGGCTGGCGGTGGGCGGTGCATCGAGCATGGTGCCGGTGTATATCGCCGAACTCGCCCCGGCCCGGATTCGCGGACGGCTCATGGTGCTGTTCCAACTGATGGTCGCCATCGGACAACTCATCGCCTATCTGTGTGGCTGGGCCCTTGCGGACAGCGGCGGCTGGCGCACGATGTTCGCCCTGGCCGTCGTACCGGCCGCAGCTCTGGGCGTCGGCATGGTGTTCCTGCCCGAGAGCCCCCGGTGGCTCGTCGGGCGCGGCAGGACCGACCAGGCGCTGGCGGTCCTGACCCGGCTCAGGCCGACTGGATTCGACGTCCAACAGGAGATCACGGACATCGAAGCGGCCGCCGACGGTGCCGCAGCCGGACGCTGGCGGGACCTGGGCCGGCGCTGGGTGCGGCCGGCCTTGCTGGTCGCCGTCGGTATCGCCGCCTTCTCGCAACTCACGGGGATCAACGCGATCGTCTATTACGCTCCCACCATCCTCGTGGACGCCGGCTTCGGGGACTCCGCCGCCCTCGTGACAGGTATCGGAATCGGCGTGATGCTCGTGATCGCCGGCATCGTCGGAGCAGTGGCGGTGGACCGCGCGGGTCGTCGGCGCACGATGCTCTGGTTCCTGCCCGGGTCGGCCATCGCCATGGCCGTCCTGGCGCTCGCCTTCCTCGGTCCGGTCGACTCATCCGCGCAGAGGTGGACAGTGATCATCGCGCTGTTCGGCTACATCCTCTGCAATGGCATAGGCATGCAAGCCGTGGTCTGGCTCATCGGTCCGGAGATTCTGCCGCTCGCGGTACGAGGCCCGGCTACCAGCCTGGCCACAGTCACCCTGTGGGGCTTCGATCTCGTCATCGCACTCAGCGCACTGACAGCGATAAAGGCCATCGGTCAGTCCGGAACCTTCCTGATCTACGCACTGATGAACGTCGCCTGCATCGTCTTCGTCGTGGCGAAGGTTCCGGAGACCCGGGGCCGTTCCCTGGAAACCATCGAAAGCGCCCTGCGCCGCGGCGGCTCGTTCCGCAAAGCACTGGAGCCCTGACCAAGGAGGGCCCGTCGGACAGGCCCGGATGCCGTCGAACGAGGACACGGCCCCGGGCGGCGAGAGCGGCACGGGCCGGGAAACCTGCACGCATGGTGGAACTCCGGGCTCACGCACCTCGGCGAGGACGGCGCGAGCCTGCTCATGCCAACGGCTGAGCGCCAGCAACAGAAGGCGGAGAACGTGCGGAGGTACTGCCGCCGTTCCCGGTGGCGAACGCCGCAGTCACGGTCTGCTCGGAACCGAGGGCAGTTGGCGCTGAGCGAGGGCCTGACGGCGAAGACACGGCGGGCGTTGTCGGACGGCGAGGCTCCCACCTGCGGGTCTCGCCGGTCAGGGCGAGCATGGGCATCCAGGCCACGCCCGCCTCCTCACCCTTGGCAGTTCGGGCTGCCGCACGTCGAGGACCCGCCGTACGTGCTCCGCCCGCTCACTCACGTCCTGCTCTCGGTTGATACGGGGAGGTGTTACCCGTGCACCCCGGGGCGCTGTCCCCGCCCTCCCTGTGTCCGCGGGCCGGCCATGACCGTCAGCCCGCGGACGGACTCGGTTCGGGTCGCCGCCCCGGGACGGTCTCCCACTCCTCTGCGATGCGCATGAGGTGTCCGTTCCCGCGCTCGTACGGAGCCCAGCCCGGTGCTCCGGTCCTGGCGAAGGCGATCCATGCCGCGTGTGTACGGGCGGCGAGTTCGGCCGGCGGCGCCCCGGCACCGAGCAGGGCGTCGGCACCGAGCAGACCGGGCTGGTCGGTCACATCGAAGACGAAGGGCACCTCGACGGTGTGCGCCGCGCCCAGTTCACCGCCCAGAGCGGGAGAACGCCAGGCGAACTCGTAGCGGAAGGTGCGGGAGCCCGCGTGTGCGGCATGCGCGTCGACGAGGTCGCGGCTGCCGGCGACGAACAAGGCCTCGGCGATGAGGGCGGAGCGCAGTTCGCCGGCCGTGGCTCCCGGACGGCTGCGGCGGAAGGAACAGACATACCGCGCGGGGTCGGGGCGGAACAGGGCGGCGGTGGCCTCCACGTCGGCCGTCGTAGACGTGCCGAGCGTGCCGAACGGGGCCAGGTAGAGATTGCCCTCCTCGGCGTTCGTGCCGATCAGCAGGTCCACGCTCGCGCCCTGACCGTCGGCGACGGCGTCGGCGGGCTGACGGTCGAGGACCACGCTGAACGGGCTGAGCCCGATGAGCGGATCGGTGGCGGTCGCCGTGCGCATGTCGATCCCCGAGAGGCCCGGCATGATCTCGACGAGACGTTCGTCGGTGATCCGCGCGAACGCCTCGATGTGCGGTTCGACCCCCAGCTTCACGGCCACGCCGGCCGTCACCCGCGCTGCCTGCTCGGGCGTGAACGCCCCCCGTCCGTTGCCGCTTTGGACGATCGCACGCGTGATGAGTCTCTCTGCTGCGGGATCAGCCAGGACGGCACAGGTGATGGTGGCACCCGCCGACTGACCGAACAGCGTGACGTTCCCGGGGGCCCCGCCGAAGGCGGCGATGTTCTCCCGCACCCAGCGTAGGGCTTGGAGCACGTCGAGCAGACCCCGGTTGCGGGGGGCTCCGGGCAGGTCGAGAAACCCGGGGATGCCGAGCCGGTAGTTCACGGTGACGAGCACGACGCCGTCACGGGCGAAGCGGCTGCCGTCGTAGAGGGGTGACCGGTTGGATCCGGCGACGAAGCCGCCGCCGTGCACGAACACCATGACCGGTGCACCGGGCGGCGTGGTCCGGGGTGTCCAGACGTTGAGGGTGAGGTAGTCCGGCCCCCGCACCCATCCGGGCCCGAAGTAGGCCGTCATCTCCAGTGCGCCGAGGCGGCGCGGCGCCTGCGGCGCGGTCGGTCCCCATTCCGTGGCGTTCAGTACCCCCTCCCACGGATCGTGCGGTCGCGGGGCCGCGAAACGGCCCGCGCCGACGGGAGGCGCGGCGTAGGGAACACCGAGGAACACGGCGTGGTGGTCGCCCTGGCTGCCGCGGACCGCGCCCTGCGCGGTCCGAACGACGAGGTTGCGGTCGGTCAACGGACTTTCCTTGTCGGCCTGTGAGTCGTGAGTCAGTGAGTTGGTGAGTCCGGTACGGCTGACCGGGGAGGCGAGGAGTTTCTTCTGCGAGGGCCCGCCGAGTCGGCCGGCGGGCCAGCCCGTGGGTACGGTCCCCGTCGGCCGACTGCCCCGGACCGGCTGCCGGGTGCGCGGCGGTGCCGTTTCAGACCGCCGGGTTGTCGAAGATCCAGCGGGCCAGTGCCACGAGCCTGCCCTCCATGCTCCCGACGGTGACGTCCCCCGGGGTACGTGAACTCGACCCCGCGCACGGCCTCCTGCACCTGCGAACGGCCGTCCCACTCTGCGCCCCCGCGCTGGTTACGCCCTCGGAACCAGGCTCCCGCCCATGTTCCGGCGCCTTCCTCGTACTGGGAGCGGATCGCGTCGGGGCTCCATCGATCGATGTTCGACACGGTGCTCAGCAGGTCGTACGCCCGCCCTGGAGCGGCCGCGACCCAGGCTCGTCGGGTGACGCGGTAGCCGGTCACTGCGAGGACCGCGGTCGTGTTCTCCGGGTTCCTGGGCAACGTGGTGGACATGGGGCTCCTCCCTCAAGGACGGGCGGTCGGATCAGGTGCGGGAGAACGGCCCCCAGTTGGTCAGCTCGAAGCCGGAACCCCGGCGGCGCATTTCGAAGGCACCGTGTCCGGGCAGGTGCGCCGGGAGCACGAGGGCGTTGTTGTCCGCGGCGTGCGCGAACATGCGTGCACGGCTGGCGCGAGCGCCGTCCTCGTCCTCTTCGAAGCAGCTGTTGATGTGCGGCTCGTGCACCTGGATCGCGCCGTGCAGGAGGTCGCCGGCGAAGATCGCGCGGTCGCCCCCGGACTCCAGGTGGATGATCGAGGTGCCGGGGGTGTGGCCGGGGGCCAGTTCGAGGCGGAGGTGGGAGTCGATGGTGTACGACTCGTCCCAGGTCTCCACCAGACCGGCCTCGACGACCGGGTCGATGCTGTCCTCGTAGACGTTCTGATTGCCCCGCCCGAACACCGTGTTGTGGAGGTTCTCGGGCCTCCAGTACTCGAAGTCACGCTGCGGCATGAGGTAGGTCGCGTTGGGGAAGGTGGGGACCCAGTCGCGGCCTTCGAGCCGGGTGTTCCAGCCGACGTGGTCGTCGTGCAGGTGGGTGTTGACCACGATGTCGACGTCTTCGGGCCGCACGTCGACAGCGGCGAGATTCGCCAGGTAGCCGGTGTTCAGATAGGACCAGATCGGTTGCAGCGGGCGGTACTTGTCGTTACCCGCGCCGGTGTCGATCAGGATGATCCTGCCCTCGCTGCGCAGCACCCAGGACTGGGTGGCGGCACGAGTGAGATCGGTGTCCGGCTCCCAGTGGTGGGGGGCCAGCATCTCGGTGTGCCGCTGCCACTCCTCGGGCTTGCTGCCGGGGAAGAAGACATCCGTCGTCATCGGAGTGGTGTCGGAGTACTCCATGACGCGGTGGATCCGCACATCACCGAGTTCGATGGTGCTCACCGTCGGAGTCCCGGTCTCGGAGGACGGGGAAGCAAGGGGGGACATTGTTCTCCTTCGAAGGTTCGGATGTCTTCCAGCCTGCGAGCAGACGGTGCCTCGGGGGTATCGGTCACGTGACTGCACTTCCCCGTGGGGCGGGCCCGGGGCCGTCCGCAGTGAGGACGGGCAGTCGGCGCACCGTGCGGATGCGGGGCCGGAACCGGGGCGCAGTGGCCCGGTTCCGGTGCCTGGCGACCACCTGGCGCACCAGCCGTGGGGTGACCGCAGGGCCGTCAAAGCGCTGTTCACGCAGCGCGGGCCGGACTGCCGGTACTTACGGGGCCTGCGACACGGCCCGGGAACGCGTCCGGAGCGAGCCGGGCTCCGCCTTCGTGCGGCAGCCCACCGTGACCGACGCCACGGACACCCCGATACGCACGGTGGATGACGTCGGCGTGCGGCGGCCGGTCCGGGGGACCGGGGAGTCCGCGTGGTCGCTGCCACCGCCGGGCGCGTGGTGAGCGAGGTGGTGGGGAGCAGGAGGCCGCATGGGTTTCCTGTCCACGGCGGGCCGCAGGTCCGGGTCGCCGACCGCAGGCGTCGTCCGTCGTGTGACCGCACCCGGGATGCTGTCCGGGATGTGCCGAGAACGCCCTGGTAGCTTCGATGCGCGGGATGCGGTGATCGGAGACGTTGAGCCATGGAGAGACCGCCACGTCTGGAGAACCGGTGGACGAGTACACAGTGACAACCGCCTGCCGCCGCAGCGGCACCGCCGTGGTCAGGGGAGCCGAGCTGGACAGGCTGGTCGCAGCGGCGACCGCGCCGGGCGCGGCGGAGCCCGTGACGAGGCGGGTGGATGCTCTGCTGACCGTGGTGGGAGGGGCCGGAGCGGGCAAGACCACCCTGGTGGAGGCGGTCGTGGCGCGCTTCACCGCGGACGGCGGCCGGGTACTCAGGGCCGACAGCAGCCAGTCCGAGACCGACCTGGCGTTCTCGGGACTGCACCAGCTGCTACGTCCGGTCCGCTGGCGGATCGACGCTCTGCCCCCCGGGCAGCGCGGGGCGCTGCACGTCGCTTTCGGAATGGCGGAGCGAAGCGAGGCGCCGGGCCCGATGCTCATCAGGACAGCGGTCCTCACCATGCTGTCGGACCTAGCCGCCGAGCGCCCGCTGCTGGTGGTCGTGGACGACGCCCAGTGGGCCGACCGCGCCTCGCTGGACGCTCTCTCCTTCGTCGCCCGGCGTCTGGCCGACGAACCGGTGACGCTGCTTGTCGCCACCAGGGACTCCACGCTGCTCGGGCTCGCCCATCAGGAACCGACCCTCACCCTGGAGCCCCTCGACCGCAGCGCGGCGGAACGGCTGCTGGACTTCCAACCGCGGGTGCCCGCCGGACCCACCCGGGCGTCCATCCTCGACCAGGCAGGGGGCAACCCCCTCGCCTTGGTGGAACTGGCCCGGGCCGCCGACGACCACGACTGCACGTCCCGCACGGTCCACGGCCCGCTTCCGGTCACCGAACGGCTGGGGCGGATCTACGCCGACCGTCTGGCCGCACTGCCCGCCGAGACGCGCCGCGCGCTGGTGCGCCTGGCCACCGTCGACAACGAGGACCCGCCGCACACCGTGCTGTCCTGGCTTCCCGACATCGGCGATCCGGTGTGGGCGCCCGCCGAGGAGGCCGGACTCGTCCGGCGAAGCGGGGGACGATTGCGCTGCGACCACCCGCTCTCCCGCCTCGCGATCTACCACACGGCCCCCGCCGAGGAGCGGCGTGCGGCGCATCTGGGGCTGGCCGAGCTGTTCGGCGACCAGGATCCCGACCGGCACGCCTGGCACCTTGCCGCCGCTACCTCCGGGCTGAGCGCGGCGGTCTCGGCCCGACTCGAAGGCAGCGCGAACCGAGCACGTCACCGCAGTGGCTACGCGGCTGCCGCCCACATGCTGGAACGGGCCGCGGACCTGCACCCCGACCGGGGCGAGAGCACCCGGCTGCTTGCCGCCGCGACCAGTGCGGCGGTCCTGACCGGCCGGCTCGACTCCGTCGAGCGGCTGGCCGCACGCACCCGCGCCGGCACCGACGACCCGACGGCCGCGGCCCTCGCCGCCCTCCAAGTCGGCCGGCTCATGACGCTGACCAGCTCGCACAACGCCGCCTTCGGACAACTGATGCGCCCCGCCGCCGCCCTGGCCCACACCGATACCGCGGCGGCCTTGGAGGCCCTGGCCGCCGCCGCTGTGGTGCGCTTCTACTCCGGTGACGCGGCCCAGTTGCACGAGATCGAACGCCTGCTGCCCCTGGCCTCGGCGCCCCCCGGCCACCGTCTCGGAGAGCGGGAGACGCTCCTGGCGGGCTGGACCTCGGTCGTCGCGCATCCGGACGCCGCCGACGCGGGCTTCACCCTGCGGCTGCCCGCCCTGATCGCGGTCGCGCGAGAGGAACCCCAGACGCTGCTCCTGCTCGCCGTCGCGGCCTGGCTGCTGGACGAGACGGAATTGGCCGCGCGTACGTACGACGCGGCCTTCGCCTCGTGGACCTCGCAGGGCCCGCTGCCGGACGGCCTCGGCGGGATAGCCGCCCTCGCCTATCTGGAACAGGGCCGGTGGGCCCGTGCGCAGGCGGCCTGTGCCGAACTCGCGGCCGTCGCGTCGTCGGTCGGTCTCGACCATGCCGTGGCCTGTGCCGCCGCGACGGAGGCGCTGCTGTGCGCGCTGCGCGGTGACGTGGCCGGGGCCCGCGCCCGGGCGCAGCACGCCCTCTCGCTCGTCGACCCGCAGGAGAGCCGTTCTGTCCTCGCTCTCGCCCACCGCGCGCTGGGCACCGCCGCCACCGTGGAAGGCGATCACGAGGCCGCCCACCAGCACTACCGTGTGCTCTTCGACGACCGGGGCAACTCCACGCACTACCACCTCTCCTACCCGGCGTTGCCCGAGCTGGCGGCTGCCGCGGCCCGGGTCGGCCGTCGCGAGGAGGCCACCCGGATCGTGGACGGAGTCGAGCGGTCCCTGGCGGACGCGGGCGCGTTGGCGCCGCGCAGGGCCGCGCTGGTCCGTCTGAGTCGGGCGGCACTCGCCCCCGCCGAGGAGGCCGAGCACCACTTCACGGCGGCTCTGGAGGCTCCCGCGCTCGCCCGTCGGCCTTTCGAGCGTGCCCAGGCACTGCTGGCGTACGGAGAGTGGCTGCGCCGCCGCCGCCGTATCTCCGACGCCCGTCCGCCGCTGGTCGCCGCCGAGGCCGTCTTCCGGCGGCTGGCCGCGCAGCCCTGGGTGGCGCGGGCCCAGTCCGAACTCAGGGCCGCTGGTGCCCAGAGCGGCATCGTGGAACCGGACGCCTTCGCCGGCCTCACCCCGCAGCAGCAGCAGATCGTGCGGCTGGCGGCGCTGGGACTGACCAACCGTGAGGTGGCCGAGAAGCTGTATCTGTCCCCGCGCACCGTCAGCTCGCACCTCTATCGGGCTTTTCCCAAGCTGGGCATCACCGTGCGCTCCCAATTGCGGCATGTGGTCGATGCCATGACCGCTGACGGAGACGCGGGTCGAGACATCGATGCGAGCGGCGGGGCTTGATCGCTGCGCACCACGGCTGTTGGTCCGGGGTCTTGGGGAAAGCAGCCGTCCTGTCGGCACCGCGCCGTGAGCGGTGGCTCACGGATGTCGTGCCGCCGGCCTCGGCCCCTCGCGGACCTAGGCTTCCGCGGCCAGGACAACGACATCGTCGGCCCCGTGATCGTCACCGGAAGAATGGTCCTGACCTGCGCTTTTCGTCACATCGCACGCTGTTACGTCTTTTCGATGACGTCGCATGTTGCGTGCGTGGTCATTTCGGAGCCCGCCACAAAGGGATCCTGACCTGCAGTTTCCCACGGTTCTCAAGCATGGCCGGATCCGCTCGACATGTCCCCCCCGGACACGACGTGGAGTGCGCGGAATTCCAGGCAGACTTGGGGTGGGCCGCCACATCTGCCGTGGAGACGAACCGAGTCTCGCGCTTTCACGGAGTGGGGTGTTCGATGCTTGATGGACCAGGGGAGAGGGGCCCCTGGCCTGCCGGTAGCCGTGCCCGGGCTGCCGCACCACGCCGGTCAGGAGACCTCGCGGACAGTGTTGCGAAGCGTCCCGAGTCCGGTGACTTCGACTTCGACGACGTCACCGTCGACAATGAAGCCCGGCGGCTCCATGAAGAGTCCGACACCACCCGGCGTGCCGGTGACGATGACGTCGCCGGGGGAGAGGGGCGTGAACGAGGCGACGTACTCGATGATCGACGGAATGTCGGTGATGAGGTCGCCCACCTTGCCGCGCTGGCGCACCTCACCGTTGACCAGGGTCGTCAGCTCGAGTTCGGCGACATCGCCGACCTCGTCGGCCGTCACCAGGGAAGGACCGAAACCCCCGGTCCCCGGCCAGGTCTTACCGGGCAGCCACTGACTGGCGGCACGCTGCCAATCGCGTACGGAGAAGTCGTTGTACACGGCATAGCCGGCGACGTGGTCGTAGGCCTCGGTCTTGGAGATCCGGTGCGTGGGCTTGGAGATGACCAGAGCCACCTCGCCTTCGTAGTCGAACTGCGCGGAGCCCGCCGGCTTGAGGGCGTCCTCGCCGTGCCCCATCTGGCTGTCGGCGTAGCGGGCGAAGACGACCGGTGCCTGAGGGGCCGCCTTACCGATCTCCTCCTGGTGAGTGCGATAGTTGATTCCGATGCAAATGATCTTGCCGGGCTCCGGTATGACCGGAGCCAGCCGCACGTCACTGAGCGCCACCGGGCGGTCGGTGTAGTGCGCCAAGGAATCGAGAGCGTCCGCCGCTATGGCCTCGGCGAGCGAAGGCGCGGTTGGGGTCGCGTCGTAGACGGTCTCGGCGTCGAGACGCCCCCAGGCGATGCTGTGGTCGGCGCGGTAGTAACTGACGAACTTGCTCATCGGATGCTCCTGTTCAGTGGCGGGCGGGAGTGCGGAAGTCCGGAGTACGGGTCATACGTTCGGGATCGGTCATCGATGAAGAGGCGGAGGCGCTCGACGACGCGTTGCTCGCCAGGGGCGTCGAACACCGCCGCGACGTAGCGGTCGGGGCGCACCGCGACGAAGACCGGAAGGGTGCTGGCGTCCGAGTTGAGCACCGGGCTGGTCTCGGTGACCATGCCGTCGATCGGCTCGGCGCCCGGTGCGCGGACGTACAGTCTGTTCGCACCGATCCTGGCCCAGTAGGCATCGACCGCCGCGTCGGGCGGGCCTCCGATCTGCAGCAGCGCCCACCCGCGCCCGAGGTGGGCGTCGAGTCCGCGTTCGGCACCGGTGACGTCGCGTACGACCGGTTGGCTCAGGGCGCGGCCGACGGTCACGGTGTCGAGGGTGACGCCGCGGGCAGCGACGGCGACTCCGCCGGTGTAGTCGGGTGGTGCGATGAAGCGCATGTTGGCGAGGAACTCGCGTATGCGGGGTATCAGGCCGACCGTGCGGACGACGGTGTCGCGTACGCGCGTGACCACCGGGTGGGTCGCCATGACGACTGCGCCGATGCGGCGCGAGACCGTCACCATCGCTGCTCCGTGGGCACGGCGCTCGACCTCGTACGAGTCCAGCAGCCGCTCGGTCGCGCCGCCGCTGATCGCCTCGATCAGCTTCCAGGTGAGGTTGGCCGCGTCGCGAATTCCGGCGTTCAGGCCCTGGCCGGCGAACGGCGGCATCAGATGCGCGGCGTCACCGACGAGGAACGTGCGCCCCGCACGGTACGTCCGTGCGACCCGCTGGTGCGCGACGTACACGACCGCACGGCGCACGTCGTCCGGCGTCAGCTCGTCCCGGAAGCGCGGCACGACCAGCGCGCGGATCCGCTCCGGCGTCGTCATCTCACGGGGGTCCTCGTCGTCGAAGAGCATGAACTCGATCCGCAGGCGTCTCTTGACGCCGGGCACGAGCACGTACGGCCGTTCCCCCTCGGCGTACGCGTGGGGCCAGTCGGCGCGCTGCGCGAAGGAGAAGCTGTAGGCGAAGGTCGGGGTGTCGAGACGTACACCGGGGTAGGTGTTGGCCAGCCAGGTGCCGCCGACATCGGGGTGCTTCTCGAACGCGACGAACGGTACGCCCGCCTGTCTGAGCCGGTACATCGCCGCGATACCGCTCATCCCGGTGCCGATCACCGCGACGTCGAAGTCGCGGTCGGGTGCGACCTCGTCGACGTGCCACGTCGGTGCTCCCGGACGCTGCGCGACCAGGTCGAGCTCGTGCATCATCAGTGCCGCGTCCTCGGCACCTGCCCCGCCCGTGATGAAGTCGACGATGGTGAGTGCTTCCTGGGGCTCCAGGAGGCGGGGCCGGGTGAGCCCCTCGTCGCGGACGCGCTTGAGCGCGGACAGCGCGAGCTCACGCGCACGGGCCTGCGCGTCCTCGCTCATGCCACCGTGCGCGGGCGGGGTCGTGTCGACGGGAGTGAGCGGGGGGCGCAGCTCCGTCGGGATCAGCGTGTGATCTCCGGTCAGCGCCGCCAGCGCCGTGAGCAGCGACGGCAGGTCGGCCTCCGCGACGATACGTTCGAGGAAGGCGTCGTCCTGCTTGATGGGCGTGTACGCGTCGCGCCAGTACACGTCGTCGATCTGGGCGACCTTACTCGGGTCGGTCATCAGCCCTCCATCGTGTTCGGGGTTCTCTCGGGGTATGCCGGGATCACGCGATGCAGGCGGCCTCGAAGACCTTGCCGAGTACGTCGTCGAGTTCCTGGGAGAGGCACTCGGCAGCGATCACATGGTCGGGGCGGACGATGACGGCGCCGACCGGGCGCGCGTCGAACCAGGCGCGCAGGCCCGCCTCCCCGCCGAGGTCGCCGATGACGGTGACACCGGCCGTGGCCCGCTTGCGCGCCCACGGCAACTGCGCGGCCGGCACCATCTGCACGAGGCGGGCGCCGAGCCGGTCGAGCGTGGCGAGACGACGGTCCGACAGGAACGCCGTCGGGTCGTTGTTCCAGGTGAGGATCCTCCAGCCCTGCCCGGTCGCGTCGTCGAGCAGCATCTCGACGCCGTCGGCGTCGGTGGCCGTCGGCTGGGGGAAGATCGACCCGGCCAGACGGGGCACGTCGCAGTCGGGCAGCGTCTTGAACGTCGGCAGCGGCGTGTGCACCACCACACCCCGGTCGAACTTCGGCTGCGGCTTGAACGCCTGCCGCCTCTGGGCCTCCCGCTCCTCGGGAGTGCGGTTGGCGGCGATCCGGTCACGCTCGGCGGCCTTCAGCGGATCGTGGTCGGTCATCTCCTTCGCCATCCCGAGGGAGACGGCCACCATCTGCGTGACGTGGCCCAGCCGTTCGGTCTCGTACGTGTCCAGCAGACCGTCGGCCGCCAGGCCCTTGACGGTGGCGGCCAGCTTCCAGCTGAGGTTGAAGGCGTCGCGGATCCCCGAGTTCCAGCCCTGGCCGCCGACGACCGGCATGACATGGGCAGCGTCGCCGGCGAGGAAGATCCGCCCCTGGCGGAACCGGCCGGCGATGCGGGCGTGGTGCCGGTAGACGCGACGGCGGATGATGTCGAGCGCGGACGGGTCCGGCACGTGCGGTGCCAGCAGTCCGAAGACGAACTCGTCGTTCTCGACGTCGGCCTCGCCCTCGCCCTCGAAGAGGGTGAACTCCCAGCGTCGGATGCCGTGGGGCAGCGCGATGGAGGCGTAACTGCGGGCCGGATCACCGCCGAAGACGGCATGCGGCGTTCCGATCGGGGCGTTGGCGACGTCGATCACGATGCCGTCGGACGGCCGGGTCTCACCCTCGAACGAGATGCCCAGGCGCTTGCGGGTGGGCGAGGCTCCGCCCTCGGCGGCGACGACGTACGTGGCGCGCACCGTCTCGCCGTTCGCCAGGGTGGCGACCACGCCGTCCGCTTCCTCGGCCAGGCCGGTGACCTCGGCGCCGAACCGTGCGGTGGCGTTCGGGAAGCGGTCCAGGCCGGCGAGCAGCACCTGGTCGACCAGTGGCTGCACGAAGCCGTTGCGCCGCGGCCAGCCGAACTCGCGCGTCGTCGGGTTCACTTCGGAGAGGATCACCCGGTCCCCGTTGACCATGTAGATCTTCTGGTCGGGGATGGTGTGGGGGAGCACCTCGTCGACGAGGCCCGCGGTCTGCATCGCGCGCAGTGC
>NZ_JAERUC010000080.1 GCF_016745505.1 Streptomyces silvae | reverse complement strand
GAGAGCGCTTCGTTCACACCGAAGAGGTCACTGGTTCGAAACCAGTATCGCCCACCCGGGAAGAGCCGGTCCGTCGGAGTCATCGACGGACCGGCTTTCGCGTACCCGGTGCCGGTCAGGCCGCCGCGGGCAGCTCCGGACGCAACGGCCACGCCGGATCCACCGGCTCCGGCGCCCCGTTCTTCTCGAACCACGCCTGCAGACCGCGCGCCTGGGCCGCGTGCCACACCGCCTGCAACGAGTGCACCTCCGCCGGTGACAGCCGCTCCAGCCGGGCGGAGAACCGCCGCCCCACCGCCCGGACCAGTTCGAGCGACGCCGCCGCGTCGGCCGCCGCGTCATGCGCGCCGTCCAGCGTGACCCCGTACAGCTCGCACAGGTCCGTCAGCGTGCGACGGCCCTTGCGGTAGCGGTCCAGATGTTTGTCCAGCACCCGCGGGTCCAGCACGCACAGCGGCTTGTTCCGCAGGTAGCCGGCCAGGGACGACGCCCGGTGGCGCCTCAGCTCCCGGTCCAGCAGGGTCAGATCGAACGGCGCGTTCATCACGACCAGCGGCCGTCCCGTCGCGCACTGCTCCGCCAGCGCCCGGGCTATCTCCTCGACGACCGGTGCGGGCCACCGGCCGTTGCGCTGCAGATGGTCGTCGGTCAGACCGTGGATCTCGGTGGCGCCGGGCGGCACCGGAATCCCCGGATTGACCAGCCAGCGGGTGACGCGGAGCCGTCCGCCCGCCGCGTCCTGGACGACCAGGGCGGCCGACACGATCCGGTCCTCCTCGACGTCCACGCCTGTTGTCTCGGTGTCAAAAGCCGCCAGCGGCCCCTCGAACCAATGCATCATCCCCGAACTCCTCGCGCCTGCACGGCAGATGACGGGATTCCTCTGCCCGGTTCGGTGATACCCGCACCCTATGCCTGATACGCCGTTTACGGGCCGGCTCCTGCGGTGACAACACAAGTGACGGGAAAGGAAGTTGACCAGCCCGTCAGTGGAGACCGGGCAACCGGTCGGCACAGCCCGGAAGGCACGGAGCCATGGCGCTCGCGCAGCCGAACCCAGGGAGTCCCGCCCGCACCGAGGACCACGGGGGAAAGCCGCCGCAGCAGCGGAGCACACCACCACTGCGCGGCACACTCGCCACCACCGCCTGCATGGAGACCCTCCAGGTGGGCTACCTCCACGCGGTCGCGGCCGCAGCGGGCTGCTCGCTCTCGCAGCCCTTCCCCGACAACGGCATCGACTGGCACGTCAGCCACGGCGCCCCCGGCCACACCGTCGACGACGAGGTGACCATCAAGGTGCAGCTCAAGTGCACCTACCAGATCCCCCCGCACCCGCCCGGCGCCACGTTCTCCTTCACCCTCGACAACGCCCACCTGGTGAAGCTCGCGCGCACCCCCGTGTCGGTGCACAAGATCCTCGTCGTGATGCTCGTGCCCCGCAGCCAGGACGACTGGCTGCGGGCCGGACACGACCGGCTGGACCTGCGGCACTGCTGCTACTGGACGAACCTGGCCGGCCACCCGGTGACGGGCAGGCACCGGACCACCGTACGGATCCCGACCTCGCGCATCTTCGACGACCGCGCACTCTGCGACATCATGGCCCGGGTCGGGGCGGGAGGGAGACCCTGATGCACCGGTCGACGGACGATCCCACCGGAGGAACGGTCCCGGCGGGCAGCCGCGCGCACCCCTACGCCGACGGCCCGGAACCCGGACGGGGGCCCGATCCCGCGCAGGTGGACCCCGCCGTTCTCGGGGCCCTGCTGCGGCGGCACGGCTGGCACCGGCGCGGCGGCGCGCACGGGCGCTACAGCCGCTGGGTCCCGCCCGGCCCCGTCACCGGCGGCACCAGCCTCCTCGTGCCGGACAGCACCGCCTTCCCCGACGGCGAGGAACTGCTCGCCGAGGCCCTCACCGCCCTCACCCGCAGCGCCGACCCCTCGGCCCGCGACATCCTGGTCGCCCTCACCGTGCCCAGCGACGAGATCCGCTGGTGGCGCGATGTCCCCGAGGGCGCCTCGGGGGCCGCCGACTGGGCCGGCGCCGACCAGCTGCGCACCGCGGCCCGGCAGATCCTCCTCGCCGGCTCCCTCGCCGTACGCGGCCGGGCCGGCTACCACGGCGCCCGGCACCGCAGGAAGGCCCGGAGCGCCCTGGACGGCACCCTCGTCGGGCCCGCCTCCGACGGCCGCGGCCTCACCGCGTTCGTCCCCGTCGCCGAGGGGCGCGCCGTCGCCGTACAGCTCTACGCCGCCCTGCACGCGACCCGGGAGGCCGTCGACTACCAGCGGGCCACCGGGGGGATGGAGGCGTTCGACGCCGCGGTCGCCGCCGGTGTCAGCAGGGAGCTGACCGAGGCGGTCGTCGCGCTCGTCCGGGGAGCGGAGGGCGCCGGGATCACGCTCGCCTGGGCCCCCGCCGCCGGAACCCCCGAAGGGTGCCCGGCGACCCCCGGACCCGTCGAGTTCTCCCCCGGCGACCTGCCCGCGCTCCGCCTGGCGGGCGCCCGCTACCTCCGGGACGAGCCCGCCGTACCCGTACGGATCACCGGAGCCGTCGTACGGCTGCGCCGCTCCGGGCCGCGCGGCCCCGGCGTCGTACGGCTCCGGGTCCTCGCCGGTGCCGAGGTCGCCCACGTACGGATCGAGCTCGACGAGGAGGCCTACCGGATCGCGGGCCACGCCCACCTGGTCGGACTCCCGCTGCGGGTCGAGGGCCGGCTGGAGAACCGGGGCGGCTTCCGGCGGCTCGGCGGCGCCTCCCAGGTCACGCCCGTGCAGGTCGACGAGGCGGAACGGGACCGGCTGATGAAGGCGCTGCACGAGAACGTCGACTTCTTCGAGGAGGCCTGCGCGGGGGACGAGGAGTAGCGCGCGGCATCCCTTTCGCGTCGAGGGCCCCCGGCTCGGTACGATTCCCCATGCGCGCGCAGAGGAAAGCGACGCACCCCCTCAGTCAGGAGAGACCGGTGTCAGACGTCCGTGTGATCATCCAACGCGATTCCGAGCGGGAAGAGCACGTGGTGACGACGGGCACGACGGCCGCCGAGCTCTTCCCCGGGCAGCGCACCGTCGTCGCGGCCCGGGTCGACGGCGAGCTGCGGGACCTCGCGTACGCCCTCCGGGACGGCGAGGTCGTCGAGCCCGTCGAGATCTCCTCCGAGGACGGCCTGAACATCCTGCGGCACTCCACCGCGCACGTGATGGCGCAGGCCGTGCAGGAGCTGCACCCCGAGGCAAAGCTGGGCATCGGCCCGCCGGTCAAGGACGGCTTCTACTACGACTTCGACGTCGAGAAGCCGTTCACGCCCGAGGACCTCAAGGCCATCGAGAAGAAGATGCAGGAGATCCAGAAGCGGGGCCAGCGGTTCTCGCGTCGTGTGGTCTCCGACGAGGAAGCCCGCGAGGAGCTCGCGGACGAGCCGTACAAGCTGGAGCTCATCGGCATCAAGGGCTCCGCGTCCTCCGACGACGGCGCGGACGTCGAGGTGGGCGGCGGCGAGCTGACCATCTACGACAACCTCGATGCGAAGACCGGCGAGCTGTGCTGGAAGGACCTCTGCCGGGGCCCGCACCTGCCCACCACCCGGTTCATCCCCGCGTTCAAGCTCATGCGGAACGCGGCGGCGTACTGGCGGGGCAGCGAGAAGAACCCGATGCTCCAGCGCATCTACGGGACCGCCTGGCCCACCAAGGACGAGCTCAAGGCGCACCTGACGTTTCTGGAGGAGGCCGCCAAGCGCGACCACCGCAAGCTCGGCAACGAGCTGGACCTCTTCTCCTTCCCCGACGAGATCGGCCCCGGCCTCGCGGTCTTCCACCCCAAGGGCGGCGTCATCCGCCGGGCCATGGAGGACTACTCGCGGCGCCGCCACGAGGAGGAGGGCTACGAGTTCGTCTACTCGCCGCACGCAACCAAGGGAAAGCTCTTCGAGAAGTCCGGCCACCTGGACTGGTACGCCGACGGCATGTACCCGCCCATGCAGCTCGACGACGGGGTGGACTACTACCTCAAGCCGATGAACTGCCCGATGCACAACCTGATCTTCGACGCGCGAGGCCGCTCCTACCGCGAACTGCCGCTGCGCCTCTTCGAGTTCGGCACGGTGTACCGGTACGAGAAGTCGGGTGTCGTCCACGGCCTGACCCGCTCGCGCGGCTTCACGCAGGACGACGCGCACATCTACTGCACCCGTGAGCAGATGGCCGAGGAGCTGGACCGGACGCTCACCTTCGTCCTGAACCTCCTCCGCGACTACGGTCTGACCGACTTCTACCTGGAGCTCTCCACCAAGGACCCGGAGAAGTTCGTCGGCTCGGACGAGGCCTGGGAAGAGGCCACCGAGACGCTGCGCCAGGTCGCCGAGAAGCAGGGCCTGCCGCTGGTCCCGGACCCGGGCGGCGCCGCCTTCTACGGCCCGAAGATCTCGGTGCAGTGCAAGGACGCCATCGGCCGCACCTGGCAGATGTCGACCGTGCAGCTCGACTTCAACCTGCCGGAGCGCTTCGACCTGGAGTACACCGGCCCGGACGGCACCAAGCAGCGCCCGGTCATGATCCACCGTGCCCTGTTCGGTTCCATCGAGCGCTTCTTCGCGGTGCTCCTGGAGCACTACGCGGGCGCGTTCCCGGTCTGGCTGGCCCCGGTCCAGGCGGTCGGCATCCCGATCGGCGACACCCACATCCCGTACCTCCAGGAGTTCGCCGCCGAGGCGCGCAAGAAGGGGCTGCGGGTCGAGGTGGACGCCTCCTCGGACCGGATGCAGAAGAAGATCCGCAACCACCAGAAGGCCAAGGTCCCGTTCATGATCATCGTCGGTGACGACGACATGAACGCGGGCACGGTGTCCTTCCGCTACCGCGACGGTTCACAGGAGAACGGCATCGCCCGCGACGAGGCGATCGCCAAGCTCGTCGACGTGGTGGAGCGCCGCGTTCAGGTGTGATGTGTTCCCCGCGCAAGCGGGGGGTGGGCCCCCGGGGAGCTACTCGCTCTCCGGGGGCCTCTTCTCGTCCTGCTGGGAGAAGACCTGCACCAGCCACGACGAGAACGACCCCGTCACCGCCCCCAGCAGCGCCAGTCCGCACGCCATCAGCCCCGCCGCGATCACCCGTCCCAGCAGCGTCACCGGAACCGCGTCGCCGTACCCCACGGTGGTGAGCGTCGCGCAGGCCCACCACACCGAGTCCCCGAACGTACGGATAGTGGAGTCCGGGTCGCCGCGCTCCTGCTGGTACACGGCCAGCGAGGCGGTGTAGCCCAGCAGGAGCGCGGACGTGCCCGCGTAGGCCATGACCCGGGCGTGCAGGCTGAGCCGGGGCTGCTCCCGGTGCAGTTGGAGCCGGGTGTAGAGCTGGACCACCCGCAGCGGGCGCAGCGGTGGCAGCAGGAGGGTGAGGGTGTCCAGCCAGTGGGTGCGGACGAAGCGCGGGCCCTGGCCGCTGAGGTGGAGCCGTACGCCGTAGTCCACGACGAAGAGCAGCCAGGAGGCGCCCACCAGGACGAGGGCGACGTCGCGCCAGGGTTCGGTGGAGCGCGGCATGAGGACGTGCACCGTGTAGCCGGCGAGATAGGCCAGGGACGCGACGAGGAGCGGCATCTCCGTGCGGCGTTCCCACTCCGCGAGCCGGGGCGGGACGGGGGCGGTGGGGCGGTCGCTCATGGCGCCAGCATCGCCGTGGGCCGGCCGGGTCGCCCCCGGCGACACGCGCGGCGGGGAGCACGCAATATGCTGACGGGCATGACGAGTGAGCCGGAACAGCAGATCGGAGTGGGGACGCCCGACGCGTTCCAGCGCCTGTGGACGCCCCACCGGATGGCCTACATCCAGGGTGAGAGCAAGCCGAGCGGCCCGGGAGCCGGGGACGGCTGTCCGTTCTGCGAGATTCCGTCGAAATCCGACGAGGACGGGCTCATCGTCGCCCGGGGCGAGCAGGTCTACGCCGTGCTCAACCTGTACCCGTACAACGGCGGTCACCTGATGGTGGTGCCGTACCGCCACGTGGCCGACTACACGGAGCTCGACGGTCCGGAGACCGCCGAGCTGGCCGACTTCACCAAGCGGGCCATGGTCGCGCTGCGGGCGGCCTCCGGGGCGCACGGCTTCAACATCGGGATGAACCAGGGTGCCGAGGCCGGTGCGGGCATCGCCGCGCACCTCCACCAGCACGTGGTGCCCCGCTGGGGCGGGGACACCAACTTCATGCCGGTCGTCGGGCACACGAAGGTGCTCCCGCAGCTGCTGGGGGACACCCGGACGATGCTGGCCGGTGTGTGGCCGGCCGAGCCGCTGTCCGTCTGAGCAGGGTCCTGCCCCGGGCGGGTCAGGCGTCGTAGACGTCGGCCTTCCTCGGGGCGGGGTCCTGGACCATGCCGCTGAGGATCATGGAGCGGTTGTCGAAGCGCTCGGTGTCGACGCCGTGCTCCGTCAGGACCCGCTTGGCGGCGGAGTGCACCACGCGCAGCACCGGGGTGGCGGCGCGCATGGCGTCGTCGGCCATGAAGCGGTGCCCCCACGGCTTGGCCGCCCAGGCGTGGCGCAGGCCGAAGGGCTCGGGCAGGACGATCTTGCCGCCCAGGTAGTCGAGCAGTGGGGGATACCAGGTCAGAGGGGCCCGGAGGGCGAGCCGCACGACCTCGCTCGCCTTGATGAGCGGAAGCGCGACCTTCCTGGTTTCCCAGAACCTGACCGCCTTCTTGACCGTCTTGGTCGGTGCTTCCGGCTTGCTGAGGAAGAGCCCGTGGACGGGACCCAGCGCGTGTCCGGTGACCTCGATCCGCAGGGTCTCGTGGAGCACGGTGACGGTGATCAGCATGGTGATCACCAGCTGGCCGTCCCAGAGGGTGAACTGGACGCCCAGGTAGTGTCGGTCGCCGCTGCCGAACTGCTGGTGGTTGCAGATGCGCTGTATCTCGTGGGGTTTGACCTGGAAGGTGGCGACGTCCTCCCCGGCGGGCCGGGAGACGGAGTCCGCGTTCTCCCCGATGGGGGAGACGATCCAGTGCTTGACGGACGGCGTGGGAAAACCACCGGTGTTCAGCGGGCCGCGCTCCAGCAGCTTCAGCTGGTCATGGATGGCACGCACGACGTCCCAGCTGCGGAACTGGTGGATCTCCTTGGCGGGGTCCGCGGGGGTGAGCTCCTCGGCGAGATGCCAGCCGCCCCACCGTGTGCCCATCCCCAGGATGCCCTTGGGACCGGCGTAGAAGACGGCGTTGGACTGCTGCTCCGCCGCGAGCTTCTCCAGACTCTGCCGCAGCGCCTCGCGCGCGGTCTCGTTGGGACTCTTGGGTGCGGCTTCGGGAATCTTCGCGATGACGCCGGCGCCGGACAGCAGCCCCTCCCAGCGGGCCCGCAGGTCGCGTACGGACGTCTCGGCGATCCGCTTGGCGATCAGCCAGCCGATCACCGGGGCGATCGCGGAAGCGCGCAGGTAGAGGGCCAGGGGCCCGGTCAGGGGCATGGCGACGAGGAAGAACGCGGCGGCGGCGCCGAGCGCGACGAGCAGGACGCCGCCCAGCGCCTGGAAGAACCTGTCCTTGGACTTGTTGAGGAAGTCGCGCAGCCGGAAGGCGAGGACCCAGAACAGCAGCCCGGGGAGGAAGAGGACGCCGAGGACGAGGGTGACCAGGGTGAGCTTCTTGTCACGGGCCTTGCGCAGACCGTTCGCGGAGAGGCAGTGCTCGACGACGGTCTGCGGGTCGGTGCCGAAGGACTGGATGAGCGCGCCGCGGCCACCGCCGAGCATGCGTTCCTGGACGGCGCGGGAGAACGCCTCGCCCAGATTCGGCTTGAAGTAGTCGGACTTGAACAGCTTGGACTCGCCCGGTTTCACCTCGGACTTGTGCCACTCGCTGTTGGCCTTGAGGATCTCCGTCACATCGCTGTCGCGGTACGCGGCGGAGGCGAGGGCGTTGGTCGCCACCGCCTGTCCCCCCGAACCCTGGAGCGGGATCTGCGCTCCGGGAGAGAAATCGAATCCGTCGTTGGCCACTGTCGCCCCCACTCGCCCGCACGGTCTGCTCCTGCGGCTGTTCCCAACTACCGTACGTCGCACACCTTCTGAGCTGGGCCCACAGCGTATCGTCCGGGCGCCCCGCCCGCCCGCCGTCGTGGCCGGGAGCGGGCGTAACGCGCCATATACGGTCGCCTAGCTCACCTTTGCGGTGTTTTCCGATGCTTCGCGGATGCGGTCGGCGAGTTGAGGAGGCATCGGTTCGTGCCGGGCGTACGCCCGGTCGAACCGTCCGGTGCCGTGCGTCAGGGAGCGGAGGTCGACGGTGTACCTGCCGATCTCGATCTCCGGCACCTCGGCCCGTACGAGCGTCCGCTCCCCGGAGGCTTGCTCGGTGCCGACGACCCGTCCGCGCCGGCCCGCCAGATCGCTCATGACCGCCCCGACGTAGTCGTCCGGCACCAGGACACCGACCTCCGCGACCGGTTCGAGGAGTTGGACGCGGGTGTCGGCCGCCGCTTCGCGCAGCGCCAGGGCGCCCGCGGTCTGGAAGGCGGCGTCGGAGGAGTCCACCGAGTGCGACTTCCCGTCCAGCAGGGTGACGCGTACGTCGACGAGCGGGTGCCCGGCCGCGACGCCCCGGGCCGCCTGGGCGCGTACGCCCTTCTCCACGGACGCGATGAACTGCCGCGGCACCGAACCGCCGACCACCTTGTCGACGAACTCGATCCCCGCGCCGGGCGGCAGCGGCTCGACCTCGATCTCGCAGATGGCGTACTGCCCGTGACCGCCGGACTGCTTGACGTTCCGGCCCCGCCCCAGGGCCCGGGAGGCGAACGTCTCGCGCAGCGGCACCCGATGGGGTTCCGCGTCGACCTGTACGCCGTACCTGCTGCGCAGGCGCTCCAGCGCGACCTCCGCGTGCGCCTCGCCCATGCACCACAGGACGACCTGGTGGGTGTCCTGGTTCTGCTCCAGGCGCATGGTGGGGTCCTCGGCGACCAGGCGCGCCAGGCCCTGGGAGAGCCGGTCCTCGTCGGCCTTGCCGTGGGCGCGGACCGCCAGCGGGAGCAGGGGGTCGGGCATCGTCCAGGGCTCCATCAGCAGCGGTTCGCCGTTGACCGCGAGGGTGTCCCCGGTCTCCGCGCCGCCGAGCTTGGAGACGCTCGCCAGGTCCCCGGCGACGCACCGCTCCAGGGGGCGCTGCTGGCTGCCGAAGGGCGAGGAGAGCGCGCCGACGCGTACGTCCGTCTCGTGGCACGGCGGGGCGCCGCCGCCTGGCTCGGTGAGGCCGTGGCCGCACACGTGCACCGTGTCGTCGGGGCGCAGGGTGCCGGAGAAGACGCGGACCAGGGAGACCCGTCCCACGTACGGGTCGGACGAGGTCCTCACCACCTCGGCGAGCAGGGGCGCCGCCGGATCGCAGACGGGGGCGGGGCGCGGGGCGCCGTCCGGGGTGGTGACGGCGGGCAGGGTGCGTTCCGCGGGGGAGGGGAAGCCCCGGGTGATCAGGTCCAGGAGTTCCACGGTGCCGATGCCCTGGCGGGCGCCTCCGGCGGCGGGCGCGGCGGTGAGGACGGGGTGGAAGGAGCCGCGTGCCACCGCGCGCTCCAGGTCGTCGGTCAGGGTCGTGAGGGTGACCTCGCCGCCCCCGAGGTAGTGGTCCATCAGGGTCTCGTCCTCGCTCTCGGCGATGATCCCCTCGATGAGCCGGTCCCGCGCCTCCTGGAGCGGCCCCTCCTGGTCGCCCGACGGCGGCACCTCCCGCCGTTCCCCCGAGGAGTAGTCGAAGACCCGCTGGGTGAGCAGCCCGGTGAGCCCGGTCAGCGGGGCGTGCCCGTCCGGCCCCTCGGGCCCCTGCACCGGCAGGTACAGCGGCAGGACGGCGTCGGGGTCGTCGTGCCCGAAGATCCGGCCGCAGATCCGGGTCATCCCGTCGAAGGACGTCCGCGCGGTGTCCAGGTGGGTCACCACGATCGCCCGGGGCATCCCGACGGCCGCGCACTCCTCCCAGACCGCGCGGGTCGCGCCCGCCACGGCATCCGCCTCCTGGGCGGCCGAGACGACGAAGAGGGCCGCGTCCGCCGCGCGCAGACCGGCCCTGAGCTCCCCGACGAAGTCCGCGTAGCCGGGGGTGTCCAGCAGATTGATCTTGCAGCCGTCCCATTCGACGGGGACCAGCGAGAGCTGTACGGAGCGCCGTCGGCGCTGTTCGATCTCGTCGTGGTCGGAGACGGTCGTGCCGTCCTCGACCCGGCCGGCCCGGTTCAGCGCCCCGGCCGTCAGCGCGAGCGCCTCGACCAGGGTGGTCTTGCCCGAGCCGCTGTGGCCGACCAGCACCACGTTCCGCAGGGAAGCGGGCCCGTCGGCCGTCGCCGCCCTGCCGGCGGCCCCGGTGTGTGCATGTGTCCTGTCGCCCATGATGCGTGCCTCCCGATCGGTTGGCGCAGTGCCGCAAGCGCTGGGGGAGTGGATGCACGGGCAGGGCGGAGCCGTCACGGCGGCTTCGGCGACGCCCGCGGTCATTCGAGCTTTTCACCCGTACCGGGACCCGTCCATACGTCGCACACGGCGAAGCGTGACTTCCGGGACATCCGACGGGACGGGGTGCCCCGCCGTTGCGCGGCACGGCTGGTGACTACGATGGGCCAGCCGGTGGCCGAAGGGGCCGCGGCGCCCACCGAACCTCGGGAAGGCCATGCTGAACAAGTACGCGCGTGCATTTTTTACGCGTGTCCTCACACCGTTCGCCGCTCTGCTGCTCCGCCTCGGGGTCAGCCCCGACGCGGTCACACTCGTCGGTACGGCCGGAGTGATGGCAGGTGCGCTGGTCTTCTTCCCGATGGGGGAGTTCTTCTGGGGCACGATCGTGATCACGGTCTTCGTCTTCTCGGACCTCGTCGACGGCAACATGGCCCGGCAGGCCGGGATCTCCAGCCGGTGGGGCGCGTTCCTGGACTCGACGCTCGACCGGGTCGCGGACGGGGCGATCTTCGCCGGGTTCGCGCTCTGGTACGCGGGCAGCGGTGACGACAACGTGCTGTGCGCGGTCGCGATCTTCTGCCTGGCCAGCGGCCAGGTGGTCTCGTACACGAAGGCACGGGGCGAGTCGATCGGCCTGCCGGTCGCGGTGAACGGACTGGTGGAGCGCGCCGAACGGCTCGTGATCTCCCTGGTCGCGGCGGGCCTCGCCGGCCTGCACGGCTTCGGGGTCCCCGGGATCCAGATCCTCCTGCCGATCGCGCTGTGGATCGTCGCAGCGGGCAGCCTCGTGACGCTGGTCCAGCGGGTGGTGACCGTACGCAGGGAGTCGGCCGAGGCCGACGCCGCCGCGGCCGCCGCCCAGGGCGGCGAGGCCGCGCAGTGAGCGGCACCGGATCCGATCTGAAGGGGCGGCTGACCGACGGGCTGTACGGCCTGGGCTGGGGCGCGGTCAAGAAGCTTCCCGAGCCCGCCGCCGCCGCCCTCTTCCGCACCCTGGCCGACCAGGTGTGGAAGCGGCGCGGCAAGTCCGTGCTGCGGCTGGAGTCGAACCTCGCCCGGGTGGTGCCCGACGCGGACGCCGCCCGGCTCGCGGAGCTGTCGAAGGCCGGCATGCGCTCGTACATGCGCTACTGGATGGAGTCCTTCCGGCTGCCGACCTGGAGTCCCGGGCGGATCAAGGCATCCATCGACGTCCGGGACGCCCACCGGCTCACCGAGGGGCTCGACGCGGGCCAGGGCGTCGTCCTGGCGCTGCCGCACCTGGGGAACTGGGACCTGGCGGGCGCGTGGGTCACCACGGACCTGAAGGTGCCGTTCACCACGGTCGCGGAGCGGCTCAAGCCCGAGACCCTCTACGACCGGTTCGTGGCCTACCGCCAGGGCCTGGGCATGGAGGTCCTGCCGCACAACGGCGGGGCGGCCTTCGGGACCCTGGCCCGGCGGCTGCGCGCCGGCGGGCTGGTCTGTCTCGTCGCCGACCGCGACCTGTCGGCCTCGGGCGTCGAGGTGGACTTCTTCGGCGACACCGCGCGCATGCCGGCGGGCCCCGCCCTGCTGGCCCAGCAGACCGGCGCCCTGCTGCTGCCCGTCACCCTCTGGTACGACGGCACGCCCGTGATGGGTGCGCAGGTCCATCCGCCTGTCGCCGTACCGGAGTCAGGTACCCGCGCCGAGAAGACGTCCTCCATGACACAGGCGCTGGCCGACGCCTTCGCCGCCGGGATCGCCGAGCATCCGGAGGACTGGCACATGCTGCAGCGGCTCTGGATCTCCGATCTGGAACCCCAGGGGGAAGCTCCGTGAAGATCGGCATCGTCTGCCCGTACTCCTGGGACGTTCCGGGCGGGGTGCAGTTCCACATCCGCGACCTGGCGGAGCACCTGATCCGCCTCGGCCACGACGTCTCGGTGCTCGCGCCCGCCGACGACGAGACGCCCCTCCCGCCGTACGTCGTCTCCGCCGGCCGGGCCGTGCCCGTGCCGTACAACGGCTCGGTCGCCCGGCTGAACTTCGGGTTCCTCTCCGCGGCGCGCGTCCGGCGCTGGCTCAACGACGGCACGTTCGACGTCATCCACATCCACGAGCCGACCTCGCCCTCGCTGGGCCTGCTCACCTGCTGGGCGGCGCAGGGGCCGATCGTGGCGACGTTCCACACGTCCAACCCCCGCTCCAGGGCCATGATCGCGGCGTACCCGATCCTCCAGCCGGCGCTGGAGAAGATCAGCGCGCGGATCGCGGTCAGCGAGTACGCCCGGCGGACCCTCGTGGAGCACCTCGGCGGGGACGCCGTGGTCATCCCGAACGGCGTCGACGTGGACTTCTTCGCCCGCGCCGAGCCGAAGGCCGAGTGGCAGGGCGGCACGCTCGGCTTCATGGGGCGCATCGACGAGCCCCGCAAGGGGCTGCCCGTCCTGATGAAGGCGCTCCCCACGATCCTCGCCGCCCGCCCGGAGACACGGCTGCTGGTCGCGGGGCGCGGGGACGAGGAGGAGGCGGTCGCCTCGCTGCCCGAGGAGATGCGCTCCCGCGTCGAGTTCCTCGGCATGGTGAGCGACGAGGACAAGGCGAGGCTGCTGCGGAGCGTCGACGTGTACGTCGCGCCGAACACCGGCGGCGAGAGCTTCGGCATCATCCTGGTCGAGGCCCTGTCGGCCGGGGCGCCCGTCCTCGCCAGCGACCTGGACGCGTTCGCGCAGGTGCTCGACCAGGGGGCCGCGGGCGACCTGTTCGCCAACGAGGACGCCGACGCGCTGGCCGCGGCCGCGATCCGGCTCCTCGGCGACCCGGAGCGTCGTGCGGGGCTGCGGGAACGCGGCAGCGCGCATGTGCGCCGCTTCGACTGGACGACGGTCGGTGCGGACATCCTGGCGGTGTACGAGACGGTGACCGACGGGGCGGCGGCCGTGGACACCGACGAACGCACGGGGCTCCGCGCGCGCTTCGGCCTCGCCAGGGACTGAGCGCGGGCCCCTGCCCCCCGGCTCGGGGCCGCCCGCCGTCCCGGGGCTGCCCGCTGTCCCCGGGCCGCCCACCGCCTCGGAACGTACCGGCGGGGCCGGGTGACGCCGGCCGACGGTAGCCTTGCCGCCCGTGATCGAAATCATCGTCTGGACCGTCGTCGCGCTCTTCGCGATCGGCCTGTACCTCAGCTGGACCGCCGGCCGGCTCGACCGGCTCCACGCGCGCATCGACGCGGCCCGGGCGGCGCTCGACGCCCAGCTGCTGCGCCGCGCCTCGGTCACCCAGGAACTGGCCACCGCCGGAGTCCTGGACCCCGCCGCCTCGATCGTGCTCTACGAGGCGGCGCACGCCGCGCGGCAGGCCGAGGAGGAGCAGCGCGAGGTCGCCGAGAGCGAGCTGAGCACCGCCCTGCGGGCCGTGTTCGGCGAGGCGGCGCAGGTCGAGGCCGTGAAGGAGTTCCCGGGCGGCGAGGACGCGGCGAAGGAGCTGGCCGCCGCCGTACGACGCGTACCGATGGCCCGCCGCTTCCACAACGACTCGGTGCGCGCCGCCCGCGCCCTGCGCAGGCACCGGACGGTGCGGCTGTTCAGGCTCGCGGGGCACGCGCCGTTCCCGCTCGCGTTCGAGATGGACGACGAGCCGCCGGTGGCGCTGGCGGACCGGCCCGGCAGCTGAGACCGGCACGGGGGCGGACCGGGCGTACGTACAGAACGATCCACGCGGTGTTCATTGGCCCTTGCTGTGGACTGCTCCCGGAGCGTTTGCTCGGGTCTGCACCATCCAGCGTCTTTCCACATCAGTGAGGTCGATCCGTGTCCACGCTTCCCAGCACCCCGCAGTCCGCCGAGAACCCGGCCACCGGCACCGCCCGAGTCAAGCGCGGCATGGCCGAGCAGCTCAAGGGCGGCGTGATCATGGACGTCGTCAACGCCGAGCAGGCGAAGATCGCCGAGGACGCGGGCGCCGTGGCCGTCATGGCCCTGGAGCGGGTGCCGGCCGACATCCGCAAGGACGGCGGCGTGGCCCGGATGTCGGACCCCAACATGATCGAGGAGATCATCGAGGCCGTCTCCATCCCGGTCATGGCCAAGTCCCGCATCGGCCACTTCGTCGAGGCCCAGGTGCTCCAGTCCCTCGGCGTCGACTACATCGACGAGTCCGAGGTCCTCACCCCGGCGGACGAGGTCAACCACAGCGACAAGTTCGCCTTCACCACCCCCTTCGTCTGCGGCGCCACCAACCTGGGTGAGGCCCTGCGCCGTATCGCCGAGGGCGCCGCGATGATCCGCTCGAAGGGCGAGGCCGGCACGGGCAACGTCGTCGAGGCCGTCCGCCACCTGCGCCAGATCAAGAACGAGATCGCCCGGCTGCGCGGCTACGACAACAACGAGCTGTACGCCGCCGCCAAGGAGCTCCGCGCCCCGTACGAGCTGGTCAAGGAGGTCTCCGAGCTCGGCCGGCTGCCCGTCGTCCTGTTCTCGGCCGGCGGTGTGGCCACCCCCGCCGACGCCGCCCTGATGCGGCAGCTCGGCGCCGAGGGCGTCTTCGTCGGCTCCGGCATCTTCAAGTCCGGTGACCCCGCCAAGCGCGCCGCCGCCATCGTGAAGGCCACCACCTTCTACGACGACCCGAAGATCATCGCGGACGCCTCCCGCAACCTCGGCGAGGCCATGGTCGGCATCAACTGCGACACGCTCCCCGAGGGCGAGCGCTACGCCAACCGCGGCTGGTAAGCACCGATGACCGACACCCCTGTCATCGGAGTCCTGGCTCTCCAGGGCGACGTACGGGAACACCTGATCGCCCTGGCCTCGGCGGACGCCGTGGCCAGGCCGGTCCGGCGGCCCGAGGAGCTCGCCGGGGTCGACGGGCTCGTCATCCCCGGCGGTGAGTCCACCACCATGTCCAAGCTGGCCGTCCTCTTCGGCATGCTGGAACCGCTGCGCGAGCGGGTGGCCGCCGGGATGCCGGTCTACGGCACCTGCGCCGGCATGATCCTGCTGGCCGACAAGATCCTCGACCCCCGCTCCGGCCAGGAGACGGTCGGCGGCATCGACATGATCGTGCGCCGTAACGCTTTCGGGCGGCAGAACGAGTCCTTCGAGGCCGCCGTGGAGGTCGACGGCGTGCCCGGCGGCCCCGTCGAGGGCGTCTTCATCCGGGCCCCCTGGGTGGAGTCGGTCGGCGCCCGCGCGGAGGTCCTCGCGGTGCACGGCGGGCATATCGTGGCCGTACGCCAGGGAAACGCCCTGGCCACGTCGTTCCACCCGGAGCTGACCGGGGACCACCGCGTGCACGCGCTCTTCACCGACATGGTGCGCACCGTGGGCTGATTCGATCCCGGTAGGATCTCTCGGGTTCGGATCGATTTTGGTGACGCGAAGGAGAAGGCAGATGTCCGGCCACTCTAAATGGGCTACGACGAAGCACAAGAAGGCCGTGATCGACGCCAAGCGCGGCAAGCTCTTCGCGAAGATGATCAAGAACATCGAGGTCGCGGCCCGCACGGGCGGTGCCGACGTGTCCGGCAACCCGACCCTCTTCGACGCCATCCAGAAGGCCAAGAAGAGCTCGGTCCCGAACAAGAACATCGACTCGGCGGTCAAGCGCGGCGCCGGCCTGGAGGCCGGTGGCGCCGACTACGAGACGATCATGTACGAGGGTTACGGTCCGAACGGTGTCGCGGTGCTCATCGAGTGCCTCACCGACAACCGCAACCGTGCCGCGTCGGACGTCCGTGTCGCCATGACCCGCAACGGCGGTTCGATGGCCGACCCGGGCTCGGTCTCGTACCTGTTCAACCGCAAGGGCGTCGTGATCGTCCCCAAGGGCGAGCTCGGTGAGGACGACGTGCTCGGTGCGGTGCTCGACGCCGGCGCCGAGGAGGTCAACGACCTCGGTGACACCTTCGAGGTGCTCAGCGAGGCCACCGACATGGTCGCCGTGCGCACCGCGCTGCAGGAAGCCGGCATCGACTACGACTCGGCCGAGGCCAACTTCGTCCCGACCATGCAGGTCGAGCTCGACGAGGAGGGCGCGCGCAAGATCTTCAAGCTGATCGACGCGCTGGAGGACAGCGACGACGTGCAGAACGTCTTCGCCAACTTCGACGTCTCCGACGAGGTCATGGAGAAGGTCGACGCCTGAGGCGGTGCGGCACAGCACACCGACGGGCCGACGGGACACACCCCGTCGGCCCGTCGCATTGTCAGCGGGAGCCGATAGCCTGCGGGAACAGATGACCGAGCGGCGGAGGGGGCCCGTTACATGCGGGTGTTGGGCGTGGACCCGGGGCTGACCCGGTGCGGCGTGGGAGTCGTCGAGGGAGTGGCCGGCCGGCCCCTCACCATGGTCGGCGTCGGCGTCGTGCGGACCCCGCCCGACGCGGAGCTCGGCCACCGGCTCGTCGCCATCGAGCAGGGCATCGAGCGCTGGCTCGACGAGCACCGGCCCGAATTCGTGGCTGTGGAGCGGGTGTTCAGCCAGCACAACGTGCGTACGGTGATGGGCACCGCCCAGGCCAGCGCCGTGGCCATGCTCTGCGCCTCGCGCCGCGGCATCCCGGTCGCCCTGCACACCCCCAGCGAGGTCAAGGCCGCCGTCACCGGATCCGGACGTGCCGACAAGGCCCAGGTCGGGGCCATGGTGACCCGGCTGCTGCGGCTCGACGCACCACCGAAGCCCGCCGACGCCGCCGACGCCCTGGCCCTCGCCATCTGCCACATCTGGCGCGCGCCCGCGCAGAACCGACTGCAGCAGGCCGTCGCCGCCCACCGCACGCTGAAAGGCCGTACCGCATGATCGCCTTCGTCTCCGGCCCGGTGGCCGCCCTCGCCCCGACCACGGCCGTGATCGAGGTCGGCGGCATCGGCATGGCCGTCCAGTGCACCCCCGACACCCTCGCCGGCCTGCGGATCGGCAAGGAGGCCAGACTCGCGACCTCCCTGGTCGTCCGCGAGGACTCCCTCACCCTCTACGGCTTCGCCGACGACGACGAGCGGCAGGTCTTCGAGCTGCTCCAGACCGCCAGCGGGGTGGGCCCCCGGCTCGCCCAGGCCATGCTCGCCACCCACAGCCCGGACGCCCTGCGCATCGCGGTCGCCACCGGTGACGAGAAGGCGCTCACCGCCGTGTCCGGCATCGGCAAGAAGGGCGCCCAGAAGCTCCTCCTCGAACTGAAGGACCGGCTCGGCGAACCGGTCGGCGCGCACATCGGCCAGCAGGGCATCGGCACCGCCGTCAGCAGTTCCTGGCGCGACCAGCTGCAGGCCGCCCTGATCGGCCTCGGCTACGCCACCCGCGAGGCCGACGAGGCCGTGACCGCCGTGGCACCGCAGGCCGAGGCCGCGCTCGCCGAGGGCGGGCAGGCGCCCGTGCCGCAGCTGCTGCGGGCCGCCCTGCAGACACTCAACCGCGCACGCTGACCCCAGGGGCGCCGCGCGCCCCGTACGCCGGCCGGGACACCGCACGGACCGGCACCGAAACACCCTAGGCGGGACTGACGAGATGAACTGGGACGAGACCGGCACCGACACCGGCGACCTCACGGACGAGCAGCTGGACGACCGCCTGGTGGACGCCGGAGCCGACGGCGAGGACACCGCGGTCGAGGCCGCCCTGCGCCCGAAGGACCTCCATGAGTTCGTCGGCCAGGAGAAGGTGCGCGAACAGCTCGACCTGGTCCTCAAGGCCGCCCGCGCCCGGGGCGCCACCGCCGACCACGTCCTGCTCTCCGGCGCCCCCGGCCTGGGCAAGACGACCCTGTCCATGATCATCGCGGCCGAGATGGGCGCACCGATCAGGATCACCTCCGGCCCCGCCATCCAGCACGCCGGCGACCTCGCCGCGATCCTGTCCTCGCTCCAGGAGGGCGAGGTCCTCTTCCTCGACGAGATCCACCGCATGTCGCGGCCGGCCGAGGAGATGCTCTACATGGCGATGGAGGACTTCCGGGTCGACGTCATCGTGGGCAAGGGCCCGGGCGCCACCGCCATCCCGCTGGAACTGCCCCCGTTCACCCTCGTCGGCGCCACCACCAGGGCGGGACTGCTGCCGCCCCCGCTCCGCGACCGCTTCGGCTTCACCGGCCACATGGAGTTCTACGCCCCCACCGAGCTGGAGCGGGTCATCCACCGCTCCGCCGGTCTGCTCGACGTCGCCATAGACACGGCGGGCGCCGCCGAGATCGCCGGGCGCTCCCGCGGCACGCCCCGCATCGCCAACCGGCTGCTGCGCCGTGTCCGGGACTACGCCCAGGTCAAGGCCGAGGGCCGGATCGACAGGGACATCGCCGCCGCGGCCCTGCGTGTGTACGAAGTCGACGCCCGGGGGCTCGACCGGCTGGACCGTGCGGTGCTCGGCGCCCTGCTGAAGCTCTTCGGCGGAGGCCCCGTGGGGATCTCCACCCTCGCCGTCGCGGTGGGGGAGGAGCGCGAGACGGTCGAGGAGGTCGCCGAGCCCTTCCTCGTACGGGAGGGGCTGCTCGCGAGGACCCCGCGGGGCAGGGTCGCCACCCCCGCGGCGTGGGCGCACCTCGGGCTCGTGCCTCCGCAGCACGGCGTAAAGGGACAACAGGGCCTGTTCGGGGCGTGACACCGGACGGGTTGGCCAGGAGGGGAACCACGGTGCCATGCTGGACGTTGTTCCAATGATGCGGACTCGCTTAGACTCCGCCGATGCCGCCCGTACAGGTCGGTGTACCCACCCCCGTAGACCAGGCCGCGTGATTCCAGCGTGGTCGTGCGAAGGAAGTTCCGTCCCGTGAGTCTCGTGACCCTCCTCCCCTTCATCGTGCTCATCGGGGCCATGTTCCTGATGACCCGGTCCGCCAAGAAGAAGCAGCAGGCGGCTGCGCAGATGCGCAACGACATGCAGCCCGGTACCGGCGTCCGGACGATCGGGGGCATGTACGCCACCGTCAAGGAGATCCAGGACGACACGGTTCTTCTCGAGGTCGCGCCCGGCGTCCACGCGATCTACGCGAAGAACGCCATCGGCGCCGTCCTGGACGACGCGGAGTACAACCGCATCGTCCACGGCGACGACGAGCTGGACGCCGAGGGCACCGTCGTGCCCGACGACGCCTCCTCGCTCACCGCCGGTGAGCCCACGGAGGCCGACGCGGCCGACGACGACGCGAAGATCGACCTGGGCAAGAAGGCCGAGGCCACCGCGCCTGAGGAGGCCGAGGTCAAGGGCTCCGAGGTCAAGGACGCCAAGGCCGACGGCGAGGGCGACGCGAAGTAGTTCCACGACCCAGAGACGCCGGACACCCACGGGTGTCCGGCGTCTCACGGGCCGTGCGGTCTTCTGCGGGGGCGGGTCCCCACAACACTTCGTGGCCGCTCGGGCGCGTACCCGGCGCGGGGCGGTTGGACAGGGAGAAACGAAAAGGTGGCAGCACCGAAGAAAGGCCGGGGTTCATCCGGTGGACAGGGCAGGCCGGGCCGTGCCCTGGCACTGATCCTGATCGCCATGGTCGCCCTGACCGGCGGGATGTTCCTGTCCGGTCACACCACGCCCCGGCTCGGTATCGACCTGGCCGGCGGCACATCGATCACGCTCAAGGCGAAGAGCCAGCCCGGCAAGCCTGACGCGATCAACGAGACCAACATGAACACCGCGGTCAGCATCATCGAACGCCGTGTCAATGGTCTGGGTGTCTCCGAGGCCGAGGTTCAGACCCAGGGCGCATCGAACATCATCGTCAACATCCCCAAGGGGACGAATTCGAAGCAGGCCCGGGAGCAGGTCGGCACGACCGCGCAGCTCTACTTCCGGCCCGTCCTCACGGTCACCGGCGGCCAGCCGACCCCGGAAGGCTCCGCCAGCCCGTCCGCGAGCGGTTCCGGGAAGCCGAGCGCCACGCCCAGTGCGAAGGCGAGCGACCCGGAGACGGCCTCCGACCCGAAGTCGACGCCCTCGGCGAGCGCCACCACGCAGGGCCGTGCCGTCACCGACGCCCTGAAGCAGGACGCGACGCCGACCCCGTCCGCGAGCACCTCCGGCGGCTCGGACGCCCCCGCGGCGACCGAGACGCCCGACGCCGCCACCGCGGCGCTGGAGAAGAAGTTCACGGCGCTGGACTGCACCGACAAGAAGGCCCGCGCCGCCGCCGGTGACGGCGTCAAGCCCACGGACCCCACGGTCGCGTGCAGCTCCGAGGGCGACGCCAAGTACCTCCTCGGCCCGGCCGAGGTCTCCGGTACGGACGTCGACGACGCCAAGGCCCAGTTCGACCAGCAGCGCGGCATCTGGCTCGTCTCCATGGAGTTCACCGACAAGGGCTCCAAGAAGTTCCAGACGATCACCAAGAAGCTGTCGGCGCAGCAGTCCCCGCAGAACCAGTTCGCGATCTCCCTCGACGGTGAGGTCGTCTCCGCCCCCCAGGTGAACGAGACGCTCAGCGGCAGCGCCGAGATCTCGGGCAGCTTCACCCAGCAGTCGGCGGAGGACCTGGCCAACGTCCTCTCCTACGGCGCCCTGCCGCTGTCCTTCAGCGAGGACACCGTCACCACCGTCACCGCCGCCCTCGGCGGCGAGCAGCTGGAGGCCGGCCTCATCGCCGGTGCCATCGGACTGGCCCTGGTCGTCATCTACCTGGTGGCCTACTACCGGGGCCTGGCGTTCATCGCGCTCCTGAGCCTCCTGGTCTCCGGCATCCTGACCTACACGATCATGGCGCTCCTCGGCCCGGCCATCGGCTTCGCGCTGAACCTCCCGGCCGTCTGCGGTGCCATCGTGGCGATCGGAATCACGGCGGACTCGTTCATCGTGTACTTCGAACGCATCCGGGACGAGATCCGCGAGGGCCGTACGCTCCGTCCGGCCGTCGAGCGCGCCTGGCCCCGGGCCCGGCGCACCATCCTCGTCTCCGACTTCGTGTCCTTCCTCGCCGCGGCCGTGCTCTTCCTCGTCACCGTCGGCAAGGTCCAGGGCTTCGCGTTCACGCTCGGTCTCACGACCCTGCTCGACGTCGTCGTGGTGTTCCTCTTCACCAAGCCCGTCATGACGCTGATGGCCCGTACGAAGTTCTTCGCCAGCGGCAACCCGTGGTCCGGCCTGGACCCGACCCGGCTCGGCGCCAAGCCGCCGCTGCGCCGCTCGCGCCGCGTCAACGCCCGTACCGACCACCCGAAGGAGGCGTGAGATGTCGCGACTCGGCAATCTCGGCGCCCGGCTCTACCGTGGCGAGGTCGGTTACGACTTCATCGGCAAGCGCAAGATCTGGTACGGCGTCTCGATCCTGATCACCATCACGGCCATCCTCGGCCTGGCGGTCAGCGGCCTGAACATGGGCATCGAGTTCAAGGGCGGTGCCGTCTTCACGACCGACACCAAGGCCAAGGTGTCCGTCACCCAGGCCCACGAGGACGCGGTCGCGGCCTCCGGCCACGAGGCGATCGTCCAGGAGCTCGGCAACGGCGGACTCCGGATCCAGATCACCGAGGTCGACACCGCGAAGGCCGACCAGATCAAGGCCCAGCTCTCCGAGGACCTCGGCATCCCCGAGGCGGAGATCAACGCGGACCTCGTCGGCCCCAGCTGGGGTGAGCAGATCGCCAACAAGGCCTGGGCCGGCCTCGGGATCTTCATGGTCCTCGTGGTGGTCTACCTGGCCATCGCCTTCGAGTGGCGGATGGCCGTCGCCGCGCTCGTCGCGCTGATCCACGACATCACCATCACCGTCGGCGTCTACGCCCTCGTCGGCTTCGAGGTCACCCCCGGCACCGTGATCGGTCTGCTGACCATCCTGGGTTACTCCCTCTACGACACGGTCGTCGTCTTCGACAGCCTCAAGGAGGGCACGAAGGGGATCACCAAGCAGACCCGCTGGACCTACAGCGAGATCGCCAACCGCTCCATCAACGGCACGCTGGTGCGCTCCATCAACACCACCGTCGTCGCCCTGCTGCCGGTCGCGGGTCTGCTGTTCATCGGTGGCGGCGTCCTCGGCGCGGGCATGCTGAACGACATCTCGCTGTCGCTCTTCGTCGGCCTCGCCGCCGGTGCGTACTCCTCGATCTTCATCGCCACCCCGCTGGTCGCCGACCTCAAGGAGCGCGAGCCGCAGATAAAGGCACTGAAGAAGCGGATCCTCGCCAAGCGCGCCGCCGCCGCGGCCAAGGGCGAGTCCGTCGAGGACGAGCGTGACGACCGGGCCCCCGAGCCGGAGGGCCAGGACGAGGACGACGCCCGGACCGCCGTCGTCGGCCCGCGCCGGCAGCCCGGGGGCCACGGCCGGAGCCCGAGGAACCGTCGATGACCAGCACGAGTGTCACCGACGCCACCCGGGAGCTCCTGCTCGGCCGGATCCGTGACGTACCGGACTATCCGAAGCCCGGGGTGCTGTTCAAGGACATCACCCCGCTGCTCGCGGACCCGGTCGCGTTCACGGCGCTGACCGACTTCTTCGTGGAGCTGTGCGTTCGGCACGGCGCCACCAAGATCGTCGGCCTCGAGGCGCGCGGCTTCATCCTGGCCGCGCCCGTCGCGGTCCGGTCCGGGATCGGGTTCGTACCGGTGCGCAAGGCCGGGAAGCTGCCCGGCGCCACACTGGGGCAGTCGTACGAGCTGGAGTACGGCACGGCGGAGATCGAGATCCACGCCGAGGACCTGTCCGCCGACGACCGGGTCATGGTCATCGACGACGTCCTGGCCACCGGCGGCACCGCCGAGGCCTCGCTGGAGCTCATCCGGCGGGCCGGGGCCCAGGTCGCGGGGGTGTCGGTGCTCATGGAGCTCGGCTTCCTCTCCGGCCGCGCGCGGCTGGAGGCGGGGCTGCGCGACGCCCCGCTGGAGGCGCTCATCACCCTCTGACCTGCACCGCGCCGCCACGGCGCGGGTAGGGACGTGCAGGACGGGTACCCGGGAACATCCGGGTACCCGTTCCGCGTTGTGAGGGGTTCCACACTCCCCGGGCGAGGACCCGCCCGGAGGTCGATACCATTGGCTTTCCGGTAGCCCGGATCCGCACGAGGAGCGCTCTTGCCAGACGAGGCCCAGCCAGTCGCCGCCCCGCAGCCCGAAAGGCCCGCGGCGGCCTCCGCCACGCCCGGGAAGGCGCAGCCCGACGGAGCGGGCACGCCAGGACCCGCGGGCGGGGACACGCAGGGCCCGGCCGAGGCACCGGCCCACCGGACGCCCGCCGCACCGGCGAAGCCGACCCCGCCCCCGGGGACGAAGCCGGCACCGCCCGGCGCGAAGGCCGCGCCGTCCTCCGGGACCAGGCCCGCGGCACCCGGCTCCGGGTCCCCGGCGACGCCTGCCTCCGACACCCCGGCACCCACGCCCCCGGCACCGGCCGCCGCGAAGCCCCCGGCACCGGCTCCCGCCGCGAAGCCCCCGGCCCGGCCCGCCGCCACCCCGCCGGCCGCCCCCACGCGCTCCGGCGGCTCCTCCAACCGGGTCAGGGCCCGCCTCGCCCGACTGGGCGTACAGCGCTCCAGTCCGTACAACCCGGTCCTGGAACCCCTCCTGCGTACGGTCCGCGGCAACGACCCGAAGATCGAGTCCGCCACGCTGCGCCAGATCGAGAAGGCCTACCAGGTCGCCGAGCGCTGGCACCGCGGCCAGAAGCGCAAGAGCGGTGACCCCTACATCACCCACCCGCTCGCCGTCACCACGATCCTCGCCGAGCTCGGCATGGACCCGGCGACGCTGATGGCCGGGCTGCTGCACGACACCGTCGAGGACACCGAGTACGGCCTGGACACCCTCCGCAAGGACTTCGGCGACCAGGTCGCGCTGCTCGTCGACGGCGTCACCAAGCTGGACAAGGTCAAGTTCGGCGAGGCCGCCCAGGCGGAGACCGTACGCAAGATGGTCGTCGCCATGGCCAAGGACCCCCGGGTCCTGGTCATCAAGCTCGCCGACCGGCTGCACAACATGCGCACCATGCGCTACCTCAAGCGGGAGAAGCAGGAGAAGAAGGCCCGCGAGACGCTGGAGATCTACGCCCCGCTGGCGCACCGGCTGGGCATGAACACCATCAAGTGGGAGCTGGAGGACCTCGCCTTCGCGATCCTCTACCCCAAGATGTACGACGAGATCGTCCGTCTCGTCGCCGAGCGCGCGCCCAAGCGTGACGAGTACCTCGCCATAGTGACCGACGAGGTCCAGGCCGACCTGCGCGCCGCCCGGATCAAGGCCACCGTCACCGGCCGGCCGAAGCACTACTACAGCGTCTACCAGAAGATGATCGTGCGAGGCCGTGACTTCGCCGAGATCTACGACCTGGTGGGCATCCGCGTCCTCGTCGACACCGTCCGCGACTGCTACGCGGCGCTCGGCACCGTCCACGCCCGGTGGAATCCGGTGCCGGGGCGGTTCAAGGACTACATCGCGATGCCCAAGTTCAACATGTACCAGTCGCTGCACACCACGGTGATCGGCCCCAGCGGCAAGCCGGTCGAGCTTCAGATCCGTACGTTCGACATGCACCGCCGCGCGGAGTACGGCATCGCCGCGCACTGGAAGTACAAGCAGGAGGCCGTCGCGGGCGCCTCCAAGGTCCGCACCGACATCCCGAAGAACACGGGCGGCGGGCGCGGCCAGGACACCGTCAACGACATGGCGTGGCTGCGCCAGCTCCTGGACTGGCAGAAGGAGACCGAGGACCCCAGCGAGTTCCTGGAGTCGCTGCGCTTCGACCTGTCCCGCAACGAGGTCTTCGTCTTCACGCCGAAGGGCGACGTGATAGCGCTGCCCGCCGGCGCGACGCCGGTCGACTTCGCGTACGCCGTCCACACGGAGGTCGGCCACCGGACCATAGGGGCACGGGTCAACGGGCGGCTCGTACCGCTGGAGTCGACGCTCGACAACGGTGACCTGGTGGAGGTCTTCACCTCCAAGGCGGCCGGGGCGGGGCCCTCCCGCGACTGGCTGCAGTTCGTCAAGTCGCCCCGGGCGCGCAACAAGATCCGCGCCTGGTTCTCCAAGGAGCGGCGCGACGAGGCGATCGAGCAGGGCAAGGACGCCATCGCGCGGGCCATGCGCAAGCAGAACCTGCCGATCCAGCGGATCCTGACCGGCGACTCCCTGGTCACCCTCGCCCACGAGATGCGCTACCCCGACATCTCGTCGCTGTACGCGGCGATCGGCGAGGGCCATGTCGCGGCGGCCGGTGTCGTCCAGAAGCTCGTCCAGGCGCTCGGCGGCGAGGACGCGGCCAACGAGGACCTGGCGGAGAGCTCGCCGCCCTCGCACGGCCGCAACAAGCGCCGGGCCAAGGCGGACCCGGGCGTGGTCGTCAAGGGCGTCGAGGACGTCTGGGTGAAGCTGGCCCGCTGCTGTACGCCCGTACCCGGCGACCCGATCATCGGATTCGTCACCCGGGGCAGCGGGGTCTCCGTGCACCGCGCGGACTGCGTCAACGTCGACTCGCTCTCGCAGCAGCCGGAGCGGATCCTCGACGTCGAGTGGGCCCCCACCCAGTCCTCGGTCTTCCTCGTCGCCATCCAGGTCGAGGCGCTGGACCGCTCGCGGCTGCTCTCGGACGTCACCCGCGTCCTGTCCGACCAGCACGTCAACATCCTGTCGGCGGCCGTGCAGACCTCCCGGGACCGGGTGGCCACCTCCCGCTTCACCTTCGAGATGGGCGACCCCAAGCACCTGGGACACGTCCTGAAGGCCGTACGCGGCGTGGAGGGCGTCTACGACGTCTACCGGGTCACCTCGGCGCGCCGCCCGTAGGAACGGAGCCGGAGCCCGCCCCGAGGGGACGAGGCTCCGGCGTCCGGCTACGCGTCCACCTCGTACTGGCCGTACTCCAGGAAGTACCGGATCTCCTCCGGCGTCCCGTCGATGACCTCCTGGACCGCCGCGCGCAGCGCGTCGCTGATGCCGGGGCGGGCGAGGATACGGAAGAGGGCCACCCGGTCGTCCTCGGCCTGGGCGAGCCGGTAGCCGGTCTCCAGCCACTGCCGCACGTCCTCGGGGGTGCCGCTGTCGAGGAGCTCGTTGACCTCGCGGATGACCCGCTTGCCGGAGTCCGGGTCGGCGAGGATGCGGAAGAGGGCGACCTGGTCGTCCTCGGCCTGGGCGAGGCGGTAGCCGGTCTCCAGCCACTGCCGCATCTCTTCGGGCGTGCCGTTGTCCAGGAGCTCGTTGGCCTCGCGGATCACCCTCTTCCCGCTGTCCTCGTCCGCCAGGATCCGCAGGATCGCGATCCGGAGGTCGTCGTCGGACAGCTCGCTCACCGCCGTGCCGGCCCCGTCGGACGGTGCCGCCTGCGCGGTGGCCGGCGCCGTTCCAGGACCGGCCGCGAAGGCCGGGCCGGTGAGGAGGAGCGCCGGGGCGAGGGCGGTGGCCGCGACGGTCAGGGCGGCACGGGTGAGTCTCATCTGTGGACCTGCCTCAAGGACGTAGGGACATCTCGGCGGAACACCGGCAGCGGCACCCGCTCACCGGCCACGTGATCATCGCTCCCCGCCCCGCCCCGGGTCACTGCACGGTTCCGGCAGTCCTCACGGCTCCTTGGCTGCCGCCCGGCACGCGAAAGGGGCTTCCGTACGCGTCACGTACGAAAGCCCCTCGTGCGGACCGGGGGAGACCCGGCCCGGCGAGCCTCGGCCCGCCTCAGCCGCCGAACTCCTCCAGGCCCTTGAGCGCCTGGTCCAGCAGCGCCTGCCGGCCTTCGAGCTCACGCGAGAGCTTGTCGGCCCGGGCGTTGTTGCCCGAGGCACGGGCCGTGTCGATCTGCGTACGCAGCTTGTCGACGGCCGCCTGGAGCTGACCGGTCAGACCCGCCGCGCGTGCCCGCGCCTCCGGGTTCGTCCGGCGCCACTCCGACTCCTCGGCCTCCTGGAGCGCGCGCTCCACCGCCTGCACCCGGCCCTCGACCTTCGGGCGGGCGTCACGCGGGACGTGGCCGATGGCCTCCCAGCGCTCGTTGATCGACCGGAACGCGGCCCTGGCCGCCTTCAGGTCCGTCACCGGGACGAGCTTCTCGGCCTCGGCGGCGAGCTCCTCCTTGAGCTTGAGGTTCTCGCCCTGCTCCGCGTCCCGCTCGGCGAAGACACCGCTGCGGGCCGCGAAGAACACGTCCTGGGCACCGCGGAAGCGGTTCCACAGCTCGTCCTCGGACTCGCGCTGGGCGCGGCCCGCGGCCTTCCACTCGGTCATCAGGTCGCGGTAACGCGCGGCCGTCGCACCCCAGTCGGTCGAGCCGGAGAGCGACTCGGCCTCGGCGACCAGCCTCTCCTTGACCTTGCGGGCCTCCTCGCGCTGGGCGTCCAGCGCCGCGAAGTGGGCCTTGCGCCGCTTGGAGAAGGCGGAACGGGCATGCGAGAAGCGGTGCCACAGCTCGTCGTCGGACTTGCGGTCCAGACGGGGCAGCCCCTTCCACGTGTCGACGAGCGCCCTCAGCCGCTCGCCCGCCGACCGCCACTGCTCGCTCTGCGCCAGCTCCTCGGCCTCGACGACGAGCGCCTCCTTGGCCTGACGGGCCTCGTCGGTCTGCTTCGCCTTCTGGGCCTTGCGCTCCTCACGGCGGGAGTCGACCGTCGCGACGAGCGTGTCCAGCCGCTTGCCGAGCGCGGCGAGATCGCCGACGGCGTGGTGTTCGTCGACCTGCTGACGCAGGTGCTCGATCGCCGCCGTGGCGTCCTTCGCCGACAGGTCGGTGGTCTTCACCCGCCGCTCGAGGAGGCCGATCTCGACCACCAGGCCCTCGTACTTGCGCTCGAAATAGGCCAGAGCCTCCTCGGGGGAACCGGCCTGCCACGATCCGACGACCTGCTCGCCCTCGGCTGTACGCACGTACACGGTGCCCGTCTCGTCGACACGGCCCCACGGGTCGCTGCTCACAGCGCCTCCTCCACCTGATGCATCGAGGGGGTTCGCCCCCCGTGCATCGTCCACAGTTTCCTGGGGCGGGCAGCGCCCGCCCTGCACAACGCCAATCTAGGCGACCGGCCACCCGGCTGTCCGCACTCAGCGCGGCTGAAATTCTCCGGTGCGCTCCAGGGACGCCACGCCGGGTGGCCGTGCGTACGGTCAGGCCTTGTCGACCGTCGCCTTCTCGACCGTGACGGTCTTCTTCGGGGCACCGTCGCCCGCCCCATCGGCGACGCCCGCCGCGGCGACCTTCTTGACGGCCTTCAGACCCGCGTCGTCCATGGTCCCGAACGGCGTGTAGCTGGGCGGCAGTTTGGTGTCCTTGTAGACCAGGAAGAACTGGCTGCCGCCGGTGCCCGGCTGGCCGGTGTTCGCCATCGCGACGGTGCCCGCCGGGTACGTCACCGAACCGTCGTCGCCCGCCTTGCCCAGCGCCGTCAGATTCTCGTCCGGGATCGTGTAGCCGGGGCCGCCCGTGCCGTCGCCCTTCGGGTCACCGCACTGGAGCACGAAGATACCCTCCGTGGTCAGCCGGTGGCACTTCGTGTCGTCGAAGTACCCCTTGTCCGCGAGGGCCTTGAAGGAGTTCGTGGTGTGCGGGGTCTTCGCCGCGTCCATCGCGATGCCGATGTCACCCTGGCTCGTCTTGAGCGACATCGTGTACGTGGCCTTCTTGTCGATCTCCATCGCGGGCTCGGGAGCGCTGCTCTCACTCTCCGAGGGCGACGCCGACGGGTCGGGGCTCGCGGCCGCCTCCGTCGAGCTCTTCGCGTCGTCGCCGCCGAGCGAGACGTACGCGCCCACGCCGATGACCGCCACCACGGCCACCGACGACGCGATGATCACCGTGAGACGCCTGGTCCTCCGGCGCGCTTCCTCCCGGCGCTGCTGCTGCCGCTCGAACTTCTCCCGGGCGAGCTGCCGCCGCCGCTGATCGCTGCTGACCACCGGATGGTCTCCTTGTACGTCGTGTGATCGGTCCTGGAATGCCCGTACGGTATATGGGTTAGCTGTGGAATGAGGAGCGCCGGTAGTCTCTGAACGGCCGCATTCCTCCTCCGCGGCCCTCCTCGTCGGACGAACACTAAGGACGAACGTGCTCATTGCCGGGTTCCCCGCCGGGGCCTGGGGGACCAATTGCTATCTGGTCGCCCCCGCCGCCGGTGAGGAGTGCGTGATCATCGACCCGGGCCACCAGGCGGCCCAGGGCGTCGAGGAAGCACTGAAGAAGCATCGGCTCAAGCCCGTCGCCGTCGTCCTCACCCATGGCCACATCGACCACGTCGCCTCCGTCGTCCCTGTGTGCGGTGCCCACGACGTCCCCGCCTGGATCCACCCCGACGACCGCTTCATGATGAGCGACCCGGAGAAGGCCCTCGGCCGCTCCATCGGGATGCCGCTGATGGGCGAGCTGACCATCGGCGAGCCGGACGACGTCAAGGAGCTGGCCGACGGCGCCCGGCTGGAGCTGGCGGGCCTGGAGTTCGGCGTCGCGCACGCGCCCGGCCATACGAAGGGGTCGGTGACGTTCAGGATGCCCGAGGCCGCGGATGTCCCGCCGGTCCTCTTCTCGGGCGACCTGCTCTTCGCCGGCTCCGTCGGACGCACCGACCTGCCCGGCGGCGACCACGCCGAGCTGCTCGAGTCGCTGGCCCGCGTGTGCCTGCCGCTCGACGACTCGACCGTGGTGCTGTCCGGCCATGGCCCCCAGACGACCATCGGCCGCGAGCGCGCCTCCAACCCGTACCTGAACGGTCCGGCCGCGCCCCGCCGAGGAATGTGACGAGAGAGAAACACCGTGAGCACCTTCCAGGCCCCCAAGGGCACCTACGACCTGATCCCGCCGGACTCCGCGAAGTACCTCGCGGTGCGTGAGGCGATCTCCGCACCCCTGAAGAACTCCGGCTACGGCTACATCGAGACGCCCGGCTTCGAGGACGTCGCCCTGTTCGCGCGCGGTGTCGGTGAGTCCACCGACATCGTGTCCAAGGAGATGTACGCCTTCGAGACCAAGGGCGGCGACAAGCTCGCGCTGCGCCCCGAGGGCACCGCGTCCGTGCTGCGCGCCGCCCTGGAGGCCAACCTCCACAAGGCCGGCAACCTCCCCGTCAAGCTCTGGTACTCCGGTTCGTACTACCGCTACGAGCGTCCGCAGAAGGGCCGTTACAGGCACTTCTCACAGGTCGGCGCGGAAGCCATCGGCACCGAGGACCCGGCGCTGGACGCCGAGCTGATCATCCTCGCCGACCAGGCCTACCGCTCCCTCGGCCTCCGGCAGTTCCGCATCCTGCTGAACTCGCTGGGCGACAAGGAGTGCCGCCCGGTCTACCGCGAGGCGCTCCAGACGTTCCTGCGCGACCTCGACCTCGACGAGGAGACCCGCCGCCGCATCGAGATCAACCCGCTCCGGGTCCTCGACGACAAGCGGCCCGACGTCCAGAAGCAGCTCACCGGCGCCCCGATGCTGCGCGACTTCCTCTGCGACGGCTGCAAGGCGTACCACGAGGAGGTCCGCGACCTGCTGACGGCGGCCGGTGTGGTGTACGAGGACGACGAGAAGCTGGTCCGCGGCCTCGACTACTACACCCGTACGACCTTCGAGTTCGTCCACGACGGTCTGGGCTCCCAGTCCGCGGTGGGCGGCGGCGGCCGGTACGACGGGCTGTCCGAGATGATCGGCGGTCCCGCACTGCCGTCCGTCGGCTGGGCGCTCGGTGTGGACCGTACGGTGCTCGCCCTGGAGGCGGAGGGCATCGAGGTCGACGTCCCCGCCACCACCAGCGTGTACGCCGTACCGCTCGGCGACGAGGCGCGGCGGGTGCTCTTCGGCCTGGTCACCGAGTTGCGGAAGGCCGGGGTCGCGACGGACTTCGCGTTCGGCGGCCGGGGCCTCAAGGGCGCGATGAAGAGCGCGAACCGCTCCGGTGCCCGCTTCACGATCGTGGCCGGCGAGCGTGACCTCGCCGAGGGCGCGGTCCAGCTCAAGGACATGGAGTCCGGCGAGCAGGAGCCCGTCGCGCTCGACGCCCTCGTGGCCACGGTGCGGGCCAGACTGGCCTGACCCACCCCGCGTCCCACCGCCTTGTGCCCGCCCGGTCCGTCCGGGCGGGCACACGCGCGTTCAGCGCCGGCCGTGCCACCGGAAGGTGAGCAGGCACAGGACCAGACCGCCCAGGCACCAGGCCGCCAGCACCAGGGCGGTCCTGCCCGGTTCCCAGGAGCCCGCCTGCTCGATGACGGCTGCGGAGTCGGGCAGGAAGACCGAGCGGAATCCCTGGCACATCCACTTCAGCGGGAACAGCGCCCCGATGCCGGCCAGCCAGCCCGGCAGGTCGCCGATCGGGATGTAGACGCCGGAGATGAACTGCAGGACGAGGAAGGGCAGGACGACCACCGAGCTCGCGCTCCGGCCCGTCCTCGGCAGGCTGCTGATCGCGATGCCCAGCAGCGCGCACCCGGTGATGCCGAGCAGGAAGACCCAGCCGAAGGTCAGCCAGCGGGTGAGGTCCGAAGGCAGGGAGACGCCGAACGCCACCGTGCCGATCAGCAGCAGCACGGCCGCCTCCATGAGGCAGGTCACCAGGACCAGCCACACCTTGCCGAGGAAGTAGGCGGCCACCGGCATCGGTGTGCCGCGCAGCCGGCGCAGCACCTTCTCGTCCCGTTCGATCGCTATCGAGATGCCGAGCGACTGGAAACTCGTCGACATGACGCCCGCGGCGAGCATCGAGGCGACGTACAGCTGGGAGGCGGTGATGCCCGCGCCCTCGACGTCGTCGCTGAAGATCGACGCGAAGAGCGTCAGGAACACCACGGGGAAGGCGAACGTGAAGAGAACCTGGTCCCGTTGGCGGAAGAACTGCTTCAGCTCCAGCGCTCCCCGCCGCAGGCCCAGCCGCCAGGCTCCGGGGAGTACGGCCTCGCCCGCGTCCGGCGTGGTGCCGGTCGCGGCCGCCGGGGTGGTGTCCGCCTCGCTCATCGGTCCGCCCCCTGCCCGGTGAGCTCCAGGTAGACGTCCTCCAGGGTCGGGCGGCCGACCCGCAGCCCGGGTATCTCCCCGTCGAACCGGGCGATCAGGCCCGCGACGGTGCGGGTCGGGGTGGCGGTGCGCTCCGAGCGGGCGGTGCCGTCGGGCTCCGTCCAGGTGACGGTGGCCTCATGGCCGAACCGCTCGCGCAGCGCGGCCGGTTCGCCCTCGGCGACGATGCGGCCCGCCGTGATGACGGCCAGCCGGTCGGCCAGCGCCTCGGCCTCCTCCAGATAGTGCGTGGTGAGCACGATCGTCGTCCCCTCGCGGGCGAGGAGCCGTACGACCTCCCAGAACCGCCGCCGGGCCGCCGGGTCGAAACCCGTCGTCGGCTCGTCCAGGAGCAGGAGTTCGGGGGAGCCGATCACCCCAAGCGCCACGTCCAGCCTGCGCCGCTGGCCGCCGGACAGCTCCTTGATCCGGGAGCCGGCCTTCTCGTCCAGACCGACCAGGGAGATGACGTCCCGCGGGTCCCTCGGCTTCGGGTAGTACCGCGCGAAGTGCTCCACCGTCTCCCGTACCGTCAACTCGGCGGGAGCCGATTCATCCTGCCAGACGATGCCGATCCGGGAGCGCCACCGGCGGTCGGCGGTCGCCGGATCGGCCCCGAGCACACGCACCGTGCCGCCGTCGCGCCCGCGGTGCCCCTGGAGGATCTCCACCGTGGTGCTCTTCCCCGCGCCGTTCGGCCCGAGCAGCCCGAACACCTCCCCGGGGCGGATCCGCAGGTCGAGACCGTCCACCGCTGTCAGGTCCCCGTAGCGCTTGCGCAGTCCCCGTACGTCGACCGCCAGTTCTGTCATGCGAAGGAGGATCCCCCGGAGCCCGTTCCTCCGCCCCTCGTTTGGGCACACCTTTATGTTCATCGAACGGATGGCCGTCTCGGCGGTGCGGCACAATGGCCCGTGCCCGGCTGGCTACTCAGTGATGGAAACGGCGATATGACGATGGCAGCGGTAGACCACCCCTCCTCCCGGCAGGACGAGGACAACGGCGCGAAGACCTACGGCGGGAGCCGCGCGCTCGCACTGCTGCTGGTGATCACCGGCGCGGCCGGGCTGCTCGCCGCCTGGGTGATCACGATCGACAAGTTCAAGCTGCTGGAGGACCCGAGCTTCACCCCGGGCTGCAGCCTGAACCCGGTGGTCGCGTGCGGCAACATCATGAAGAGCGAGCAGGCGTCCGCCTTCGGCTTCCCGAACCCGATGCTCGGCATCGCCACCTACTCGGTGGTCATCGGCATCGGCATGGCGCTCCTCGCCGGTGCGCGCTTCCGCGCCTGGTACTGGCTGGGGCTCAACGCGGGCACCCTGTTCGGCGTGGGCTTCTGCACCTGGCTCCAGTACCAGTCGCTGTACAACATCAACTCGCTCTGCCTCTGGTGCTGCCTGGCCTGGGTCGCCACGATCTTCATGTTCTGCTACGTCACCACGCACAACATCAAGCACGGCATCCTGCCCGCCCCCGCCTGGCTGCGGAACACCCTCACCGAGTTCCACTGGGTGCCGCCGGTCCTCTGGATCGGGATCATCGGCATGCTGATCCTGACCCGCTGGTGGGACTTCTGGACCAGCTGACGCCGGGAGGCCTTGTCAGTGGGGTGACATAGGCTTCTCGACGTGGAGCCCGACCTCTTTACCGCAGCAGCCGAAGACCGCCAGGAGAAGGACCCGTCCAGCAGCCCCCTCGCTGTCCGGATGCGTCCTCGTACGCTGGACGAGGTCGTCGGCCAGCAGCATCTGCTCAAGCAGGGCTCACCGCTGCGCCGCCTCGTCGGCGAGGCCGGCGGAGGACCCGCGGGCCCCTCGTCGGTGATCCTCTGGGGCCCGCCGGGCACCGGGAAGACGACCCTCGCGTACGTGGTCAGCAAGGCCACCAACAAGCGCTTCGTGGAGCTCTCGGCGATCACCGCGGGCGTCAAGGAGGTCCGGGCCGTCATCGAGGGCGCGCGCCGCGCCACCGGCGGCTTCGGCAAGGAGACCGTCCTCTTCCTCGACGAGATCCACCGCTTCTCCAAGGCCCAGCAGGACTCCCTGCTCCCCGCCGTCGAGAACCGCTGGGTCACGCTGATCGCGGCCACCACGGAGAATCCGTACTTCTCGATCATCTCCCCGCTGCTGTCGCGCTCGCTGCTCCTCACCCTGGAGCCGCTCACCGACGAGGACCTGCGCGCGCTCCTGCGCCGGGCCCTGACCGACGAGCGCGGCCTGGGCGGTGCGGTCACGCTGCCCGAGGCGGCCGAGTCGCACCTGCTGCGGATCGCCGGCGGCGACGCCCGGCGCGCGCTGACCGCGCTGGAGGCGGCCGCGGGAGCGGCCCTCGCCAAGCACGAGCCGGAGATCACGCTGGAGACGCTGGAGGAGACCGTCGACCGCGCCGCCGTGAAGTACGACCGCGACGGCGACCAGCACTACGACGTGGCGAGCGCCCTGATCAAGTCGATCCGCGGCTCCGACGTGGACGCGGCCCTGCACTACCTGGCCCGGATGATCGAGGCGGGGGAGGACCCGCGCTTCATCGCCCGCCGGCTGATGATCTCCGCCAGCGAGGACATCGGGCTCGCCGATCCGACGGCGCTGCCCACGGCGGTGGCGGCCGCCCAGGCCGTCGCCATGATCGGCTTCCCGGAGGCGGCGCTCACCCTCAGCCACGCCACGATCGCGCTGGCGCTCGCCCCCAAGTCCAACGCGGCGACCCTGGCGATCTCCGCCGCGCAGGACGACGTGCGCCGGGGCCTCGCGGGCCCGGTCCCGGCCCATCTGCGCGACGGCCACTACAAGGGCGCCGCCAAGCTGGGCCACGCCCAGGGCTATGTCTACCCGCACGACGTGCCCGGCGGCATCGCCGCCCAGGAGTACGCCCCGGACGCCGTCCGCGGCAGGCGTTACTACGAACCCACGCGGTACGGCGCGGAGGCGCGCTACGCCGATGTGGCCGACCGGGTCCGTGAGCGGCTCGGCCGCGGGGAGCAGGGCGGCCCGGCGTCCTCGTGACGGCATCCCCTCAGCAGGACGCCGCTTCGAAGAGGGTGTGCATCGCGCGGCGCAGCTCGGTGATGTCGCGTACGGGTTCGGGAAACTCGAACCGGGCGTCGAAGCAGGCACCCGGGCCCTCGACGAACCGCACCCGGAGACCGAAGCGGTCGAGCGCGACCGGCACGGCGTCGAGGCCGTGATCCTCGCAGCCGCACTCGGACCGGTCGCCGAGCAGCGCGGAGAGGGTGGCCATCTGCTCGCCGTGGGCGGCGTGCAGATGCTGGAGCAGCTCGGCCTCGTGCGTGACGAGCGGGTCGGCGACCGCGTCCCGGAAGGCCTCCGGATCCACCTCCTCGAAGCCCCACAGGTCGTCGACCGACGCCTCCCCGGTCTCCAGCCGGAGCATCATCCGGCCCGGCTGCGCGAGCCCCGGCACGGCGGTGAGCCAGCCGGCGATCCGGGCACGGCCGCGGATGCGGTGCGGGACGGAGACCGGAGCGACGTCCGTGATCTCCAGCACGGCGGTGAGCTCGTCGCCCTGGGCGCGCGTCGCGGCCCGTACGACCGGGGAATCCACGGGGAAACCCAGGAACAGATCCCCCTCGGGCCCGATGCTCCTGCTGTCCGGCATCAGCTGGTCCGGGTGGATGACCGACAGCCCCGGTACGAGCAGCACCGCGGAGCAGGTACTCTGTACGAGAGTTCGTGTGCGCTCGGCTGCTGACGGCATCCGAGTGTTTTCAAGCCCGCTGGGACGCGGCTGACCACGATCAGATCGGCCTTCCGTCGTAGCAGCACCTTCTGGTGTGCTGCCGCTGTCTGTGCTGTCCGTGACGTGTGTGGTGTTCCCAGGGCGAGACATGCGATCTCCTTGAGTAAGGTAAGCCTAACCTAACCCACAACGGAGGTCTGGAGAACGTGCCTAACCAGTCGCGTCCCAAGGTCAAGAAGTCGCGTGCCCTCGGCATCGCCCTGACGCCGAAGGCTGTCAAGTACTTCGAAGCCCGCCCCTACCCGCCGGGCGAGCACGGCCGTGGCCGCAAGCAGAACTCGGACTACAAGGTCCGTCTGCTCGAGAAGCAGCGTCTGCGTGCGCAGTACGACATCAGCGAGCGCCAGATGGCGCGCGCCTACGACCGCGCCCGTAAGGCCGAGGGCAAGACGGGCGAGGCGCTGGTCGTCGAGCTCGAGCGCCGTCTCGACGCCCTGGTCCTGCGTTCGGGCATCGCCCGCACCATCTACCAGGCCCGCCAGATGGTCGTCCACGGCCACATCGAGGTCAACGGTGGCAAGGTCGACAAGCCGTCGTTCCGCGTGCGCCCCGACGACGTCGTGCAGGTCCGCGAGCGCAGCCGCACCAAGGTCCCCTTCCAGGTCGCCCGTGAGGGTGGCTACGACACGGACGGCGAGACCCCGCGCTACCTCCAGGTGAACCTGAAGGCCCTGGCCTTCCGCCTGGACCGTGACCCGAACCGCAAGGAAATCCCGGTCATCTGCGACGAGCAGCTCGTCGTCGAGTACTACGCCCGCTGATCCAGGCGTAGCTCTCAACCGAGCTCGGGCCCGCCCCTCCCTGTCGTACGGGAGACGGCGGGCCTTCGCTTCTCCCCGGCCACCGCTGCCCCGGACGCGCCCTCCACCGCGGTCCCGTCGCCCGCGGGGTCCGCGCCCTCGCCCTCCGGTTCCGGGGCCGCGCTCCCGTCGGCCGCCGGGATCCCGCCCGTGCCCGTACCGCCTCCGAGCGCCCGGGCCACGGCGGCCCTCGCGTCCAGCCGGCGGCCCGAGCGCCGCTCCGCCTCGTACCGCGCGTCGCCGAGCTCCGCCCTCGCCCGCTCCTCGCACTCGGCCCTCGGCCTCCCGTAGTGCACGGATCCGAACAGCGGCAGGCCCACCGAGGGCCAGATCCGGTCCGCCACGCCCTGGAGCACCGCCGCCTCCGCCGCATCGCCCTCCACCGCCGTGATGAGGGCCAGCAGCTCCAGCGCCAGGACCGTGCCCAGCAGATCGTGGAAGGCGTGCGCGATGGACAGCGCCTCCCCGAGCATCCGGCGCGCCCGCCCGTCCTCCCCGGTCCGCAGCGCGGCGAAGCCCAGGACGTACAGCGCGTAGGCCAGGGCCCACCGCTCGCCGTGGTCCTCGCAGATCTCGCGGACCTCGCCGCAGATCGCCGCGGCAGCCTCCAGATCCCCGCGGAACGCCACGGCCATACCCAGCTCGACCTGGGCCATCAGCACATTGCTGTTCAGCTCGCCGATCTCCCGGTAGCGTCCGAGCGCCTCGCGCAGCAGCTCCTCCGCGCGCACCGGGTCGTCCGTGACGATCGAGAGGCAGCCCGTGCGGTGCACGGCATAGGCCACGGCGGTGGCGTCGCCCGCGCGCTCACCCTCCTCGCGGCACTCCTGAAGAGCCGACACCGCGCCGACCGGATCCCCCTGGAGCACGGAGACGTACCCGAGGACCCACAGGGCCTTCAGCCGCGAGTGGTCGTACGGGGACTCCGCCTCCAGGACGTGATCCAGCCAGTGGCGGCCCTCCGAGAGCCGCCCGCACCCCACCCAGTAGAACCAGAGCGTGCCCGCCAGGTACTGGGCGAGATGGACCTCCTCCGGGCTCTCCATCGAGCACTCCATCGCGCGGCGGAGGTTGGGCAGCTCGCTGTCGACCCGGGCGGCCGCCTCCGCCTGCCGGGGGCTGAACCAGTCGAGCTCGCACCAGGTGGCGAGCCCCAGGTACCAGTCCCGGTGCCTGCGGCGCAGCCGCTCCGCGTCCCCGGTCGCCCGCAGCCACTCGGCGCCGTACTCCCGCACGGTGTCCAGCAGCCGGTAGCGGCTGCCGACGGGGGAGTCCTCGCGCAGCACCACGGACTGCGCCAGCAGTTCGTCCAGCACGTCCAGCACGGAGTCGGCCGGCAGTCCCGGACCGCTGCAGATGTACTCGACGGCCTCCAGGTCGAACTGCCCGGCGAACACCGAGAGCCGCGCCCACAGCAGCCGCTGCTCGGGAGCGCACAGCTCATGGCTCCAGCCGATGGCCGTACGCAGCGTCTGGTGGCGGGGGAGCGCGCTCGGACTGCCTCCGGTCAGCAGCCGGAAGCGGTCGTCGAGACGGTGCAGCACCTGCTCCATCGTCAGGGCCCGCAGCCGTCCCGCGGCCAGCTCCAGGGCCAGCGGGATGCCGTCGAGACGGCGGCAGAGCTCGCGCGCGGTCTCCCGGTCGGCGCCCGTCAGTACGAACCCGGGGCGCACCGCCGCGGCGCGCCGGGCGAAGAGCTCCAGGGCGTCGTCGTCGTTCATCGGCATCAGCGGGTAGGTGAGTTCGCCGTCGACCCGCAGGGGGCGGCGCCCGGCGGCGAGGACTTGGAGGCGGGGCGCCCGGCGGAGCAGCTCCCGTACGAGACCGGCGCACGCGTCGGCGAGGTGCTCGAAGCCGTCGATCACGAGCAGCAGTCGGCGCCCCGCGCAGTGCTCGACCAGGACGGCGCGCGGCGGCCTGCCCGTGTGGTCGGTGAGGCCCAGGGCGTCGACCAGGGCGTGTTCGAGCAGCTCCGGGTCCTGGACGGCCGACAGCTCCGCCAGCCAGACACCATGGCAGTACCGTTTCTCCATCAGGGCGGCCGCCCTGGTCACGAAGCGGGACTTGCCGACCCCGGCGACCCCGGCCACGGTGACGAGCCTCGACTCCCGCAGCAGCGGCTCGATCCCGGTCAGTTCGTCGTCGCGTCCCACGAAGGCGTTCAGCTCCGCCGGGAGATTTCCGCGTACGGGGGCGGGCTCCGCGTCGTCGGGCACGGGGGAGGGGCGCTGAGGGCGTCGCATGAAACACGCAGAGTACTGGCACATAAGCTCTCCGTACAATCTCCCCGCCCCCAGGACCCGCGCCCCGCGCCCGTAATGCGGTACGGGGTGCGACGCCCGGCGCGATAGGCTCGGGTGACGACGATCGGCAGGGGTGGCAGCACGCACCGGCCGAGCCGTGACAGGCAGACACCGGCCGGGAGAGGTCCCGGCCGATGCGGGCGACGAGCAGAGAGCGGTGCACTGTGTCCGGTGGAGAGGTGGCCGGCATCCTGGTGGCTGTCTTCTGGGCGATCCTGGTGTCCTTCCTCGCCGTGGTACTGGTGAGACTGGCCCAGACGCTCAGGGCGACCACCGCGCTGGTGGCGGACGTGACGGAGCAGGCGGTCCCGCTGCTCGCCGACGCCTCCGCGACGCTGCGCTCCGCGCAGACCCAGCTGGACAAGGTCGACGCCATCGCGAGCGACGTCCAGGAGGTCACCTCCAACGCCTCGGCGCTCTCCACCACCGTCGCGTCGACGTTCGGCGGCCCGCTCGTGAAGGTGGCCGCGTTCGGCTACGGGGTGCGGCAGGCGATCGGCCGCCGCACCGCCGCGGAGCCCGAACCGGCCCGCCGGACCTCCCGCCGCACCGTGATCGTCGGCCGTACCGTGCCGTCCGCCCGCGACAGGAAGCGGAACGGCCGCAGCTCCCGTGGACAGAAGGACTGAACCAGCGATGTTCCGCCGTACGTTCTGGTTCACCGCCGGCGCAGCCGCCGGTGTCTGGGCCACCACCAAGGTCAACCGCAAGATCCGCCAGCTGACCCCCGAGAGCCTCGCGGCGCAGGCCGCCGACAAGGCGCTCGAAGCGGGTCACAAGCTGAAGGACTTCGCCCTCGACGTCCGCGAGGGCATGGTCAGGCGCGAGGCCGAACTGGGCGGCGCCCTCGGTATCGAGGCACCCGCCGAACCCGAACCGGCCCTCCACCGCACACTCCCCTACAACCCGAACAACCGGAATGAGGACTACTGATGGAGTCGGCTGAAATTCGCCGCCGCTGGCTGAGCTTCTTCGAGGAGCGCGGTCACACCGTCGTGCCTTCGGCGTCGCTCATCGCGGACGACCCGACTCTGCTGCTGGTCCCCGCGGGCATGGTTCCCTTCAAGCCCTACTTCCTCGGCGAGGTCAAGCCGCCCGCTCCGCGCGTCACCAGCGTGCAGAAGTGCGTGCGTACGCCGGACATCGAAGAGGTCGGCAAGACCACCCGGCACGGCACGTTCTTCCAGATGTGCGGCAACTTCTCCTTCGGGGACTACTTCAAGGAAGGGGCCATCCAGTTCGCCTGGGAGGCCCTCACCAACTCCGTGGCGGACGGCGGCTTCGGCCTCGACCCGGAGCGCCTCTGGATCACGGTCTACCTGGACGACGACGAGGCCGAGCAGATCTGGCGCGAGAAGATCGGCGTCCCGGCCGAGCGCATCCAGCGCCTGGGCAAGAAGGACAACTTCTGGTCCATGGGCGTCCCCGGCCCCTGCGGCCCGTGTTCCGAGATCAACTACGACCGCGGCCCGGAGTTCGGCGTCGAGGGCGGCCCCGCCGTCAACGACGAGCGGTACGTGGAGATCTGGAACCTCGTCTTCATGCAGTACGAGCGGGGCGCCGGCGACGGCAAGGAGGACTTCCCGATCCTCGGTGACCTGCCCTCGAAGAACATCGACACGGGCCTCGGTCTCGAGCGCCTCGCCATGATCCTCCAGGGCGTACAGAACATGTACGAGACCGACACCCTGCGCGTCGTCATGGACAAGGCCACCGAGCTCACCGGCGTCCGCTACGGCGCCGAGCAGGGCTCCGACGTCTCCCTGCGGGTCGTCGCCGACCACATCCGCACGTCGGTCATGCTCATCGGCGACGGCGTCACCCCCGGCAACGAGGGCCGTGGCTACGTCCTGCGCCGCATCATGCGCCGCGCCATCCGCAACATGCGGCTCATGGGCGCCACCGGCCCGGTCGTCCGCGACCTCGTCGACGTCGTCGTCGACACCATGGGGCAGCAGTACCCGGAGCTGATCACCGACCGCAAGCGCATCGAGACGGTCGCCCTCGCCGAGGAAGCCGCCTTCCTCAAGGCCCTCAAGGGCGGCACGAACATCCTCGACACCGCCGTCACCGAGACCAAGGCCGCCGGCGGCAAGGTCCTCGCCGGCGACAAGGCGTTCCTGCTCCACGACACCTGGGGCTTCCCGATCGACCTCACGCTGGAGATGGCCGCCGAACAGGGCCTCTCCGTCGACGAGGACGGCTTCCGCCGCCTGATGAAGGAGCAGCGGGAGCGCGCCAAGGCCGACGCCAAGGCCAAGAAGACCGGGCACGCCGACCTGTCCGCCTACCGTGAGGTCGCCGACAACTCCGGCGTCACCGAGTTCACCGGCTACACCGCCACCCAGGGCGAGTCGACCATCGTCGGACTGCTCGTCGACGGCCTGCCCTCGCCGGCCGCCACCGAGGGCGACGAGGTCGAGGTCGTCCTCGACCGCACCCCGTTCTACGCCGAGGGCGGCGGCCAGCTCGCCGACCAGGGGCGCATCCGGCTCGACACCGGCGCCGTCATCCAGGTCCGCGACGTGCAGCAGCCCGTTCCCGGCGTCTCGGTGCACAAGGGCTCGGTCCAGGTCGGCGAGGTGACGGTCGGCTCCTCCGCCCTCGCCGTCATCGACGTCACCCGCCGCCGTGCCATCGCCCGCGCCCACAGCGCCACGCACCTCACGCACCAGGCGCTGCGTGACGCGCTCGGCCCCACGGCCGCCCAGGCCGGTTCGGAGAACTCGCCGGGCCGCTTCCGCTTCGACTTCGGCTCGCCCGCCGCCGTACCCGGCACGGTCCTCACCGACGTCGAGCAGAAGATCAACGAGGTCCTCTCGCGGGAGCTCGACGTCCAGGCCGAGGTCATGTCCATCGACGACGCCAAGAAGCAGGGCGCCATCGCCGAGTTCGGCGAGAAGTACGGCGAGCGGGTCCGCGTCGTCACCATCGGCGACTTCTCCAAGGAGCTGTGCGGCGGGACCCACGTCCACAACACCTCCCAGCTGGGCCTGGTGAAGCTGCTCGGTGAGTCCTCCATCGGCTCGGGTGTCCGCCGTATCGAGGCCCTGGTCGGCGTGGACGCGTACAACTTCCTCGCCAAGGAGCACACGGTCGTCGCCCAGCTCCAGGAGCTGCTCAAGGGCCGCCCCGAGGAGCTCCCCGAGAAGATCTCCGGCATGCTCGGCAAGCTGAAGGACGCCGAGAAGGAGATCGAGAAGTTCCGCGCGGAGAAGGTCCTCCAGGCCGCCGCCGGGCTCGTGGAGTCCGCCAAGGACGTACGCGGCGTCGCCCTGGTCACCGGAGAGGTGCCGTCCGGCACCTCGGCCGACGACCTGCGCAAGCTGGTCCTCGACGTGCGCGGGCGCATCCAGGGCGGCCGGCCGGCCGTCGTGGCCCTGTTCACCACGGCCAACGGCCGCCCGCTGACCGTCATCGCCACCAACGAGGCGGCCCGCGAGCGCGGCCTCAAGGCCGGTGAGCTGGTGCGCGCCGCCGCCAAGACCCTCGGTGGCGGCGGCGGCGGCAAGCCGGACGTCGCCCAGGGCGGCGGCCAGAACCCGGACGCCATCGGTGACGCCGTCGCCGCTGTCGAACGCCTCGTCACCGAGACGGCGTGACGCCGGACATGTCGCAGATGCGCCGTGGACGCCGACTCGCCATCGACGTCGGTGACGCCCGGATCGGGGTCGCCTCGTGCGACCCCGACGGGATCCTCGCCACGCCGGTGGAGACCGTGCCGGGACGCGACGTCCCGGCCGCCCACCGGCGGCTCGGCCTGATCGTCGAGGAGTACGAGCCGATCGAGGTCATCGTCGGCCTGCCCCGTTCGCTGGGCGGCGGCGAAGGCCCGGCGGCCGCCAAGGTCCGTGCCTTCGCGCAGGTCTTCGCCCGCGCCATCGCACCGATTCCTGTACGTCTTCTGGACGAGAGGATGACCACAGTGACGGCCACTCAGGGGCTGCGCGCTTCGGGCGTGAAGTCCAAGAAGGGCCGGTCTGTCATCGACCAGGCTGCCGCTGTGGTGATCCTCCAGAACGCTCTGGAGTCCGAACGGGCGTCAGGCACCCCCCCGGGCGAGGGCGTCGAAGTGGTTGTCTGATCGCGATACGGTAACGTTCCGCGCGATGCGCCGGTGTTCGAACAGACACCGCACAGCAAAGCGAAGAGACGGAGCGTTCGTCTCGCGGCTCAAGGGGATCGATGACTGAGTATGGCCGGGGCCCCGGCTCCGAACCGTGGCATCCCGAGGACCCCTTGTACGGGGACCAGGGATGGGCAGGCCGGCAGGCCGCCCACGGCCAGGGCCAGTACGAAGGCCAGCAGCAGCCCTATGCGCAGGACCCGTACGCCCAGCAGGGCTACCAGCAGGACCCGTACCAGCAGCAGCACCAGCAGCCGTACGGTGCGCAGCAGGACCCGTACCAGCAGCAGGACCCCTACGCCCAGCAGCCGCAGCACGCCCCGCACGACCCGTATGACCAGCAGGACCCGTACGCCCAGCAGCCGCACCAGCAGCCGCAGTACGACGGCGGCTGGGACACCGGCCAGCAGGCGGCGATGCCGTACGGGGCGCAGCAGCCCCGGTACGACAACAACCCCGGCTACGGCGAACAGGCGGACCCCTACGGCACCCCCGAGGCCTACCCCCCGCCGCAGCCCCCGGGCCACCGCGAGGAGCCCGCGCGTCAGCAGGGCCAGGACTGGGACCCGGACGTGCCGGAGGAGGAGACGCATCCTTTCTTCACGGGCGCCGACGAACCGGCCGACACCCGTGACTCGCGCTCCCGGTCCCGTTCCCGGGACGAGGACGACGAGTACGACGACGACCCACGCGAGTCCCGCCGGGGCGGCGGCGAGCGCCGGGGCAAGGGCAAGAAGAAGAACCGCAACGGCTGCGCCTGCCTGGGCGTCGCGGCGGTCCTGGTCGGTGGCCTCGGCGGGGTGGCCTACGTCGGGTACTCGTACTACCAGAGCCAGTTCGGCGAGGCGCCGGACTACGCGGGGTCGGGCACGGGGTCGGTCGAGGTGGAGATCCCCGAGGGGGCTCTCGGCAACGAGATCGCGAACATCCTGAAGAAGGCGGGCGTCGTCAAGTCCGTCGATGCCTTCGTCTCGGCGCAGAACGGGAATCCCAAGGGAGGGTCCCTGCAGGCGGGTGTCTATCTCCTGAAGAAGGAGATGTCCGCCGACAGTGCCATCGAGTTGATGCTGGACCCGAAGAGCCAGAATGCGCTGGTCATTCCTGAGGGAACGAGCAGTTCCGATATCTACGCGAAGATCGATAAAAGGCTCCAGCTGAAGACCGGCACCACAGCGGGGATCGCGAAGACGAAGGCCGAGAGTCTCGGCCTGCCCGAATGGGCGGATGACGATCCCAAGATCAAGGATCCGCTGGAAGGGTTCCTTTTCCCCGCTGCTTACGCGGTCCCCAAGGGTTCGAAGCCCGAGGACGTGCTGAAGAAGATGGTGACCCGGGCGAACAAGGAATACGGGAAGCTCGATCTCGAGCAGAACGCGAAGAAGATGAATCTGGACTCACCGCTCGACGTCATCACGGTGGCGAGCCTGGTCCAGAAAGAGGGCAAGTACAAGCACGACTTCGACAAGGTCGCGAGGGTGGTCTACAACCGGCTCAAGCCGGACAACCTCGAAACCGTCGGCAGGCTCGAATTCGACTCGACGATCAATTACATCCGCGCCGAGAGCACGCTGGATGTGGGTGCCGTCGACGACCTGCGAAAGATCGACGACCCGTACAACACGTACAGCATCAAGGGACTCCCGCTCGGCCCGATCTCCAATCCGGGCGCGGATGCGCTGCACTCGGCGATGAATCCCACGCCCGGCCCCTGGTACTACTTCGTGTCCGTCACCGAGGACAAGACCGTGTTCGCGGTGACGAACAAGGAACACGAGCGCAACCGCGAGAAGTACGAAGAGAACAAGGCAGACCAGTGAGTACACCCCGCAGGGCCGCCGTACTCGGCTCGCCCATCGCCCACTCCCTCTCCCCGGCCCTGCACCGCGCCGCGTACGCGGCGCTCGGCCTGGAGAACTGGTCTTACGAGCGCTTCGACGTCGACGAGGCGGCCCTCCCCGGCTTCGTCGAGGGGCTGGACTCCTCCTGGGCGGGGCTCTCCCTGACCATGCCGCTCAAGCGGGCGATCATCCCGCTGCTGGACAGCGTCAGCGATACGGCGGCTTCGGTCGAGGCGGTCAACACGGTCGTGTTCACCGAGGACGGCCGCCGCCTCGGTGACAACACGGACATCCCCGGGATGGTCGCCGCCCTGCACGAACGCGGGGTCGAGAAGGTCGAGTCCGCCGCCGTCCTGGGCGCCGGTGCCACGGCCTCCTCGGCGCTGGCCGCGCTCTCGGTGGTCTGCACCGGACCGGTCACCGCCTACGTGCGCAGCGCGGCGCGGGCCGACGAGATGCGTGGCTGGGGCGAACGCCTCGGTGTGGACGTCAGGATCGCGGACTGGGCGGAGGCCACAGAGGCCCTGCGCGCCCCCCTGGTGATCGCCACCACCCCGGCCGGCACCACGGACACACTGGCGGACGCGGTCCCCACGGCACCCGGCACCCTGTTCGACGTGCTGTACGAGCCCTGGCCGACGGCTCTCGCCGCACGCTGGTCGGCGGCCGGGGGAGCGGTGGTCGGCGGCCTCGACCTCCTGGTCCACCAGGCGGTTCTCCAGGTCGAACAGATGACCGGACGCGCCGCGCCCCTCGCGGTGATGCGCGCGGCGGGCGAGCAGGCGCTCGCGGCACGGGAAGGCCGGTAGACCCGCCCGGAAACGGGCCCGACACCGTCCGTCTGCTGGACCGGCGGCAGGGCGGCCCTTCCGATCGTGGGAGGATCGGGGGCGGCGGGCCAGGGCCGCGCACCCGGTCGCGCCGTTGCAGTTACAGGCGCGAGCATGAGGAGCACCGTTGAGCAGGTTGCGCTGGCTGACCGCCGGAGAGTCGCACGGCCCCGCACTGGTGGCGACGCTGGAGGGTCTTCCCGCCGGTATCCCCGTCACCACGGAGATGGTGGCGGACGCGCTCGCCAGGCGACGGCTCGGTTACGGGCGCGGCGCCCGGATGAAGTTCGAGCGGGACGAGGTCACCTTCCTCGGCGGGGTCCGGCACGGTCTGACCATGGGCTCGCCCGTCGCCGTCATGGTGGGCAACACCGAGTGGCCCAAGTGGGAGCAGGTCATGTCGGCCGACCCGGTCGACCCCGACGTGCTGGCCGAGCAGGCCCGTAACGCCCCGCTGACCCGTCCCAGGCCCGGCCACGCCGACCTGGCCGGGATGCAGAAGTACGGCTTCGACGAGGCCCGGCCGGTCCTGGAGCGTGCGAGCGCCCGGGAGACCGCGGCCCGTGTCGCCCTCGGCGCCGTCGCCCGCTCCTACCTCAAGGAGACCGCGGGCATCGAGATCGTCTCCCACGTCGTCGAGCTGGCCGCGGCCAAGGCGCCCTACGGCGTCTACCCGAAGCCCTCCGACGTCGAGCGGCTCGACGCCGACCCCGTGCGCTGCCTCGACGCCGACGCGTCGAAGGAGATGGTCGCGGAGATCGACCAGGCCCACAAGGACGGCGACACCCTCGGGGGAGTCGTCGAGGTGCTCGCCTACGGCGTCCCCGTCGGCCTCGGCTCGCACGTCCACTGGGACCGCAGGCTCGACGCCCGCCTCGCCGCCGCGTTGATGGGCATCCAGGCCATCAAGGGCGTCGAGGTCGGCGACGGCTTCGACCTCGCCCGGGTGCCCGGCTCCAAGGCGCACGACGAGATCGTGGCCACCCCGGACGGCATCAGGCGCACCTCCGGCCGTTCCGGCGGCACCGAGGGCGGGCTGACCACCGGTGAGCTGCTCCGGGTCCGCGCAGCGATGAAGCCCATCGCCACCGTGCCCCGCGCGCTCGCCACGGTCGACGTCGTGACCGGCGAGGCGGCCAAGGCCCACCACCAGCGTTCCGACGTGTGCGCCGTGCCGGCCGCCGGGATCGTCGCCGAGGCGATGGTCGCGCTGGTGCTGGCCGACGCGGTGGCGGAGAAGTTCGGCGGGGACAGCGTCGCCGAGACCCACCGCAACGTGCAGTCGTACCTCTCCCACCTCCAGATCCGGTGAGCGGCCCGCTGATCGTCCTGGTCGGACCCATGGGGGTGGGCAAGTCCACCGTGGGTGAGCTGCTCGCCGACCGGCTGGGCACCTCCTACCGCGACACCGACGCGGACGTCGTCGCCACCGCGGGCAAGGCGATTTCGGAGATCTTCTTCGACGACGGCGAGGAGCGGTTCCGCGCGCTGGAACGCCAGGCCGTCCGCGACGCCGTCGACCAGCACACCGGTGTGCTCGCCCTCGGCGGCGGTGCCGTGCTCGACGACGAGACCCGCGCGCTGCTCGCCGGCCGCCCGGTCGTCTACCTGTCGATGGACGTGGACGAGGCCGTCCGCAGGGTCGGGCTGAACACCGCCCGCCCCCTCCTCGCCGTCAACCCGCGACGGCAGTGGCGCGAGCTCATGGACGCCAGGCGCCCCCTCTACGAGGAGGTGGCCGCCGTCACCGTCGCCACCGACGAACGCGCCCCCGAAGAGGTCGCCCAGGCGATCGTCGAGGCGCTGGAACTGCCGGAACGTACAGGCGGACCCGTACCGTCCGACCAGGAGAAGTCACGCATGACCGAGCAGGGCACCACGCGCATCCAGATCGCCGGCACGGCAGGCACCGACCCGTACGAGGTGCTCGTCGGCCGCCAGCTCCTCGGCGAGCTGCCCAACCTCATCGGCGACCGCGCCAAGCGGGTCGCCGTCCTGCACCCCGAGGCACTCGCCGAGACCGGCGAGGCCGTCCGTGAGGACCTCGCCTCGCAGGGCTACGAGGCCATCGCGATCCAGCTGCCGAACGCCGAGGAGGCCAAGACCGTCGAGGTCGCCGCCTACTGCTGGAAGGCGCTCGGACAGACCGGCTTCACCCGCACCGACGTCATCGTCGGCATCGGCGGCGGCGCCACCACCGACGTCGCGGGCTTCGTCGCCGCGTCCTGGCTGCGCGGGGTCCGCTGGATCGCCGTCCCGACGACCGTGCTCGGCATGGTCGACGCGGCGGTCGGCGGCAAGACCGGCATCAACACCGCCGAGGGCAAGAACCTCGTGGGCGCCTTCCACCCGCCGGCCGGGGTGCTCTGCGACCTCGCCGCACTGGACTCGCTGCCGGTCAACGACTACGTCTCCGGCATGGCCGAGATCATCAAGGCCGGCTTCATCGCCGACCCGGTGATCCTCGACCTGGTCGAGTCCGACCCCCAGGGCGCCCGTACGCCCGCCGGGCCGCACACCGCCGAGCTGATCGAGCGTTCCATCCGGGTCAAGGCGGAGGTCGTCTCCAGCGACCTCAAGGAGTCCGGCCTGAGGGAGATCCTCAACTACGGCCACACGCTCGCCCACGCCATCGAGAAGAACGAGCGCTACAAGTGGCGCCACGGCGCGGCCGTCTCGGTCGGCATGGTCTTCGCCGCCGAGCTGGGCCGGCTCGCCGGACGCCTCGACGACGCCACCGCCGACCGGCACCGCGCGGTCCTGGAGTCCGTCGGGCTGCCGCTCACCTACCGCGGTGACCAGTGGCCCAAGCTCCTGGAGAACATGAAGGTCGACAAGAAGTCCCGCGGCGACCTGCTGCGCTTCATCGTCCTGGACGGCATCGGCAAGCCCACCGTGCTGGAGGGCCCCGACCCCGCCATCCTGCTCTCCGCCTACGGGGAGGTCTCGGCGTGACGACCCGCAGGGTCCTCGTGCTCAACGGCCCGAACCTCGGACGCCTCGGCTCCCGCGAGCCCGACGTGTACGGGGCGACGTCCTACGCCGGTCTGGTCGACACCTGCCGGACCCTCGGCAAGGAGCTCGGCTTCGACGTCGACGTCCGGGAGACCAACGACGAGGGCGAGCTGATCCGCTGGCTCCACGAGGCGGCGGACGGTTCGATTCCGGTCGTTCTCAACCCCGGTGCCTTCACGCACTATTCGTACGGGATGCGCGACGCGGCAGCCCAGCGCACCGCCCCGCTCATCGAGGTGCACATCTCGAATCCGTACGCACGGGAGGAATTCCGCCACACCTCGGTGGTCGCCCCGGTGGCCACCGGGACCGTGGCAGGCTTCGGGATCGGCTCCTACCGGCTCGCCCTGCGGGCCCTGGCCGACGAACTGACGGACTGACAGGCCGACCGACACCGGGCACTTCGTGCCTCCCCCGCCCGTTCACAGCGTGGCGGCCGGGGGAGGTACGGTTGCCGTCGACCAGCGCCAGTTGCCTGCACGAGACGGAGTGGCACCGGATGCAGCACGCAGTGGGGGCCCCGCTGCCGCCGCCCCAGGGTCCCGGGAACGGGCCGTGGACGCACCAGGCCCAGCACTCAGGCCACCCCGGACAAGCGGGGCCGCCGCCCCCTCCCATGGCACCGGGGCCGCAGCCCCAGGCGCCCGCGCCCCAGCACGCCCCCGTGCCGCCCTCCCGGGAGACCACGGGGCACATCCAGCTGCCGCCCGGCGGCCCCGTGCCGCTGCCCGCGCCGCCCGCCGAGCCGGGCACCGGCGCCGCGACCCTGGCCGTGCTGCTGATCGGGCCCGCCGGAGCCGGCAAGACGACGGTCGCCAAGCTCTGGGCGGGCCGCCGCCGGGTCCCCACCGCGCACGTCTCCCTGGACGACGTCCGCGAATGGGTCTGCTCCGGCTTCGCCGACCCGCAGGCCGGCTGGAACGACCACTCCGAGGCGCAGTACCGCCTGGCCCGGCGCACCTGCGGCTTCGCCGCCCGTAACTTCCTCGCCAACGGCATCTCCTGCATCCTCGACGACGCCGTCTTCCCCGACCGGCCCGTCGTCGGCCTCGGCGGCTGGAAGCGCCACGTGGGCCCGGGACTGCTGCCCGTGGTCCTCCTGCCCGGCCTGGAGGTCGTCCTGGAGCGCAACGCGGCACGCAGCGGGAACCGCAGACTCTCCGACGAGGAGGTCGCCCGGATCCACGGCCGCATGGCCGGCTGGTACGGCTCCGGGCTGCCGATCATCGACAACTCCACCTACGACGTCGAGACGACCGCCCGGGTCCTCGACGACGTCCTGGCGCGCTCCATAGCCAGCCCGCCCGCCTGGTAGCAGCCGCGGTCCACCGGCCCTTTTCCCGGTCGGGTGCGCTGACCGGGCGGGGCCCGCCGCGCGCTCGTAGGCTCGGAAACATGTCAGAGGTGTACGCCGTCCGACGCGGGCTGCTGCGTGACCGGTACGCCGCCGCCGGATCCGCGGCCGCCCTGGTCTCCCGCCCCGCCAACGTCCGCTATCTCGCGGGCGGGGCCCCGCCCGGCGCCGTGCTGCTGCTCGGCCCCGGCGAGGATGTCCTGCTCTGCCCCCGCGCCCTGACGGGCGACCCCGCCCACGGGCGCCCCGACGAGGCCCTTCGGCTGACCGTCCTGCCCGACGCCGACAGCGACCCGGTCGTCACGGCGGCCGGTCTCGCCGGCGGCCTGGGCGTCGACTCCCTCTCGGTCGAGGAACACGACCTGACGGTCTCGCGCCACCGCGCCATGAGTTCCGTCGCCCCGCGCCTGCGCCTGGGCGACCTCGGCACCACGGTGGAGCAGCTCCGCCTCGTGAAGGACGAGGAGGAGATCGCCTGCCTGCGGATCGCCGCCGAGATCACCGACCAGGCGCTGGGGGAGCTCCTCGAATCCATCCTGGTGGGCCGTACCGAACGCCACCTCGCCCTGGAGCTGGAGCGCCGGCTGGTGGACCACGGCGCCGACGGCCCGGCCTTCGCCACCTCCGTGGGGACCGGCCCCCACTCCGGTCTCGGCCGCCACCGGCCCACCGACCGCAGGGTCGAGGAAGGCGATTTCCTCTCCGTCTGCCTGGGGGCGAACTACCGCGGCTACCGCTGCGAGATCGGCCGGACCTTCGTCATCGGGACCAGCCCCGCGGACTGGCAGATCGAGCTCTACGACCTTGTTTTCGCCGCTCAGAGGGCCGGACGGGAGGCTCTCGTACCCGGCGCCGCCTACCGTGACGTGGACCACGCGGCCCGCCATCTCCTGGACTCGGCGGGTCACTCGGAGTGCCTCCAGCCCAGCACCGGGCACGGGGTCGGGCTCGAAATCGACGAGGACCCGCAGTTGGCACCGGCAGCCATGGGTAAACTGGACGCTTGCGTGCCGGTCACCGTCGAACCGGGGGTCCACCTCCCGGGCCGGGGCGGTGTCCGGATCGATGACACGCTCGTCGTACGCCCCGAGGCGGACGGCGGACCCGAGCTACTCACCATTACGACCAAGGAGCTGCTCGCGCTCTAGGGGAACTCCTCGCGGAGGCTCCGGCGCGCATCCTTTGTCGTCCACCAGCTTCAGTCCAGGAGATTCCGCAACCGTGGCTTCCACGAACGACCTCAAGAACGGCCTGGTGCTCAAGCTCGACGGAGGCCAGCTCTGGTCCGTCGTCGAGTTCCAGCACGTCAAGCCCGGCAAGGGCCCCGCCTTCGTGCGCACCAAGCTCAAGAACGTGCTCTCCGGCAAGGTCGTCGACAAGACGTTCAACGCCGGCGTGAAGGTCGAAACGGCCACCATCGACCGCCGCGACATGCAGTTCTCGTACATGGACGGCGAGTACTTCGTCTTCATGGACATGGACACGTACGACCAGCTGATGGTCGACCGCAAGGCCGTCGGCGACGCCGCCAACTTCCTGATCGAGGGCTTCACCGCCTCCGTAGCCCAGCACGAGGGCGAGGTGCTCTACGTCGAGCTGCCCGCCGCGGTCGAGCTGACGATCCAGCACACCGACCCGGGTGTGCAGGGCGACCGCTCCACCGGTGGCTCCAAGCCCGCCACCCTGGAGACCGGCTACGAGATCGGTGTCCCGCTCTTCATCACCACCGGCGAGAAGATCAAGGTCGACACCCGTACGGGCGACTACCTCGGCCGGGTGAACAGCTAACCGTGGCTGCCCGGAACAAGGCCCGCAAGCGCGCCTTCCAGATCCTTTTCGAGGCCGACCAGCGCGGTGAGTCCGTGCAGACGGTCCTCGCGGACTGGGTACGGCTCTCGCGGACCGACGACCGTCAGCCGCCGGTCGGTGAATTCACGATGGAGCTGGTCGAGGGGTACGCGCAGTACGCGGACCGCATCGACGACCTCATCGTCACCTACGCCGTGGACTGGGAGATCGACCGCATGCCGGTCGTCGACCGGAGCATCCTGCGGCTCGGGGCGTACGAGCTGATCTGGATGGACTCGACGCCGGACGCCGTGGTGATCGACGAGGCGGTCCAGCTCGCCAAGGAGTTCTCCACGGACGACTCCCCGACCTTCGTGAACGGCCTGCTGGCCCGGTTCAAGGACCTCAAGCCGAACCTCCGCCGGGAGCAGTAGCCCCCCGGCGGCATCGAGCCGAACGAAGGGCCCACGGTCGCACGCGACCGTGGGCCCTTCGGCGTACCGGCCCGGCCGGAACACGGAAAACGCCGGACCGGCGGGGCCCGAGGGCCCCGCCGGTCCGGCGTAGGTGTCTGGGTGGGGCGGGTCAGCCCTCGTCGTGGGCGACCGCGCGACGCGCGTCGGCGTCCAGCACGCCCCAGCTGATCAGCTGCTCCGTGAGGACCGAGGGCGACTGGTCGTAGATCACGGCCAGGGTGCGCAGGTCGTCCTGGCGGATGGAGAGCACCTTGCCGTTGTAGTCGCCGCGCTGGCTCTGGATCGTCGCCGCGTAACGCTGCAGCGGTCCGGCCTTCTCCGGCGGCACGTGGGCGAGGCGCTCCAGGTCGAGGACCAGCTTCGGCGGGGGCTCGGCGGCACCGCCGGGGGTCGTGCCGGGCAGGAGCTCCTGCACCGGGACGCCGTAGAAGTCGGCCAGCTCGGCAAGGCGCTGAACGGTCACGGCGCGGTCGCCGCGCTCGTAGGAACCGACCACGACGGCCTTCCAGCGGCCCTGCGACTTCTCCTCCACGCCGTGGAGGGAGAGGCCCTGCTGGGTGCGGATGGCGCGGAGCTTGGCCCCGAGCTGCTTTGCGTATTCGCTGGACATAAGGCTCCCCGGACGCTGGAACATTCTGCGGCTGGGCCGCGTGGCTGGTAACTCACTGTGAGGTTACGCAGCGTTACTTGGCTGCGTCAAGCCGAAAGGTCCGGACTGCGGCCTCCCGGGGGCGGGGCCAGGGCCTCGCACAAGCCCTGGTAACGTGGATGACGCAATTTCGACGTCCTTTAACGTCCGTCCAGTGAGGCGGAGAAGGAGGTCCGTTTCTTATGGACGCACAGCATGACCACACCGGCAATGCGGCACGCCCCGTTCTCGAGGCTCCCGACATCGCCCGGGTACTGACCCGGATCGCCCACGAGATCGTCGAACGCGCCAAGGGCGCCGACGACGTGGTGCTCCTCGGCATCCCGACGCGAGGGGTCTTCCTCGCCCGCCGGCTCGCCGGAAAGCTCGAAGAGATCACCGGCCGGAAGACGCCGGTCGGGTCACTCGACATCACGATGTACCGCGACGATCTGCGGATGCGCCCCGCGCGTGCCCTCGCACGCACGGAGATCCCCGGTGAGGGCATCGAGGGCCGTCTCGTCGTGCTCGTCGACGACGTGCTCTTCTCCGGCCGCACGATCCGCGCCGCACTCGACGCGCTCGGCGACATCGGCCGGCCCCGTGCCGTACAGCTCGCGGTCCTCGTCGACCGGGGACACCGCGAACTCCCGATCCGGGCCGACTACGTCGGCAAGAACCTCCCCACGTCGCTGCGGGAGACGGTCAAGGTCCAGCTCTCCGAGGAGGACGGCCGCGACGCCGTGCTGCTCGGCGTCGAGCAGGCCGTCCCGGCAGGCGAGCAGTAGCCGAGTCACGTCCCGTGCCGCCCCTCCGGGCCGCACGGCTGCTTCCGCACGCCTGCCTGCCTGATCCCTCCACCCTTCACGGAGACTCCCAGATGCTGCGCCCTCCCGGCGACAACCCCAGGTCCCCCCGTCACCTCATCTCGGCCGCAGACCTCACCCGCGACGACGCCGTCCTGATCCTCGACACCGCCGAGGAGATGGCCCGGGTCGCCGACCGGCCGATCAAGAAGCTTCCCACTCTGCGTGGACGAACGGTCGTGAACCTTTTCTTCGAGGACTCGACCCGGACGCGGATCTCCTTCGAGGCCGCCGCCAAGCGCCTCTCCGCCGATGTCATCAACTTCTCCGCGAAGGGCTCGTCCGTCTCCAAGGGCGAGTCGCTCAAGGACACCGCCCTCACCCTGGAGGCCATGGGCGCCGACGCGGTCGTCATCCGGCACGGCGCCTCCGGGGCCCCGTACCGCCTGGCGACCTCGGGCTGGATCGACAGCGCCGTCGTCAACGCCGGCGACGGCACGCACGAGCACCCCACCCAGGCACTGCTGGACGCGTTCACGATGCGCCGCCGGCTGGTCGGGCCCGACGCGGGGATCGGCCGCGACCTCGAAGGCCGCCGGATCACGATCGTCGGCGACATCCTGCACAGCCGTGTGGCCCGCTCCAACGTGCACCTGCTGCACACGCTCGGTGCGCACGTCACCCTGGTGGCCCCGCCCACCCTCGTGCCCGTCGGCGTCGAGCAGTGGCCCTGCGACGTCAGCTACCGCCTCGACGACGTGCTCCCGAAGTCGGACGCGGTCATGATGCTCCGTGTGCAGCGCGAGCGGATGAACGCCGCCTACTTCCCGACCGAGCGCGAGTACTCCCGCCGCTACGGCCTGGACGGCGAGCGCATGGCCCGGATGCCCGAGCACGCCATCGTGATGCACCCCGGCCCGATGGTCCGCGGCATGGAGATCACGGCCGAGGTCGCCGACTCCGACCGCTGCACCGCCGTCGAACAGGTCGCGAACGGCGTCTCCACCCGCATGGCCGTCCTGTACCTGCTGCTGGGCGGTTCCGAGACCGCCCTGCCCTCCGCCTCCGCCCGTACCGAGGAGAACAAGTAACCATGAGCAAGATCCTGATCCGCGGTGCGAAGGTCCTCGGCGGCGAGCCGCAGGACGTCCTCATCGACGGCGAGACGATCACGCGGACCGGCACCGGCATCGAGGCCGGCGACGCCACCGTGATCGAGGCGGCGGGGCAGATCCTGCTGCCCGGCCTCGTCGACCTCCACACCCACCTGCGCGAGCCCGGCCGCGAGGACTCCGAGACCGTCCTCACCGGCACCAAGGCCGCGGCGGTCGGCGGCTTCACCGCCGTGCACGCCATGGCCAACACCTTCCCGGTCGCCGACACCGCCGGCGTCGTCGAGCAGGTCTGGCGGCTCGGCAAGGAGTCCGGCTACTGCGACGTGCAGCCGATCGGCGCCGTCACCGTCGGCCTGGAGGGCAAGCAGCTCGCCGAGCTCGGTGCCATGCACGACTCCGCCGCCGGGGTGAAGGTCTTCTCCGACGACGGCAAGTGCGTCGACGACGCGGTCATCATGCGCCGCGCCCTGGAGTACGTGAAGGCCTTCGACGGCGTCGTCGCCCAGCACGCCCAGGAGCCCCGCCTCACCGAGGGCGCCCAGATGAACGAGGGCATCGTCTCGGCCGAGCTCGGCCTGGGCGGCTGGCCCGCCGTCGCCGAGGAGTCGATCATCGCCCGCGACGTCCTCCTCGCCGCGCACGTCGGCTCCCGGGTGCACATCTGCCACCTGTCGACCGCCGGCTCCGTGGAGATCGTCCGCTGGGCCAAGTCCAAGGGCTGGAACGTCACCGCCGAGGTCACCCCGCACCACCTCCTCCTCACCGACGAGCTCGTACGGACCTACAACCCGGTCTACAAGGTGAACCCGCCGCTGCGCACCGAGGCCGACGTCATGGCCCTGCGCGAGGCCCTCGCCGACGGCACCATCGACTGCGTGGCCACCGACCACGCCCCGCACCCGCACGAGGACAAGGACTGCGAGTGGGCCGCCGCCGCCATGGGCATGGTGGGCCTGGAGACCGCGCTCTCCGTGGTCCAGCAGACGATGGTGGACACCGGTCTCCTCGACTGGGCGGGCGTCGCCGACCGCATGTCGGCCCGCCCCGCGGCCATCGGCCGGCTCGAAGGACACGGCCGGCCCGTCTCGGCGGGTGAGCCCGCCAACCTCACCCTGGTCGATCCGGCATACCGTGGAGCTGTGGACCCCGCGGGCTTCGCCTCCCGCAGCCGCAACACTCCGTACGAGGGTCGCGAGCTGCCCGGCCGAGTGACCCACACCTTCCTGCGGGGCCGTGCCACGGTCGTCGACGGGAAGCTCGCGTGACAACACTCAACCGCCTGTACCAGCTGGCCGCCGAAGAGAAGTCGGCCGAAGTGACGGACTGGTCCGCCCGCATCAGCTGGGTCCTCGGACTGGTCGTCCTCATCGCCTTCGTCTACTGGCTGATGCGCCAGGGATGGAAGTGGCGGGGGAGCCTGCAGTCCGGCCTGCCCGAGCTCGCGACCACCCCCGACGGGTTCGCGGACGGTGAGAAGCTGCTCACACTGACCGGCCGCTACCACGCCTCGACGACCGCGGGCCAGTGGCTCGACCGGATCGTGGCGCACGGCCTCGGCACCCGCAGCAGGGTCGAGATGACCCTCACCGAGCAGGGCCTCGACGTCGTACGCCCCGGGGCAGCCGACTTCTTCGTACCGGCCGCCGCACTGCGCGAGGCCAGGCTGGAGAAGGCGCTCGCCGGCAAGGTCCTGCCCGAGGGCGGCCTGCTGGTCATCACCTGGGCGCTCGGCGACCGGCTGATCGACTCCGGCTTCCGCTCCGACCACGCGGCCGAGCACCCGGCCTGGGTCGACGCCGTCAACCACCTCACCGGCGCAGCAGCCGGTGACCACCTCACCAGCACCACCACCAGCACGACGGAAGGCACCGCACGATGACGATCTCCACCCGGGGAGCAGCACAAGCTCCCGCCGTACTCGTCCTGGAGGACGGCCGCTCCTTCCGCGGCCGCGCCTACGGGGCCGTGGGGGAGACCTTCGGCGAGGCGGTGTTCTCCACCGGCATGACCGGCTACCAGGAGACGCTGACCGACCCCTCGTACCACCGCCAGGTCGTCGTCATGACCGCCCCGCACGTCGGCAACACCGGCGTGAACGACGAGGACCCCGAGTCCGGACGGATCTGGGTCTCCGGCTACGTCGTCCGCGACCCCGCCCGGACCCCCTCCAACTGGCGCTCGCGCCGGTCCCTGGACGAGGAGCTCGCGAGCCAGGGCGTCGTCGGCATCAGCGGCATCGACACCCGCGCGCTCACCCGCCACCTGCGGGAGCGCGGCGCGATGCGCGTCGGCATCTTCTCCGGCAACGCCGTCGAGGACGAGGGCGTGCTCCTCGCCAAGGTGCGCCAGGCCCCCGAGATGAAGGGCGCCGACCTCGCGGCCGAGGTCGCCACCAAGGAGGCGTACGTCGTCCCCGCCGTCGGCACCAAGAAGTTCACCGTCGCCGCGATCGACCTCGGCATCAAGGGCATGACCCCGCACCGCATGGCCGAGCGCGGCATCGAGGTGCACGTCCTGCCCGCCACCGCCACCCTCGACGAGGTGTACGCCGTGCAGCCCGACGGAGTGTTCTTCTCCAACGGCCCCGGCGACCCCTCCACCGCCGACCACCCCGTCGCCCTCATGCGGGGCGTCCTGGAGCGGAAGACCCCGCTCTTCGGCATCTGCTTCGGCAACCAGATCCTGGGCCGCTCGCTCGGCTTCGGCACCTACAAGCTGAAGTACGGCCACCGCGGCATCAACCAGCCCGTGCAGGACCGCACGACCGGAAAGGTCGAGGTCACCGCGCACAACCACGGATTCGCCGTCGACGCCCCGCTCGACAAGGTCTCCGACACGGACTTCGGCCGCGCCGAGGTCTCCCACGTATGCCTGAACGACCAGGTCGTCGAAGGACTGCAGCTGCTCGACCAGCCGGCCTTCAGCGTCCAGTACCACCCCGAAGCAGCCGCGGGCCCGCACGACGCCGCGTACCTCTTCGACCGCTTCGTATCCCTGATGGAGGGCCAGCGTGCCTAAGCGCTCCGATATCCAGTCCGTCCTGGTCATCGGCTCCGGTCCGATCGTCATCGGGCAGGCCGCCGAGTTCGACTACTCCGGCACCCAGGCCTGCCGCGTGCTCAAGGCCGAGGGCCTGCGCGTCATCCTGGTGAACTCCAACCCGGCGACGATCATGACCGACCCGGAGATCGCCGACGCCACGTACGTCGAGCCGATCACCCCCGAGTTCGTCGAGAAGATCATCGCCAAGGAGCGCCCCGACGCGCTGCTCCCGACCCTCGGCGGCCAGACCGCGCTCAACACCGCGATCTCCATGCACGACAACGGTGTGCTGGAGAAGTACGGCGTCGAGCTCATCGGCGCCAACGTCGAGGCCATCAACAAGGGCGAGGACCGCGACCTCTTCAAGGGCGTCGTCGAAGCCGTCAAGGCCAAGATCGGTTACGGCGAGTCCGCCCGCTCCGTCATCTGCCACACCATGGACGACGTCATCGCGGGCGTCGACACCCTCGGCGGCTACCCCGTCGTCGTCCGTCCCTCCTTCACCATGGGCGGCGCCGGCTCCGGCTTCGCCCACGACGAGGAGGAGCTGCGCCGCATCGCCGGACAGGGCCTCACGCTCTCGCCGACCACCGAGGTGCTCCTGGAGGAGTCCATCCTCGGCTGGAAGGAGTACGAGCTGGAGCTGATGCGCGACAAGAACGACAACGTCGTGGTCGTCTGCTCCATCGAGAACTTCGACCCGATGGGCGTCCACACCGGCGACTCCATCACCGTCGCCCCGGCGATGACGCTCACCGACCGTGAGTACCAGCGGCTGCGTGACATCGGCATCGCGATCATCCGCGAGGTCGGCGTCGACACCGGCGGCTGCAACATCCAGTTCGCGATCGACCCGTCCGACGGCCGGATCATCGTGATCGAGATGAACCCGCGCGTCTCCCGCTCCTCGGCGCTCGCCTCCAAGGCCACCGGCTTCCCGATCGCCAAGATCGCCGCCAAGCTGGCCGTCGGATACACGCTCGACGAGATCCCCAACGACATCACCGAGAAGACGCCGGCCTCCTTCGAGCCGTCCCTCGACTACGTCGTGGTCAAGGCCCCGCGCTTCGCCTTCGAGAAGTTCCCGTCCGCCGACTCCACCCTCACCACCACCATGAAGTCGGTGGGCGAGGCCATGGCGATCGGCCGCAACTTCACCGAGGCCCTGCAGAAGGCCCTGCGCTCCCTGGAGAAGAAGGGCTCGCAGTTCGCCTTCACGGGGGAGCCGGGCGACAAGGCCGAGCTGCTCGCCGAGGCGGTCCGCCCCACGGACGGCCGCATCAACACCGTGATGCAGGCGATCCGGGCCGGAGCCACCCAGGAGGAGGTCTTCGACGCCACGAAGATCGACCCCTGGTTCGTCGACCAGATGTTCCTGATCAAGGAGATCGCCGACGAGCTGGCCTCCGCCGAGCGCCTGGACGCCGACCTGATCGCCGAGGCCAAGCGGCACGGCTTCTCCGACGCCCAGATCGGTGAGATCCGCGGGCTGCGCGAGGACGTCGTACGCGAGGTCCGGCACGCCCTCGGTATCCGCCCGGTCTACAAGACGGTCGACACCTGTGCCGCCGAGTTCGCCGCGAAGACGCCGTACTTCTACTCGAGCTACGACGAGGAGAGCGAGGTCGCGCCGCGCACCAAGCCGGCGGTGATCATCCTCGGCTCCGGCCCGAACCGCATCGGCCAGGGCATCGAGTTCGACTACTCGTGCGTCCACGCCTCCTTCGCGCTGAGCGACGCGGGCTACGAGACCGTGATGGTCAACTGCAACCCGGAGACCGTCTCCACGGACTACGACACCTCCGACCGGCTCTACTTCGAGCCGCTCACGCTCGAGGACGTCCTGGAGATCGTGCACGCCGAGTCCCTCGCGGGCCCGATCGCCGGCGTCATCGTCCAGCTCGGCGGCCAGACCCCGCTCGGCCTCTCGCAGGCCCTCAAGGACAACGGCGTCCCGGTCGTGGGCACCTCCCCGGAGGCCATCCACGCCGCCGAGGACCGCGGCGCGTTCGGCCGGGTGCTCGCCGAGGCCGGTCTGCCGGCCCCGAAGCACGGCACCGCCACCACCTTCGCCGAGGCCAAGGCCATCGCCGACGAGATCGGCTACCCCGTCCTCGTACGCCCGTCGTACGTGCTCGGCGGCCGCGGCATGGAGATCGTCTACGACGAGATCCGGCTGTCCTCGTACATCTCCGAGTCCACCGAGATCAGCCCCACCCGGCCGGTCCTGGTCGACCGCTTCCTCGACGACGCCATCGAGATCGACGTCGACGCGCTCTACGACGGCACCGAGCTCTACCTCGGCGGCGTCATGGAGCACATCGAGGAGGCCGGCATCCACTCCGGCGACTCCGCCTGCGCGCTGCCCCCGATCACCCTCGGCGGCTACGACATCAAGCGGCTGCGGGCCTCCACCGAGGGCATCGCCAAGGGCGTCGGCGTCCGCGGACTGATCAACATCCAGTTCGCCCTCTCCGGCGACATCCTGTACGTCCTGGAGGCCAACCCCCGCGCCTCGCGGACCGTCCCCTTCACCTCGAAGGCGACCGCGGTGCCGCTGGCCAAGGCCGCCGCCCGCATCTCGCTCGGCGCCACGATCGCCGAGCTCCGCGCCGAGGGCCTGCTGCCGAGGAACGGCGACGGCGGCACCCTGCCGCTGGACGCGCCGATCTCCGTCAAGGAGGCCGTCATGCCCTGGTCGCGCTTCCGCGACATCCAGGGCCGCGGCGTCGACACGGTCCTCGGCCCGGAGATGCGCTCCACCGGCGAGGTCATGGGTATCGACTCCGTCTTCGGCACGGCGTACGCCAAGTCGCAGGCCGGCGCCTACGGACCGCTGCCCACCAAGGGCCGCGCCTTCATCTCCGTCGCCAACCGTGACAAGCGCACGATGATCTTCCCGGCCCGCGAGCTGGTCGCCCACGGCTTCGAGCTGATGGCCACCTCCGGCACCGCCGAGGTCCTCAAGCGCAACGGCATCAACGCCACGGTCGTGCGCAAGCTCTCCGAGGGCGAGGGCCCGAACGGCGAGCGGACCATCGTCCAGCTGATCCACGACGGCGAGGTCGACCTCATCGTCAACACGCCGTACGGAACGGGCGGCCGGCTCGACGGCTACGAGATCCGCACCGCGGCGGTCGCCCGGTCCGTGCCGTGCCTCACGACGGTCCAGGCGCTCGCCGCCGCCGTCCAGGGCATCGACGCGCTCAACCACGGAGGCGTCGGCGTACGTTCCCTCCAGGAACACGCGGAACATCTGATCGCGGCCCGCGACTAGGAAGCCAGCAGCAGGGGGACACCGGAAACGGTGTCCCCCTCTTCATGAGGACACCGTGATGTACAAACTCTTCTTCCAGCTGGTCTTCAAGCGGATGGACCCCGAGCAGGCCCACCACGCCGCGTTCCGCTGGATCCGCCTCGCCGCCCGCGTCCCCGTGCTGCGCACCTTCGTCGCCGCCGCTCTCGCCCCCCGCCACAAGGAGCTGCGGACCGAGGCCCTCGGCCTGCGGATGCACGGTCCCTTCGGGCTCGCCGCCGGCTTCGACAAGAACGCCGTCGCCATCGACGGCATGTCCATGCTCGGCTTCGACCACATCGAGATCGGCACGGTCACCGGCGAGCCGCAGCCCGGCAACCCGAGGAAGCGGCTGTTCCGCCTCGTCGAGGACCGGGCGCTCATCAACCGCATGGGCTTCAACAACGAGGGCTCCGCGGCCGTGGCCGAGCGCCTCGCCGCCCGTAACCCTGTCTTCCGCACCACGGTCGGCGTCAACATCGGCAAGACCAAGGTCGTGCCGGAGGCCGAGGCCGCCGCCGACTACGTGAAGTCCACCGAGCGGCTCGCCGCCCACGCCGACTACCTCGTCGTGAACGTGTCCTCGCCCAACACGCCCGGCCTGCGCAACCTCCAGGCCACCGAGTCGCTCCGCCCGCTGCTCACCGCGGTGCGCGAGGCCGCCGACCGCACGGTCACCACCCGGCGGGTCCCGCTGCTCGTCAAGATCGCCCCGGACCTCGCGGACGAGGACGTCGACGCGGTCGCCGACCTCGCCGTCGAGCTCGGCCTGGACGGCATCATCGCCACCAACACCACCATCGCCCGCGACGGCCTCGGCCTGAGGTCCGACGCCTCCCTGGTCCAGGAGACCGGAGGACTCTCCGGCGCACCCCTCAAGGAGCGCTCCCTGGAGGTCCTGAGCCGCCTGTACGCCCGTGTGGGGACCCGGATCACCCTGGTGGGCGTCGGGGGCATCGAGAACGCCGAGGACGCCTGGCAGCGCATCCTGGCCGGTGCCACGCTCGTCCAGGGCTACAGCGCCTTCATCTACGAGGGCCCGTTCTACGCCCGCGCGATCCACAAGGGCCTGGCCGCCCGCCTGGCCGCATCCCCGTACGCCACCCTCGCCGAAGCCGTCGGCGCCGAGACACGGAAGGTCATGCAGTGACCCTTGAACCCTTCGGCGCGCGCCTGCGCCACGCCATGGACACCCGCGGGCCGCTCTGCGTCGGTATCGACCCGCACAGCTCCCTGCTCACCTCCTGGGGCCTGAACGACGACGTCGCGGGACTGGAGCGCTTCACGCGTACGGTCGTCGAGGCCCTGGCCGACCGGGTCGCCGTGCTCAAGCCGCAGTCCGCGTTCTTCGAGCGCTTCGGCTCGCGCGGCATTGCCGTCCTGGAGAAGGCCGTGGAGGAGGCCCGCGCGGCCGGCGCCCTCGTGCTGATGGACGCCAAGCGCGGCGACATCGGCTCCACGATGGGGGCCTACGCGGCCACCTACCTCGACAAGGACTCGCCGCTCTTCTCCGACGCGGTCACCGTCTCGCCGTACCTCGGCTTCGGCTCGCTGCGGCCCGCGCTCGACGCCGCCGCGGTCTCCGGTGCCGGTGTCTTCGTGCTCGCCCTCACCTCCAACCCGGAGGGCGCGGAGGTCCAGCGCGCCACCGTGGCGGACGGACGGCCGCTGGCCCAGGTGATGCTCGACCACCTGGCCGCCGAGAACGCGGGTGCGACACCGCTCGGCTCCGTCGGCGCGGTGGTCGGCGCCACGCTCGGGGACACCGGTGTCGATCTGTCGGTCAACGGCCCGCTGCTCGCCCCCGGCATCGGCGCCCAGGGTGCGACGCCGGCGGATCTGCCCCGCGTCTTCGGTGCCGCGGTGCGCAATGTCGTGCCCAGCGTGAGCCGGGGCGTGCTGCGCCACGGACCGGACGCGTCAGGGCTGCGCGAAGCCGCCGGACGGTTCGCGGACGAGGTCCGTACGGCCGTCCCGGAAAGCTGACCATGCCACGTAACTGCCTGTTGACGGAATCCTGACCAAAATTCCGGGTTGTTATGGCCGGAATGTCCGGGTCGGCTCAGGCTGACCAGGACTTTTCGTCTGTTCTCGCTGACTCAGGCGGTCTTGCCCGCTAGTCTCCGTCGAGAGCCAACGAGCACACGTTGTTCGTTGCTCACCAGGTGTGGGGCTACCAGGTTCCTCACCGGTCCGTATCCGACAGATCGACATCCGAGGTGACGTAGGCGTGGCTCTTCCGCCCCTTACCCCTGAACAGCGCGCAGCCGCGCTCGAAAAGGCCGCCGCGGCTCGCCGGGAGCGGGCCGAGGTCAAGAATCGACTCAAGCACTCCGGCGCCTCGCTCCACGAGGTCATCAAGCAGGGCCAGGAGAACGACGTCATCGGCAAGATGAAGGTCTCCGCTCTTCTCGAGTCCCTGCCGGGCGTGGGCAAGGTCCGCGCCAAGCAGATCATGGAGCGTCTCGGCATCTCCGAGAGCCGCCGTGTCCGGGGTCTTGGCTCCAACCAGATCGCATCCTTGGAGCGTGAGTTCGGCGGCAGCGCCGCCTGACGTTCTCAGGCACTCCTGAGAACCTGGATAATCGCCCCATGGCTGCAACATCCCGGGGGACGTCCCCCGTACCCCCGGACGTACGTCCGCGGCTGACCGTGCTCTCCGGCCCCTCAGGGGTCGGCAAGAGCACGGTCGTCGCTCATATGCGCAAGGTTCACCCCGAGGTCTGGCTCTCGGTGTCCGCCACGACCCGTAAGCCACGCCCCGGCGAACGCAACGGCGTCCACTACTTCTTCGTGGACAACGAGGAGTTCGACAAGCTGATCGCCAACGGCGAACTGCTGGAGTGGGCCGAGTTCGCCGGCAACCGGTACGGCACGCCCCGGCAGGCCGTGCTCGACCGCCTGGAGGCGGGCGAGCCGGTGCTGCTGGAGATCGACCTCCAGGGCGCCCGGCTGGTCCGCCAGTCGATGCCCGAGGCGCAGCTCGTCTTCCTGGCTCCGCCGGGCTGGGACGAGCTGGTGCGCCGGCTCACCGGCCGTGGGACGGAGTCGCAGGAAGTGATCGAGCGCCGCCTCGCGGCGGCGAAGGTCGAGCTGGCCGCCGAGGCCGAGTTCGACACGACCCTCGTCAACACCTCGGTCGAGGACGTGGCACGCGAGCTGCTAACGTTGATGCTGCAGGCTTCCGGCCTCCGTGGTACCGACGACTGACCTCAGGTCCTGACCGGTCCGCGGACGCAGAGCATCACCACTGCGGAACCAGCACGATCAAAGATCTCTTTGATCTCTATCCCCTTCGGAAGGCAGAGAGTGTCCTCTTCCATCACCACGCCCGAGGGCATCATCAACCCGCCGATTGATGAGCTCCTCGAGGCCACCGACTCGAAGTACAGCCTTGTGATCTACGCCGCCAAGCGCGCGCGTCAGATCAACGCGTACTACTCGCAGCTCGGCGAAGGCCTCCTCGAGTACGTCGGTCCGCTCGTCGACACCCACGTGCACGAGAAGCCGCTCTCGATCGCGCTCCGCGAGATCAACGCGGGTCTGCTGACCTCCGAGGCCATCGAGGGCCCCGCGCAGTAGGCAGACGGCAGGAAAAGCACCTTCACCACAGGCCCGGCGGTCGGTATCCGCCGGGCCTGTGGTGTGCCCGGCACCGGACCCGCCGGACCGCGCTCCGGGCGGTGAGGCAGCATGGAGGGCGTACGTCATGAGGCCGCACGCGAGTGCGCGGAGACACGAGTGACACGAGTGCGGGGAGACGCAGTGGAGAAGCCGAAGGTCGTCCTGGGGGTCAGCGGGGGCATCGCCGCGTACAAGGCGTGCGAGCTGCTGCGCAGGCTGACCGAGTCCGGGCACGACGTACGGGTCGTCCCGACCGACGCGTCGCTGAACTTCGTCGGGGCGGCCACCTGGTCCGCCCTCTCCGGGAACCCCGTGTCGACCGAGGTCTGGGAGAGCGTGCACGAGGTGCCGCACGTCCGGATCGGCCAGGGCGCCGACCTCGTCGTGGTGGCCCCCGCCACCGCCGACCTGCTCGCCAAGGCCGCCCACGGCCTCGCCGACGACCTCCTCACCAACACCCTGCTCACCGCGCGCTGTCCGGTCGTCTTCGCCCCCGCGATGCACACCGAGATGTGGGAGCACCCCGCCACCCAGGAGAACGTCGCCACCCTGCGCCGCCGCGGCGCCGTCGTCATCGAGCCCGCCGTCGGCAGGCTCACCGGCGTGGACACCGGCAAGGGCCGGCTGCCCGACCCGGGGGAGATCTTCGAGGTCTGCCGCCGCGTCCTGACCCGGGGGCCCGCCGCCCCCGACCTCGCGGGACGGCACGTGGTGATCAGCGCGGGCGGCACCCGTGAGCCGCTGGACCCGGTGCGCTACCTGGGCAACCGCTCCTCCGGAAAGCAGGGGTACGCCCTGGCCCGCACCGCCGTCGCCCGCGGCGCCCGGGTCACGCTGGTCGAGGCCAACACGGGCCTGCCCGACCCTGCGGGCGCGGACGTGGTGCGCGCCGGGACCGCCGTACAGCTGCGCGAGGCCGTGCTGAAGGCGGCGGCCGACGCCGACGTGGTGGTGATGGCCGCGGCGGTCGCCGACTTCCGGCCCGCCGCGTACGCGACGGGGAAGATCAAGAAGAAGGACGGCCAGGAACCGGCCCCCATCACGCTCGTCCGCAACCCCGACATCCTCGCCGAGGTCGCCGCGGACCGCGCCCGGGAGGGGCAGATCGTCGTCGGCTTCGCCGCCGAGACCGACGACGTCCTCGCCAACGGCCGTGAGAAGCTCCGCCGCAAGGGCTGCGATCTGCTCGTGGTGAACGAGGTGGGGGAGCGCAGGACCTTCGGTTCCGAGGAGAACGAAGCGGTCGTGCTCGGGGCCGACGGCGGTGAGACCCCTGTGCCGTACGGGCCCAAGGAAGCGCTTGCCGACACGGTGTGGGACCTGGTGGCGGCTCGATTCGGTTAGATTGCGCAGATCCCCGTTCCGGCGGGAGCAACTCAAGAGATCGGGCCCCATCTCGCCACGGAAGGAGTGATTGTCGTACTGCCGTCAACAGTGCCGCAGGTCACAGACCTCCCAAGGGGCGAGACACGTGCCCCGATCACCGGAAGCGACCGATAAACTGTTGGACGGAATGTGCCGGGCGCAGCTCCCGGAGTTCCATCAATGATCAGCCAGCAGCCGCTGCAACCCCAGGGAGCGATGTGTCCCGCCGTCTCTTCACCTCGGAGTCCGTTACCGAGGGCCACCCCGACAAGATCGCTGACCAGATCAGCGACACGATTCTCGACGCCCTCCTGCGCGAGGACCCCTCCTCGCGCGTCGCCGTCGAGACCTTGATCACCACCGGTCTGGTGCATGTCGCGGGTGAGGTCACGACCAAGGCCTACGCCGACATCCCCAACCTCGTGCGCAACAAGGTGCTGGAGATCGGCTACGACTCCTCCAAGAAGGGCTTCGACGGAGCCTCCTGCGGCGTCTCGGTGTCCATCGGGGCGCAGTCCCCGGACATCGCCCAGGGTGTCGACACCGCGTACGAGAAGCGGGTCGAGGGCGACGAGGACGAGCTCGACAAGCAGGGCGCCGGCGACCAGGGGCTGATGTTCGGCTACGCCTGCGACGAGACGCCCGAGCTGATGCCTCTGCCGATCTACCTCGCGCACCGGCTCTCGCGCCGGCTCTCCGAGGTGCGCAAGAACGGGACCATCCCGTACCTGCGTCCCGACGGCAAGACCCAGGTCACCATCGAGTACGACGGTGACAAGGCCATCCGCCTCGACACGGTCGTCGTCTCCTCGCAGCACGCCTCCGACATCGATCTGGACTCGCTGCTCGCGCCCGACATCCGTGAGTTCGTCGTCGAGCACGTGCTGAACCAGCTCATCGAGGACGGCATCAAGCTGGACACCGAGGGCTACCGCCTGCTGGTCAACCCGACCGGACGCTTCGAGATCGGCGGCCCGATGGGTGACGCCGGTCTCACCGGCCGCAAGATCATCATCGACACCTACGGCGGCATGGCCCGCCACGGCGGCGGCGCCTTCTCCGGCAAGGACCCGTCCAAGGTCGACCGCTCGGCGGCGTACGCCATGCGCTGGGTCGCCAAGAACGTCGTCGCGGCCGGGCTCGCCGCCCGCTGCGAGGTCCAGGTCGCCTACGCGATCGGCAAGGCCGAGCCGGTCGGTCTGTTCGTCGAGACCTTCGGCACCGCCGCGGTCGACACGGAGAAGATCGAGCACGCGATCGGTGAGGTCTTCGACCTCCGCCCGGCCGCGATCATCCGTGACCTCGACCTGCTCCGCCCGATCTACGCCCAGACCGCGGCGTACGGGCACTTCGGCCGTGAGCTCCCCGACTTCACCTGGGAGCGCACCGACCGCGTGGACGCGCTGCGCGCGGCGGCGGGCATCTAGCACCACCGCACGTCCTTCACGCCGGGGCCCGGACACCGTACGAGGTGTCCGGGCCCCGGCGTGTGACAGCGGTTCCGGGCCCCCTGGGCCTGTCAGTGGCGTCTGGTAGGAATGTGGCTGTGAGCAGCGACGACGAGCGGTCCGAGGAGCCCGGGTCCGGGGCGCCGGAGCAGCTTGCGCTCATCCGGGAGTCGGTGCGCCGGGCCCAGGTGCCGCGCGCCAAGCCCCGGACCTGGCGGGGCGCCGCGCTCGCCGAGGAGCTGCCCGTGGCCCGTGTCCTGGTGAACAAGGGCGCGCTCCACCTCGACCAGTACTTCGACTACGCCGTCCCCGAGGAGCTCGACGCCGACGCGCAGCCCGGCGTCCGGGTCCGGGTGCGGTTCGGGGCCGGAGGGCGCCAGGTCCGCGGCGGCCGGCGCGAGGGCGGCGGCCTGATCGACGGCTTCCTGATCGAGCGGCGGGCCTCCTCGGACTACCAGGGCGCCCTTGCTGCCCTCGCCTACGTCGTCTCGCCCGAGCCGGTGCTCGGCCCCGAGCTGCTGGAGCTCTCGCGGGCCGTCGCCGACCGGTACGCCGGCAGCCTCGCCGATGTGCTGCAGCTGGCCGTGCCGCCGAGGAACGGCCGCGCCGAGGGCAAGCCCTCGCCCGAGCCGCTGCCACCGCCGCCCGCCCCCGCGCCCGGGACCTGGGAGCGGTACGCCCAGGGGCCCGGCTTCCTGCGCGCCCTGGCCGAGGGCGGGGCGCCCCGGGCCGTGTGGACGGCGCTGCCGGGACCGCACTGGCCCGAGGAGATCGCCCGCGCCATGGCCGCGACCCTGGCCTCGGGCCGGGGCGCGCTCGTCGTCGTACCCGACGGGCGGAGCGCCGGGCGGGTCGACGCCGAGCTGACGGCGGTGCTGGGGGAGGGGCGCCACACGCTGCTGACCGCCGACTCCGGCCCCGAGAAGCGCTACCGGCAGTGGCTGGCGGTCCGGCGCGGCTCCGTGCGCGCGGTGGTCGGGACCAGGGCCGCGATGTTCGCCCCGGTCGCCGACCTGGGCCTGGTGGCCCTCTGGGACGACGGCGACTCCAGCCACAGCGACGACAACGCCCCCTTCCCGCACGTCAGGGAGGTCCTGGAGCTGCGGGCCGCGCACGGCCGCTGCGCGTTCCTGCTCGGCGGCACGAGCTGCACGGTGGAGGCCGCCCAGCTGGTCGAGAGCGGCTGGGCCCTGCCGCTGCGCGCGGAGCGGGACCAGCTGAGGCTCGCGGCCCCTCTCGTGCGTACGGTCGGCGACGGGGAGCTCGCGCGGGACGGCGCCGCCCGCTCGGCCCGGCTGCCCAGCCTGGCCTGGCAGACCGTGCGGGACGGACTGCGCACCGGCCCCGTGCTCATCCAGGTGCCCCGCCGGGGTTACGCGCCCAGGCTGGCCTGCGAGCGCTGCCGTGAGCCTGCCCGGTGCCGGCACTGCGCGGGGCCGCTCCAGGCGCCGGACCAGCAGGACCTCGACTGCGCCTGGTGCGGGCGGGCCGAGACGGCGTGGAGCTGCCCGGCCTGCGGCGGGGTCCGGCTGCGGGCCCGGATCGTCGGCGCCCGCCGGACCGCGGAGGAGCTGGGGCGGGCGTTCCCCGCCGTCCCGGTGCGGACCTCGGGGCGGGACCATGTGCTGGACTCCGTGCCCGACCAGCCCGCTCTCGTCGTCAGCACCCCCGGCGCGGAGCCGGTGGCCGAGGGCGGTTACGCGGCGGCGCTGCTGCTGGACGGCTGGGCCATGGTCGGCCGGCCCGACCTGCGGGCGGGCGAGGAGGCGCTCCGGCGCTGGACGGCCGCCGCCGCGCTGGTGCGGGGCCAGCCGGAGGGCGGCACCGTGGTGATCGTGGCCGAGCCGACGCTGCGGCCCGTGCAGGCCCTGGTCCGCTGGGACCCGGTCGGCCACGCCCGCCGCGAGCTCGCGGAACGCGCCGAGCTCGGCTTCCCGCCGGTGTCCCGGATGGCCTCGGTCACCGGCCCGCCGGAGGCCGTGGCCGCCTACCTCGCCGGTGCGGAGCTGCCGCCCGAGGCGGAGGTGCTCGGCCCGGTGCCGGTGCCCGGAGCCACTCCCGGCAGGCCCCGCAGACAGGGGGACGCGCCCCCCGGGGAGACCTGGGAGCGCGCGCTGGTCAGGGTCCCGCCGGGGCGGGGAGCGGCGCTGGCGGCCGCCCTGAAGACGGCACAGGCGGCGCGGACCGCGCGGGGCACGGGGGAGCCCGTACGGATCAGGATCGACCCCCCGGACATCGGCTGACGCCGGCGGGAGGGACGGGGCGCGGGGCCGGGGAGTCACCGGAGGCCCGTCCGGCGGCTGGGCGTCCCCGGCCGCCGGATCCTGCCGCACCGGGGGGCCCGGGGCTGTCCGGCGGCCGCGCGGCCGCCGGGCCATCGGGTCCTGCCGCACTGCGGGCCCGGGCCTTCCGGCGGCCGTCGCGGCCCGGGACATCGGGCCCTTCCGCACCGGGCCCGGCCCGGTCAGCCGTCGCGCCGTATGCTCCGGTCATCCGTAGAGCCGCACACTCCGGTCAGCCGTTGCGCGGGCCGGGGAAGGCGCCCGGCCGGTCCGACGGCTGCGGCGGCATCGAGCGGGCCGCGGGCACGGCCGGCAGCACCGAGGAGCCCTGCGCCGCGGGCACCGTACGGTTCGTGTTCTCGGAGGCGGCTTCCGACGACCCTGGCTGCGGGGTCGTACGCCGTGCGCCGTAACGGCGGTGCACCGCCTGCTTGGTGACCCCGAGCGCGGAGCCCACCGCGTCCCACGAGAAGCCCAGCGAGCGGTCGAAGTCCACCGCCGCGGTGACCAGCGTCTCGACACTGTCCCGCAGTTCCTGGGCGAGCCGGACCGTCGGGGCCGGAGCCCTCCCGTAGACGACGAAGCCCGCGGACGGGCCGGAGCGGCGCGGACGGTAGACGTTGCCCAGCTGCGCAGTGAGGGTGCGCAGCGCGTCCACCTGCCGCCGGACCCGCTCGATGTCCCGCACCAACAGGTGCAGACTGGCACGCGCTTGGGCGTCGTGGGTTGCGTGGTCGGCCATGAACAAGCCTCTCGAACCGGCGTTGAAAGGGATCGGGCCGCGCGGCGGCGGCCCACTTCGGTCAATCTCACTTGACCAACGCGTCACCCGGCCATGTGGTCACGCAATAGGGGCGTATGTGCATATGCGCGGGGCGCCCGTGACCCGCGTACGCCCCCCGGCCACGGGCTCGCGGGGCGAGGCGGAGGGAAGACCCTAGACTGGTGTGCTGCTCGCCACGTACGTTCCGGCCCGAGAGGCAGTCCGCCACCCATGAAGCTCGTCTTCGCAGGCACCCCCGAGGTCGCCGTTCCCGCTCTGGACGCCCTGATCGCCTCCGACCGCCACGAGGTGGCCGCCGTGGTGACCCGCCCCGACGCACCGGCCGGGCGGGGACGCCGGCTGGTCGCCAGTCCCGTGGCCGAACGCGCCGAGGAGGCGGGCATCGAGGTGCTCAAGCCCGCCAGGCCGCGTGACGAGGACTTCCTGGCGCGGCTGCGGGAGATCGCCCCGGACTGCTGCCCCGTCGTGGCCTACGGCGCGCTGCTGCCCAAGAGCGCGCTGGACGTGCCGGCCAGGGGCTGGGTCAACCTGCACTTCTCGCTCCTGCCCGCCTGGCGCGGGGCCGCGCCCGTGCAGCACGCGGTCATGGCCGGCGACGAGGTGACCGGCGCCTCCACCTTCCTGATCGAGGAGGGGCTGGACTCGGGCCCGGTCTACGGCGTCCTGACCGAGGAGGTCCGGCCCACCGACACCAGCGGCGATCTGCTCACCCGGCTCGCCTTCGCGGGCGCCGGGCTGCTCGCGGCGACCATGGACGGCATCGAGGACGGCACCCTGCACGCCGTCCCGCAGCCCGCCGAGGGCGTCACCCTCGCCCCCAAGATCACCGTCGAGGACGCCCAGGTGCGGTGGTCGGACCCCGCGCTCCGGGTCGACCGCGTGGTGCGCGGCTGCACCCCCGCCCCTGGGGCCTGGACGCTCTTCCGCGGCGAGCGGCTCAAGCTGGTCCAGGCCGTGCCCGTCCTGGACCGGACCGACCTCGCCCCGGGCGAGCTGTCCGCGGGCAAGAACAACGTGTACGTGGGGACCGGCTCGCACGCCGTGGAGCTCCTCTGGGTCCAGCCGCAGGGCAAGAAGCCGATGCGGGCCGCCGACTGGGCCCGCGGTGTGCGCATCGCCCACGGGGAGCTGCTGGGGCTCTGAGGCCTGGGGGCGGGGTGCGGTCCCGGCGGACGTACGCTGGACGGGTTCGTCCCCTCACCATCAGCGGAGCACCTTTCACGTGAACGACCAGCCGCGTCGCCGTCCCGCCAAGCCCCATCGCCGTCCCCAGAAGGACCCGGTCCGGTTCCTCGCCTTCGAGGTGCTCAGGGCCGTCGACGAGCGCGACGCCTACGCCAACCTCGTCCTGCCCCCGCTGCTGAAGAAGGCGCGCGCCAAGGGCGACTTCGAGGGCAGGGACGCGGCGCTGGCGACCGAGCTGGTCTACGGGACGCTGCGCCGCCAGGGCACCTACGACGCGATCGTCGCGGCCTGTATCGACCGGCCGCTGCGGGAGGTCGACCCGCCGGTGCTCGACGTGCTCAACATGGGCGTCCACCAGCTGCTCGGCACCCGGATCCCGACCCACGCGGCCGTCTCCGCCAGCGTAGAGCTGGCACGGGTGGTGCTGGGCGAGGGCCGCGCCAAGTTCGTCAACGCGGTGCTCCGCAAGGTCTCCGCGCACGACCTCGACGGCTGGGTGGAGCGCGTCGCGCCCGCGTACGACGAGGACGCCGAGGAACACCTCTCCGTCGTCCACTCGCACCCCCGCTGGATCGTCTCCGCCCTCTGGGACGCCCTGGGCGGCGGCCGCGCGGGCATCGAGGACCTGCTGGAGGCCGACAACGAACGGCCCGAGGTGACGCTGGCGGCCCGCCCCGGCCGCTCCACCACCGAGGAGCTGCTTGACGCCCTCGGCGAGGAGAGCGGCCTTCCCGGCCGCTGGTCGCCCTATGCCGTACGGATGGCCGAGGGCGGCGAGCCCGGTGCGCTGGCCGCCGTACGGGACGGCAGCGCCGGTGTGCAGGACGAGGGCAGCCAGCTCGTCGCCGCCGCGCTCGCCGCCGCCCCGGTCGAGGGCGACGACACCCGGTGGCTGGACGGCTGCGCCGGCCCGGGAGGCAAGGCCGCGCTGCTGGCCGCGCTCGCCGCGCAACGCGGCGCGACCCTGCTCGCCGCGGAGAAGCAGCCGCACCGCGCCCGGCTCGTCGAGCGCACGCTGGCCGGCAACCCGGGGCCGTACCAGGTGATCACCGCCGACGGCACCAGGCCGCCGTGGCGTCCCGGTTCCTTCGACCGGGTCCTCATGGACGTACCCTGCTCCGGCCTCGGCGCGCTGCGCAGGCGCCCGGAGTCCCGCTGGCGGCGCCGCGCGGAGGACCTGGAGAGCTTCGCCCCGCTGCAACGGGGGCTGCTGCGCGAGGCGTTGAAGGCCGTACGCGTCGGCGGGGTCGTCGGTTACGCGACCTGCTCCCCGCACCTCGCGGAGACCAGGGTCGTCGTCGAGGACGTGCTCAAGGGGCGCGGCGGTGAGCCGTTCGAGGCCGAGTGGATCGACGCACGCCCCCTGCTGCCCGGGGTCCCCGCGCTGGGCGACGGGCCCGACATCCAGCTCTGGCCGCACCTGCACGGCACGGACGCGATGTACCTGGCCCTGCTGCGACGCACGGCCTGACCCGGAGGCGTACCCGCACGGGCTGACCCCGAGGCGTACCCGCGTGGGCGGACTCCCAGGGGCGGCCCGCGCGGGCGCCGGACCTCAGTACGGGCGGTCGCCCGCGACGGCGACGCGCTCGGCCACCCTGCGGTGCGGGGCGTAGTCGTTCACCGCGTAGTGCTGCGTCGCCCGGTTGTCCCAGAACGCGACGTCCCCCGCGCGCCAGCTGAAGCGCACCTGGTACTCGGGCACATGGGCCTGCTGGAACAGCAGACGCAGCATCCGGTCGCTCTCCTCCTGGTCCCAGCCCACGATCCGGGTGGTGAACGAGGTGTTGACGAAGAGCATCCGGCGTCCGGTGGCCGGATGCGTCCGCACCACCGGGTGCTCGACCGGCGGGAAGCGGTCCTGGAAGGCGATCAGCCGCTCCTCGGGGGTGAACCGCGCGAAGCCCGGCACGAAGTCGTGCACCGCGCGCGCCCCCTCCAGGCGCGCCTTCACCTCCTGCGGAAGGTTGTCGTACGCGGCGGCCATGTCGGCCCACATAGTGTCGCCGCCGTACGGGGGCACCTCGCGCAGCTGGAGGACCGCGCCGAGCGCGGGCCGCTCCCGGAACGTCACATCGGTGTGCCAGACGTTCTCGAAGCTCGGCGCGGCCGAGCGGTCGAAGCGCGCCACCGCAGGATCGTCCCCGACGGCCAGCAGCGGGTTGGTCTCCAGCTCGCCCCAGTTACGGGCGAAGGCCCGCTGCTCGGCCGAACTCGGGTGCTGCCCGCGGAAGAAGAGCACCTTCCACTCCAGCAGCGCCCTGTCGAGCTCCTCGCGCACGGCAGGCGTGAGCGGCCGGGTCAGGTCGACACCGCCGATCTCGGCCCCGATCAGCGGGCCGAGCGGTACGACGTCGAACAGCGTGTAGGGCCGGTCGGGCTGCCCCGGGGCCAGCCTGCGCAGCTCGCGGGGGCCTTCGTACAGCCCGTCCGGAGGCAGCCGGTGGGCGCGCAGCGCGGGGCGGGACTCGATGGAAGCGGTGGGGGACATGGGAGCTCCTGTTCTGCGTGGGGGCGTGCGGGGCCGTCCGCCAGGGACGGGCGGCCCCGTCGGCTCAGCGGGCCGCGTCGCGTACCGCCGCTCCGATCTCGGCGCGCAGTGCGGCGTACTCGGGCAGTCCCCGCAGCCCGTCCGGGTCGTCACTTCCGGTACGGGGCAAGGGGATCGGGACATCCAGAGCGACCGTACCCGGCCCCGCGCTCAGCACGACCGCGCGGGTGCCGAGGAAGACGGCCTCGTCCACGCTGTGCGTCACGAAGACCGAGGTGATCCCGGTCAGGGAGCTCACCGTCCGCAGGTCCTCCTGGAGCCGCTCCCGGGTGAGCGCGTCCAGGGCGGCGAACGGCTCGTCCAGCAGCAGCAGGTCCTTGCCGCCGGCCAGGGCCCGGGCGATGGCCACCCGCTGCTGCTGGCCCCCCGATATCTGCCAGGTCCTGCGCCCGGCGGTGCCGGCCAGTCCGACCCGCTCCAGCAACTCCTCGACGCGCGCGGGGCGTTCGGCCCGGGGGACTCCGGCGTAGCGCAGCGCCAGGGAGATGTTCTCGCCGACCGTACGCCAGGGGAACAGCCGAGGCTGCTGGAAGACGACCCCCGCCTGGCGTCCGGGCTCCGGTGTCCGGCCGTGCACGGTGACCTCGCCGGACGAGGCCTGCTCGAAGCCGGCGATCAGCCGCAGCAGTGTGCTCTTCCCGCTCCCGGACGGGCCGACGAGCACCAGGAACTCGCCGGCCGGGATGTCGAGGGACAGCGGGCCGAGAGCCGTCACGGCGTCCGCCCCCCGCCCGTAGCGGTGGGTCACCTCACGGACGGCCACGGCGGGTGTCACGGTCGCCGTGGCGGCCTCCCCGCCACCGTCCGGGGCGTCCTCCGTGGCGTCGGCCGTACGGTCACTTGGAGACGGCATCGCTGAGTCCTTCCACGTACACGGCCTTCTCCAGGTCGGAGAGTTCCGGGGCGGCCGGGATCTGCTTCTGCCCGGCCAGGAACTCCGCCGCGCTGAGCAGGTTCTGCGCCAGGTCGCCGACCTTGCCCGGGCGGCCGAGCCACTTGTCGTCCGCCTGGTCGGCCGGCTTCAGGAAGATGCCCTGCTTCAGCTGGGCGGCGGCGTCCTCGGGGCTGGTGCCGAGCTGCTTGCCGACGGCCTCCGCCGCGGCCGAGGGGTCGTCATGGATCAGGTCCAGTGCCTGTGCCTGGGCCTTGCGCCAGGCGGTGATGACCTCGGGCCGCTTCTCGATGAACGAGGTGGAGGCCACCCCCAGGTCGAGCGTGGGCTTGCCCGACGCGGCCAGTTCCCGGCTGGTCAGCAGGGTCTTGCCGGTCTTCCCGAGCTCGTCGAGGGTGGGCAGCCAGAGATAGGCGGCGTCGATGTCCCCGCGCGACCAGGCCGCGACGATGTCCTGCGGTTCGAGGTCGAGGAGGTCGACCTTCGACGGGTCCACGCCCGCCTTGTCGAGCGCGGCGAGCAGGCTGTAGTGCGAGGTGGAGCTGAAGGGCGTGGCGACCTTGTGGCCCGCGAGATCCTTGACGTCCTTGATGCCGGACCCGTTACGGGCGACGAGCGCCTCGTTGTCACCGGCGACGTCCAGCACCCAGGTGACCTTGTACGGGATGTTCAGCGGCTCCGACAGACCGCGCGCCACCGGACTGGAGCCGATCGCGGCCAGATCGACCGCGCCCGAGACGAAGGCGGTGTTGACGGTCGCGCCGGAGTCGAACTTGATCCACTTGATCGTGTACTCCGGCAGGGCCTTCTCCAGCAGGCCCTTCTCCTTCACGATCAGGTCGCCGCTGGGGAAGGCCTGGTAGCCGATCCGGATCGTCTTGCCGCCGCCCTGGTCGTCGCCGCCCCCGCCGCCGGTCCCGCAGGCGGTGACGACGACGAGCGCTCCCAGAGCCGCGACGAGCGTGGAGGTGCGGCGCAGACCGCGTGTTCCGGGCATGGGGTGGTCCTTCGTTCGTGGGTCGGAGGGGGAAGCGTCGGGGAGGGGAGCGGGGGGCGAGGAGGACGGGACGGTGGGTACGGGGCGGGCAGGGGTCACGACAGCCCGCGCCAGGGCGCGAGCCGGTTCTCGGCTCCCCGCAGCAGGGCGTCGATCAGCAGGCCGGAGACGCCGATCGCGAAGAGCCCGAGGACGACCACGTCGGACTGGTTGTAGCGCTGGGCGTCCCGGATCATCCCGCCGATGCCGGGCAGCCCGTTGACGGTCTCCGCCGCGACCACCGAGGAGTACGCGATCCCGAACGCCAGCCGTACGCCGACGAGGATCTCCGGCAGCGCGGACGGCAGGACCACGGAGGCCACCACCTGGGAGCGGCGTGCCCCGATGGCCCGTGCGGCCTCCACCAGCGAGGCGGGCGCCGAGGCGACCGCGGAGGCGGTGGCCACGGCCACGGGCGGCATCGCGGCGATCGCCAGCAGCCAGAGTTTGGGCGCCTCGTCGATGCCGAACCAGATGATCAGCAGGCTGAAGTAGGCGAGCGGCGGCAGCGTGCGGAGGAAGGCCACCGCCGGTTCGAACACCACCCGCACCCACGGCAGGGTGCCCATCAGCACCCCGGCCACGAGCCCGGCGAGGACACCGGCGCCCGCGCCGATCGCGATCCGGCGCAGGCTGATGCCCAGATGCTCGATCAGGGTGTGGCCCTGGTAGCCGCGTACCCCGTCATGGGTGCCGGACGTCTGGACGAGCGCGTCCCAGACCGCCGACGGCGGCGGCACCAGCACCGGCGACCACAGCCGCAGGGACGTGACGAGCTGCCAGAGGGCGAGCAGCACGACCAGCGCGAGCAGCCGCAGCCCCACCCTGCGCAGCCGCGCGTTCCTCTCCGGCGAGCGGCGGGGCGGCGGGGGCGCGGGAGCGGGCTCACCGGAGAGCGCGGGGCCGGACGGCTGCTTCTCCGCGGTGGATGTGGTCATGACGGACTCCGTCGACAGGTACGCGGACACCGCGCCGCGGGCAGGGCGGACGGGTCCGGGCAGGGGAGGCGGGGCGCGGACGGGGGTCCGCGGCAACAGGGGAGGGCCGGTCCCCCGGAAGGAACGGCGTGCGCCGCACACGGACGGCAACCGTCCGGTCCGGTGCACGGACAGGGTTCCGGGGAGACCGCCGGCTCACCCGAGGGGCGGCCGGAAGGCGGGCGGACGACGCCGCACAGTTCTGGAAGCGCTCAGCGCTGCCGGGCCAGGCTCAACAGGAGCAGCTGGTCACTCGGCAGAGATCGATGCTGAGGCGCGCCGTCAGGAACTGGTCGCTGGTCACGGGGTTTTTCTAACACAGCCGCCAGGCCGGCACCAGGGGCTGTCCGCGCCCTGGTACGGACCGGGCGGTCCGACAGGAGGAGGCGGAAGCACGGCGCGGACAGGCGCGGACGGGAGCGGACAGGATCGGAGGGCTGAAAAGCCGGGAATGTACGAACCGTAATGATCCCGTGAGGCTTTGAGGCTCACCGAGGCGGGGAAGTGGCGCCCGGCATGGCAGGCTTGGGTCCATGGCCCAGATCAACCCCAGCATCCTGTCCGCCGACTTCGCCCGCCTCGCCGAGGAGGCGAAGGCCGTGGAGGGCGCCGACTGGCTCCATGTCGATGTCATGGACAACCATTTCGTGCCCAACCTGACGCTCGGCGTGCCCATCGTGGAGGCGCTGAGCAAGGCGACGGACACCCCGCTGGACTGCCACCTCATGATCGAGGACGCGGACCGCTGGGCCCCTCAGTACGTCGAGGCGGGCGCGGGCTCCGTCACCTTCCACGCGGAGGCCGCGGCGGCGCCCGTACGGCTGGCACGGGAGATCAGGGCGAAGGGCGCCCGTGCCTCCATGGCCCTCAAGCCCGCGACGCCCATCGAGCCGTACGAGGACCTGCTCCCCGAGCTCGACATGCTGCTGATCATGACGGTGGAGCCGGGCTTCGGCGGTCAGGCGTTCCTCGACATCATGCTGCCGAAGATCCGCCGTACCCGTGAGCTGATCTCCAAGCACGGCCTGGAGCTGTGGCTCCAGGTCGACGGCGGCGTCTCCGCCACCACCATCGAGCGGTGCGCCGAGGCCGGTGCGGACGTGTTCGTCGCCGGCTCCGCGGTGTACGGGGCCGAGGACCCCGCCGAGGCGGTGCGGGCGCTGCGCGCGCAGGCGGACACCGTCACGGCTTCCGCACCCTGGGCATGCGGCCACTGAACAAAGCCGAGATGAACGCGGCCCGACGGGCCTGATCAAGGATCGCCGGATCTGACAGGATGAACGGCGTATCGAGCGTGTGAACAGCAGTGAGGAGATCGCGGTGTCTGGCATCTCGGCGGGTCGGTCAGCCATGCGGATGGGACCCGCGGAGCTGGTGCAGGCGGCGGCCATGGCCCGCCGGTTCTACCTGGAGGGAAAGTCCAAGATCCAGATCGCCGAGGAGTTCGGCGTCAGCCGCTTCAAGGTGGCCCGGGTCCTGGAGACTGCCCTGGAGCGTGATCTCGTACGCATCGAGATCCGGGTACCGGCGGAGCTGGACGCGGAGCGCTCCGACGCGCTCCGGGCCCGCTACGGCCTGCGGCACGCCGTGGTCGTCGAGTCCCCGGCGGAGGAGCAGGACGACGCGGCCGATCCGGAGAACCTGGGTGAGGTGGCGGCCGAGCTGCTCGGCGAGCTGGTGAACGAGGGCGATGTGCTGGGCCTGGCCTGGGGCCGCTCCACCATCCACATGGCGGCGGCCCTCGACCGGCTGCCCCCGTGCACGGTCGTGCAGCTGACCGGCGTCTACGACGCGGGGACGGCCGAGCGCGGCTCGGTCGAGGCGGTCCGCCGCGCCGCGCAGGTGTCCGGCGGCGAAGCCCACCCGATCTACGCCCCGATGCTGCTGCCCGACCCGGCGACGGCGGCCGCGCTGCGCCACCAGACGGGCATCGCCCGCGCCTTCGAGTACTTCGACAAGGTGACGGTCGCCGCGGTCTCCATCGGTTCCTGGGAGCCCGGCATCTCCACCGTCCACGACATGCTCTCGGACGAGGAGCGCGGCCACTACGCCTCGCTCGGTGTGGCGGCGGAGATGTCCGCCCACCTCTTCGACTCCGACGGGCGCCGGGTCGGCCGGGACCTCGGCGAGCGGTGCATCACCGTGGAGGCCGACCGGCTGCGCCGCATCCCCGAGGTGGTCGCCATCGCCGGCGGGCAGCGGAAGGCGGCGGCGATCGGCGCGGTGCTCCGCTCGGGACTGGTCACCAGCCTCGTCACGGACACGGCCGCGGCGGACTACCTCCTGACGGAGTCGGCAGCCGGGCAGCGCCCCGCGCTGGAGCGGGCCGACCCCGACGACTGAGCCCCCGGGCAGGGGTGAGGCCGGGCGCCGGCCTCACCCGCACCCCCGGAGTCAGTCGCCGCCGCCCGAGCCCAGCCGTGCGTGGTCCGGGCTCACGCCGAGGACGGACTCCTCCAGATACGCCCCGGGCTCCGCGTACTGGCTGACCTCCGCGGGGTTGTAGCGGGGGGTCTGCCGCGACCAGTCCAGATTGCCGCGCATCCAGCTGCGCATCCCGTCGAGGTAGGGCACGAGCAGGCCCGCCAGCTCCGGGTACAGGGCGAGCAGCTCGGCCTCCGCCGTGAGGAACCGCTCCGTCTCCCTCGCTATCTCCACGCACACATGTTCGAGAGCCTGGTGCTTCCCGTAGCCGCGGTGGTGCCGGACCAGATGGACGAGATTGTGGATCTCGCCCAGCACCTGCTCCTTCTCGTACGAATAGACGTCGTTCGCCCAGCACACGACGTTGCAGGACGCCTCCAGCGCCGTGATGAAGTCGGCGTCGTTGTGGAGCGACTCGGGCGCGGCGATACCGGCCACGATCTCTATCAGGTCCATGCACACATGGATCGCCCCGGTGTGCCGCCGCTTGGCGATGTACGTCGCCTCCGACGGCACGACCCCGTCGGCGCGGTTCCCCGCCTCCCAGGTGGTGGCCGTCGTCAGGTAGGTCATGAGGTGCCAGGTGAAGCGGGTGCGCCAGTGCGGGGCGGCCCGCGGAACTGTACGTTCCCACAGATCGGTCAGGGCGATCAGCGCCGCGGGGGCGTCCTCGCCCGGGCGCGGGCCGGGAGCCGTGCCCTCGACCACGGCGCGCATCCGCTCCACCACGTCGCGTACGCGGTCGGGGCTGCGGCCCAGGTGCCCGTCGTCCAGCTGGTCGTCGACGAGGAAGAGCCAGACGAACCAGTCGGCGACCAGGTCGAGATCCTCGCTGCCGGCCGTCGGATAGACCATGCCCACGAACGCGCCGAAGTCGGCCTGCTCGAAGCGTGCCCTGGCCGATTCCCGGTGCACCAGACCGGTGCGCCGCGTCCAGGTGTCGAGGTGCTCACGGGTGTGACCCACGTGCGGATTGCTCCGCTGGGGGAACGGGCAGTAGATGTCGGGCAGTTCGCTCTCCACAGGCGGATCCCCATCCTCTCCGGCCAAACGCGTGACAGGTGTTCCGGGCTGGTGGGCGGCATCGCGCCTACCGCGGGGACCTGCGAATTTGAAGCTACCTGACCCTTCGTCACCCGGTCCAGGGATAGTGATCACGAAGGAGCGAATCCCGTTCGGGTAGGGTCCATGGGTAAGGCAGGTTTCCACTTGCCCGGCCCCCGGGCGGTTCCCTTGGAGGAACTGACGAACGCGGGGGTCCATTGCTGTGTCTTCGTGGAAACGACCTGCACCGTTTCGTATGAAAAAATGGGTGTTATGCGTTTTCTTGAGCCCGGCACGGGGCGCTACACGGCCTCCCCCTCGGTCCCCTACGACCTCACGTACGACGACGTCTTCATGGTCCCCGGCCGTTCGGCGGTCGGATCCCGCCAGGCCGTGGATCTCTCCTCGCCGGACGGCAGCGGCACCACCATCCCGCTCGTCGTCGCCAACATGACCGCCATCGCGGGCCGCCGGATGGCCGAGACCATCGCCCGCCGGGGCGGTCTGGTCGTGATCCCGCAGGACATCCCGATCGAGGTCGTCACCGAGGTCATCGGCTGGGTCAAGAAGCGTCATCTGGTGCTCGACACGCCGATCGTGCTGGCCCCCGGGCAGACCGTCGCGGACGCGCTCTCCCTCCTGCACAAGCGGGCCCACGGGGCCGGCGTCGTCGTCGACGCCGAGCACCGGCCGGTCGGTGTCGTCACCGACCACGACCTCACCGGGGTGGACCGCTTCACCCAGCTGTCCGAGGTCATGTCCAAGGACCTGGTCGTCCTCGACGCGGAGATCGACCCGCGCGAGGCGTTCAACACCCTCGACGGCGCCAACCGCAAGCTCGCCCCCGCGGTCGACGCGGACGGCCGGCTCGTCGGCATCCTCACCCGCAAGGCCGCGCTGCGCGCGACGCTCTACACCCCCGCGACGGACGCGGACGGCAAGCTGCGGATCGCGGCCGCCGTCGGCATCAACGGTGACGTGGCGGGCAAGGCCAAGCAGCTCCTCGACGCCGGCGTCGACACCCTCGTCGTGGACACCGCCCACGGCCACCAGGAATCCATGATCAGCGCGGTCGCCGCCGTCCGGGCGCTCGACCCGGGCGTGCCGATCGTCGCGGGCAACGTCGTGGCGGCCGAGGGCGTGCGCGACCTGATCGAGGCGGGCGCCGACATCATCAAGGTCGGCGTGGGCCCCGGCGCGATGTGCACCACCCGCATGATGACCGGCGTCGGCCGGCCGCAGTTCTCCGCCGTGCTGGAGTGCGCCGCCGAGGCGAAGAAGCACGGCAAGCACGTCTGGGCCGACGGTGGTGTCCGGCACCCGCGCGACGTCGCGATGGCGCTCGCCGCCGGCGCGTCCAACGTCATGATCGGTTCCTGGTTCGCCGGTACGTACGAGTCGCCGGGCGACCTCCAGCAGTCCGCCGACGGGCGGTACTACAAGGAGTCGTTCGGGATGGCCTCGGCGCGCGCGGTCAAGAACCGCACCTCGGAGGAGTCCGCCTACGACCGTGCCCGCAAGGCGCTGTTCGAGGAGGGCATCTCCACCTCGCGGATGTTCCTCGACCCCACCCGCCCCGGTGTGGAGGACCTGATCGACTCGATCATCGCCGGTGTCCGCTCCTCCTGCACCTACGCGGGCGCGTCCTCGCTGGAGGAGTTCGCGGAGAAGGCGATCGTCGGCGTGCAGAGCGCCGCCGGTTACGCGGAGGGCAAGCCGCTCCACGCCAGCTGGAGCTGATCCCAGGGGCCCCGGGCGGGCCTGTGACACGGGTGCCTCTTCCCGCCGTTCGTGCGGGGAGAGGCACCTTTCGCATGTGCGCCCGAGGCCATGGACGGGCGGTCCGTTTCGGGGTCGACCACTTCCGGACTCCCCTTCAACCTGATTGAAGGATAAGTAATATGAGCCGCAATCAGCTGCCCGCCCCTCTGCGGTAAGGGATTTCATGTCTTCCTTCTTCACCGACCTGGCCCAGCAGTACATCGACGGTGAGTGGAGGCCGGGGAAGGGGTCCTGGGACATCATCGACTTCAACCCGTACAGCGGGGAGAAGCTCGCCTCGGTCACCGTCGCGACGGCCGACGAGGTCGACCAGGCCTACCGCGCCGCCGAGCGGGCCCAGCCGGGCTGGGCGGACACGAACCCGTACGCCCGGCGTGCGGTGCTGGAGAAGACGCTGCGGGTCGTGGAGGAGCGCGAGGCGGAGATCGGTGAGGCGATCGTCGCGGAGCTCGGCGGCACCCGGCTGAAGGCGGGCTTCGAGCTGCACCTGGCCAAGGAGTTCCTGCGCGAGGCGGTCCAGCTCACGCTGCGGTCCACCGGGCAGATCCTGCCCTCGCCGACCGAGGGCAAGGAGAACCGCGTCTACCGGCTGCCCGTCGGCGTCGTGGGGGTCATCAGCCCCTTCAACTTCCCCTTCCTGCTGTCGCTCAAGTCGGTCGCGCCCGCGCTGGCCCTCGGCAACGCCGTGGTCCTCAAGCCGCACCAGAACACCCCGGTCTGCGGCGGCACCCTGATCGCCAAGGTGTTCGAGGAGGCGGGGCTGCCCGCCGGCCTGCTGAACGTCGTGGTCACCGACATCGCGGAGATCGGGGACGCCCTGCTGGAGCACCCCGTCCCGCAGGTCATCTCCTTCACCGGCTCGGACCGGATCGGCCGCCACGTGGCGACGGTCTGCGCGGCCAACCTCAAGCGCGCGGTGCTCGAACTGGGCGGGAACAGCGCGCTGATCGTCCTGGACGACGCCGATGTGGACTACGCCGTCGACGCGGCCGTCTTCAGCCGTTACGTCCACCAGGGCCAGGTCTGCATGGCGGCCAACCGCATCCTGGTGGACCGCGCGGTGGAGCAGGAGTTCACCGAGAAGTTCGTCGCCAAGGTCGCCTCCCTCCGCGTCGGCGACCCGGCCGACCCCGCCACCCACATCGGCCCCCTGATCAGCTCCTCGCAGGCCGACGCGGTGTCCAAGCTCGTCGACGAGACCGTGGAGGCGGGCGCCACGGCGCTGCTGCACGGCCGGGCCGACGGCAATGTGGTGAGCCCGTCCGTGCTGACCGGCCTCGCCGCCGATTCCCCCGTCCTCCAGCAGGAGATATTCGGGCCGGTCGCCCTGCTCGTCCCCTTCGACGGTGAGGACGAGGCCGTACGGATCGCCAACGACACCCCGTACGGGCTGAGCGGCGCGGTCCACACCGGGAACATCGAGCGCGGCGTACGGGTGGGGCAGCGGATCCGCACCGGAATGATCCACATCAACGACGGCACGGTCCACGACGAGCCCCTCGTCCCCTTCGGCGGCGAGAAGAACTCGGGCCTCGGGCGGCTGAACGGCGAGTCGATGCTGGAGGCGTTCACCACGCAGAAGTGGATCTCGGTCCAGCACGGCCGCTCCGAGTTCCCCTTCTGACCGGCGCTTCCCGGCGGCACGCGCGCTCCGGACGGGGCGCGCGTGTTCTACTTCGGGGGCGGCCCCAGGGTCTTGGCCCGGCCGCCCCCGAACCCTTCCGCCGCAGAGAAGTGATCCACCCGACGTGCGCCTGAACGACCTCGACGAACGCATCGTCCACGCCCTCGCCGAAGACGCCCGCCGCTCCTACGCGGACATCGGCGCCCTCATCGGCCTCTCCGCCCCCGCGGTGAAACGCAGGGTGGACCGGCTGCGCGCCGAGGGCGCCATCACGGGCTTCACCGTGCGGGTCGACCCGGCGGCGCTCGGCTGGCAGACCGAGGGGTTCATCGAGATCTACTGCAGCCGCAACACCGCCCCCGAGGCGATCAAGCGCGGCCTCTCCGCCTACCCCGAGGTCGCCTCCGCGTCCACGGTGACGGGCGAGGCCGACGCGGTCGTGCAGGTCTTCGCCGCCGACATGCGGCACTTCGAGCAGGTGCTGGAGCGGATCGCCGGCGAGCCCTACGTCGAGCGCACCAAGTCCGTCCTCGTGCTCTCCCCGCTGCTGCGGCGCTACTCCTCCTCCGGCCCGCCGGCCTGACGGCGCCCGGGCGGGCCCGCTCCAGGCACGGCGGCCTCAGGCGGTCCCGATACGAGGCCGCCCGGGGGTTTCCGGCGGTCACCGGGACATGACTGCCCGGCGGCCTCAGGCGGTCCCGGGACGAGACCGAAATCACTGCTCCGACCTGCGAAGACGTCCCGCGCAACGAATCGCCGCCCCGGCGGCTTCGCGCGCAACGGATCGACGGTGTACGCGCAACAATCGCGCCTTGTCGGCCGTGATCCCCGCCCCGTACCTTCGATACGTCTCCCCACCCCGCCCGTCCCGCCCGAGGTCAGCCATGCCGCCGTTGCGTACCGCCCTGCTCCAGAGCTCCGGACGAGCCGGTTCCGTGGACGACAACCTCGCCGCGCTCGACGCGGCCGCCGCCCGGGCCGCCGCCGCGGGCGCCCGGCTGCTGGTCTGCCCCGAGCTGTTCCTCACCGGCTACGCCATCGGGGACGCCGTCCCGGAGCTGGCCGAGCCCGCGGACGGGCCCGCCGCGCGGGCGGTCGCCGACATCTGCGTACGCCACGGTCTGGCCGTGCACTACGGCTACCCGGAGCGGGCCGGCGAGGCGGTCTTCAACGCGGCGCAGCTCATCGGCCCCGACGGGACGCCGCTCGCCAACTACCGCAAGACCCACCTCTTCGGCAGCTTCGAGGAGAAGTGGTTCACCCCCGGCGTCCGGCCGGTGGTCCAGGCCGAGCTGGACGGCGTACGGGTCGGGCTGCTGATCTGCTACGACGTCGAGTTCCCGGAGAACGTACGCGCGCACGCCCTGGCCGGCACCGAGCTGCTGCTCGTCCCGACCGCGCTGATGCACCCCTTCCCGTTCGTCGCCGAAGCCGTCGTGCCGGTCCGCGCCTTCGAGAGCCAGCTCTACATCGCGTACGTCAACAGGGCGGGCGTGGAAGGCGAGTTCGACTTCACCGGGCTGAGCTGCCTGGCCGGCCCCGACGGCACGGTCCGGGCCCGGGCCGGCCGCGGCGAGGAACTGCTCGTCGGTGAGGTCGACCCCGCCCTGCTCGCCACGTCACGCGCCGTCAACCCGTATCTCCGGGACCGCCTCCCGGGCCTGTACGGCTCCCTGGTCTGAGCACCCCCCGATCCACGCTTCCCCCGCGTTCCCCCGCAAGGAGTCCGTACCCCATGACGTCCACGGTGCCCAACGCCGTCCAGCACACCGACGCGCAGCCGCCGATCACCATGTTCGGCCCGGACTTCCCGTACGCCTACGACGACTTCCTGGCCCACCCGGCGGGCATCGGGCAGATACCGGCCACCGAACACGGCACCGAGGTCGCGGTCATCGGCGGCGGGCTCTCCGGCATCATCACCGCGTACGAACTGATGAAGATGGGCCTGAAGCCCGTCGTCTACGAGGCGGACCGGATCGGCGGGCGGCTGCGCACCGTCGGCTTCGATGGCTGCGACCCCTCGCTGACCGCCGAGATGGGCGCCATGCGCTTCCCGCCCTCCTCGACGGCGCTCCAGCACTACATCGACCTGGTGGGTCTGGAGACCAAGCCGTTCCCCAACCCCCTCTCCCCGGCGACCCCCTCGACCGTGGTCGACCTCAAGGGCGCGTCCCACTACGCGCGCACCATCGACGACCTGCCCCCGGTCTACCGCGAGGTGATGGACGCCTGGAACGCGTGCCTGGAGGAGGGCGCCGACTTCTCGGACATGAACCGCGCGATGCGCGAGCGCGACGTCCCCCGCATCCGGGAGATCTGGGCGAAGCTCGTCCAGAAGCTCGACGACCAGACGTTCTACGGCTTCCTCTGCGGCTCCGAGGCCTTCGCCTCCTTCCGGCACCGCGAGATCTTCGGGCAGGTCGGCTTCGGCACCGGCGGCTGGGACACCGACTTCCCCAACTCGATCCTGGAGATCCTCCGCGTCGTCTACACCGAGGCCGACGACCACCACCGGGGCATCGTCGGCGGCAGCCAGCAGCTTCCGCTGCGCCTGTGGGACCGCGAGCCGCAGAAGACCGTGCACTGGCCGTCGGGCACCTCGTTGTCCTCGCTGCACGACGGGCAGCCCCGCCCCGCCGTGACCCGGCTCCACCGCACCGCGGGCAACCGGATCACCGTCACCGACGCCGCGGGCGACATCCGCACCTACCGGGCGGCGGTCTTCACCGGACAGTCCTGGCTGCTGCTCTCCAAGATCGCCTGCGACGACGCGCTCTTCCCCATCGACCACTGGACGGCGATGGAGCGCACCCACTACATGGAGTCCTCCAAGCTGTTCGTGCCCGTCGACCGGCCGTTCTGGCTCGACAAGGACGAGCTCACCGGCCGGGACACGATGTCCATGACGCTCACGGACCGGATGACCCGGGGGACGTACCTCCTGGACGACGGGCCCGACAAGCCGGCCGTCATCTGTCTCTCCTACACCTGGTGCGACGACAGCCTGAAGTGGCTGCCGCTCTCCCCGAACGAGCGCATGGACGTCATGCTCAAGTCGCTCGGCGAGATCTATCCGGGCGTCGACATCCGCAAGCACATCATCGGCAACCCGGTCACCGTCTCCTGGGAGAACGAGCCGTACTTCATGGGCGCGTTCAAGGCCAACCTGCCGGGCCACTACCGCTACCAGCGCCGCCTGTTCACCCACTTCATGCAGGACCGGCTGCCCGCCGACAAGCGCGGCCTGTTCCTCGCGGGCGACGACATCTCGTGGACGGCGGGCTGGGCCGAGGGAGCCGTGCAGACCGCGCTGAACGCCGTATGGGGAGTGATGGCGCAGTTCGGCGGCGCCACCGACCCGGCGAACCCCGGCCCGGGCGACGTGTTCGACGAGATCGCGCCGGTCGAGCTCCCGGAGGGCTGAGGGAGGGGCGTTTTCTCAGAGTCTTCTCAGCGACTTCTCAGCGGCGGCACGGAGTGAGCAGGAAGCGCCCCACCAGCCCCGCCCCGGCATCCATCCGCACCCTGAACTCCTCGGCCAGGGGCGGCACTCGACGCAGCTGCCACAGCATCCGGGCAGCCGTCCACGACGCCTCACGGGCCCGCTCCAGGCTCCAGGAACCCGCGAGGTGGACGAGGGGATCGGCGACCTCCAGCAGATCGGGACCGGGCATCAGATCTTCGCGGATCTGCTCCTCCAGCATCACGAGGAGATCACCCACCCGGTCGAACTCCTCCTTGAGGTCGGCCGGAGCGCAGCCGAGCGTACGGCAGGTGTCCACCACGGCCAGTGCGAGGTCGTGCCCGATGTGCGCGTTGACACCGGCCAGGGCGAACTGCAGCGGACGTACGCCCGGATGGCGCCGGTACTGGAAGAGCGGGCGCCAGCACGCGGGCGGGGTGCCGCCCGACGCAGCCGTGTCGACCGCCGTCAGATAGAGCTCGGCGAACCGCACGTCCAGCGCGGACACGGCCTCGTGGTCCCGGAACACGCCGTCCGTGAGGTGCCGGGCGACGGCCTCCGTGACCGTCAGATAGACCTGGTTGAACACCGCCACGCCGTCCCCGGGCGGCCAGCCGGAGCGGAACGCGCGCATCCGCTCGATCACCGCGCCGACATCGGTCACCGTGCCGGCCAGGCCGGCCGGAGTTGCGAACTGCTCGATCCGGTCCATGCGGGCAGCGTCCCAGCCATAGGCTCGCCACGGCGCCGACCGGCCGGAGACTTCATCGGAACGGACGAACACCGGGCGCCGGGGGAGGGGACGAGGCGTGCCGGGCGTACGAGCGGGAGGCAGGACCGCGGCGAGACGGCGCAGGCGCGCCGCACGCCGTCACACCATGGCCGCGCTGGCGTCGGCCGTGGTGGCGGCCGGTGCGGCGACGGGGGTGATAGCCGCCGGAGCGCATGACGGCGGGCGCACGACCGCGCTCCCGGACACGACCGCGTCCCCGGTCCTGGAACCGCTGCCCGCCGTGCCCACCCCCACCGCGTCGCCCTCGGCCTCCGCGACGGCCGCGCCGTCCCCGAGCCCCAGCAGGACGCCGCGCAGGAGCCCGGCCCCGTCCCCGGCGCCGAAGCGGTCCTCGGCCCCCGCCGCGTCCGCCGGGCTCTACCGCCACCCGCAGTCCCAGGTCCTGGACTGGGTCGGCGCCCACCGGGACGATCCGCGCCGCCCGCTGATCGAGTCCAGGATCGCGGCGCAGCCCGCCGCCGTGTGGTTCCCCGCCCACAACCCGGGCGCCGTCACCGGCCAGGTCCGGGGCGTGACGTCCGCCGCGGCGGCCGCCGGCCGTACGCCCGTCCTCGTGCCGTACGCGATCCCCGACCGGGACTGCGGCGGGGCCTCCGAGGGAGGGGCGCCGAGCCTGGACGCGTACGACGGGTGGATCGCCGACTTCGCCGCGGGGCTCGGCAGCGGGCCGGTCATCGTCATCCTGGAACCGGACGCGATCGCCCTGTCGGACTGCCTCTCCGCCGCACAGCGGGACGCACGCTTCGCGTCCCTGGCCCGCGCCGGCCGTACCCTGCACGCCGCGAACCCACGGGCCAAGGTCTACTTCGACGGCGGACACTCCGGCTGGCACAGCGCCGCCAAGCAGGCCGCGGCGCTCCGCGAGGCGGGCGCCGCGACCAGCGGCGACGGCATCTTCACCAACGTGTCCAACTTCCACAGCACCGCCGACGAGACCGCGTACGCCCGGCGGGTGCTCGCGGCGCTCGGCGGGCCGCCCGGCCTGGGCGCCGTCATCGACACCAGCCGCAACGGCAACGGGGCACCGCAGGAGGGGGAGTGGTGCGACCCGGCGGGCCGGGCGCTCGGCAGGGCCCCGACGACGGACACCGGCCTGACCGGCATCGACGCGTACCTCTGGGTGAAGCTGCCGGGGGAGTCCGACGGCTGCAAGGGATCGGCCGGCTCGTTCACCCCGGACTACGCCTACGAGCTGGCCACCGGCTGAGCGCGGCGGGGGCCGCCACCGGATGCCCGGTCAGGGCGCCCGAAACGGCGGTTTCCGTGTGGCGTATGTGCCCGGATGCCGGTTTCCGGACCGGAGTTGGTGATTTCTGGACGCATTGACCGACCGTTCTTTACAGGGTGGTCGGCACCGATCGAAAATGATCGGAGGCTTCACGTCCGTTTCATTGCTCGGTGCGGATCAGCTCACCGCTCACGTTCAGAACCTCGTGGCATCCCTGGGCCTTGCGGCCGGTGGCCGGAGTGCCCGGCTCGGAACAGGTCACGTCGATGGTCACGGTGTCGTTCGCAGGGATCTTGATGGGGGTGACCCAGTGATAGTCCTGGTTGCGGAAGGTCTCCAGAGCGATCGTGGTGATCTTGCGGTCACCGAAGCTGATCGTCATCACGCCCTCGTCGCCCTGGAAGTTGGCGACAACGATGTCCGTCACACCGAAGACGCTCTTCTCGGGCACCTTGTACGTACCGGTCTTCGTCTGCCCGCTCGAGGTCTTCAGGTCGATGGTCGCCGAACTCTGCTGACCACCCGTGCCCGCGGTGCCGTCACCGCCCTCCCCGGGCCCCTGCCCCTGACCCGAGCCCGGGCCGGTGGGCGAAGGGCTCGCCCCGCCGGGACCGCTGCCAGGTGTCTCCCCCTCGCCGCCCTGCTCCCCGGGGGGTGTGGGGCGCAGCTGGACCACCTCGTCGGCCGCCTCCTTGGCGGCGCTGCGCACCGCCGGGCGGACCAGCGCGAACCAGGCGATCAGCAGCGCGAGCAGCGCCGCGAGCACCGCGATCAGCCACTTCGGGAAGATGGGGATCTGGACGAACTCCGCGTCCAGCACCGGCTGTACGGTGCTGTCGTCCGTCCGGGCCTCGTCCTGGTCACCGGTCTCGGCGGTGGTCAGTGTGAACGGCCACACCACCGGGGCCCCGAACCAGACGGGCTTGCCCGTCCGGACCCGCAGCCCGACCTCGGCCGACTCGCCGGGTTCGAGTTTCGGCCCGGCCGGACTGAAGGCGAACGCCAACTCCTCGCCCGCCTGGCCGGGAGTGAAGCCCGCCTGCACCGGGGTGTTGCCCTCGTTGCGCACCGCCAGCCGGTACCGGCCGCGCAGCCAGCCGCGGCGACGGCGCGGCCGCACCTCGGTGCGCAGCTCGTGGAACTCCTCGACGTGCACGGTGGTCTCGGGAACCCGTACCGCCTCGGGATGCTCGGTCGGCAGGACCCGTATCGCGAGGGGCATCTCGCCGGCCCGGATGTCCGGGGAGCGTGGCGGATCCAGACGGATCGTCACCGTCTCGGAGGTGCCGGGGTAGAGGGAGACCCGCGCGGGTTCCACGGTCGTCCAGGAAGCACAGTCCCCGACGACCTCGAGGCTGTACGCCTCGACGATGTCGCTGTCGTTGCGGACGGTCAGACCGGTCGTGGCGGTGCCGCCCGGGGTCACGGTCACGGCCGGGATGTCGAGTCCGGGCGCACCGGGACCGGAAGAGGCTGGAGAAGGCGTCACACCGCCACGGTAGGGACGCCCTCAGGGGAGCGCCGAGGGGTGCGAGGGCAACACCCGGGCAGTCGTGGTGCCCGCGGAGCCACCGCCGGCCCGCCCGTGTCCGTGGGTGGCTGATGCCACCTCCCGGACCCCGCGCGCCGCCTTCCGGTGGCCGTCGCGCCCTTGCGATCCTCCCCTACGAACATATGAACAGGTAACCCTCATGTCCTGCGCAGAGGAGAACACCCCGGCCATGCCTGCCTCCCCCACACACACGCCTGCCGCCGCCGGTTCCGGGCACCGGGTCCCACCCGCCGCAGGGCCGGAGCGGGTGACCGTGGCGGTCTACGCCGCCGATCCCATCCTGCGCGTCGGCGTCGTCCAGCAGTTACGCCAGCGCCCCGAGGTCGACCTGCTGGCCGAGGCCGACGCGGAGGACGCCCAGGTGTCGCTGGTGGTCGTGGACCACGTCGAGGACGACGTGATCGCCCTGCTGCACCGGCTCCGGCTCAACTCCGCCACCCGAGTCGGCCTCGTGGTCGGCACCCTCGGCTCCGGCGCCCTGCAACGCGTCATCGAGTGCGGCGTCCCCGCGGTGCTGCGGCGCTCCGAGGCCGACCAGAACCGGCTCGTCCACCTGGTCCTCGCGACGGCCAACGGCGAGGGGGTGCTCCCCGGCGACCTGCTCGGCAAGCTGCTCTCCCACGTCGGCAGCCTCCAGCGCTCGGCGCTGGATCCGCAGGGCCTGTCCCTGTCGACCCTGACCACACGGGAGGCGGACATGCTGCGGCTGGTGTCGGAAGGACTGGACACCGCCGAGATAGCCCGTAAGACCGCGTACTCCGAGCGGACCGTCAAGAACGTCCTCCACGAGATCATCAACCGCCTCCAACTGCGCAACCGGGCCCACGCGGTGGGCTTCGCGCTGCGGAACGGCCTCATCTGACGACGGCCGGTGCGCCGATGCTGCCCGAAAGCACACCCCACGTTTCCCCCGGGTACGGCCCCACCGCCCTGCCGTCCCGTCCACGGCCGCCGCAGGGTGGCGGGGGCACATCCACGTGCCGCACCGGACCGCGAGGGGGATCTCCATGGGAACCGCTGGCCGAGGCGGACGCTACCGCCTCGGGAGACTCGGCATGTCGTTGCTGCTGCTGACCCCGCTGCTCGGGGCGGCGGCGGCTTCCGGGAACAGCGGCGCCGGGTCCGCGCCGCGGGCCGTGGCCGAGGACACCACGGACACCCGGATCGCCTTCGCCGGCACCCGGCACCGCAGCCTCGGCACCGTGGCCACCACGACCTCCAGCACCCCGCTGTTCGGCGAGGGCCCGGCCCACCAGGACGTCCAGCCGTCCGCCCTCGGCGACCGGATGGTCTTCGCGAGCCTGCGCGACGAGGCGACCCCGCAGATCTACCTCCGGTCCGCCGACGGCTCCGTACGGCGGCTGACCGCCGGCATGGACGCCGCGCACCCCCGGCTGACCCCCGACGGCGCCTCCGTCGTGTTCGACGCGGCCGAGTCCGGCGGGCCGGGGAGCGGGACGCAGCGCGACCTGTGGCGGGTGCGCACCGACGGCACCGGTCTGACCCGGCTGACCGACACCCCCGCCGACGAGGAGAGCCCGAGCGTCTCGCCCGACGGGCAGCGGCTGGCGTACGCGAGCGACAGCGACCCGGCGGCCGGTGAGCAGATCTACGTACGGTCCCTGAACGGCGGCACCGCCACCCGCGTCACCTCCCCCGCGAACGGGACGGCGACCGAGCCGGCGTGGAACCCGGTGGACGACGACGAGAACCGTGACTGGATCGCGTACACCGCCACGACCGCCGCCGACGGGCGGAGCGTGCCCCGGTTGCGGGTGACGAACGCGAACGGAACCGGTGACGGGCCGCTGCTCGGGGGTGACCGGGCACAGTGGCGTGCCCACGGGGCAGCGTGGCTGCCCGACGGGGACCAGGTGCTGTTCCTGAGCCCCGAGATCACGTGCGAGTGCGAAGGCGACTGGGACCATGTGTTCAGGGCGACCGTCCACGACGACGTCCAGGTCCCCCCGCTCGTGCTGAACGAGGACCGGGAGGTCTCCTCGGTCACCTGGTCCGGTTCGCTCGAAGGCGGCGGCGCGGTGGTCGAGCGCACCTCGGCGCCGGCCCCCGACGAGACGCACTCCGGCGCGCACGTGGTGACGCTCCAGGACGTCCGGACGGACGGGTCCGACCCCCGCGACCTGGGGCTGCCGATTCTCGACGAGGACCCGGCCGCCGACACCAACACCGATCCCGCCAAGGACCCGCTGTTCGAGCCCGGAGCCGGGTACGACCCCTGGACCGAGCGGCAGAACTACACACCCGACGGCCGCCGGATCGTGCTCACCCGCTTCGAGGACGGCGCCCAGGGCCGGATCGAGCGGATCTGGACGGCGGACGCCGACGGAACGAACGCCCGGCCCATGCGGCTCGCGGGCCGCGGTGAGACGGACCGGGACACCGACCCGACGTTCTCCCCGGACGGCAAGTACCTCGCCTTCACCCGGACGTCCCCCGGCGTCGGAGGTCCCAGCCGGATCCTCGTCGCGGACGCGGCCACCGGTGCGATCACCGGACGGATCATCCCGCCGGCCGGGCAGCAGACGGGCGGTGACGCCCAGCCGACCTGGTCCTCCGACGGCACCACCCTCGCCTTCACCCGTAACACGGTGATCGACGGCAACGGCGGCAACAAGCACATCTGGACCGCGCCCGTCGACCGTCCGGACGAGCAGCGCGACCTGAGCGCCACGAACTGCCCCGGCGCCTGCGAGGTCATCGACGACAGCCCGGCGTTCTCGCCGGACGGCACCACCCTCGCCTTCAACCGCAAGAGCGGCGGCGGCCAGGTCGACCAGGGCGGCGGCATCCTGCTCACCTCCCTCACGGGCGACGACTGCCGGGTGCTGACGCCCGCCGCCGTCCTCGACCTGCCCGGGGCCTGCGGCCGGCAGTTGCCGGACCCCCCGGCCACCGGCCCGTTCCAGCCGCGCGACGCCGCGTGGACGGCCGACGGCGAGAGCCTGGTGATCAGCTCGCGGGCCGAGGCGGCGGTCAACAGCCCTGAGAAGCTCGGCCTGCTGGACGTCGAGTCCGGCGGCCTCACCTCGCTCACCGGCGCGCTCCCGGGCCGGCAGAAGGAGCCGAGCGTCCAGCAGTCCGTGAACCTCGCCGTCGACGCGCCCGCCACCACCCCCGAGGTCACGGCCGGCGAGGACACCACGGTCCGGATCGGCCTGGTGAACAACGGCCCCGCCGCCTCCCCGGGCACCACCCTGACCATCGCCCCGCCGCCCGGCGTACAGATCACCGGGGTGACCCACCCCGGCGGCACCTGCGACGCCGCCGCCCTCCGGTGCGACGTCGGCGTGGTGAGGCCCGGCACCACCGTCACGGTGGACGTCACCCTCACCGGACTCACCACAGGTGACCAGCCCGTCGACTGGTCGGTCGCCGGTACGGTCATCGATCCCGAGCCCAGCGACAACGCCGGCCGGACCGTGGTCCCGGTGGGCGAGGCGGAACCGACCCCCACCCCGACACCACCGCAGCCGAGCCCGGACCCGCCGGCCCCGCCCCCCACCGTGCCCGCGGAGCCGCCCGCGCCCGACGCCGGGCCCGGCGTGCGGGTCACCGCCCAGCCGAACCCGGGCTACGTCGGCGGACGCGTCGTGGTGACCTACACCGTCCGCAACGGCCGTAACGCGCTCGCGACCGGGCTGCGGCTGCGCATCGGCCTGCCCCGGGGCATCCCGGACAACGGGCGGCCGCAGGGCTGCGACAGCTCCTGGGTGTGCGCGCTGCCGGACCTGGAACCGGGCGCGAGCACCGTCGTACGCGTGGTGCTCAGCCCGGACAAGGCGCTGACCGGCCGTGTAACGGGTGAGCTCACCACGACCGGCACCGACGCCGACAGGAGCGACAACACCGCACAGCAGCGGCTGCGCATCCTCCAGCCGCGCATCGTCGCGGTGCCCGACATCGGCAAGCCCGGCTTCGTCACCTCCGTACGGGGCAAGGACTTCCCGCCGGGAGCGCCGGTGCGGTTCAGCTGGAAGCCGGGGATCACCGCGGCGGCGGCGCCGACCGTTCCACTGCCGGACGGCACTTTCATCGGCCAGCTGCTCATCCTCGCCAAGGACCAGACGGGACCGCGCGTCATCACCGCCAAGGGACGCGGGTTCTCGCCGGTGACGACCGACTTCCTGGTGGTCAGCGGCACCTTCCAGCCGCCCGGCGAGGTGAGCCGCCGGTGATCCACGAGGTCGACGAGGCCCTGCGCCGCCTGCTCGGTGAGTCCGGCCTGGAGGCGTCGGGCGTCGAGGTGGCCTTCGACGCCCCCACCCGGGACTGGGCGGCGCGCCGCAACGCCCCCACCGTCTGCGTCTTCCTCTACGACGTCCGGGAGGACGCCACCCGGCGCGGCAGCGGCGCCGGGGAGGTCTACGACGCCGAAGGGCACCTGGTGGCACGGCGCACCCCGCCGCGCTGGTTCGAGCTGACGTACCTGGTCACGGCGTGGGCAAGCCGCCCGCAGGACGAACACCGGCTGCTCTCGCAGGTGCTGGCGACCCTGACCGGCGCCGACACCCTGCCCGCCCGTCTGCTCACCGGCACGCTCGCCGACCTCGGTCTGACGGTGGGACTGGACACGGGCGGCGTCGGACTCGACGCCCCGGCCGCCGCCGACGTGTGGTCGGCGCTCGGAGGCGAGCTGAAGGCGTCCCTCCAGGTCCGGGCGCGGGCACCGCTCGCCGGTGTGACCACCGAGGCGGCGCCGCCGGTCACCGAAGGCCTCCTCGTGCGCACCGCCACCAGGAGAGAGGGCGCGCAGGCGACGCCGGGCCGCCGCCTGCGCTACACGGAGACCACCGACCCGGGCCCGGACGGCGGGCTCGCGGGCCCGCGCGAACGGGGCCCCGCACCCGCCCGTCGCCGCCGCAGAGGGGACCGCCAGCCGTGACGCACACCGTCGGACCCGGCGCCGTCGCCGGACCCGTGTCCGCCGACGTGGAACCCCTCTGGGACCGGCTCCGGCTGGTCGAGGAACGGGTGCGGCACGCCGTCGCCGCACGGCGCGCCACCGACCCCGACCCCGACGACCCGTACCGCGGCCAGTACCTCACTCCCGACGCGGTCGACCGCATCCTGGACGAGCCGGGCGGACTCGGCACACCCGGCCACGAGCCGTGGCAGCCCGCCGCCGGTTCCGTACTCGGCGGACTCGCCCGGCACTTCGGCCTGTCCCCGCTGGACCTGGACCTGCTGCTGGTGGCGCTGGCACCGGACCTCGACGCACGGTTCGAGCGGCTCTACGGCTTCCTCAACGACGACCTCACCCGCCGCCGGCCCACGGTCGGGCTCGCACTGGAACTGTGCGGGCTGCCCGGGGCGGCGTCCGCCCGCTTCCGGATCGCTCCCGGCGCGCCGCTCGTCGCGGGCGGCCTGGTGGAGATCACGGAGCCCGAACGGCCGCCGCTGTCACGCGTACTGGCCGTGCCCGACCGGGTGACCGGACACCTGCTGGGCAGCGACCGTCCCGATGCCCGGCTCGCCGGAGTGCTCGGCGTCGCGCGGGAGGACCCCACCGCGGAGGAAGCGGACGTCCTGCGGACGGCGGCCGCGGCAGGCACCGGCGTCGGGCTCGTCCATCTGCGCACCCGGGGAGGCGACGCGGCGGAGCTGGCCACCGCGGCCCTGCGCGCGGCCGGGCTGCGCCCGCTCGTCCTGGACGCGGTGGCGCTCACCCGGCGCGCGGGCGACGTACCGGAACTCGCCCGGGTCGCCGCCCTCGAAGCCCGACTCACCGGTGCCGGAGTCGTCCTCGGCCCCTTGGAGGCGCTCCCCGGCGAACCCACCGAACGCGCCCGCACACTCGGGGCGTTGTGCACGGCGCTGCGGGGGATTCCCCTGATCACGCACGGCACGGTCGGCTGGGCACCGGAGTGGGCGGCCGACACGCCCGTCGAGCTGGCCGTCGCGGCACCTTCGCCCGAACGGCAGACCGCGCGCTGGCGGCACGCTCTCGAACGGGCCGCTGCCGACACTTCAGGCGCCGCCGACTCCGGTGGAGGCTTCGGGACCGGTGACGCCGACAAGCTCGCCGAGGCGGTCGCCGCGCACCGCCTGGACTCCGGGCAGGTGCGCCGCGCCGCCGACGTGGCGGTACGCACGGCCGCCCTCGCGGGCCGCCCGGTCGGCCCCGACGACCTGCGCAGCGCCGTACGAGCCCAGAACGGCGCGGGGCTCGACCGGCTCGCCCGCCGGGTGGAGCCGGACGTCGGCTGGGACGACCTGGTGCTGCCGCCGTCCACGCACCGGCGGCTGCGCGAACTGGCGCTGCGGGCCCGCCATCGTGAGCAGGTGCTCGGGCAGTGGGGGATGCGGCCCGGCGGCGGCCGGGGGCGCGGTGTGGTCGCGCTCTTCGCCGGCGAGTCGGGCACCGGCAAGACCATGTCCGCGGAGGTCGTCGCCACCGATCTGGGCATGGACCTGTATGTGGTGGACCTGTCCACGGTCGTGGACAAGTACATCGGGGAGACCGAGAAGAACCTGGAGCGGATCTTCACCGAGGCGTCCGCGGTCAACGCGGTGCTGCTCTTCGACGAGGCCGACGCGATCTTCGGCAAGCGCTCGGCGGTGAAGGACGCGCACGACCGGCACGCCAACATCGAGTCGGCGTATCTGCTCCAGCGCATGGAGTCGTTCGACGGGATCGCGGTCCTGACCACCAATCTGCGGGCCAACCTCGACGAGGCGTTCACCCGGCGGCTCGACGTGGTGGCCGACTTCCCGGTGCCCGACCCCGGCCAGCGCCTTGCCCTGTGGGAACGCTGCCTGGGCGTCCGGCTGCCCCGCGCCGACGACCTGGACCTCACCTTCTGCGCCGACCGCTTCGAACTCGCCGGCGGCTCCATCCGCGCCTGCGCGGTCACCGCCGCCTACCTCGCGGCGGAGGCCGGCACTCCGCTCACCATGCGGCAATTGATGACGGCGGTCGCGCAGGAGTACCGCAAGCTGGGGCGGCTGGTGCTGGAGGGGGAGTTCGGGCCGTACACGGCGGAGGCGTTCGACGCCTGAGGTGCCTGCCCGCGCTGATCCACGGCGTCCGGGCGACGCAGCGGGCAAACAGGGTGTGGAGGGTGCTCGTGGTGTGTGGTCCCCGAGGGGTGTGGGCGCCGGACGCCGGCTCGCGGGCTCCACGTGAGGAATGTTCGTTTCTCGGTCTGGGAGGCCGCTGGATGCACGCGCATGACAGGAAGTCCCGTTCCGCCGCTCCGGGTGACAGGGACAGGGCGGTTCGCCCCGCCCTCCCGAGCGGGTTGATGGGGTTGCAGGCCGGTATCGGCAATGAGGCGGTGCTGAGGAGGATGCGCCGTGACCGTGAGGAAGAAGTTCACCAGCACCATGAGGGGTGCGGCCACGAGGGGGGCGTCCAGCGCTCCGATGTCGAGGCCGGTCTGCGTACGTCGGGCCGACCCCTGGACCGGGCGACGCTGGCCCGCAAGGGGGAGCAGTTCCAGGCCGACCTCTCCGGCGTGCGGGTGCACACCGGTGCCGCCGCGGAGCAGGCCGCCGCGGCCGTCCAGGCGCGTGCGTTCACGGTGAACCAGGACATCGTCATCGGTAAGCACGGCGGCGATTCCCACACGCTGGACCATGAACTCACCCACGCGGTCCGCAACCAGCAAAGGGCCTCGGCCGGGCACCCGACGGGCGGCGGGTTCAACATGACCCACCCGCACGACCACGAAGAACGTGAGGCGGAATCGAATGCCACGCGCATGAGGTCGGGCGGCGCCAGCGCGGTCCAGGGCCCGGGCGCCGCCGCCCCGCGCACCGCCTCCTCACCGGTGCAGCGTATGGAGGGCCCGGTGCAGCGCATGGAGGGCTTCGAGACCGAGATGGCGAAGCGGGTGAAGGGCGAGGGCGGAGGGAAACTCCCCGGCGACACCGACCTCGCGACGAGTCTCACGGAGGATTTCACGGTCGTCTCGGACTCCAGGAAGCTGGACGAGGGCGGCGCGTACTCCAACGTCGAGTTCGTCTCCGGCGCCGTCCAGGTGGTCGGCACGAAAGCGGCGGACGGCCCGGACGCACTCGACCGGATCGTCGACGAGATGAGGAAGGTCCGCGACGACTTCTACGCGGCTGCCGAGGGGACACCACTGGCGGACGCCACGATGCGTCTGACGCTGCAGCCCGCCGCCGAAGGTGTGACGCTCAGCAGCGAGGGCTACACCGACCAGGACGGGCAGCCGGGCCGGGGTAAGGGGCTCTACGTCCAGTACACCGTCGGCGTGCCGCTGGCGGGCATCCCCCAGGTGTTCGACAACTACCGGAACGACCCGGCGAGCGTCGGTCAACGGGCACTGCCCCGCGCCCTGTTCCGGCTGAACCAGGCCAAGCCGTTCGCGCAGGGGATCCTGGAGGAGTTCGAGGACGCGACCGCGGGCAAGAAGCGGAGCCGGGTCGACACGGACTCCCTCGACGGCTTCCTCCAGCTCTTCTTCACCCAAGTCGCCGCCGTGGCCGACTACCTCGCGACGGACAGTGACCAGGGACAGCCCAAGAACCTGACCATCTTCCTCTCCCGCTCACCCCTCGCCGACGCGTACCGCCTGCTCGACAGCGGGGCACAGAACTATCTGAAGAAGAACCGGGAACAGATCCTCGACGTGCTGTCCGGCTATCAGGAGACCACGGAGAAGGAGGGCGAGAAGCTGGAGTTCCGTGACACGGCCACCCGGCAGATGGCGGGCCTCGACGAGGTGAGCCTGCTGGACTACGCGAACTCCGCCCTGGCGGGCAAACCGAGCGTGTCCCAGCAACAGGTGTTCGGTGGAATGAAGGAGATCAGGCCGCACGCGGTCGAGGGCTCCACGGTGATCCCGATGGAGATCCGGGCGATCGGCAACTACTTCAAGACCTGGGACGAGCTGAAGACCGAACTGCGGAAGATCGCAGGCTGGGCGCAGCAGGGGTACGCGAAGGACCAGGAAATCCACGGCCGGGGTGGCGCCCGACGCTGAGCACCCCGCCGCGTGCGCCCCACCCGCCCCACCCGCCCCGGCCTGCGACCCGTTGTCCAGGGGCGGGCGGCGTCCGGCGGTGCACGCCGGGCGCCCGGAAAGGCAGCGGTCCTGCCCCTGATCATGCCCCCGCGTCCCTGCCGCCTCCGCGGACCCCCACGGAGACTCGACCTGGACACAGGTGAACGAACCCGAAGGACGCGAAGGAGCGAGTATGCCGACGTACCTCACCCCGGGCGTGTACGTGGAGGAGGTGCAGTCCGGTGCCCGGCCCATCGAAGGGGTAGGCACCGCCGTCGCCGCGTTCGTCGGGTTCGCCGCGAGCGGCCCGTTCCACGCACCGACGCTGGTCACCAGCTGGGACCAGTACACCCAGACGTTCGGCGGCTTCACCGAGGGCGCCTACCTGCCCCTCTCGGTCCACGGCTACTTCGCCAACGGCGGCGGCGCCGCGTACATCGTGCGGATCGGCGGCCAGGCCGAGGACGCCTCCGCCCCGGCGGCCGACGGCGGCCGGCGCGCGCCCAAGGCGGCGGAGCCGGTGGCACTCGGCGGATTCCTCGTCGCCGCGAAGCAGGGCGTCACCGGTGTGTCGGTCGAGGTCGCCGACGCGGAGGGCGAGAACCCGCCGGAGGACCGCTTCAAGGTCCTGGTCCGCCAGGGCGGTCAGGTCGTGGAGACCTACGAGGCCTCCACCCGCAAGAACGTCAAGGGATACCTGGTCACCCAGGCCCGCGCCTCCAAGCTGATCCAGGTCACCGAGGAGCAGGGCGCCGCCCAGGCCAGGCCCACCGCCCAGACCCTGGCCGTGCCCGACGCCCCGGCCGCGCCCGCGACGGGCGGCTCGGGTGAGGTCGCCCGCATCGACCCGGCGGAGTACGTCGGAGACGCCGCCGCCCGCACCGGGTTCGGCGGCCTGGAGACCATCGACGAGATCACCATGGTCGCCGTGCCGGACCTGATGAGCGCCCATCAGCGCGGCGACATCGACGCCGAGGGCGTACGCACCGTGCAGCTCGCGGTGATCTCGCACTGCGAGCAGATGGGCGACCGCGTCGCCGTCCTCGACGCCCCGCCCGGCCTCGGCGCCCAGCAGGTGCGCGCCTGGCGCAACGACGAGGCCGGCTACGACTCCCGGTACGCCACCCTCTACTACCCCTGGATCCGCGTCTTCGACCCGGCCACCGGACGCAACACCACCGTCCCGCCGAGCGGCCACGTCGCCGGTGTGTGGGCGCGCAGCGACGGCGAGCGCGGTGTGCACAAGGCGCCGGCCAACGAGGTCATCCGCGGTGCGGTGGACCTGGAACTCCGGCTCAGCAAGGGCGAGCAGGACCTGCTCAACCCGATCGGCGTCAACTGCGTACGGGCCTTCCCCGGACGCGGCATCCGCATCTGGGGCGCCCGCACCCTCTCCTCCGACCCGGCCTGGCGCTATCTGAATGTGCGCCGCCTCTTCAACTACCTGGAGGAGTCCATCCTCCTGGGTACCCAGTGGGTGGTCTTCGAGCCGAACGACGACCGGCTGTGGTCCAGCATCCGGCGCAACGTCACCGCGTTCCTCACCGAGGAGTGGCGCAGGGGCGCGCTGTTCGGCCGCACGGCCGAGGAGGCGTTCTACGTCAAGTGCGACCGGGACAACAACCCGCCGGAGTCCATCGACCAGGGCCGCGTCATCTGTGAGATCGGTGTCTCGCCGGTCAAGCCCGCCGAGTTCGTGGTGTTCCGGCTGGCCCAGTTCTCCGACAGCACCAGCCTCATCGACGAATGACTCGGGTCCAGCCGAACGAACCGCTCAGCAACGGAAGGTGACAGACAGTCATGGCAACGGGCGATGCTCTTTCCACCCATGTCTTCGGTGTGCAGCTCGGCGGCTACCTGGTCGAGTCGGTCCAGGAGATCAGCGGGCTGACCGTCGAGGAGGAGGTCGTCGAGGTACGCCAGGTCAGCGCGGAGGGCAAGCAGATCATCCGCAAGCAGCCCGGCGCCCGCCAGGCCGGTGAGATCACGATCACCCGGGGACTCGACCAGAGCGGTGAGTTCACCGACTGGATCAAGGAGACCCTCAACAACGGTGCCGTGAACTCCGCGCGGCAGAACCTCACCATCGAGATCAAGGACACCGAGGGCAACACGGTCCGCCGTATCCAGCTGATGCAGGGCTGGGCCTCCAAGTGGGAGGGGCCCTCCCTGAAGGCCGGCGAGTCGTCCGCGGCCACCGAGTCCGTGACGATCGTGTTCGAAGAGATCATCGTCGAATGAGGCGCCGTACCGTCACCGCGGGCAACCTGGAGGAGATCCTCCAGGCCACCGCGCCCGCCCCGGCGCCGGAGCAGGCGGCGGCACCCCCGGCCCCCGCCGCTCCGGCGCCGCCCCGGGAGGAGAACGGCCTGCGTACCGAGTTCGAGTTCGAGCTGCCGCGCGGCTATGTGGACGAGGCGGGCACGGTGCACCGGCACGGCGCGATGCGTCTGGCCACCGCCCGTGACGAGCTGCGTCCGCAGATCGACCTCAGGGTCAAGGAGAACCCGGCGTACCTGAGCGTGGTGCTGCTGAGCCAGGTGATCACCCGGATCGGAACCGTCACCGATGTGCACGCCGGGGTGGTGGAGCGGATGTACGCCACCGACGTCGCCTTCCTCCAGGACTTCTACCGCCGGGTCAACAGCGAGGGCCACACCCGTGCCGCGGTGACCTGCCCGCACTGCGAGGGCGGCTTCGAGGTCGACCTCTCGGGTGGGCGCCTGGGGGAATCGTGACGTACGCCCTTCCCCGGCTCCGGGAGGAGATCGCGTACATCGCCTATCACTTCCACTGGCAGCGCGAGGAGATCCTCGACCTGACCCACGGCGAACGTCAGCAGTGGGTGGCCGAGATCGCCCGCATCAACACCCGCGTGAACGAAGGCGGTTGAGCACATGGGATGGCGCGACAGGCTGCGCCGCCGGGCCGCGGACCCGTCTGCCGCGGATCCGGACCAGGGGGCGCCCGGCACGCCGGGTGCCGCCGCGCCCGACGCACCGGGGCCGTCCTCGTCCGACGCCCCGGCTCCTTCGGCGCCTTCCGTGCCCGGCGACTGGGACGGGGGCTGGCGCCGCACCGCCGCGCCGGAACTCACCGTGTCCCGCGCCCCGCTGGGCGTCAGCGACGGCCTCGCCTTCCGTGCGGGCCTGGCCGCCTGGCAGAACCCGACGTTCGGCAGCGGCCTCGGGCATGCGCTGCTGCCTGCCGCCCCGGCCGGTCTGGTGCACGGCGTCACCCGCCCGGCGGCTCCCCGGGCCACGCACACGGCCGGGGGTCCGCTGCTGCTGAGGGCGGTGCGGCCGGACGCCACGGATGGTGCGGACGCGGTGACGGCCGACGGGGCACCCGAGGTCGCCCGACGGCCGGTTGCGGGGGATCGGAAGCCCGGATCGACGGGACCCCGTCCGGGCTCCTCCGCCGTACGGCCTTGGGGTGACTCGGGTGGCGGCCCCCGTGCGGGGAAGGCGGGTCCGGGCGACGCGGCTCCCCGGTCCCGTGAGCTCACGGTTACGGAATCCCCCGCCGTCCTCGCCGCCTCACCGGCCGCCGTCCAGCGGGCCGTCCAGCCGGGCACGGGCCCGGTCGTGGCCCCCGTCGGCACCGGCCGTCCGCCGGTCGCCGCCAGGACTCCGCTCGTACGACGGGTGGCGGTCGTTCCGCCCGCAGGCGCGGCCCGGCCCCTTTCCGATCCGACCCCCGGGCGGGCGTCCGTGGCCCGGAGCACTTCCGGAGGCCGTACGCCGTCGGCCCCGGCCGCCCGGGACGCCGCTGCGGAGGCGACCGGGCCGCGCCCGGGACCATCCCGTACGTCCGGCGCCGACGGGTCCCACGCGGCGGTCCGGCCCAGCCCGTCGGGGCCCCGCCTGACCGTCGCCCGCCGCCCGTCGGGACCGGTGCGCCGCGTCGCGGCGGTGCGGCCCGCACCCTCTCCGGCGCCCCCGCGAGACGCCGCCAACACCATCCCCGGTGCCAGGGCGGACTCCTCCGCCCCCGTGCAGCGCACCGCTACGCGCACGGACTCCTCCGTCTCCGTACAGCGCGCCGCCACGAGCACGGACTCCTCCGGCACCGCCACACCGGACGTTACGAGCACGGACTCCTCCAGCACCGCCACACCGGACGCCCCTGTGCAGCGTGCCGTCACGCCCTCGCGCGGGCGCGCTCCCCTCGGCGCCCCGTTGAGTGAACTGCCTTCCACCGCAGAGCCGTTCGGCCGTTCCCCTGGCGCACCCGGTGCCGGTTCAGCGCCCGGTCCGGCCCTGCCCGTCGTCCAGCGCCAGGGCGACACCCCGGTGCCGTACGACAGCGGCACGAGCGCCACCGGGGGAGCGGCATCCGCGGGCGCTGCCGATGCCCCGCGCCGGACCCCGGCCCCGGACGGTTCGGGCGCCCGCGTGCGCGGTGGGCTGGGAGCGCCGCTGCCCGGGCTGCCGCCGAGCGCCGCGTTGCCCGGTCCCGCCACTTCTCCTGTTCCTCGCACGTCTTCCACGGGACCCCGCCCGGACGTCCAGCGCGCTCCGGGCGGGGACGCCCCGCTGCTGGGGACGGCCGACGTCCAGCGCGCCCTCGCGGAGCACTCCACCGCCGGGGCCACTCCCGTACCCCACGGAGACGGGCCCGCCACCCCGCTGGTGACGACCTCCCCGGCCGTCGCCCCCGGCCGCCCGGAACCCGCGAACTCCGCAGCTACGGAAGGCGCGGCAGCGGCAGGAAAGGCGCCCGGCGGGGCGAGCGCGGGCAGGCGACCCGGCCCGGACGTCCAGCGCGCTGACCGGCCGGCCTCCGGCGGACACCGCGCTGACGGGCCGGCCTCCGGCGGACCCCGGGCGGGCGGCCCGCGCTCCGGTGGGCAACGCCCTCGTCGCCCCGCCGCACCCGGCCCGGTCGTCGTGGCCAGGGCCGTGGCGCCAGGCTCCGCCTCCATCCGGTCCGCAGGTTCGGCAGACCCGCGCCCCCTCACCCTGACCGGCTCCGCACCGCCCTCGGCTCCCCGCAGCCTCTCGCTGCTGGCGGCCCGCCCGCTCACCCTGAGCTTCCGGGGGACCCCGGCGGGGGCGCCGCCGCCCGCCGCCGCCCGCTCCGGCGGCCGTCCCGTCGTGGCGGCGCGCTGGCCCGGTGCACCGGCCGCCGCGCAGGGCGACACCACGCCGCCGCCCGGGACACCGGCACACCGGGGCGGCCCGTCGGCCGTCTCCCCGGCAGCTCCCCCCGGCCGCTCCGGGATACCCGCACGTCCGCTGACCGGCCCGTATGCGCCTGCCCCCGGCACACCGCAGCTCCAGCGAGCCGTGTCCGCGACCGCGCACCTCGAACCGCAGGGCACGCGGGGCGCGCCGCCCGAGCACGCAGGAAGGCGAACGTCCGGCGTCCCGGCCCCGGTCCAGCGCGTCCCGGTCGTCCGTCCCGCGCCGCCCCGCCCCGTGACCGCGGGCGCGGCCATCGCCGTACCGGCGAAGTCCCTGCCGGTGACCGCCCCGCAGGCGCCGCCGCTCGCCGACCGCCCGGCGGGCCCTCCGGCTCGGGCGGGATCGCTCCCGGGGCCCCTTCCCACGGTCCGGCCGAGGACGGTCGCGCCGGGCGCCGCCGACCCGGTGCAGCGCGAGGCCGTCGCTTCCGCCGCCGACCCGCTCAAGGGCGTGCAGGGCAAGGAGATACCGGCGCGCGGCCGTCCGCGATCGTCATCCGCGCCCCCCGCTCCCACGTCCTCCTCGTCCTCCACCTCGGGCAAGGCGGCCTCACGCCGCCGTCCCGAGCGCCCCCAGGACGACCCCGGCTCCGAGCTCGACGACCTGGCGCGCCGTCTGATCGACCCCGTGTCGCGGCTGCTGCGCGCCGAGTTACGACGCGGTCGCGAACGCACCGGCCGCCCCTACGACGGACGCCGCTGAGGGCACGCCATGGACGAAGACCGACCGGACGACGAACGACTGACGGGCGAGTGACGGACCGATGACCGACAGCATCTTCGCGACCAGCGTGCATTTCCGGCTCGCGATCGGCGGCAACGACCTGGGTGCCTTCCACACGTGCTCCGGCATGGGCGCCGAGGTCGAGATGGAGACCTACGCCGAGGGCGGCAACAACGGCTTCACCTGGCAGCTGCCCGGCCGCGTGACCTGGTCCAACATCACGCTCACCCGGCCCGTCACCGCCGACACGGCGAAGATCGCCCGCTGGCTCGACGAGACGCTGAAGCGGGTGGAGCCCAAGGACGGCGAGATCGTGGCCCTGAAACCGGATCTCACCCGGATCATCAGCTGGCAGGTGTCCGGGATCGTCCCGGTGCGCTGGCAGGGGCCGTCCTTCGACCCCGCCAACTCCCAGGCGGCGGTGGAGACCCTGGAGATCGCCCATCAGGGCCTGCGCCCGTCCTGACCCCCCCACGCCCACGCACTCCGCCCCCGACACGCCGTCCCAGGAAAGGAGGTCCTGCTGTGTCCCCAGCACGCTCCAGCCGGGCCAGGGCCCAGCTGACGCTGAAGGAGCCCCCCGCCTCCGTCGGTGCCAAGCCCGGCGGGACCATCGCGCGGCTGAACCTCCAGTTCAACCCCTCCACCCTGGAGCTGAGCAAGAGCACCGAGTGGCGGCGCACCCCGTCCCGGATGGCGGGGCAGTCGGCGCTGCCGGAGTTCGTCGGCAGCGGCCCGCGCACGCTCTCCCTGGAGGTGTTCCTGGACGCCACTGCCACCCACGACAACTCCGTGGAGCTGGCGGTGGAGAAGCTGATGAAGGGGTGCGTGCCGACCCCGGCCAGCCTGGGCCGTAAGAAGCCGGCCAGCCCGTGGGTGCGGTTCGAGTGGGGCACGGCGCGGACGACGTCGTTCGACGGGGTGCTGTCGAGCCTGTCGGTGAGCTACACGCTGTTCGACGTGGACGGCAAGCCGCTGAGAGCCACCTGCGCGCTGTCCGTCGAGGAGGCGAGTGTCGACCCGGCGGGCCAGAACCCGACGTCCGGGGCGCGCAGTGCCCGCAGTACGCACACCGTGGTGGCGGGCGACAGCCTGGCCTTGCTGGCCTGGCGGGAGTACGGCGACGCGACGGCCTGGCGGGTCATCGCGGAGGCCAACGACATCGACGACCCGATGACTCTCGTACCCGGCACCGAACTGGTGGTGCCGGGGCTGCGTGACGCGGGCGCGGAGGAGGACCAGTGAGCACACCCGAGGCGCGGGGCGGCCGGTCGTTCGCCGCCGACCCGGTCATCGAGACGCCGGCCGAACTCCCGCGGATCTGGGCCGCCCAGCTGGTGAACTGCGTGGTCGACGAGAACGTGGGCCTGCCGGACTCGGCTGTCCTCACCTTCCGCGACCCCGACCACGAGTTCCTCCAGGACGTCGGTATCACCATCGGCACCCCGCTGAAGGTGTCGGTGGTGACCGTCTCCGGGCAGGCACGCGAGCGGCTGTTCGGCGGCGAGGTGACCGCCCTGGAGCTGGACCGGGACCGCACGGGCTCCTTCACGGTGGTGCGCGCCCATTCCAAGGAGCACCGTCTTCAGCGGGGCCGCAAGGTCGTGGCGTACCGGAACATGACGGCGGCGGCGATCGTCCGCAAGGTGGCCGCCGGGGCCGGGCTGGCCTGCGGGAAGGTCGACGCCGAGCCGGTCACCTACCAGCAGCTGTCGCAGGCCAACGTGTCCGACTGGGACTTCCTGCAGTTCCTGGCGGGTGAGAGCGGCGCGCAGGTGCGGGTCGACGACATGGGGCTGCTGCAGTTCACCAAGCAGCGGAAGGCGTCCGGCGCGCCCGCCCCGTCGACCTCGGCCACCCGCAGCCCGATGGTGCTGGAGCACGGAGGCAACCTGCTGGCCCTGCGGGCGTCGCTGTCGGCCGCGGCCGGCGCGCAGCAGGTGGAGGTGCGCGGCTGGGACGTCGCCAACAAGCAGCCCCTGGTGGCCCGCAAGCCGTCGGTGGACAGCGACACGGTGATGCCGGGGCTGAGCCCGGCGTTCGCCGCCCGGTTCGGCACGTCGTCGAAGCTGACCGTCACGGACACCCCGTACCGCTCCCTCGCCGAGACGGAGGCCGTCGCGGATGCCGTGGCCGCCGAGGTCAGCGCCGGGTTCGGCGAGTTGGAGGCGCTGGTCCTGGGCAACCCCAAGCTGAGGGCGGGCGTGCCCGTGGCGCTCGGCAACGTCGGGCAGGCGTTCTCCGGGAAGTACACGGCGACGGCGGTGCAGCACGTCCTCGAACCGCACGGCGGATACCGCACGACGGTGTGGGTGAGCGCCGGCACGGACCGCTCCCTGACGGGCCTGGTGACCGGCGGGAACGCATCCGGCCGCGGACCCCGCATGCCCGGTCTGGCCATCGGCGTGGTGACCGGGGTGCGCGAACCCGGTGGCGCCGAGTCCGGCGGCGTACAACTGAAGTTCCCCTGGCTGGACGACACGTACGTCACCGACTGGGTGCGCACCGTGCAGTGGGGCGGCAAGGGCGGTGGCGGCGTGTTCAGCCCGGAGGTCAACGACGAGGTCCTGGTCGGCTTCGAACAGGGCCTGCTGGACAGTCCGTACGTCATCGGCGGGCTCTACAACGGCGTGGACAAGCCCTCGCCGCACGACGTCCCGCTGGTCGACAGGACGACCGGGAAGGTCAACCGGCGCTCCCTCGTGTCGCGTTCAGGGCACCGGGTGGAACTGCTGGACGCACGGGCACCCGGTCCGTCCGGGGTCCGGGTGACGAGCGCCGACGAGCGCCTCGAAGTGTTCCTGGACAACCGGCGGGACCGGATCGAGCTGACCGTCTACGCCGGGAAGGGCCGCCGACGGCCCCTCAGCTCCGTCCTGCTCGACAAGAAGGGCATCACGCTGGACGCGGGGCGTGGCGACGTGAGCGTCTCGGGCCGGAACGTGGACATCCAGGGCCGGGTCGGGGTGAAGATCGGCGGCCGGACCGTGAGCGTCAACGGCTCGTCGGACGTCACCGTCGACGGCGGTCTGCTGGGCGTCCTCAAGGCCAAGCTCATCCGGATCAACTGACCTCTCCTGCCGACAGTCCCCTCGTTCCCAAGGAGTCCGCATGCCGGCCGCAGCCCGTACCGGTGATCCCACCAACCACGGCGGCGTGATCGCCCTGCCGGCCGGCCCCGCCGCCCAGGCGGTGGCGCGGGTGCTGATCGGCGGCCGCCCGGCGGCCGTGACCACGGGCCTTCCCGGCCCTCCGGGCAGTGTGCACACCTGCGTGGTGCCCCCGCACGCGCTCCTGGGGCCGGGCAACGTGGTCCTGCCCGATCCGGCCTCGCTCGTCCGGGGCCAGGTGCTCATCGGCGGGCTGCCGGCCGCGAAGATGCGTGACAGGACCACGTGCGGCGCGATGATCGTGGGCGGTGCCCTGAACGTCCTGATCGGCGGCGTCTGATGAGCGACCGGTTCATCGGCCGAGGCTGGGCGTTCCCGCTGCGCGTCGGGCCGACCGGCGGGATCGGCATGGTCGAACGGGAGCGGGAGATCGAGGAGGCGATCCGCCTGGTTCTCGGCACCGCGCCCGGCGAGCGGCCCATGCGCCCCGAGTTCGGCTGCGGCATCCACGACTACGTCTTCGCGCCCGGCGACGGTGCCACCGCCGGACGGATCGCCCAGCAGGTGCGCGAGGCGCTGGAGCGGTGGGAGCCGCGTATCGCGGTCGACGACGTGGTGGTCGCGTTCGACGCCGTCGAGGACGGCACCCTCTACATCGACGTGCACTACACCCTGCGTTCCACCAACGACCGGCGCAACCTGGTCTTTCCCTTCTACACGATCCCCTCCGAGGAGGGGGCCGAGGAATGGGGCGCCGCCTGATGGCCCTGCCCTCCCCGAACCTGGACGACCGGCGGTTCCAGCAGCTGGTCGACGAGGCGAAACGCTATGTCCAGCAGCGCGCCCCGGAGTGGACCGACCACAATGTCTCCGACCCCGGCGTCACCCTCATCGAGACGTTCGCCTACCTCGTGGACCAGCTGCTGTACCGGCTGAACCGGGTCCCCGACAAGAACTACACCGCCTTCCTGGACCTGCTCGGCATCCGCCTGTTCCCGCCGGCCGCTGCCGTGGCCGAGGTCGACTTCTGGCTGTCGGCACCGCAGCCCGACACGGTGACCCTGAGTCCGGGCACGGAGGTGGCCACCGCGGGCGGCGAGGCCGACGAGGCGGTGGTGTTCGCCACCACGGACGAACTGCGCATCGTGCCCAGTGAGTTGATCCGGCTGGTGACCGCGTTCCGCGGCGGTGAGCAGACCGACCGGACCGGTGAGCTCACCGAAGGCCGCGACATCCCCGCCTTCCAGGCGGCACCCCGGCCCGGTGACGCGCTGCTGTTCGGCCTGCCGACGGCGGTGCCGCGCTGCGTGGTCGCGGTGAACCTGGACAGCCGCGTGGAGGGCATCGGCGTCGACCCGCGCCAGCCCCCGCTGGTGTGGGAGGCGTGGGACGGCGGCGGCTGGCAGGTGTGCGAGACCGGCGAGGACTCCACCGGCGGCCTGAACCGGCCCGGCGAGATCATCGTGTACGTGCCGGCCGGCCACACCGCGTCGGTCATCGGCGGGACCCGGGCCGGCTGGCTGCGCTGCCGGGTCACCGAGGCGGAGCCGGACCAGCCCTTCTACTCCGAGTCCCCGACGGTGCGCGAGGCATCCGTGTTCACGGTGGGCGGCACCATGACCGTCGAGCACGCCGAGAGCGAGACCGACGTACCGCTCGGCACGTCGGAGGGCGTCGCCGGGCAGACGTTCCGGCTCGGCCGCCCGCCGGTCCTCCTCGACCGCGAGCCCCCCGTGGTGGAGGTCTCCTCGGCCGAGGGCTGGCAGCGCTGGGACCTGGTCGAGCACTTCGGCCGCTCGGGCCCGGCCGACCGCCATGTCCAGGTCGACGCCACCACCGGCGAGTTCACCTTCCCGCCGGCGCTGCGCGAACCGGACGGCACCCTGCGGCAGTGCGGCGCCGTACCGCCCAAGGGGGCCCGGATCCGGGTCGCCCGCTACCGCACCGGCGGCGGCCCCGCGGGCAATGTGGCCCGCGGCGCGATCTCCCTGCTGCGCAGCTCCGTCCCCTACGTCGCGCGGGTCGTCAACCGGGAGTCGGCCGGTGGCGGCGTCAGCGGCGAGACCCTCGCCAACGCCCGTCTGCGGGCACCGGACGCGCTGCGCATGCAGGAACGCGCCGTCACCACCGCGGACTACGAGATCATCGCCGGCCAGGCGGCGCCCTCCGTACGCCGGGTCCGCTGCCTGCCCGCCGCCGAAGGCGCGGGCGCGGTACGGGTGCTGGTGGTCCCGGACGCCGTGGCCGACGAGGGGGACGACCGCCTCCGGTTCGAACAGCTCATCCCCTCCGACCAGATCCTGCGGACGATCACCGCGAGCCTCGACGAACGCCGGCTGATCGGCACCCGCCTGGTCGTCGAGCCGCCGGTCTACCAGGGCGTCACCGTCGTCGCCAGGCTGGCGGCGGCCCCGGCCGACACCGACCGCGTCCGCGACGCGGCCCTGGCCGCCCTGTTCCACCACCTCAACCCGCTCGTCGGCGGCGCTGACGGCACCGGCTGGCCCTTCGGACGACCGGTCCAGTACGGCGATGTCTTCGGTGTCCTGCAACGCGCCACCGGCAACGCGCTGATCGAGGAGATCCTGCTGTTCCCCGCCGACCCGATCACCGGGCGGCGCGGCGCCCCGACGGACCGCGTCGACGTGGCCGCGGGCGCGCTGGTCTTCTCCTACCAGCACCAGGTGGTCGTCACGCCCCTGGAGCCGGAGGTACGCGGATGAGCCGTGCCGCGATACCCGGGCTGCCGAGCCCGCACCCGATCGGCGGGCAGCTGCCCGCGCTGTACGCCGACGACGACTTCGCGCAGCGCTTCACCGCAGGGCTGGACACCGTTCTCGCCCCGGTGTTCGCGACCCTCGACAACCTGTCCGCCTATCTCGACCCCCGGGTGGCCCCGGCCGACTTCCTGGCCTGGCTGGCGTCCTGGGTGGGCGCCGCCGACGACCCGGAGTGGCCGGTGGAGCGACGCCGCGAGACGGTGGCCCGCGCGGTCGAGCTGCACCGCTGGAGCGGTACCCGGCGCGGCCTGGTCGAGGCGCTGCGGCTCGCGCTCGGCGTGCACGCCGAGGTCGTCGGGGACGGCGGCGCGGTGTGGTCGAGCACCCCCGGAGCCGACCTCCCGCCCGAGCCTCCCGCCGAGGTCCTGGTGCGGGTGTGGCCGGACCGAGGGGGCCAGGCCGACCCGGCGCGGGTCCACGCGGTCGTGAGGGCCATGTGCCCGGTGCACACCGTCTGCCGGGTGGAGATCCTGCCCGGCCCGCCCACCGACGAAGGGAGGTGACGCCGTGCGCGCCTGTCCCGTGTGCGGGGCGTCCAACGGCCCCACGGACGACTTCTGCGGCAACTGCGGGACGTACCTGGGGTGGTCGGACGATCCGGCGCCTTCTGGCACGTCGCCGGAGCCGACGCCGAGTACGCCCGCGGAGCCGCCGCCGGGTGCGCCGCCGTCGGGTGAGCCCGCGGAGCCCCCGTCGATGGCGCCTGCGGAGCCGTCGTCGCGTATGCCCGCCCAGTCCGCGGCCTCCGGTACGTCCCCGGCTCCGCCGGCCACGCGCCCACCCGGCCCCGGCCCCACGGTTTCGGAGCCCCCGGCCCCCGGCCCGGCCGCCGGAGCCCCACCCCCCTTACCGCCTGCCGCACCGCCCGACACCGCCCGCCCGCCGGCCGCTCCGGCGCCGCCCCCGGCCCGCGCCGGTGGCCCCGCCGCCACGGCCGGGGCGTCCACGGCACCCGCCCCCATCCAGCCCGTACGCCCCGCGAAGGCCGTGGCCCCCCGCCCGGTCGTGCGCCCCGTGGAGGCGCCCGACGAGGTGGTGGGCGCGCCCTGCCCCTCCTGTGGCACCCCGAACCCGCCCGGCCGCCGGTTCTGCCGGCGTTGCGCGACCCCGCTGAACCCCGCCGCGAAGCCCGAGGCGCTGCCGTGGTGGCGGACGGTGTGGCCGTTCCGCCGCAGGGTGCGGGCGAGTTCGGGCAGGGCTGTACGGTTCCTGGTGATCCTGGCCGTGGTGGTGGCGCTGTGCGCGGGCGCCGTCCTGCTGCTCCCCGTCGGACGCGTGCTGTTCGAGGACACCCGGGACAAGCTGGGCAAGGCCGTGCCCATCACCCCGGTGAGCACCGAGGCGAGCGCCGCATCGCCCGGGCATCCTGCGAAGAACACCGTGGACGGGGTGAACAACAGCTACTGGGGTGCACCCGCGGAGGGCGCGTCGGTGACGTACACCTTCCGTCAGCCGTTCCGCCTGGTCGAAGTGATCATCAGCAACGGCCCGTCGAGAGACGCGGAGCATTACACCGACGAGGCACGCGCGCTCCGGATCGACCTGGAGGTGACGACGGAGGACGGCGAGCGGCAGCACAAGGAACTGAACCTCAACGACAAGCCGGATCCGCAGCCGATGCACATCGCTCTCAGCGACGTGAAGACGGTGCGCCTGGTCCTGCGCGAGCCGGTGGACCTGTCCTCGGGGCGCCAACTGGCCCTGGCGGAGGTGGAGTTCTTCCAGCGCGGCTGACCGGGGCCGGTTGCGATCAGTCCCGCGGCGGCTGGGCCGGCTGGTCCTCCGACCCGCCCGCACGGGCGCGGCTCCGACGGGCGTACGCCGCCTGGGCCGCCGCCCGCAGCCGTACGTAGAAGGGGTTGTCCTGGCTGATCTGCCACATGTGCAGGTAGATCAGCATCTGGTTGAGCACGGTGTCGTACTCGACCAGGGTGCCGGAGGCGTTTCCGGCCGCCTTGCCCCAGCCGACGAGGCGCTCCTTCTGTGCGGCGGTGATCTTGCGCGCCTTCTCGAAGGAGCTCGCGTACTGCTCCAGCTTCTCCGGCTGGGCACCGTAGACCAGTTTCTCCTCCAGCATGTCCCGCTGGAAGTCGTCGAACTCGCCGTTTCCGGCCAGGGCCGCCTTCAGATCGGCGAGCGTCTGCTGACGCTCCGTCGCCAGCGCCGCGACCTCCTGGTCGGTCGCTCCGGACCGCACCAGCTCCATCACAGGGCTGCTGCCGAACGCCTGATGTGCCGCGACATGGGTCAGCTCATGGGCGATGTGTCCCAGCAGGAAGGAGGTGCCGCCCCTGACCTGGGTGTCGACGTTGAAGGTGAACGCCGGGGCGTCCTCGGGGGCGGCCGGGTCGAGCTTCATGCCGGCCCTGCCACCCTGTGGGTACTGCATCACGGTCACCAGCGGAACCACAGCCATCAGCTCCCCGATGACCGACCGCGTCTCCTCGGGCAGCGTCTCGTCCTCGCGCAGCGCCCCCAGCTTCTGGACGAAGTCCCCCATCATCGCGTGGAACCTGCCCGCGGGGAGGGACTGGGACGCCTTGAGGGCTTCGCCGGCGGGATCGCGGAGGTCGAGGCCCGGGTGTTTCCCCTCCTCCATCGTCCGGTCGATCACGGTCAGCAGGTCTCGGAAGACCGCCTCGGCGTCCAACTGCCCCTGCGCCGCCTGGGCCTGCTCGCCGAGCCGCCGCGTGCCCCCGACCCGTGAGCCCGCGCCGCCCTTGTGGGCGACGTAGTCGCCGCACGCCCTGACGATGTCCTTGAGGGCGAGCAGCCTGGCTCCCTGTCTGGCATCCGGCAGCGCGTAGAACGCCGCGAGCGCCCTGTCCACCTCGGTGATCTCGGAACGGCCGCGCCGTGCGGTGCCCCCCGTGCCCTGCTTGAACTCGTCCTCGTTCATCATCCGGGACACCGTGACCATGTGAGTGACGACCGCGTTGCCGGCGGACCCCTGGAACGCCCCCGGGGTGCGCGGGCCACGGCTGCTCCTGGCAGGCGTCACATGCGGTGTGTCGTGCGTCTGCCCGGCTGCTTCATGGGTACGCATGGGCCAAAGTTACCGTCCCGGACCGAGGCCACGGGGGTTCCGGCGGAAATGCCGGAGGAGAGCCTCCGCCCCCCTGGCCCGGAGCAGGCACCCCCGTCAGGAAGCGTCGGCCGGGGGCTCCTCGTCGTACTGGGACGTCCCCGAGTCGAGCAGGGGCTCCTGCGTCTTCAGGTGCGCCGGGGCGAACGCCCGCAGCGCGTGGTAGCCGGTGATCACGACGAGCGTGCCGAGGGCGATACCGCTCAGCTCGAAGTTGTCGGTGATCTTCAGGCTGACACCACCGACGCCGATGATGATGCCCGCGGCGGCCGGCACGAGGTTGAGCGGGTTGCGCAGGTCGACCTTGGCGTTCAGCCAGATCTGGGCGCCCAGCAGGCCGATCATGCCGTAGAGGATGACGGTGATCCCGCCCAGCACCCCGCCGGGGATCGCTGCGACGACCGCGCCGAACTTGGGGCAGAGGCCGAAGAGCAGCGCGAAGAAGGCGGCGGCCCAGTACGCGGCGGTGGAGTAGACCCGGGTCGCCGCCATCACGCCGATGTTCTCGGAGTACGTCGTGTTGGGCGGGCCGCCGACGGCCGTGGACAGCATCGAGGCGGCGCCGTCCGCGGCAATGGCCGTGCCCAGCTTGTCGTCGAGCGAGTCGCCGGTCATCTCCCCGACGGCCTTCACATGGCCGGCGTTCTCGGCGATCAGGGCGATGACGACCGGTAGCGCGACCAGGATCGCGGACCACTCGAAGCTCGGCGCGTGGAAGGACGGCAGCCCGATCCAGTCCGCGTCCGCCACGGCCGACAGGTCAAGACGCCAGTGGTCGACCGCCTCGGCGCCGCCGGCCGGGGAGTGGATCTTCCCGAAGACCAGGTCGAGCACCCAGGACAGGACATAGCCGAAGACGAGCCCGAGGAAGATCGCGATACGGGAGAAGAACCCGCGCAGGCACACCACGGCGAGCCCGGTGAACAGCATCACCAGCAGCGCCGTCCACTGGTCCTGGGGCCAGTACGTCGACGCGGTGACGGGCGCCAGGTTGAAGCCGATCAGCATCACGACGGCACCGGTCACCACCGGCGGCATCGCCGCGTGGATGATCCGCGCGCCGAACCGCTGCACCACGAGCCCCATCAGGAACAGCACGGCACCGACCACCAGGACCGCGCCCGTGACCGTGGCACTGGTGCCGCCGCTGGCCCGGATGGTGGCCGCCACACCCACGAAGGAGAGCGAGCACCCCAGATAGCTGGGCACCCGGCCCTTCGTCGCCAGCAGGAAGATGGCGGTCGCGACACCGGACATCATGATGGCGAGGTTCGGATCGAGGCCCATCAGGACGGGCGCCACGAAGGACGCGCCGAACATCGCCACCACGTGCTGGGCGCCGAGCCCGAACGTACGGGGCCAGGAGAGCCGCTCGTCGGGGCGTACGACAGCCCCCGGTGCGGGGGTCTTCCCGTCGCCGTGCAAGGTCCAGCGCACGCCGAGGCCGCCCATGGTCGCTCCCTGATTGGTGTGTGCGGTGCGCCCTGGGGGTCCACCCGCGGAAAAAGATCAGAGCCATGGTAGTGCCGCGGCGGTCCGCTTCCGCGCGCGGCCCTGCCCGCCGGAACCAATCGTTCCGACCGAGGTGCCCCCGAGGGGCGAGGTCAGCCCTCCGCCGGGCTGCCGGCCGGCGCCTGCTGCGGGGCACCGCTCTCCGCGACCTTGCGGTCGCCCGCCCGCAGCACACCCGCGCCCAGGACCAGCCCGAACGCCAGCACCGTGACCAGGCCGAAGGACGCGAGCAGCGAGGTCGCCTCCGCCAGCGAGCCGATCGCGGAGGGGGCGATGAGCCCGGAGGTGTACGTGATGGTGGCCACGCCCGCGATGGCCCGGCTCGGGTTCGAGCCGGTGCGCCCGGCGGCGGCGAACGCCAGCGGGACGACGACCGCCACACCCAGGCCCATCAGCCCGAAGCCGCAGAGCGCGAGCGCGGGGCCGGGGGCCAGGACCACGAGCAGCCCGCCGGCCGTGGCCAGGAAGCCTCCGACGCGTACGGTCCGTACCGACCCGAAGCGGTCGACGACCTTGTCGCCGGCGATCCGGGCGATGGCCATCATCAGGGCGAAGGCCGTGGTCGACGCCGCGGCGAGCCCGGCGGAGCTGCCCATGATGTCCCTGAGGTAGACCGCCGACCAGTCCATGCTGGCCCCCTCCGCGAACACCGCGCAGAAGCCCACCGCGCCGATGACCAGCGCCGACTTCGGCGGCAGGGTGAAGCGCGGCGGCGCCTCCTCGTCGGGCAGGCTGCGCAGGTCCAGGACGCCCTGGCAGGCGATCAGGCCGATCGCGGTGAGCACCAGCGCGGCCAGGGTGTGGTGGAGCCGGGCGTCGGCCCCGATGTGTGCCGCGACCGTGCCCGCGGCCGAACCGATCAGGGCGCCCACGCTCCACCAGCCGTGCAGCCCGGACATGATCGACCTGTTGAGCCGGTTCTCCACCTCGACGCCCAGCGCGTTCATCGCCACGTCGGACATGCCCGCGGCTGCCCCGTACACGAACAGGGCCGCGCAGAGGGTGAGCAGATTCGGCGAGAGCGCCGGCAGGATCAGCGCGAGCGTCCACATCGCCAGCAGGACGCGCAGGGCCGTCCGGGCCCCGAAGCGGTGGCTGACGCTGCCGGCCAGCGGCATGGCCAGCGAGGCGCCGATGGCGGGGAAGGCGAGCGCGAGACCGAGCTGGCCCGCGCTCACCGAGGCATGGTCCTGGATCCAGGGGACCCGGGTGGCGAAGCTGCCGGTCACCGCCCCGTGCACGGCGAAGACCGCGGCGACCGCGTATCTGGCCCTGCTGATCTGCCCCATGCCGAAGACCGGGACCGCTGGTTCCTGTGTCATACGCCGTGCCCTCCCCTGAGAATTCCGGCCCGCCGGTGTCCCCGGCGCCGCCTCACGCGGTGCGGGCCGTAAACTATCAGGAACCCTGCCTGATAAATAACCCTCACGGCGCCCGGCCCCTCATCGATCTGGAAGGATCCCGGCATGCCCGCATCTCCGAGCACCGCCCGGGCCATCAACGACCGGCTCGCCCTGCGACACCTCCAGCAGGACGGCCCGCTGACGGCCACGCAGCTGAAGACCTTGACCGGCCTGTCCCGTCCCACGGTCGCCGACCTCGTGGAACGCCTCCAGGACGCCGGCCTGGTCCGGGTCGTGGGGGAGAGCGGCTCGGACCGGCGGGGCCCCAACGCCCGGCTGTACGGGATCGTCGCCGACCGCGCGCACCTCGCCGCCCTCGACGTACGGACGGACAGCGTCGCCGTGGTCGTCGCGGATCTGCTCGGCGTCACGCTCGCCGAGGCCACCCTGCCGATCGGCAGCGACACCGGGACGCGGCCGGCCGTCGAGCGCGCCGTGGCGATGCTGGAGCGCACCGCCCGCACCGCGGGCACGGCCCCGCTGCACAGCGTCGGCATCGGTGCTCCCGGCCTGATCGACCCCGTCACCGGCGAACTCAGGGACACCGCCGGTCTGCCCGCCTGGCACGGGGGCCTGGTCAGGGAACTCCAGCAGCGCCTCTCCGCCACCGTCCTCGTGGAGAACGAGACCAACCTCGCAGCCGTGGCGGAACACCGCGTCGGAGCCGCCCAGGACCGCGACACCTTCGTGCTGCTCTGGCTCGGCCACGGCATCGGCGCCGCCGTCATGCTCGACGGGAAGCTGCGGCGCGGCGCCTCGGGCGGAGCGGGGGAGATCGGCTTCATGCCGGTGCCCGGCACCCCGGGCGTCCCGTCGGCGGTCAACTGTGACGGGGGCTTTCACTCCCTGGTGGGCTCGGCCGCCGTCTGCGAACTGGCCGCGGAACACGGCATCGCGGCGCGGGACGCGACGGCGGACGCCGCTCAGGAGCAGGACCCCGCCGCGGCGTTCGCCGTCCGGACCGCCCTGCGGGCCGGCGGCACGGCCGGTGAGGCGTTCCTCTCCGAACTGGCCGACCGCCTGGCCCTGGGAGCCGCCTCCGTGGTCTCCGTCCTGGACCCCGGCTGCCTGGTCCTGGCGGGCGAGGTGGGCCGAGCCGGCGGCGACGCACTCGCCGCGCGGGTGGAGGAGCGACTGGCCCGGATGTCACCGCTGCGTACGGAGGTCAGAGCAGGGACGCTGGGCGGCGGCGCGGTCCTGAGCGGCGCCCTGTTCGCGGCCCGCGAGGCGGCGCAGGACGTGCTGTTCGGCGCGGGGGGATGAGCGAGGGGCCTGGCTGGGTGGTGGACCCGTTCAGGTCAGGCCCGGGACGGCTCCTCAGCTCGGGTACCCGACGGCCCCCGCCTCCACCAGGAAATGGCTCGCCTCGCCCCACCACGACACGTACAGACTGTCCCGCGCGCGGGTGCAGGCGACCAACAGCAGACAGCGTTCCGGTGGGCTTGGATTCTTGGCCCTCCTGTTGTCGGTTCAGGCGAGACATAGGGGCTCGCCTGAACCCTGCGCGAGCGGGATCCGGGGTAGCGGCCACGAACAGAACGACCTCTGCGATGTCCTTGAGAGGGGGTTCTGTAAATCGAAATCGGTTACGTATCTACCCTCAGTTCAGGAGGAATGGAGGAATTTTATTCGCTAGCCGACTCGCCGAGCCACTTGGCGAGGAGATCTGTGAACTCTTCATCCGAGATGGCGTTAGTGCTGGGATTGAACCCTTGCCAGGCGAGCGCTCGCTGGAGGACGTCTATCGGAATTCCGAATGCGCTGCTAAAAACGGCGACGAAGGAAACCGGGCCGAATGCAGGGCCAAGGGTGTCCTTTGCCAAGGTTCCAAGCTCTGTCGCCCCCGATCCTTGGCGGTGAGCCGTCCGAAGGGTGTTCGCGGCCTGCTGTATGAACTCGTTACTCATGAATTTTCCGTGCCTCTTTCTTTGGGTGGCTAGGGTAGAGGTGGTTTGAATATTACACCGACGTGACTGTAATCTCCGTGTGGGCCCCTCAGTTCGACGATGTCGACTTCTGTGAAGCCGTGGCGCGCGGCCATTTTTCCGGTGAATGTGGATCGTGCTGCAGATTCAAGGGCTTGCATGTCACCGGGGGAGGAGTTCCGTGCGGCAGAATTGAAGGAGTCCAAATTGTCTCGCAGGGTCCCTCCGTTCTGCCAGTACCCCTTGACGCCTTGCACATCATCTCCGAAATTTCTTATGGCGTTATCGAACATCGCTGAACCGCGCGGGGTGTCTGGCCCCTTCTCGATAACCAGACTCATGATGCCCTGGGAGTCCAACTCCGCCACAATTCCCTTCCCGCTGGGGTAGACATCCATGTACGGACAGGGTGCGAGCCCGAGCGGATCGATCCATGCGTGTGGGTTGCGCACGTACGCGACCGGATTGGGCGAGGCTTCCAAGCCGAGCGGGTCTGCGGTCAGGTACCGGGCTGTCGTGGGGTCGTAGTGGCGGAAGTAGTTGTAGTGCAGGCCCGTTTCGGGGTCGAAGTACTGCCCTGGGAAGCGTAGTGGCGTGTAGGTGGTGCTGTTCGCGGCCCAGGTGGTCATACCCCATAGCGTGCTCCGCGTGCGCCATGCGATCCGGCCCTCTTCGTCGACGAGTTCGCTGGGTGTGCCCGCCAAATCTGTGACGATGGCGAAAAACCGCGAGTCTATTTCTTCCTGCGGGGTATCGGCGGCGGTGATGCGTTCCCTTTGTGCCACGGGCCGCAGGCCTTGGTGGTCCCAGGTGAGAGTGACCGGGTGGGGCAGCTCGGTGGATGTGGTGGTCTGTTCGCACAAGGTCGTGTCGTCCCAGGTGAACTCCACCTGTTCGACGATGGTTTCTCCGTCCTTTCCCACACGGTGTTTCGCGGTGCGGCGCCCCAGCGGATCGTACGTATAGCGCCAGTGGGTGCCGTCTGGGGTGACAACCGAGGTGAGGCGGTCCTCGGCGTCCCACTCATAGCGCCAGGTATCTGGTTTACGGGACAGGCGGGTCTTCTGCCGGAGGGTGACGCGCCCGAGGGCGTCGTGCTCGTAGCGGACATTGCCGGCACGGATGATGCGGGTTCCCACGTAGGTGCGAGGGCCCGCGGCCTCCTGTTCGGGGTGGCCCGGTGGCCAGGCCGCCTGGGTTTGGTTGTCTGCCTCGTCGTAGGCGTAAGACTCGGTCCAGTTGGCCGCGTGCACTGCCGTCACCCGGCCGACCACGTCGAGGTCGAAGCGGCGGGAGCCGGATAGGCGGTCGAGGACACCGAGGAGATGACCGTCGGCGCGGTAGCTATACGTCCGCTGCTGAATCAGGCTGCCGCCCTCTCCCACCACCGCCTGGGTGCTGAGGCGGCCCAGGGCATCGAAGGTTTGCTGCTGGGTCAGCGTCTCACCGATGTGGCGTGTGACCTCGCGGCCGGCCTCGTCGTAGGCGATGTCGATGGTCCAGTCGGCGGCTAGCATGCCGATGCGCCGGCCAGCTGGGTCGTACGACCATGTCGTCGTCGCGCCGGACGGTGTCCTACGGCCCGTGCGACGCCCGAGCTCGTCGTACCAATAGGCCATGACGCGGCCGTCGATCGCCTCCTCGCGCACTCGGCCGAATCGATCCCGTAGCACCGTGAGTGTGCTGCCGCTTGGTCCGGTGGCCTGCGCTACCTGGTCGGTCAGATCGTAAGCGTAGGTAGTGACCTCACCAGTCGCGTCCTTGCGGACTACCTGGCCCAGCTCGTTCCGCTCGAGCCGAACCATCCGGCCCAGGGCGTTGGTGCGGGAAACCAGCCTGCCCGCTGCGTCGTGGGTGTAGGTCAGAGAGCGGTTGTCGAAGTCGGTCTCGGATGTCAGGCGACCGGCCGCGTCATACCTATAACTCCATGTCATACCCTGCGCATTGACAACCTTCGTCAGCCGCAGTGCGGTGTCGTGCTCGAACTCGTGGCGAACCCCGGCCGCGTCGGTGCGAGCAGCGAGCAGATCAAAGTGGGTGTACTCGAACTGGCTGACCGCACCCATGGGATTGGTGTGGCTGGTGCAGTTACCCTCACCGTCATACGTCCACGACTCGCTCGCGCCGTCCGGCGCTGTACGGCGGGACAGCCTGCCTTCCACCGTCCATTCCAGGTGAATTGTGGCACCGGTCGGGTCGGTGATGGCGATGGGACAGCCGAAGGCATCGCGCTCGTAGCGGGTCACCGCGCCCAGCGGGTCAGCGATCGCCGAGGGCAGCCCGGTCCGGTCGCAGGCCACGCGGACGGTGTGACCGAGCGGCTTGGTCACGAGCGTCAGGTTTCCCGCCTCGTCGTACGCGAAGCGACTGGTCAAGCCGGCGGAATCGGTCACCGAAGTGCGGTTGCCGCGCTCGTCGTAGGTCTGTCGGGTGATTGTCCCGTCCGCACCCTTGACGCGCACCGGTAGCCCGAGGGCGTTGTATTCGGCGGTCATGTCTCGCCCGTCCGGTCGGACCACCGATGTGAGACGGCCGTGCTCGTCGTACGCGGATCGGATGACGTGTCCGAGCGGGTCCGTGACTGACAGGAGCCGGTGGTAGCGGTCGTGCTCGTAGCGGGTAACCGCGCCGAGCGCGTTGATCTCGGCGACGACCTGGGCGCGGTCGTTGACCACGTAGCGCGTGGTGTGGCCGAGGCCGTCCGTCATCGACGTCATGCGCAGACCGGTGTCGGGGTCGGTGTCGTCCCAGGTGAAGTGGGCTTCGAGGTGGCCGTTGGTGCCGGCCTGGTAGACGCAGCGGTCGTGTTCGTCGTAGACGTACTCGTACTGGCTGCCGTTGGTGTCCGTCCACGCAGTGATGCGGCCCAGTTCGTCGCAGTCGAAGCGCAGGGGTTTGCCCGACGAGTTGGTGACAGTGGTGAGGTGGCCGTCGGTGTAGCCGTAGCGGTGAATCTCCTGATCGGTGCCGTCGGGGGCGGCGCCTGCCAGGTGCAGGGCGGTGACCCTGCCTTCGCGCGTGGTGAGTTTCAGGTGGTAGCCGCCGTGGTGCACGATCGACGTCGGAGCGCCCGCCTCGTCGTACTCGAAGGCGATCCAGCGGCCGTTACGGTCGTCGATCTGGGCCAGGAGCGCCAGCTCCCCGGTGGGCTGGTCGACGAAGTGCCTGACCTGGCCTGTCTCGGGGTCGGTGATGGTGTAGCCGTCGGCAACCCGGTCCAGGGGCCAGCGCCGGCCGTGGGTGGGCATGACGGGGACGCCAGGGGCCGGGTGCGGATAGGCGAGCAGGCTGCCTTCGTTGCAGCTGAACACCACGCCTTCCGCATCGATCTCCAGGCGTTGGTCGACCGTGCTCGACCAGCCGGAACCGAACCAGCGGCCGGCGCGGTGCGAGGAGTCGAAGACGCGCTCGAAGACGAGTGGCAGTGAGCCCGGCAGCACGATGTCCGTCTGCGGAAGCAGCATGCGCCCGGTGGCGACATCAACGGGGTCTCCGGCGCACTTGACCTTGCTGCACTGCTGCCCGTTGGAGTCGGGATTGCGCTCGTGGCCTTGGCGATGAGTACCGTTCGGGCGTTTGGGCAGGTCCTTCATCCCGGCCCGTAGACCGCTCTTGATCAGGCCGCCGCCCTTGGTGCCGATGAGCTCGGGGACGAGCCGGCCGATGAATTCGGAGGGGTCTCCCTTGGCTGCGTCCCAGGCGTTCTTCAGCGCGCGGTCGGGGTTGGCGACGGTGGACGTGAGGCCGGCGAGCGTCATGTTGACGCCCTTGTAGTACTCGGCCGGGTGCGTCAGGTTGTACGGGTCCTGGGGATTGACCGACCGGACGAAGTTCACCAGTCCCGCCGTGCCCTTGATGACACCACCGCCGAAGTGGGCCAGCTCCATCCCCTGGCCGACCCCGTAGTCGATCAGTTCCTGCTTCGCCCGGTCCATGCCGGTCGGTTCCTTCGGGGCGTGCGCCATCGCGGCGGTGATCGCACCCTTCGCTGTCTCGGCAGCGTCGTCACGTGCCTGCCGGGCACGTTGCAGGATCTCCTGCGCGTGCCGCCGTTTGGCTGCGCCCGGGTCGGAGAACGTTCCCGGGTGCGGAAGCGGATGGTCGGTGTTGCGGACCGCGTTGTATGCCTCCGCCTTCTCCTTGAAAGCGGCAGCCGCAGTTTCGTAGTCCCGCTTGCCCTCCTTGTAGAGAGCGATAGCCTCACCGGCCTTCGATTGCGCGCTGGTAATCGTCCCCGCGTACGTCTCCAACGCCTTGGCCGCGTCCTCGAACGCGTCCGCCGCGCGCACCCAGTCGGTGGGCAGGGTCTGGAACTTGGCGCGAAACGCGTCGGCGGCCTCGCCCTTCCAATGGCCGGAGTCGAGCTTCTTCATCCCGCCGCCGACGAGATCGAACGCCTTCTGGAAGTCGCGGAGGTTCTTCACCGTCGCGCTGATCTTCTCCGGACGTCCATGGATCAGCTCATCGGCTTCCTCGGTCTGACCGAGCTGCTGCTCCCCGACGTTCGCACCCAGCGAGGACGCGGTCTCATCGCCCCAGTCCTCGACCTTGTCCGCCCACTCGTCGGCACCGACCTTCTCCAGGCCCGAACCCAGCACATCGGTGCCCTTGTCGATGCCGGTGCCGACGATCTCCTTGCCCTTGTCGACAAGATTGCCCGCACCGTCGTAAAGGGCGTCGCCCCACTTCCCCCAGTCCGGCATCAGCGACTCTCCCCCCACCGCGGCTCCTCGGCCTGATCGAGGACCTCCTGGGAGGGATCGAGCTGCTCCTTCAGCCGCTCATCCGTCGCGTCCCGCACCGTCGGATCGAGTATCCCGTTGCGCTCCATCGAGTCGAGCAAGGCGTCGTCCACGTCGTACGCGGTGTCCTTCCAGGTCTGCTTGACCTCGGCCTGGGCGGCATCCCACGACTCGCGGCTGTAGTCCGGGTTGTCGTAGGCGGACTGGGTGCTGATCGTGTCCCAGCTCATCCCCTTGACCTCGTCCTCCGACGCATGCGGGTTGCCGTTCAGGGAGTTCACGCCGATCTTGATCGAGTCCTTGACGTACTGCTCCTGCTCCGCGTACGAACCCGCTGACAGACCGACGCCGAGTGCGAAGCCGTTGCCCTTCTGCGTCAGGGCACGGACACCCCACTCCCACCGGTTGCAGAACGTCTCGAACTCCGACGTCAGCCCGCCGTGCCCCAGCTCCAGCCCCGACAGCGCGAGATCCGAGAACCCCCGGCCCACCGACGCCTCACCGATGAACCCGAGCTCCTTCAACTCCGCATGCGCCAGGTTGATCCCCTTCGCGATCTCCGCCAACGCCTCCGGCGGCACCTGAAGATCCGCGTTCTCCCCGCTCACTGCATCCCCCCGAGATCAACCGCGACCGCATCCGGCACGATGCCCGCCACCGGCGGGAACAACATGCCGTCCGCACTGCCCGCATCCAGCGCCACTCCCGCCGGCCCCGGCAGCAACGGCACCATCACATCCAGCAACCGCGCACCCAGAACGGCCTGATACGTCCACTCCCGCCCGGCATCCCCACGGGCCAGCGCGAACCGGGCCAACGCCGCCTCGTCCGAGAAGGCACAGATCCAGCGCACGCCGTTCTGCTGCGCCGACCACAGATCGCCGGCTTCGTCCAGCGGCACCAGCACTGCCGTCCGCCGGAACTCACCCAGCAGCACTGCAAACTCGCGGCGCGCCGTACGCAACTGGTCCCGTTCGGCCTCCACCGACGTCGCAGCGGGCGCCCGCTCGGGAGGCGGTTCCGAAAGATCATCCAGGTCCGCGAGTCGTGATCGCCTGCGCTGCTGCTCCGGTATCCCGTCCCCGCCCGTGGTCATGCGAAGGATCATCACACGCACGGATTTTCGAGTGCAACGTGACTTCGCCTACTGGCTGGATCCTGCTGCATCGACGACGGGGGACACGTCCAGGACCGCCCACACCGTCTTGCCCGGGCCGTCCGCGCAGGGATACCAGCCCCACCGATCGGCCAGGGCGGCGACCAACAGGAGGCCCCGGCCGCCCTCCTGGTCGGGCGAGGCCGAGTCGTTGGGGGCGGGGAGGCGCTCGCCCCGGGTGTCGGTGACCTCGATGCGGATGGCCGTGCCTTCGGCGGAGAGGCGGAGGCGGAAGTCCCGGCCGGACACGTGACCATGGCGCACCGCATTGCTGCTGAGCTCGGCGACGGTCAGCAGCAACGCATCGTGCGCGTCACTCCCGTACGGAATGCCCCAGGCGTCGAGACGTTCACCGGCCAGACGCCGGGCGAGACGAGCGCCCCGCGGCGTGGAACTGAAACGCAACGTGAAGTGGTGCCAGGTGAATTGAGCGTACGGGGCGCGCGTCGGTCGTACGGGGAGTAGCGGCTGCTTGTCGGTCATTCCTCCACACTGGCGCGCAATGACTGAACGTGACCAGGGGTTACTCGCTGTCGCGGCCTGGATGTACGTGGAGACGGAGGGGTCTGTACGCGGGAGGGGCAGGCTGGAACGGGGTCAGGGCAGGCGGGTCAGGTCGCGCAGCTCTTCCACCAGTGCGTGGACGTCGCGTTCCGCAGGGGGAGTGGCGGGCGTCTCCGGCGGTGTGGCCCGGCAGGCGCGGCAGAGGCCGTCGGGGAGTGCTTCGGGAGCGCCGGGGCGGCCGCATTCGGTGCACTCCGCGAGGAGGCGGCGCTTCGGCGTGACCGTCGTGGTGGGGGTCGGGCCGCTGGCCACGAGCGGCGGCAGTTTGTCGGTGAGGCGGCGGCGTACGAGGCCCACGGGGGAGCCGACCTGCGCGGGGAGGCCTGCGGTGAGCGCCTGGGTGAGGTAGTCGGTATCCACGCCGCGTGCGAACCAGCTGGCAGCCAAGGGCTCCAAGGTGCGGCAGTCGGCTGCGGAGAGTGCCAGGCGCGTGTCCCGGCGGCCGAGTTGGGCCAGGGCGAGGTACGCGGGGGAGGAGGCGGTCGGGGGCGTCGCCTGTGTGCGCTGCTCGGGCACGACGTGTGGTGCGGACGCGGGGGGTGTCGGGGCCGGGGCCTCTGCGTCGGCTTTCGGGGGAGCGGGTGCCGCTTCCGGTGTGGGGCGGCTGCCCTGGGTGGTCAGGAACGTGTCCCACCACTCGTTGTCGCGGGCGGTACGCGACCAGTAGGTGCGGGATACCCAGCGGACCTGGTCGCCTTCGCCGGCCAGGCACCGTACGCGTCGCAGATGTCCGGCCACTCCGAGTGCCTTCAACGCGCTGGAGACGGCCATCTGGCCGTACAACGGGAGGCTCTTGGCGAGCGACTTGATGTCCATGGCCGCGCCGTCCGGGAGCCGGTCGACGTATCCGGCGATGTGCCGTTCGCGCTCCGGCATCAGCGCGAAGTCGTCCGGCCGGGGCGCGCGTTGGCCTGTTGCAGTGCGCTTGCCGTAGCCGGGGCGGGCTTTCGCGTACGGGCGCGAGGATGCGGGTGCGCGAAGGGCGGAGCTAAGGTGCTCGGTAGCCACGAGATCGTCTTCCGTTCGATCTTGAGGTGAGACCCCGGCCTGGTGTTTGCGCACCGCGTCGGGGTCGACTCGTCGGTGGCACCGTAAGCAGGCGTGACGGTGCGCCGCAAGCTGATCACATTTAGTCATACCGGCTGGCTGTGACGGGGTAGGGAGGGTGGGGAGGTTTTCCCAAACCCTTCTTTCACCTACCGGGTGAACAACATCGCTCGGGTCTCGAAGTCCGCATCCCGGCTCCCGAATCCCGAAGCTCAAGCGTCGGGCCCGCGCCCGTGATCATGTCCTCCCAACGAGTGAACGACCCGTTTCCGGCGCTCGAAGCTCGGCTCACGGGTGTCGAGCGTCGGGCCACTCCTTCGATGGAACGCGGCGGGAACGGTGTGCGTGCGAACACGCGGGTCGTTACGGTGCCCGAGTGGGACGAGCCGGAGCGGGCGCTGCCGTCGGGAACCTCGAAGGCCCTTTCTTCGCAGGCTGGTTGTACGCGATGGGCTGAGGCGTGTACGTACATGGGACAGGCGGTGGCGATGACGCAGGACGAGGCGGCCATGGATGCGGGGGCGGTGGCCTCGCCGGGAACGCAGCCTGAGGGCAAGTCGGAGAACGGCGTGGCGGTCGCCTTCGGGCGCCAGTTGAAGCTGCTGCGGGTGCGGGCGGGGCTGGACCGGTCGGAGTTCGGGAAGAGGCTGGGGTACGCGGCACAGTCGGTGGCCTCCTTCGAGCAGGGGCGGCGCATTCCGCAGCCGGAGTTCGTCGACAAGGCGGACCGGTTGCTGGAGGCCGGTGGGCTGCTGATGGCCCTGAAGGAGGAGCTGGCGCGGTCGCAGTACCCGGCGTTCTTCCGGGACGCCGCGCGGCTGGAGGCTGAGGCGCTGGAACTCTTCCTCTACGCGGTGAGCGCGGTACCTGGACTTCTGCAAACCGAGGAGTACACCCGTGCCCTCCTTGCGATGCGTCGGCCGCTGCTTGATCAAGACACCATCGAGCAACGCGTGTTGTCTCGCATTGCGCGGCAGGAGGTATTCAACCGTTGGCCTGCTCCCCTGACGAGCTTCGTGATCGAGGAAGCTGTACTGCGGAGGCCGTTCGGTGGGAGGGCGGTGCTGCGGGGCGTGCTGGAGCAGATTCTGCTTGTGGGGCGTCAGCGAAGCGTCGAGATCCAGGTCATGCCGACGGTTCGCGAGGACTATGCCGGACTGGATGGGCCGTTCACCTTGATCACGCGAAGGAGCGGCGAGCAGCTCGCGTACTTGGAGGTGCAGGGGCGCAGCATCCTGTTGACCGATCGCGACGAGGTGCGCTCCGTGGCGGCGCGCTATGGGATCATCCGTTCGCAGGCTCTGACTCCACAGGAGTCTCTGGTGTTCATCGAGAAGTTGCTGGGAGAGCTATGAAGACCACCGATGCTCCTGTCGCCCAGGAGCTGGTTTGGTTCAAGAGCAGCTACAGCGGGGCCGAGGGCGGCGAGTGCATCGAGGTCGCCTCCGTGGCCAGGCATGTGTACATCCGGGACTCGAAGCAGCCGGACGGCCCCATGCTGACCGTCGGCGTCCGGGCATGGGCGGGATTCCTGGGGCTGGCCGCGAACTGAGCCACCCGTACGGAGCGCCCCCGCGCCCCGCGAGGGAGCCGTCAGGCCTGGACCTGGTGACCGTTCGCCCTGCCGCACCCACGCTCTGTGACCCGTCCCACAGAAGTCACCCGGATGGACCGTTGACCGCCGTGGCACAATGACCGTGTACCAGCAGCAGCGCACTCCGGGGTCGGTGTAATTCCGAACCGGCGGTTATAGTCCGCGACCCGTCCGCATCCAGCGGCCGGTTGACCAGGTGAGATTCCTGGACCGACGGTGAAAGTCCGGATGGGAGGCAGTGCGCGGCGGGTTGTCACAGGTACGCCGCCGTCGGCGGACGTGGGTTTCCGGGATGCTCCGGAGTGCCACGTCCGTGCAGCCGATTTCCGGCGTTCCCCTGTTGCGGTCCGCTTCATCTGTCGTCATCGACAGGCCCCGGAGTCCGTGCCCGAAGAGGCAGGAGGACCCGGTGGCCACCGCAGCCGAAAGAACCGCCATGCGGCGGGCGATCACGCTCGCAGCCCGCGGACTCGGCGCCACCAGCCCGAATCCGGTCGTCGGATGCGTCATCCTCGACGCCGCCGGGGAACAGGCCGGCGAAGGCTTCCACCAGCGCGCCGGCGGGCCGCACGCCGAGATCCACGCCCTCCGCGCGGCCGGCGAGCGGGCCCGGGGCGGCACCGCCCTCGTCACCCTCGAACCCTGTAACCACACCGGACGCACCGGACCCTGTGCCCAGGCACTCGTCGAGGCCGGCGTCCGGCGTGTCGTGTACGCGGTGAGCGACCCGAACCCGCAGGCCACCGGCGGTGCCGACACCCTGCGCGCCGCCGGCGTCCAGGTGGAGCAGGGCCTCCTCGCCGACGAGGCGGAGGCCGGCAACACCGCCTGGCTCACCTCGGTCCGCCTCGGCCGTCCGTACGTCCTGTGGAAGTACGCCGCGACCCTGGACGGCCGGATCGCCGCCGCCGACGCGACCAGCCGCTGGATCACCTCGCCCGAGGCCCGCGCCGACGTCCACCGGCTGCGCGCCGAGGCCGACGCCGTGGTGGTCGGCTCCGGCACCGCCCGTACCGACGACCCCCAGCTGGGCGTGCGGGGCGTCGAGGGTGCCGTGCAGCCCCTCCGGGTGGTCGTCGACACCGGCGCCACCGCCGTCCGGCCCGGGGCCCGGGTCCTCGACGGGTCCGCGCCCACCCTGATCGCGGTCGCCGACGACGCCGAGGCCGGACACCTCCCCGAGGACGCCGTGCTGCGCCTGCCGCGCGCCGCCACCGGGCCCGGCCTGGACATCGGCGCGCTGCTCGCCGCCCTCCACACCCGGGGCGTCCGTTCCGTACTCCTCGAAGGCGGGCCGACCCTGGCCGGGGCCTTCGTCGCCGCGGGAGCGGTCGACACCGTCGTCGGCTATCTCGCCCCGGTCCTCCTCGGCGCGGGCCCCGCAGCCCTCGCCGACGCCGGAATCTCCACCATCTCCCAGGCGTTGCGCCTCGATGTGACCGAGACCGTCCGTATCGGCCCCGATCTGCGCATCACCGCCGTCCCCGTTCCTGCTCGGAAGGGAAACTGAGTGTTCACCGGAATTGTCGAAGAACTGGGTGAGGTCACCGCCGTCGAGAAGCTCGACGACGCCTCCCGCTTCCGACTGCGCGGCCCCGTCGTGACCGAGGGCACCAAACACGGCGACTCCATCGCCGTCAACGGCGTCTGCCTCACCGTCGTGGACCTCGGGGACGACGAGTTCACCGCCGACGTCATGGCCGAGACGCTGGACCGCTCCAGCCTCGGCGCGCTGGCCGCCGGCTCCCGGGTCAACCTGGAGCGCCCCATGGCGCTCGGCGGCCGCCTCGGCGGGCACATCGTCCAGGGGCACGTCGACGGCACGGGCCGCATCGTCGAGCGCCGGGTCTCCGAGAACTGGGAGATCGTCAAGATCTCCCTCCCCGACGGGCTGGCCCGTTACGTCGTGGAGAAGGGCTCGATCACGGTCGACGGAGTGAGCCTGACCGTCGTCGACGCGGCCTCCGACCACTTCACCATCAGCCTCATCCCCACCACCCTCGCGCTGACCACGCTCGGCATCAAGGAGCCCGGCGACCCGGTCAACCTCGAGGTGGACGTCCTCGCGAAGTACGTCGAACGGCTGCTCGGCCACGGCGTCGCGCCGCACTCGGGGGAGCCGGTCGCATGAGCACCCTGGACTGGCTGAACTCGGAGGCGTTCACCGCCTTCGGGCAGCACATCATCTGGTCGGACATGCTCGGAAACACGATCGGCCTGATAGCCCTCGCCCTCGGCTGGCTCCGCTCGGTCTGGACCTGGCCCGCCCAGCTCCTGTCCGGCGTCGTCCTGGTCGCCGCGAACGTCTCCGTCCAGCAGGCGGGCAGCGTCGGCAAGCAGCTGATCGTCATCGCCGTCGCCGTCTGGGGCTGGCAGCAGTGGACGCGCGGCAGGCAGCAGGCCCAGGACGGCTCCATCGCCGTACGCTTCGCCACCTGGCGCGAGCGCGGGTACCTGCTGGGCGGCGCCGTCGTCGGCACCCTCGCGGTCGGCGGGCTCTTCACCGCCTTCCCCTCGCTCTCCTGGAGCCCGTGGGCGGACGCGTACATCTTCGCCGGCACGCTCGTCGCGATGCTGGCCCAGGCCCGCGGCATGGTCGAGTTCTGGTTCGCCTGGCTGCTCGTCGACCTCGTCGGCGTACCGCTCAACTTCCACAGCGGACTCGCCTTCTCCGGTCTCATCTACGTCGTCTACGGCGCCCTCGTCCTGTGGGGCATGCGCGACTGGTGGCTGCGTACGCGGACACCCGCTCTGGAAGGAGCCACGGCATGACTGCCCAGCCCACCTGGTTGCACGACCGCACCCTCGAGGACCTCTCGCTCGACCCCGTCGAACAGGCCATCCGCGACATCGCCGCCGGACGGCCCGTCGTGGTCGTCGACGACGAGGACCGGGAGAACGAGGGCGACCTCGTCATCGCCGCGGAGAAGGCGACCCCCGAGATCGTCGCGTTCATGATGAGCGAGTGCCGCGGTCTGATCTGCGCGCCCATGGAGACCGACGAGCTCGACCGCCTCGAACTCCCGCAGATGGTCGCGCACAACACCGAGTCCATGAAGACGGCCTTCACCGTCTCCGTCGACGCCTCCGCGGCCCACGGGGTGACCACCGGGATCTCCGCCGCCGACCGCGCCACCACGCTCCGGATGCTGGCGGGCGGCCACGCGGAGCCCGGCGACTTCGTGCGCCCCGGCCACGTCTTCCCGCTCCGCGCCCGCTCCGGCGGTGTCCTCGTCCGCAACGGCCACACCGAGGCGGCCGTCGACCTGGCCAGGCTCGCCGGGCTGCGTCCCGCCGGCGCCATCGTGGAGATCGCCGGCGAGGACGGGGTGATGCTGCGGCTGCCCGAGCTCGTCCCGTTCGCCCGCAAGCACGGCCTCACGATCATCTCCATCGAGGACCTGATCGCCTACCGCCGCAGCGCCGAGCCCACCGTGCGCCGCGAGGCCGAGGTCCGGCTGCCCACCAGCTTCGGCCCGTTCACCGCGTACGGCTACCGCTCGCTCGTCGACGGCGTCGAGCACGTCGCCCTCGTCCACGGCGACATCGGTGACGGCCAGGACGTCCTCGTCCGGGTCCACTCCGAATGCCTCACCGGTGACATCTTCCAGTCCCAGCGCTGCGACTGCGGGCCCCAGCTGCACACCTCCATGGAGCGCATCACGGCCGAGGGCCGCGGGGTCGTCGTCTATCTGCGCGGCCACGAGGGCCGGGGCATCGGCCTGCTGTCCAAGCTGCGCGCGTACGAACTCCAGGAGCGCGGCTCCGACACCCTGGACGCCAACCTCGAACTCGGGCTGCCCGCCGACGCCCGGGACTACGCGGCCGGTGCCCAGATCCTGAGCGACCTCGGCGTGCAGACCCTCCGTCTGATGACCAACAACCCGGACAAGACCGCCGCGCTCGTACGGCACGGGCTCGACGTCACCGGGCGTGAACCCATGCCCGTCCAGGCCGGCGAGCACAACCTGCGGTACCTGCGCACCAAGCGGGACCGGATGGGACACGACCTGCCCTGGCTCGACGCCACGGCGTCCGCCTGCGGCAACCAGTAACCACGCACACACGCACACGCGAACACACAGGAGAGACATGAGCGGCAAGGGCGCACCCGAACTGTCCGTACGCAACTGCGGAGACCTGCGGGTGGCGGTGATCGCGGCCCAGTGGCACGAGAAGGTCATGGACGGGCTCGTCGACGGGGCCCTGCGCGCCCTGCACGACCTGGGCATCGACGAGCCGACATTGCTGCGGGTCCCCGGCAGCTTCGAGCTCCCGGTGGTGGCCAAGGTGCTCGCCGGCCGCGGCTACGACGCGATCGTGGCCCTCGGGGTGATCATCCGCGGCGGCACCCCGCACTTCGAATACGTGTCCCAGGGCGTGACCAACGGCCTCACCCAGGTCACGGTCGATACCGGCGTCCCCGTCGGATTCGGCGTGCTCACCTGTGACGACGAGGCGCAGGCCCTGGACCGGGCCGGGCTCGAAGGCTCCAACGAGGACAAGGGGCACGAAGCGGTCACCGCGGCCGTGGCGACCGCCGCCACCCTGCGCACCGTCAGCGAACCCTGGCGCTGAGCAGCCCTCCGGCACCCCGTATTCTAAGGACCATCATGGCCAACAAAACCTTCGAAGAGCTCTTCGCCGAGCTCCAGCTCAAGGCCGCCGACGGCGACCCCTCCACCTCCCGCACCGCCGAGCTGGTGGACAAGGGCGTGCATGCCATCGGCAAGAAGGTCGTCGAGGAGGCCGCCGAAGTCTGGATGGCCGCCGAGTACGAGGGCAAGGAAGCCGCCGCCGAGGAGATCTCGCAGCTGCTCTACCACGTCCAGGTGATGATGGTCGCCCGCGGGATCTCCCTCGACGACGTCTACGCCCACCTCTGAGCCACCCCCGCACGTCCCGGAACTCCCTCCGCACAAAGGAAACCTGACCTCATGCTGCGCATCGCCGTCCCCAACAAGGGTGCAATCTCCGGGCCTGCGATGGCGATGCTCCATGAGGCGGGCTACCGGCAGCGCAAGGAGTCGAAGGAACTCGTCCTGGTCGACCCGACCAACGAGGTGGAGTTCTTCTACCTGCGGCCGCGCGACATCGCGATCTACGTCAGCTCCGGCCGGCTGGACATCGGCATCACCGGCCGCGATCTGCTGCTGGACTCCGGGGCCGAGGCCGAGGAGATCCTCCAGCTCGGCTTCGCGCGCTCGACCTTCCGTTACGCCACCAAGCCCGGCACGGCCACCGGCCCCAAGGACTTCGACGGCATGACGATCGCCACGTCCTACGAGGGCATCGTGGCGAAGCACCTCGCCGAGGAGGGCGTCGACGCCTCCGTCGTCCACCTCGACGGTGCCGTGGAGACGGCCATCGAGCTCGGCGTCGCGCAGATCATCGCCGATGTCGTCGAGACCGGCACCAGCCTGCGCAACGCGGGCCTGGAGGTCATCGGCGAGCCGATCATGACGTCGGAAGCCGTCGTGATCCGCCGCACGGGCGCCGACGCCGAGGACCCCAAGGTGCAGCAGTTCCTGCGCCGCCTCCAGGGCGTCCTGGTCGCCCGTTCGTACGTGATGATGGACTACGACTGCCGGGTCGAGCACCTGGAGCGCGCCGTCGCCCTCACCCCGGGCCTGGAGTCGCCGACGATCTCCCCGCTGCACCACGAGGGCTGGGTCGCCGTCCGCTCCATGGTCGCCTCCAAGGAGGCCCAGCGGATCATGGACGACCTGTACGAGCTGGGTGCCCGCGCCATCCTCACGACGGCCATCCACGCCTGCCGCCTCTGACGGCCGGACCCCACCGCACACCGAAGGACGACTGCGCCACCATGTCCGACCCCGCGCCCAGGCCGCCCGGACTCCCCGCTCTCCCGGCCACCTTCAGGCCCACCCTCACCCGGGTGGTCCTGCTGGCCGTCGGGGCGGCGATGTTCGTCGTCATCACCACGATCGCCCTGGTCCTGGAGAACCTCAGCGCGGGGGAGCGGACCAGCTTCGTCTTCGTCGCCCTGCTCTTCCTCGCCGTCCTCGCCCTGCTCAGCAGGCCCCACGTCACCGCCGACGAGACGGGGGTCACGGTCGTCAACATCACCCGTACCCGACGACTCGCCTGGGCGGAGATCCTCCGCGTCAATCTGCGCGCCGGAGACCCCTGGGTGTTCCTCGATCTCAGCGACGGCACCAGCATGCCCGCGCTCGGCATCCAGCCCGGAATCGCCAGGGCACGGGCCGTCAGCGACGCCCGCACCCTCCGCGCACTCGCCGAGTTCCACGGCAGCGGAGTGAACGACGCCACTGAGAACGGCTGAGCCCACTGCCCCGTTCGCCCCGATCCCGATTATTCTGGATCCGGTGGCGCACCGGGTGCGCCCCGCCCCGCACCAGAAGGCCCTCGGGCCGCGGGGCACTTTCCTGCGACCCAAGGAGTGACTCCCTCCAGCAATGGACGGATCGTCCGGTAGTACCTGCGCCGCCCCCTCCCCGGAGGCGGCGGCATGACCACCCCCCTGTTGCTGCTCCTCGCGGCATTCCTTCTCATCCTCGCCAACGGCTTCTTCGTGGCGGCCGAATTCGGTCTCGTCACGGTGGACCGGCCGGACGCCGAGCGCGCCGCCGCCGAAGGCGACCGCCGGGCCCGTACCGTCGTCGCCGCCCTGCGCGAACTCTCCTTCCAGCTCTCCGGCACCCAGCTGGGCATCACGATCACCTCGCTGGTCGTCGGCATGCTCGCCGAACCGGCGCTCGCCCAGCTGCTCGCCGGACCGCTCACCGCCACCGGGATGCCCGAAGGGGCCGTCCCCGGGGTGAGCGTCGTGATCGGCATGCTGTTCGCCTCCGCCGTCCAGATGGTGATCGGCGAGCTCGTACCGAAGAACTGGGCGGTCTCCCGGCCGCTCCAGGTCGCCCAGTTCGTCGCCGGACCGCAGCACCGCTTCTCCACCCTCCTGCGGCCGGTGATCACCGCTCTGAACACGGTCGCCAACCGGCTGGTCAGGCTGCTGGGGGTCGAGCCCACCGACGAGCTCGCCTCCGCCAGGACCCCGGGCGAGCTGGTCTCCCTGGCCCGGCACTCCGCCGAGGCAGGCACCCTCGAACAGGACACCGCCGACCTCTTCGTACGGACGCTGTCGCTCGCCGGGCTCACCGCCCAGCACGTCATGACCCCGCGCGTGAAGGTCAGCGCCCTGCAGTCCTCCGCCACCGCGGCGGACGTCCTCAACCTCACACGGGCCACGGGTCTGTCCCGCTTCCCCGTCTACCGGGACCGCATCGACGAGGTCGTCGGCATGGTCCACCTCAAGAACGCCCTGGCCGTCCCCTCCCAGGACCGGCTGCGCACCCCGGTGAGCCGGATCGCCGTGGCACCGCTCCTGGTGCCCGAGACCCTGCCCGTCGAGCAGCTGCTCAAGCGGCTGCGCAGCGAGCAGCCGATAGCCGTCGTGGTCGACGAGTACGGCGGCACCGCCGGTGTCGTCACCCTCGAGGACATCATCGAGGAGCTCGTCGGCGAGGTCAGGGACGAGCACGACGCGGAGGGCGCCGACCGCCCCGAGCTGACGCCCGTCGTCGCCGAGGACGGCCGGGCCGGCTGGGACGTGGAGGGCAGCACCAGGGTCCTGACCCTGCGGCGGATAGGCCTCGATGTACCCGAGGGACCGTACGAGACCGTGGCCGGACTGGTCGCCGATCTGCTGGGGCGCATCCCCGCCCCCGGTGACCGGGCCGAACTGCCCGACTGGCGGATCTCCGTCCGCCAGGTCGGCCACTACCGGGCCGAGAAGGTCCGCTTCGTCCGGCTGACCGACACACCAGCCACCCCGGCGGGACGGCCGGACCGGCCGGAGCACCTCACCCAGGACCTGCTGGAGGCCTTGCGATGAGCCTCGTACAGCTGCTCTTCGCAGGTCTCCTCGTCCTGGCGAACGGCTTCTTCGTCGGCGCCGAGTTCGCGCTCGTCTCCGTACGGCGCAGCCAGGTCGAGCCCCTCGCGGCAGACGGGTCGAGCCGGGCCAGACAGGTCCTGTACGGCCTGGAGAACCTGCCGCAGATGATGGCCGCCGCACAGTTCGGCATCACCGTCTGCTCCCTCACCCTGGGCGCGGTCGCGGAGCCGACCGTCGCCCATCTGCTGGAGCCCGTCTTCCACGCGGCGCACGTGCCCGACGGGCTCGTCCACCCGCTCGGCTTCGCGGTGGCCCTGGTCTCGGTGGTCTTCCTCCACCTCGTCATCGGCGAGATGGTCCCGAAGAACCTGGCGATGGCCGCACCCGAGAAGACCGCGATGTGGCTCAGCCCCGGCCTGGTCGGCTTCGCCCGGCTCTGCCGGCCCGTGACCTCCGCGCTCGGCGCCTGCGCCAGGCTCGTCCTGCGGCTCTTCAAGGTCGAGCCCAAGGACGAGGTCGAGGCCGTCTTCACCAGTGAGCAGCTCAACCGGCTGGTGGAGGACGCCGGCATGGCCGGTCTGCTGGAACCGGAGGCGCAGGAACGCCTCGGGGACGCCCTCGAACTGGGCAGCAGGCCCGTCACCGACGTCCTGCTCGACCGTGCGTCCCTGGTGACGGTGGACCCCTCCGTCACCCCGCGCCGCATCGAGGAGCTGACCGTGCGGACCGGCTACTCGCGTTTCCCGGTCTGCGCCGAGGGCGGCGGCCCGTTCATGGGCTATCTGCACGTCAAGGACGTCCTGGAGCTGGAGGACGGCGAGCGGGCCGTCCCGCAGCAGATCTGGCGCCCGATGGCCACCGTACGGGCGGAGCTCCCCCTGGACGACGCCCTGACGGTCATGCGCCGCGCGGCCACGCATCTCGCCCAGGTCGCCGACGCGTCGGGCAAGGTGCTCGGGCTGGTCGCCATGGAGGACGTCCTGGAGATGCTCGTGGGCGAGGTCCGCGACCCCGCCCACCGTGTCTCGGTGCCCCGCCGCACGGTGGAGGCGCCGAAGGCCATGGCCCCGCTGGGCTGATCACCGCCGCCGGGCGGTCCCTCCGGGGTCCGCCCGGCGGCGCGCTCAGAGCGCGCCGGGCTCCTGCTTCCCCCGGTCCACAGGACCCCGCCCCGACAGCACCTCGCCGTACGCCTGCATCAGGTCCGGCAGGCGCAGCGTGGCCAGATCGTCCCTGGTCGGCGCGGCGGTGTAACCCGACAGCCGCAGGTCACGATAGGCGCAGCTCTTCTCGTACAGGGTGCGCAGGAACCGGCCGTTGCCCAGCTCGTCGATCCAGCCCTGGTCGACCACGTGCCCGCTGATGCTGCGCAGCTCGTCGAGCGACTCCTCGTCCCACACGTCGCCGTTCTCGGCGGCCAGCACCCCGCCGATCGCGGTGAGTTCGAGGGGGCGGTAGCTCGGGAAGTCGACCCGGGTCGTGAAGCGCGAGGAGAGCCCCGGGTTGGTGGAGAGCAGCCGGCCCATGCCCTCCGGATAGCCGGCGAGGATGACCACCAGATGGTCCCTGTTGTCCTCGGCGCGCTTGAGGAGGACCTGAAGGGCCTCGTCCCCGTACGCGTCTCCCTTGCTGTAACCGGAGTTGGAGAGGCTGTACGCCTCGTCCACGAACAGCACCCCGCCGAGCGCCGAATCGATCAGCTCGTTGGCCTTCACCGCGGTCTGCCCGAGGAACTCGCCGACCAGGTCGGACCGTTGGGCCTCCACCAGGTGGTCGCCGCCGAGGAGACCGAGGGCGTAGAAGACCCGGCCCAGGATCCGGGCGACCGTCGTCTTGCCCGTGCCGGACGGTCCGGAGAAGACGAAATGGCGCTTCGGCGGCTGCACCGGCAGCCCCTGCTCCGCGCGCAGGCGCGCCATGTTCAGCTGTGCGGACAGGGCCTTGACCTGGCGTTTCACCGGTTCGAGACCGACCATGCGCTCCAGCTCCGCGAGCGCCTCGGCGAGCATCGCCGGGTCGCTCGGCCCCGCGGGGAAGGCGGCGGCCCGGGGCGCCCCCGGCTTCTCCCGCGCTCCACCGCCGGCCCCGGACGGGGGCGCCACGGCCCCGGGCATGACCTGCGGGTCGCCGCCGAGCCAGGGCTCACGGCCGTCGACCAGGTCGGTGGTGAGCCCCAGGTCGGCGTCCGTCTGCGCCTCCGTACCCGAGCCGTCCGCGCCGAAGCCGGCCAGCGAGACTGCGGCGAGGTCGCCGGCCTCGTCGTAGCCGTCGCCCTCGGAGATCGCCGCGAGTCTGGCCGAGGTGTCCATGAAGGCCGGGTCCACGCGGTGCACCGCGCGGTAGAGCGGCAGGGCCGCCGCGCTCCGGCCGGTGCCCTCATGGGCACGCGCCAGCCAGTAGCGCAGCTCCTTGCGCTGCGGCTGCTCGCTGCGGCAGCGCATCAGCGCGGCGGACAGCAGGGGCTCCGCCTGCCCGTACATCTCCAGGCGCACCCGGGCCATGCCGCCGAAGAGCCCCGCCTCGATGCCGAGCAGCGGATCGTCGATGAGCTGCTCCGTGGTGCGGACGAGCTGGTCCCAGTCCTTCACCAGATAGGAGCGGCAGGCGTGCAGGAAGCGGACCTGGGGATCGGTGTCGACGGGCGGCAGACCCGCCAGCGCCCTGTCCAGCTCCGGCACATGGCGGCCGTCCAGCCAGTGCGAGGCGTGCGCGAGGAGCAGATCGCGCGGGCTCTCCAGCACCGGCTGCACCCACCACCCCAGCCAGTACCACGAGTTGAGCGTACGGCGGTGGCGGGCGCGCTGCTCGCCGAAGCGGTCGCGGTGGCGGTACATGCGTAACAGCGCCGTGGTGGTGTCGATCCGCAGCGCGTGCAGCCCCAGCCAGCCGTCCGCCATGCCGGGGTCGAACCGCACCGCCGTTCTGAACTCCTCCTCGGCCTGCGGGTACGCCCCCATGGTGTAGGCGTCCACCCCCCGCAGCCAGGCAAGGTCGGCCGGGGCCTGTGTGCCCGGCGTGCCGATGTCCATCAGGTCCCCCACAAACCGTGCCCCCAGAATGTCCCGCCCGCACAGCATGCCCAGCTCGGCACGGCTAATCACCGCGCCGGGGACGGGAATTGACCACACCCGCGACGCATCGTACCTGCACAGGGAGTGAGCGGTTAAGTACGTAACCGGCGCTTCGTCCGCGGTGACCGAGGGTGAGTGGAGGGGCCGGGCCGGCGGGGGTGCGAGGGCAGAACGAAGCCCCCGATCACGGGGGAACAACCGGGGGCTTCGCGTCTGCGGGGGCTCCGAAAAGCCGCACATTGAGAACGTAAGACCTGTACGGCCCCTCGGTCAAGCCGAGTTGGGGCGGCTTCGGGGCTTTTTCGTACTGACCGGTATGGCGGCCCTCAGGCTTCACTGTCCGTGACGATCCGACTCGTCACCGCTGTCGGGTGAGGACCTTCCAGCCACATGTATCCCGTGGGCATCCTCCGTACCACCGCGTCCGCGAAGGGGTACGAGGGATCGTCGGCGAAATGCCGGTGCTCCGCGAGGACCCAGCCGTCCCAGAACTCCGCGAGGCCGGGCCCGTCGCGACGTCTGCCCTGCTCCCAGGACGCCTCGCGGTCGCCCTCCATCCACAGCAGCCCCGCGAGGAACGGCCGGACCGCGGCGCGCCCGGCACCCACCCCCTCGATCAGCATCACAGGGGCCGGGTCCAGCGTCCTCGGCGGTCCGAAGCACCGGGCCGTCCAGTCGTACGGGGCGTAGCGCGCGGACGCGCCCCGCGCGAGCGGATCCAGGACCTGCGCCCGCAGCCGGTCCGTCCAGGCGAAGAGCTCCTCATGGGTGGCGAGGTCGTCCAGGCGCAGCACGGGCGCGCCGCCGAGCGCCGCGGCCAGCCGGCTGGCGAAGGTGCTCTTGCCGGACCCCGCGTGCCCGTCGACCGCGACCAGCCGCACCGGCCCGCAGGACGGGGGCAGGGAGCGCAGCCGGCGCGCGAGGTCCGTCAGGTCGTTCATGTCCCCACCCTAGGAGCCCGCGGCGCGTCCCCGCGGGTCCGGTCGGCCCGCCCAGGTCACGCCAGTGGACCAGACCAATATTGATGGCGCGGCACGGGGCGAATCACTGGCCGGATGCGGCATCGACCCGCGATAGTTGGCGCACCGATCGGCACCCGCAGCCCAATCCGCCAACGACCGGGGGTCCGCCCATGACCAGACCGACTTCACGCAGGACCGTGCTCACCGCCGCGCTCGCGGCCGCGGCCGGGGCGGGCGCCGTGGCCTCCGCCGGCCCGGCGGGCGCCGCACCCACCCGCACCTCATCGGCACCGGCGGCGGACTCGCTCGTGGACAACCGTTTCTGGAGTACGTACACCGAATGGCGCTGCGGCTCGTCCGCCGGGACCCGGGCCGTCGCCGGACGCCGGGCGGGCCTGGAGATCTCCGCCCCCGCCGGACGCACCGACTACACCGACCCGCACACGGGCACGACCAGCACCTGGGAGTACGCGACCTGGACCTCCCCGGTCCACCGCCTCGCCGTCCCCGCCACCGAGGTGATCGCCTCCTGGAACGCCCGCGCCCCGAAGGGCACCTGGATCCAGATCGAGCTGCGCGCCGGCTACGCGGACGGGACGGACACACCCTGGTACGTGATGGGCCGCTGGGCCTCCGGTGACACGGACATCCGCCGTACCTCGGTCGACGACCAGACCGACGGCAGGAGCACGGTCTGGACCGACACGCTGTCCCTGGACGACGCGGCGAGCGGGCTCCGGCTGGTCTCCTACCGGCTGCGGCTCACCCTCCACCGCACGCCCGGCACCCGGCTCACGCCCACGGTCCACCGGGTCGGCGCCATGGGCTCGGACGTCCCCGACCGCTTCACCGTCCCCGCCACGGCTCCCGGCGTCGCCCGGGAACTGGCGGTGCCCCGCTACTCGCAGAACGTCCATGTGGGGGAGTACCCGGAGTACGACAACGGGGGCGAGGCCTGGTGCAGCCCCACCTCCTCGCAGATGATCATCGAGTACTGGGGCCGCAGGCCCACCGCCGAGGACCTGTCCTGGGTCAAGCCGGGCATCGCCGACCCCCAGGTCTGCCACGCGGCCCGGTACACCTTCGACTACCAGTACGACGGATGCGGCAACTGGCCCTTCAACGCCGCCTACGCCGCGACGTACAAGGACATGAACGCCGTGGTCACCCGGCTCGGGTCGCTGACCGACGTGGAGAAGCTGATCGCGGCGGGTATCCCGGTCATCACGTCGCAGTCGTTCCTCAAGGAGGAGCTGACGGGGGCGGGGTACGGGACCTCCGGTCACCTGATGACCGTCATCGGCTTCACGGCCGACGGCGACGTGATCGCCAACGACCCCGCGTCGCCGTCCAACGACGCGGTACGCCGCGTCTACCGCCGGCGGGAGTGGGAAAATATTTGGTTGAGGACCAAGCGCTATGACGCGAACGGCGCGGTCAGGAGCGGCACGGGAGGCGTCTGCTACCTCTACTGGCCGGCGGACCCGACCGCGGGCCAGCGCAGCGTCCTGCGGTCGCTCGGTCTGGTCTGAGAACGGAAAGCTCAAGCCCGCCCGCCCGCTCCACCACCGGGACCGTCAGGGGATCGTGTGGTGGGGCGGCGGCTGATCCTGCGGGTCCGGGCTCAGGTCCTGGAGGCCGATGACCCTCAGGAGTTCGAGGCGCTCGTACGCCGGTGTGCCCGGCCGTGCCGAGTGCACGATGAGCTGCTGGCTGTGCCCGTCGCTGAGCAGCACGTCGCAGTCGAGTTCGAGCAGGCCGACCACCGGGTGCAGGAACCGCTTCGGCGACGGGCGGCGCGCCAGGACGTCGTGCGACTTCCACAGCGCTTCGAACTCCTTCGACGCGGACCGGAGTTCGGCCACGAGCGCGGCCGGGCCGGGGTCATCGGGCCGGGCCGCGACGACCGCCCGCAGGCTCGCCGCGTGCGCGCGGGCGTGCTGCTCGTGGTACTCGGGCGGGGACAGGTCACGCGTGCCCGGCACCGTGAACCAGCTGCGGATCAGATTCGTCCCGGTGTGGTCACCGCCGGCCAGGGCCACCGCCATGGCGTTCTGCGCGAGCACCTCGCCCCAGTCGCTCACCACCATCGCCGGGAGGTCGTGCAGCCGGTCCAGGATCAGCAGCAGTCCCGGGCGGACATGGCCGGAGGAGCCGCCCGGCCGGGGCGGTTCCTCGCCCGCCAGATGGAACAGATGATCGCGTTCCGTGTCCGTGAGCCGCAGGGCACGGGCGAGGGCGGAGAGCATCTGGCGAGAGGGGTGCGAACCGCGGCGCTGCTCCAGCCGCGTGTAGTAGTCCGTGGACATCCCGGCGAGCTGGGCCACCTCCTCGCGGCGCAGGCCCGGGGTGCGGCGCCGCGGGCCCGCGCTCAGGCCCACGTCGCCGGGGGCCAGGCGGGAGCGGGCGCGGCGGAGGAAGTCGGCGAGTTCGGTTCGGTCCACGGTTTCAGGATCCCTCGGAACCGGATCCGTATCCAGGGAGTGCCGGTCCCTGGACAGACGCGTCTCTCCCGTCGTCGCCACGGTTCCCCCACGGTGGGGACATGGCTACGACAACGAGGAGGCGGCCATGCTGACATTGGTGACAGGGGCGACAGGCCAGGTCGGGCGACGGTTCGTGCCGCGGCTGCTGCAGGGCGCGACGCCCGGCGACGAGGTGCGGGTCCTGGTGCGCGACGCGGCGCGTGGCGAGCGGTTCGCCGAGCTGGGCGCGCAGGTGGTGGTCGGTGACCTGCGTGACGCGGGGGTGCTCGCCGGGGCGACGGCCGGCGTGGACGCGGTGGTGAACGTCGCCGCCGCGTTCCGCGGAGTGCCGGACGAGGAGGCGCGGGCGGTGAACCGCGACGCGGCCATCGAGCTCGGCCGGGCCGCGGTGGCCTCCGGTGTACGGCGATTCGTGCAGGTCAGCACGGGTCTCGTATACGGCGCGGGGCGGGGCAGGGCGCTGGTGGAGAGCGACGGGACGATCCCCGGCACGCATCTGTGGGGAACCTATCCGGAGTCAAAATGGGAGGCGGAGCAGGCCCTCGGAGCGATGGAGGGCCTGAACGACCTCCGCATCGCCCGTCTGCCCTTCGTGTACGGAGACGGGGACCCGCACCTCGCCGACGTGATGAAGTGGGCGCCTAAGTGGCCCGCCATGCAGCGCCTGCACATGGGCCACCACGTGGATGTGGCGCAAGGCCTGCGGCGGCTGCTGTACGCGCCCGGGGCGCACGGCGTCTACAACATCGCCGACGACGCCCCGGTCACGATGGTCGACCTCTTCCAGTTCCACGGGCTGCCGGTGCCGCAGGAGGCGCTCGACCTGGACGTCCCGGACCCCTGGCACGGGGTGATGTCGACGACCCGTATCCGTCACGAACTGGGCTACCGGCCGCTCATCCCGTCGGTGTGGACGGCGCGGGAGGCGGGCGTGCTGTAGCGGACCGGGCCCGGTGTCGCCGTGCTGCCCCGGGAGCCGAGCGCGCCGGCTCCGGCGGAGGCGGGCCACAGCTGATCCGCACCCCGTCCCCTACGCCGGGACCGCCCACTCGCCCACCCACACATGGGTGATGGCGCTGACGTAGCGGGCACCGCACCGGTCCACGGGCACCACCAGCTGGCTTCCGGCCGTGTCCAGGTCCCGGCCGTCCAGCCGGGTGGCCAGCAGCACGGGGGCGTCTCCGAAGTCGGCGTCGATCTCCGCCCAGGCCAGCACGGTGCGGTGCCCGTCACCGCCGGACACCGCGAGTACGAAGCGGGAACGGTCCTTGCGCCGCCGGACGTCGAACAACGGGTGCGCGTCGAGGACCACCTCGCGTAACAGCGGCCCCTCGAAACGGTGCTGCTGCGGACCGCTCGTGGCGCAGTCGAAGACCACCTCGGCCCGGTGCTGCTCCCAGCCGTCGCGCAGATCTCCCACGGTCAGCGTGGCCGGATGCTCCACGTTTCCGAGGAGGGCCAGCTCGGCCGGGCGTGCGGGCGAGGAGCGGGGCTGTACGCCGAGATGGTTCACGGGACTTCCCCCAGTCGGACGGCCCCCGCGGGGCGGCTGTCCCAAGGCATGCCCAGGAGTCGCACGGCGGAATCGTGTCTGCGAGGCGATATCCAGCCTTCGGCTGCTTGTGAGCGCCGATACCGGCTTTCCGCCCGCTTCTGCGGTCGGTGCGCCGGGCGGCCGGGACCGAGGGGCGCCCGTGCGCCGCCCCGGCCCCGGCCCGGGCGGTCACCAGGTGACGGGCAGGGCGTGCAGTCCGTAGATGACGGCGTCGTACTTGAAGGGAATCGCTTCGAGCGCGTCGACGGTCCGGAGGGTGGGGATGCGGCGGAAGAGGGTGGGATAGATGACCTGGAGCTCCATGCGCGCCAGCGGCTGGCCCACACAGTGGTGGCTGCCCGCCCCGAAGGCCTGGTGGTGGCGGGCGTTGCGGGTGAGGTCGAGGCGGTCGGGCTCGGGGAAGACCTCGGGGTCGCGGTTGGCGAGTTCGCCGAGGAGGATCACGCCCTCCCCGGCGCGGATGGTGCGACCCGCGATCTCGATGTCCTTCACGGCGGTGCGGCGCCGGCCGAGGTGGACGATGGAGAGGTAGCGCAGGAGCTCCTCGACGGCGGTGCGGATGACCGCGGGGTCGTCCGTGTCGCGGATGAGGGCGAGCTGGTCGGGATGCTGCAGGAGAAGGAGCGTGCCCAGGCTGATCATGTTCGCGGTGGTCTCGTGTCCGCCCAGGAGCAGCAGCACGCCCATCGTGGCGGCCTCGCGGCGGGTGAGTTCGCCGCTCTCGATCTGCGTGCAGAGGCTGGAGAGGAGATCGTCGCCGGGCTCGGTGAGCTTGCGGCCGACGAGCTCGTCGAGGTAACCGGCCAGATTGCCGTGGGCCGTCGCGCGTTCCTGCGGGGAGGCCACGGCGGACACGATGACCTTGCTGTTGCTCTGGAAGAACGCGTGGTCCTCGTACGGGACGCCGAGCATCTCGGAGATGACCAGGGAGGGGATGGGCAGGGCGAGATCCTGGACGAGGTCGGCCCGGCCGGGGCCCCGGAGCATGGCGTCGATGAAGTCGTCGGCCATCTCCTGCACACGGGGGCGCATCGCCTCGACCCGCTTGATGGTGAAGGCGCCGCTGACCATCCGGCGCAGCCGGGCGTGCTCAGGGTCGTCCATGCCGACGAAGCTCAGATCGGTGCTGCCGGCGTGGGCGTGCGAAGGGTCCACGGGGCTGGGGAAACCCGGCCGTGTGAACTCCACGCTCAGGCGCGGGTCGGACAGCAGCGCCTTCTGTTCGGCGTGCCCGGTGACGGCCCAGGGGGTGCTGTCGCCCCAGGAGCGGACCCGGGTGAGCGGCCCGTACCCGGACAGCGCCCGCAGGTCGGGGGAGGGGGCGAAGGGGCATTCGGGGGAACGCGGCGGCGGGAAGTCGGGGATGTCGAGCGTGCCGGCTTCGGGGGTGGCGGGCGTGCTGGTCATGGGCTTCTCCGGTGGGGGGCAGGTGGGTTCCGGTCACCGCTGAGTGGCAGCGGACGCGGGCGGGGGCGCGGGGGCGTAACGGTCGAGGAGGTGCTGTCGGTGGAGGCGGGCCTGCTTGGGCATGCTCCAGCCGAGGACGGCGACGGGGTGGCCCTCGTCGTCGTACCGGGCGACGAACCGGCCCTGCGCCGGGTCGCCCTCGACGACGTGCATCGTGGCGGTGGGCGTGGGCAGCCCGTACACCTGGATCTTCACGCCGAGCTGATCGGTCCAGAAGTAGGGGACGGGGCTGTAGGGGCGGTCCTCGCCCAGGATGTTCGCCGCGACCACCATCGCCTGCTCGGTGGCGCTCGTGCGGTTCTCCAGCCGCAGGGACCGGCCGAGGGCCTCGTGGTGGAAGCGGGCCACGTCCCCGGCGGCGTACACACCGTCGGCGGCGCGGCACCGGGAGTCGCAGACCACGCCGTCCTCCAGGTCGAGCCCGCTGCCGGCCAGCCAGTCCGTGGCGGGGGTGCTGCCGACGGCCGCGACGACGAGGTCGGCGGGGATCGTCCCGCCGCCGGCCACGCGGACACCGGTGACGCGTCCCCCGGAGGTCTCGAGCCCCTCCACCAGGGTGTCCGGGCGCAGCCGCACGCCGTGCCCGGTGTGCAGCGCGGCGAGCAGTCCGGCGGCCTCGTGGCCCAACTGCGCCCGCATCGGGGCGGCTTGCGGGCCGGTGAGCGTCACCTCGGAACCCATGAGCCGGGCCGTGGCGGCGATCTCGGCGCCGAGCACCCCGTCCCCGACGACCACGACCCGCCTGGCCTCCAGCAGTTCCCCGCGCAGCCGTGTGGCGTCGTCGAGGGTCCGCAGCACGTGCACACCCGCAGGGCCGGTCAGGCCGGGCAGCCGGCGCGCGCGCAGTCCGGTGGCCACCACGACGGCGTCCGCCTTCAGCTCCCTCCCGCTCGCGGTACGCACGGTGCGGGTGGCGTCGTCGAGGGCCGACGCACGCTCGCCGAGGAGGAACTCGGCGTCCAGGGCGTCGAGTACGTCACGCGTACGGAGCTGAGTGCGCCCCGCCTCCCACGCCCCGGCCAGCACCTGCTTCGACAGGGGCGGGCGGTCGTACGGCAGGCCGGCTTCCTCACCGAGCAGGGTGATCCGCTCGCGGTAGCCCTTGCGGCGCAGCCCCTCCACCACGGCGAGGCCGGCCGCGCCCGCTCCGACGACGAGCACGCCCGAGGGCGTGCTCACGCGTCCTCGTGGAGGTGGATCGCGGCGGCGGGGCAGAGGTCGGCGGACTCACGGACCCCCTCGTGCCGGTCCGCCGGGGGTGCGGCGTCGAGGAGGACGACGATGCCGTCCTCGTCACGCTGGTCGAACACCTCCGGCGCGATCAGTACGCACTGACCGGCGCCGCAGCACTTCTCCTCGTCCACGGTGATCTTCATGGTGTCCCCTTCCGGGATGGGTCGGTTCCGGGTGGTCCTTCAGCGGCGGGTGGTGGGCGCGGCGAGCAGCCCCACCAGCGCGTCCTCCAGCGCGTCGGCGGTGCGCTCCCAGGAGGAGCCGGCCTCGGCGGGGGCCTCGGCCAGCGCGTACTCGCGCTCCGCGCAGGTGTGGACGATCAGATGGCGGGCCATGTCGGCGCGTCCCTTGCGGGCCTCGGGGGGAACGATGTCGTGCAGGCACCGGCCCAGCCCCTGGAGCGTGCGCCGCAGGCTGTCGCGGGTGAGGGACTCGTCCGCCACCAGCACCCGCATCAGGGGGTCGGTCATGACCTGCACGGAGAAACGCGCGTGCCAGGACGGGACTCCGAGGGCGGCGTTGTGCTCGGTCACCGGGCGCATGAAGCAGCGCACCCAGTCCCGCAGGTCGGTGCTGTCGCCCGCGGCCTCCACGTAGCGCGTGCGGATCACGTCGATCGCGTCGCCGTGCCGGCTCATGATGGCCCGTACGAGCGTCGCCCTGCTGCCGAAGTGGTAGCTGACGGCGGTGTTGTTGCCCTGACCCGCCGCTTCGCCGATCTGCCGGTTGGAGACGTTCGACAGGCCGTGCTCGGCGTAGAGGCGCTCGGCCGCCGCCATGATGGCCTCGCGGGTGCCGGCACCGCGGCCGGTGCGAGGCTCGGTTCTGTTCGCCATGTCGTCAACTGCCTTCCTGGGATCGCCTTCCCGGGCAACTAGACATCGCTCCCTCCGTTTAAGTCAATCAACTGACTTAATTGGGTGCCCCGGGTGGCCCGTGGTGGCCGGAAACATGCGCCACGGCTGCCGGCGCTTCCCCCTGACGGGCGGCCCCGGAGCACGCGCTAGGCTGCAGACGCCTCGTGGGGGAAGTCCGGTCGAAGTCCGGCGCTGACCCGCAACGGTAGGCGGAACCCGGCACGTGGTTCCGTAAGCCCGATCACCCGCGGTGGCGAAGCTCCTGTTGATCGCCGTGGACTGCGAGAGGCGCTGCGAACGGCGCCTGGCGTCCCGAGCCGCTCCTTGGATGACGTAGGCACGGCCCGAGGCGAAAGTTGTCCGCCTGTGGCCACGCCCCCCGACCGAATACCGCCCGAGCGCGTCCCCCTGCCCCTCCTCGTGACCGGCCTGTGCGTCGCGCTCCCGGTGTCCCTCGCCTGCGGGGCGGGGATCGGCGCGTCGGGGCTCTCGTGGGGTGAGGTGCTGCACCATCTGTGGGCGGGGCTGACCGGTGGCGTCATCGCCCCGGACGAGGTCTCCTCGTACACCATCGTCTGGGAGCTCCGCTTCCCGCGCTCCGTGCTCGCCGCGGTCGTCGGGGCGGGCCTGGCGGCCGTCGGTGTCGCCGTGCAGGCCATGGTGCGCAACGCGCTCGCCGATCCGTTCGTCCTCGGCATCTCCTCCGGCGCGGCGGTCGGGGCCAACGCCGTGCTCATCTTCGGGGCCTTCGGGGCGCTCGGCGTCTGGGCGCTGTCCACGGCGGCCTTCCTCTCCGCGCTCCTCGCCATGGTGCTGGTGTACACGATCGCCCGGACCCCCCGGGGGCTGACACCGCTCCGGCTCGTGCTGACCGGCACCGCGATGTACTACGGATTCTCGGCCGTGACCACCTTCATGGTGTTCGCCGCCGAACGGGGCGAGGCGGCACGGTCGGCGATGATGTGGCTGCTCGGCAGCCTGGGCGGCGCCACCTGGTCGTCCGTGCCGATCGCCGCCGGCGTCGTGCTCTGCGGACTCGCCCACCTCGGCTGGTCGGCACGGCGCCTGAACACCCTCGCCATGGGCGACGAGACGGCGGCCGCCCTGGGAGTGGACGCCGGGCGCCTGCGCAAGGAGCTCTTCCTCGTCTCCGCCGCCGTCACCGGTGCGGTGGTCGCGGTCAGCGGGGCGATCGGCTTCGTGGGCCTGATGGTCCCGCACGCCGCACGGATGCTGGTCGGCGCGGACCACCGCCGGCTGCTGGCCGTCGCACCCCTGGCGGGCGCCGTCCTGCTGATCTGGGTGGACATCCTCTCCCGCGTGGTGCTCGCGCCCGCCGAACTGCCCGTGGGCGTACTGACCGCCGCCATCGGGGTGCCGTGCTTCGTCCTGCTCATGCGCCGCCGCACCTACACCTTCGGAGGCGTCTGATGCAGATCGACATCGACACGCTCACCGTCGAGATCGCCGGCGCGCGCCTCGTCGAGGACGTCACACTGCGCGCGGGCAGTGGGCAGGTCGTCGGCCTCGTCGGGCCCAACGGCAGCGGCAAGTCGACCCTGCTGCGCTGCGTCTACCGTGCCCTGCGCCCCTCGGCCGGCTCGGTCCGCGTCGGCGGCGACGACCTGCGGGCCATGACGGCCAGGGAGAGCGCGCGCAGGCTGGCGGCCCTTCCCCAGGAGGTGGCCGCGGAATTCGACTTCACCGTCGCCGAGATCGTGGCCATGGGCCGCCAGCCGCACCAGGGCGCGGTGGCCCGCGCCACCGACGAGGACCGCCGGATCTGCGCGACCGCGCTGGAGGACGTCGGCGCCGGCCATCTGGCCGGCCGCGGCTTCCTCACCCTCTCCGGCGGGGAGAAGCAACGGGTCCTGATCGCCCGTGCGTTCGCCCAGCAGCCACAGGTGCTGGTGCTCGACGAACCCACCAACCACCTCGACATCGCCCAGCAGTTGGAGGTCCTCGCGCTGGTGCGCGGCAGCGGACTGACCGTGCTCACCGCGCTGCACGACCTCAACCTCGCCGCACTGCACTGCGACCTCCTCCATGTCATCGACGCCGGGCGGATCGTCGCCTCCGGCGCGCCCCACGACGTCCTCACGCCCGAGCTGCTGGCCGGCGTCTTCGGCGTACGCGCGCACCGCGTGCCGCACCCCGAGACCGGCGCCGTACAGCTGCTCTTCGACCGCCTCCCCTCCGCGTGAGCGCCCCGTCCCGTCCCCGTCCAGCCCAAGGAGTCCTGACCGCCATGCGTGACCTCGTACGCCCCGCCGCGCTCGCCCTCGCCCTCTCCCTGTCCCTCGCCGGCTGCGGAGCGGACGTCGCCCCGGGAGGAGGGGAGGGGGACGGCGCCCCGGCGGCCGGCGGCCACTACCCGGTGACCGTCGAGAACTGCGGCGAGAAGAAGACGTACGACAAGGCGCCGCAGCGGGTGGTCACCAATGACGTCGGCATCACCGAGATCATGTTCTCGCTCGGGCTCGAGGACCACATGGCCGGCTATGTGATGCCCGACGACAAGGGGGACCTGACCTCCGTCCCCTGGAAGGACGGCTACGGGAAGACGAAGTGGCTGTCGAAGGAGCAGATCAACAAGGAGCTGGTCCTGGACGCCGGCGCCGATCTCGTCTTCGCCGGCTGGAACTACGGCTTCAGCGAGGGCGAGGGCTTCACCCCCGCCGCGCTGGAGCGGGTGGGCGTCGACTCGTACCTGCTCAGCGAGTCGTGCCGGAACGGCCAGGGCAAGGCCCGCGGGGTGATGGCACCGCTCGACGCGCTGTACACCGACCTGCGGAACCTCGGCCGGATCTTCGATGTCGAGGACCGGGCCGGCGCGCTCATCGCCTCGTTCCGCAAGCAGGTGGCCGAGGCGCAGGCCAAGGCCCCGAAGGGCGCCGACCGCCCGCGGGTCTTCCTCTACGACGACGGCCAGGACAAGCCCCTGACCTCCGGTGCCTACGCGGGCCCCCACGACATCATCACCAAGGCCGGCGGCGACCACATCATGAAGGACCTGAAGGACAGCTGGACCACGGTGGGCTGGGAGACCGTCGTCGCCCGCGACCCCGAGGTCATCGTGATCAACAACTACGGGGACACCACCGCGGAGCGGAAGCGGGCGTTCCTGAAGTCCTACGCGCCGCTCGCGAACGTCTCCGCCGTCAAGAACGACCGGATCGTCGTCCTCGACTACGTGGACCTCGTCGAGAGCCCGCGCAACCCCGCGGCCATCAGCTCCCTCGCCGCGGAGCTGAGGAAGCTCCGCTCCTGAGCCGGGCGGGACTCCGCAGTACGGGCCGGGCCCCGCCGCGCGCGAGGGCCGGGCCCTGGGCCGCGCCCTGTGGCGTCCCCCACAGTCCGTACGGCCGGGATCCCGCGCTTCCCGTGTGGTGCCGGGGAAGAAGCGGACCGGCGGCTTCCGGTCGGGCCCGCCGCTGTGATCCGGGTCTCTACCGTCGTGCCCGCCCGCGCTGGCACTGTGGTCGGGTCACGGGGGACGACCACAGCCGAGCGACCGAGCGAGATGCCATGACCGCGACCACAGCCGAGAACCGGACCCACGCCCGCGCCCGTACCGGCGGCCCCAAGGACGGGCCGAAGGTCCTGGAGCACATCCTGGGCTGGACGCTCGTCGTCGTCCTCGCCATGTTCGTCACCCAGGCCGGACTGATGTGACCCAGGGACGACGGGTGGGGTGGGGCGCCCGCCCGGCACCCCACCCCTGACCCGCCCTGCGGGTCGTGTACCCCGTCGGGGCTAGTTGATGGCCCGGATCAGCTCACCGTCCGACGTGTCGCCGCTGAGCTCCCAGAAGAAGGTGCCTCCCAGGCCCTGCTCGCTCTTGTAGTCCATCTTCGTGGCGATGGTGGCCGGGGTGTCGTAGCTCCACCAGTTGCTGCCGCAGAGGGCGTACGCCGTGCCCGCGACCGTGTCGGTCGCCGGGCAGCTGTTCTTCAGGACCTTGTAGTCCTCGATGC